>DAOUKO010000001.1:0-53734 GCA_034421215.1 Dehalococcoidia bacterium
GCGATGATGGTAAGAACGGTGCTCCTCATTCCGCTGGTCGCGGTCCTGCTGTCGTGCGGCCTGTTCACCTCCTCGCAGCGTGACGAACCGACGCCAGGGGTAGTGGACTCCCCACGCTCCCGCCTGCCACACACGGAGAACCGACGCCAGCGGTGGTGGACATCCCCACGCTCCCGCCTGCCACAGATGGAGAACCGACGCCAGCGGTGGTGGACATCCCCACGCTCCCGCCTGCCACAGACGGATAACCGACGCCAGCGGTGGTGCATACCGTCACCGCCCCAGTGGTCAGAAGTGACTATGTGGAATCTCCCTATGCCGGAGACTCCTCAATCGAGGAGAAGATAATCGGGGGCACCGAGATCGTCAGGGCGACGTTGAACTCAGTCACATCCGAAGTCATGTTGATACACAACCGGTACGGCGTGGCCGGGCACAGGGTGGTGTTGAAGTTCAACCTCAGCGTGAGTGAGTACCTGAAGGGTTCAGGACCCACGAGTATCGTGGCTGTTTGGACTGACAGCGAGTCCTACGAGACCATCAGCGAGGCCAACGACAGAAGGGCTGTCGTCGATGCGCAGCGAGACACCCAGTGGGACGCCCGGGAGGCGATCATCTTCCTGTATGGCGGCCCATTTGACGACTCCCCCCCGTTCAAGAAAATCAAGGAACTGGTGCAACAACGCGCAGACCACTTCAATCTGGGCGGCGGGAGCCCCTACACACTGGACGACCATTACAGCCTGCACAGCGAATCAGACAGAAGCTGGCTGCCAGCCGTATCCGGCACAGACCCCGGCGACGACCAGGAATTCCTGCTGGCCGTCCCCCCCACCACGAAAACGATCTCCCTCGGAGATCTGAAAACCCGGATCGCCGAGGTCACGGCCGAGTACAACGGCGGCGACGGTTCGGAGAGGTACAGGGAGTGCGTCGTAAGCAAGTACGAATGGCTACGCAACCAGCGCAACTGGCCGGAGGAAAGGGGAGGTACCTACAGCGTTTGGAACCTCAACCCCAGCACCCTATCCGGTCAACCGGCCGGAACCGTGCTCGATCAAGTGGAGGCTTACGGCGTCTATCCCAATAACAAGATAACGAGCCATATTGCGGGCGCCGACTCGGCCCTGTTCAGCACCGGGACCGGCGCTTCGACGTCTATCGACAAAAATGGGGACGGAGTGTTTGACCAGATCAAGTACGATCAGATGGTCAAACTTTCGCGACCCCTCCCCGCGGGAAAGTACCAGTTCGAACTGCGGGAATCCTGGCCCGGCTTCGCGATCTGCAACTTTGTCATCAGCAACGAGTGGACAGTCACGGTCACGGCACCCACCGGCGTGCTGCACGAGTTGCTGTTTGACCCTGTGACCGTCGGCTCGGCTGTGACGGCGGACGGCTCAAACGGCGTCCTGGACCCCGCCACGTTCACCGATGGCGACGGCGTGTCGGCGACCGTCGAGAGCATCTCGTACGAGGCCGGCAAGATGAAGGTGAAAATCGTCCCGTGGCCGGTCCTGTCGGGCAAGGTCCTGGACTTCATCGAGTTGGACGGCACGACATCGCTGTCGCTGAACGTTACCAACTCGGCGGTCGAGGCTGCGAGCAACACGCTGACCTGGCCGGTTTCGTCACAGCCGTGGGAGGATGGGGACAAGTTGATGGTGCGCATTCGTTCGAGGTGAGTGAGGACGCAGGTGCGGGAACGCAGGCGAGGGAAGGCAACAGCGACGCGGGCGCGGCCTCCCAGGCGGCTTGTATACACCGCTATACGTCTAGGAAAACACCTTGGGACGCGAACTTCTCCGATCAGGTATCGGCCTTTTGGGAGAGCAAATGACGGGCGTTTTCGAGGCGTTCTGTGCACTTGTCACGGCCGATTGCGGCCATGGTGTCGAAGAGGGGTGGCGCGACGCGCCTGCCGGTGACTGCAACGCGGATTGTGCCGAATAGCTGGCCTGCCTTGAGGCCGGTTTCCTTCGTCATGGCGCGGTAGGCCGATTCGAGCGGCTCCGGCTCGAACGAGTCGACCTTGCGGCACAGGTCGAGGGCCGCGTCGAGCGCGGCGATGGTCGAGTCGCGGTCCATCCTGCGTTGGATGAGTTCATCGGGGTCCGGCGTGACTTCGTCCATGAAGAACAGGTCCAGCAGGCCCGGGGCCTCATCCAGGCGCTTCAACCGTTCGTGGATCAGTGGGGTCAGCGCCGCTACCCTGCCCTGGTCGATGGGCCTTGGCACGAAGTCCGGCAGGCCGGTCTCCAGGTCGGAGAGCACCGGGGTCAGCATGGAGGCCAACTGGTCGCTGCCGGTGTTGCGGATATAGACGCCGTTCATCCACGTCATCTTTTCGACGTCGAATACTGCGGGCGACTCGCTGACCTGGTCGAGGGAGAAGCGCTCGACGATCTCGTCACGGGCCATGACTTCGGTGTCGTCTCCCGGCGACCAGCCGAGTAGCGCAAGGAAGTTGAACATGGCGTCGGGCAGGAACCCCTGATCACGGTACGCCAGCGCGCGGTCGGCGCCGTGGCGCTTGCTCAGTTTCGACCTGTCCTTGCCGAGTAGCAGCGGCAGATGGACGTAGACCGGGGGCGTGATGCCCAGGCCCTGGTGTATGAGGATGTGCCTGGGAGTGGACGATATCCACTCTTCGCCGCGGAGGACGTGGGAGATGTCCATCTCGTGGTCGTCGACCACGTGCGCCAGGTGGTAGGTGGGCATGCCGTCCGACTTCAATATGACAAAGTCAGTCAGGTTCGCGAGATCGAATGTGACGTCCTGCCGGACAACGTCCTGGAACGTCAGCTTCCCCTGGTCCGGAACGCGGACTCGGACTACCGCTTCACTCCCCTGTCCATCAGGCTCGGGAACGTATTCCAGTTGTCGATTCCGGCATCGCCCGTCGTAGCCCGGCGGCTGGCCTGCCGCCTGCTGCCGCCTGCGCACTTCGTCGAGGCGTTTGGGGGTGCAGTCGCATACGTAGGCCGCGCCGGCTGAAATCAATTTTTCAACCGCCGCCGAGTAACAGCTCTTCCTCTGCGATTGGAAATAGGGTTCGTTCGGTCCGCCGACGACCGGCCCTTCGTCCCAGTCGAGCCCGTACCACCGGAGCGAGTCCATGATGTCCTCGGCGGCGCCTTCGACGTATCGCTGCTGGTCCGTGTCCTCGATGCGGAGTATGAATTGCCCGCCGGTCTGCCTTGCCAGCAGCCAGTCGAATATGGCAGTCCGCACCCCGCCGATGTGGAGCATGCCGGTCGGACTGGGAGCGAAGCGGACTCTCACGGGCGCATCCGTATGGACATTCTTGGTTGCTGATTCAGTCACGGTTTTGTGTTCTGGTCATTCCGGTCGGTTGACGGTTTTTCTTTCAATCAGCCGGCCTCATAGTGCGCCAGGGCCTCCCGCAGGTCATCCGGCAACTCGGACTCGGCGGTCACGGCTTCTCCTGTTGCGGGATGGGGGAACTCCAGGCCGGTGGCGTGCAGGAATTGTCGCTCTAGCCCGGGCGGGCCCAGGACATTGCCGTACGTTCTGTCGCCAATCACGGGGTGTTTCATTGCGGCCATGTGGACCCTGATCTGGTGCATTCGTCCGGTTTCCAACACCACCTCGACCAGCGATGCGCCGGACACCGGCCTCACCACGCGGTACCTGGTCCGGGCGGGTTTGCCCGAAGATATCACCGCCTGGCGCGTTCGATTAGCCGGATCGCGTCCAATTGGAGCCTCGATCACGCCCTGTTCCGGGTTGATACGGCCCGACACAAGGGCCGTGTACGTGCGCACGACGTCGCGAGCCTTGATGGCTGCGGACAAGTTTGAAAATGCCGCTTCAGTCTTCGCGATGAGGAGCAGGCCAGAGGTGTCTTTGTCCAGGCGGTGGACCACGCCGGGTCGCTCCGGATCACTGCCCACGCCGGCGAGTTCTGGCCGCGGCGCGGTTAGAGCTTCGATAAGGGTGTCGCCCCTGTGCCCTGGTCCCGGGTGAACGGTGACCCCGGCAGGTTTGTCCACAACGAGCAGGTGCTCGTCTTCCAAAACGATGCCGTATTCGACCACAGCCAATATCCGCCCGTCAGGCGAATCGTTCGGAAGTTCGACCACGACCTCGTCACCGCGCTTCAAGCGCGACGATCCGCGTAGGCGCGTCTCTCCCGTTACGGATACATGTCCGTTCTGGATCAGGCGCCGGGCGGCAGACCTGCTGCGGCCGTCCAACATATCGGCAACTGCCACGTCGAGCCGGACAGGCTGGCCGGAACCGTCATGCGTGCGAGCGAGTTTCGCGCCGGTTGATCGATTTTCAGCCACGGTCTTCGTCCGGAGGGGCGCTCGCCACCGTGGGCGCAGGCGCGTCGCCAGCGTCCTCTGCTGGCTGTGAAATTTGGCCGGGCTGTTGCTGATCGGCGGCCTCGATTGGCGGTGGCACATACCGCTCTCGCGTGTATAGGAAGTAGACCACCATGATGGTTATTCCGATCACGATTGACGAATCTGCAATGTTGAAGATCGGCCAGGGCCCGACGTCGATGAAGTCCGTGACGTGCCCAAGCCGGAACCTGTCCACGATGTTTCCCAGGGCCCCGCCAAGTTGCAGGCCGATCGCCATCCTGACGATCAGGGATTCCTGTCCGGCATGCCGGTAGAAGAACAGCAGCAGGGCCACGGCGGCCAGCGAAACGACCGTCAGGACTTCTCCGTGACCGGTGAACAGCCCGAACGCCGAACCGGTGTTCCACACGTAGGTGATCCGGAAAAACCCTTCCTCCGGAATGGACTGGGACCGCGCCAGGTTGCTGGTCACGAGCCACTTCGTGAGCTGGTCCAGGCCCAGGGCCAGCCCGAACACCAGCCATGCGAAGGGGTCGAGGAAGATCAGCCAACCCCCGCTCGAAGGCTTGGCATCCTCCGGTCCGACGGAGGGGGATATTTCAGGAGAAGTGTCGTGCTGCAATGTGATCACAATACTCTAGCGGCGTGACTCGTCTTCCCAACGGACGAGTACGTCGAACCCGGTTATTCGAGTATAAGGTCGGCCGTAAAGGGAAGTCGGCGGTTTTGTCCGGCGCTAACGCCTTAGTTGCGTTCCCATGAACAGGCCTACGGCTGCCGCGACCTGGCGCTCCTTGCCGCGCATTGTGTGGTCAGCGCCGGGGACGACCTGAAGTTCGGCCGGGCGTTTCATCGTCTCGATCGCGGCCTCGAGTTTCGCGGGATCGACTATGCGGTCGTCGGCGCCGATTAAGAACTGGCGCTGGCGTTTGTCGTCGCCGATACGAGTTGAACTGACGGCCGAAAGCGGCGGCGAAATAAGCGAAAAGGCCCTCGCCCGCTTCAGTCCGCCGAGCCCTCGCAGGATGGTGGCGGCTCCGGCGGAGTAACCGACCAGCCCGTACCGGTTGCGCCTGACCCCGGGCCAGTTTCGCAAGAAGTCCAGCCCCGCGGCCACGTCCCGGCACGCCGTTCCGCCCTCTTCGGTCGCGCCCTGCCCGAACGGCCTGAAATTGAACCTCAGCGCCGCGATGCCGCGTTCGGCCAGAGCCTCGCAGATGGCGAACGTGAGGAGGGAGTCCATCGATCCGCCGAACAATGGATGGCCATGGCACACCACCGCGCCGGGAAAAGGCGGGCGCGCGTCGAGTGGTGAACTGAGTACGCCTTCCAACCTGTCCCCGCCGACATCAAATTCAACGGCCGACTGTCTCAAGACATCTCCCACAGCCCTTCTTCGGCTAAAGTAGTCGCGAATAGAACCCTGCCCGGTGGCGAGAACAACCATATCGGACGATAATTCGTTCAGTCCCCACCACCCAGAGAAAAGGCCCCGCCAAATGACACGAATTGACCTTCGCAGCGACACCGTCACGCACCCCTCGCCGGAGATGCGGCAAGCCATGTACGACGCCGAGTTGGGTGACGACGTTTTCGGCGACGATCCCACGGTAATCGAGTTGCAGGAAAAGGCCGCAGAGATGCTCGGCAAAGAGGCGGGCATCTTCGTGTCATCCGGCACGCAGTCCAACCTCGTGGCGGTCCTCTCGCAGGCGCAACGCGGCGACGAAATTAT
Source organism: Dehalococcoidia bacterium (assembly GCA_034421215.1). Lineage (GTDB taxonomy): Bacteria > Chloroflexota > Dehalococcoidia > Lucifugimonadales > Lucifugimonadaceae. The sequence continues at coordinate 6,070 of DAOUKO010000001.1, forward strand.
CGTGGGCGACCAGTGCCACATCCTGAACAGTGAGGCGGGTGGTTTCGCGGTCCTGGGCAGCGTGTATCCGCAGTCGATTCCGACCCAGCCGGACGGAACCCTGGATACGGATGACATCCTGGGAGCAGTGAAACCAGACGACGTCCACAGGGCGCGGACGGTGCTGCTGTGCATCGAAAACACGCACAACGGTACTAGCGGCATGCCCATCACCCCCGAGGCCACGAAGAAAATGGCCGACGCCGGCAGGAGCAAGGGTCTTCGGGTACACCTCGACGGGGCGAGGATTTTCAACGCCGCCGTCGCCCTCGAATGCCCGCCCGATGCATTGACGGCCGATGTTGACTCGGTCGGCTTTTGCCTTTCGAAAGGGCTGTCGTGTCCCGTAGGCAGCGTCCTGTGCGGCGACGAGGACTTCATCAAGGAGGCCGGCCGCTGGAGGAAAATGCTAGGCGGCGGTATGCGGCAGGTGGGCGTGCTGGCGGCCGCCGGCATCGTAGCGCTGGACACGATGATCGACCGCATGGCCGAGGACCACGTCAACGCGAAGCGCCTGGCGTTCGGTCTGGCCGAAATCGACGGGATAGACCTCGACCCGGAGCGGATCCAGACCAACCTTGTGCGTTTTGGCACTCCCGCCGGCAACGGCGTAGAGCTTTCAGCCGGGCTGGAGGAAGAGGGCGTGCTGGTCCCCCCGAACAGCCAGAGCATGAGGATGGCGACCCACTACGGCATCGATGCGGATGACGTGGATTACACGATTGCCGCGACGGCGAAAGTAATGAAGGCGATCGCCTGATATTTCTCCGCTGCAGCGATTTTCTTCGTCGGTTAAACCGGGGAACAAGCACATTGGGTACATCCCCAGGTGGTTCCTGCGTGGACACAACCGAACCGGCGTGGCGCTGAGCGTCGAGGACGCCTGTAGCGCGATATCTTGCGGCAAGCAGGGTTAAAGGAGGGGAGATCGTGAATCTGAAGTACGCAGTGGTCTTTGAACAAACCCCCAATAACTTTGGGGCCTACGCGCCGGACGTGCCGGGATGCGGTAGCACCGGAATGACCCGGGATGAGATGAGGGCGAACATCCGTGAGGCGCTCTCATTACACATCGAGGAGACGGTGCGGAGCGGCGAGCCGGTTCCCGAACCGAGAATGTCGATAAGTGAGGCTATGGCCTATCACTGCGAAATCCTTGAAGAGCATGCCTTTGACAGTTTTGCTGCATTTGGTGAATCGTCCGACAATCTGCCAGCGACGGTTGAGATGGTCGAGATAGAGGTCGTTATGCCACAAGCGACGACGAGTGGCCTGTAGAAAGGTCGTCGCCTAGGCGTCAGGATTTCGACCGGGGTCACTGCCCCCGTCTCCGGGCGGCGCGTACTTGTCGCCCCACCAGCGCCTTAGCCGGTCGGCCATCGGCTTTTCGGCGCCCAGGATGCCGGGTTCGTAGTACCGGCGGCCGCGGAGTTTTTCGGGCAGGTTTTCCGACTCGACGAAGTGCCCGGGGTAGTCGTGCGGATACAGATATCCCTCCGAGTACCCGAGTTCCTTCATCAGCCTCGTGGGCGCGTTGCGCATGTGCATGGGAATCGGCTCGTCGCGGGAACTTCGGACGTCTTTAAGGGCCTTGTCTATGGCGAGGTACGCCGAATTGCTCTTTTGCGACGTTGCCAGGTAGACCGTTGCCTCTGCAAGCGGAATCCGGCCCTCCGGCATGCCGACGAAGTGGACCGCCTGCTGTGCGGCCACCGCCACCGGCAGTGCGCCGGGGTTGCCCAGCCCGACGTCCTCCGCGGCCGAAACGATTAACCGCCTGGCGATGAACATGGGGTCCTCACCGGCGTCGATCATGCGGGCGAGGTAGTAAAGCGCGGCGTCGGGGTCGGAGGCCCTGATCGACTTGATGAACGCGGAAATCGTGTCGTAGTGGGCATCGCCCAGCCGGTCGTACCGGGCCTGTCTTTGCAGGGCCTGCTCTACCGTGTCAACGTCCACAACCCGTTCGCCCGTATCGTCGGGCGCGCTCGATTCAACGGCAAGCTCAAGGGCATCGAGGGCGGTCCTGGCGTCCCCGCCCGAAACACGGAGCAGGAAGCTGCGCGCTTCATCAGTCAGGCGTGCGTTGAGTGACCCAAGTCCCCGATCTTCGTCCGCCAGCGCGCGGTCGAGGATGGTCCCGACCGCCTCGTCATCCAACGGCGCGAGCGTGTATACCCTCGACCTCGATAGCAATGGCGCGATGACTTCGAAGGAGGGATTCTCCGTGGTTGCGCCGATCAGGGTTATCGTCCCGTCCTCGACATGCGGCAGGAGCGCGTCCTGCTGCGACTTGGAGAAGCGGTGGATTTCGTCTATGAACAAGATCGTGGGGCGGCCGATTTCACCCAACTGGTGGCGGGCCTCGCTCACCGCCTCCCGCACGTTCGCGACACCTGAAGTGACCGCGGACAACTGGACGAATGTGGCCCTGGTGACCTGGGCGATCAGCCTGGCCAGCGTCGTCTTGCCGCTGCCGGGCGGCCCCCACAGGACCATGGAGGGCACCCTGTCCTGGTCGATGGCCTGCCGAAGAACCCGGCCTTCGGCGATCAGGCCTTGTTGTCCGACCATTTCGTCGAGCGACCGCGGGCGCATGCGGGCCGCGAGGGGAGCGTTGCGGGCCTGGATTTGCTGCCTGCGGTGATCGAAGAGGGTCATGTCGATTGGATCAGGGCGTATTGCCCGGGGACAGGCACGGTTCGGGTCTTACTACGGGCATGACGAGGTATGGGCGGTCGCCAGTCCGGTCTATATTGCGGAGAGGCAGGATTTCAGGGCGGCGATTGCTTGTTCGTCTTCATCCTCGGCGACCGTACGGGGGTCGAGGACGACCTGTTCGTCTTCGATTCTTGCGATGACTGGGGGATTGGCGCGCCTCAGGGCGGCGGTGAATTCGTCGGGGCCGTGTGGAGGTGTGATCGCCAGGGCGCGGGACGGCAAGGTCTGGCCAGGAAGACTGCCTCCGCCTATTGCCGAGCGAACGTCGATCACTTCGCCTGTGCCGATGGCAGACCGCCAGATACGCGCCCGTTTCTCTATTGTCGACAGGGGCATCGAGATCGCTTGCCAGATGGGAAGTTCGTTCTCGGCTTTTCCGCGAATGTAGGAGACTAACGTCGCGCCGAGCGCTGCCAGGTCCATCTTGTCCATTCGCACAGCCCGCGCCATCGGGTGCGAGGAGATCCGCCGGACGTGTTCAACTGAGCCGACTATGAGGCCGGCTTGCGGGCCGCCCAACAGCTTATCGCCGGAGAACATCGTCACGTGCGTCCCGGCATCGACGCTCTCCTGGACTGTCGGCTCATGTGCGATGCCGTACTTCTCAGTATCCAGGAGACAGCCTGATCCGAGGTCGTGCAGCACCGCGATGCCACGTGAATTGCCGAGCGCGACGAGTTCGTTGAGTCCCGCGGCGTGCGTGAACCCGGACACGTGGAAGTTGCTCGGATGGACCTTCAGGATGGCTGCCGTTCGCTCCGTGATTGCCACCTCGTAGTCGCGGACGTAGGTGCGGTTTGTCGTGCCGACCTCCACAAGTTCGGCGCCGGACTGCCTCATCACGTCGGGTACACGAAATCCTCCGCCGATCTCAACCGCTTCACCACGTGAGATGATCACCTCGCGCCCGGCGGCCAAAGCGCTCAATACCAGCAGCACGGCGGAGGCGTTGTTGTTGACGGCAATGCCCGCCTCAGCCCCGCTTATATCGGACAACAATTGACCAATCTTCGACTGGCGCGATCCCCTCTTTCCGGTCTCCAGGTCGAATTCCAGGTTCGAGTAGCCCGCGGCCGCGTCTACGGCTGCGGCAAGCGCGGCACGGCTGAGCGGCGCCCTTCCCAGGTTGGTGTGGATGACCACCCCGGTGGCGTTCACGAGTCGCACGGGCCAATCGGACCACGCGGTGCGGGCCCGCCCCACCACCTCATCGGCTATGGCGTCGGAGGACGGGATCGAGGCCCCGCTCAGGGCGGCGGTCCTGGCGTCATCCAGTGTTTCCCGCACCAGGCGGACCACCGACGAGTGGGAATACTGGGCGGAAAGCGCGGACAACCTGGCGTGGCGGAGCACGCTCTCGACGCTTGGCAAGTCTCTGAGGCTGATATTAGTCACCTGGGTGCCTTCAAATGTTGTACTGCGTTTCCTTTATCCCAGTCCCAATTCAGCAAGTTTAATCGAGAGCGCGCATCGACTGCGTCAGCCGGTGTCTATCACGACTCCGGGCGGTCATGGCAAGGGAGTCGTCCGGCGACGGTTAGGGTCGTGGGACCCGGCTGGCTGAGATCGCAATTGCCGTCCCTACTGGCCAAAGTTAGAATGTCTGTTTGGTGTCAATCGAACTGGGACTATGCAAAGGGTGGGACTAACCGGCGGCATCGGCGCCGGTAAATCGACAGCCGCAGAGATGCTGAGTAATCTCGGCGCGTACGTGGTCAACGCGGACCAGCTTGGCCACGAGACCTACTCGCAAGGCGGGACCGCCCGCCCGCGCGTACTGGAGCGATTCGGCAACGAAATTCTGGGAGACGATGGCGAAATCGACAGGGCTCGCCTGGCCAGGATCGTCTTCGGCGACAAAAACGAACGACTGGCCCTGGAAGGAATCGTCTGGCCGGAAATACGAAAACTGATGTCGATTCGCCTGGCCGAAGCAGAAAAGGACGGCGCCTCAGTGGCGATAGTGGAAGCGGCGGTCTTGCTGGAGGCAGGTTGGGATGACCTGTTCGACCAGGTATGGAGCGTGGAGACCAACAGGGAAGTAGCGAGGGCCCGGCTGATGGCCCGACAATCTATTTCTGAAGGCGAAGCGGACGCGAGACTGGCAGCACAACTGACATCCGCGGATCGGGCGAGCCGGTCTACATTGGTCATTGAAAACAACGGCACGGTCGCCGAACTGAAATCGGCGGTGACCACAGCCTACGAAAACCTGATTTCAGGCGGCGCGGGCCGCCAAGCCGGAAGGGACCCCAAGCAAGTATGACAACCCAAACTGAGGAACGTCAGTACCGCGTCGAAGAGTATCTGGTCCAGGAAGAACCGTTTTACATCGCTCTCACAGATGAGATTGAGATATTCGAGGCGGCGTACCGCCAGCGGGTCCCCATCCTGCTGAAGGGACCGACGGGCACCGGCAAGACAAGGTTCGTCGAGTACATGGCGTGGAAGCTCGGCCAGCCGCTGACGGTCGTGAAGAAGACCAAGAAGGCCGCGGCGACACAGGCATCTCCAAACGGCGGGCTGCCCCTCGTCACAGTCGCTTGCCATGAGGACATGACGGCATCCGACCTGGTCGGCCGTTACCTGCTCGACGCCAAGGGCACGCGATGGATCGACGGTCCGCTGACACGCGCGGTCAAAGTGGGTGGGATTTGCTACCTCGACGAAGTCGTCGAAGCGCGCAAGGACACCACGGTGATCATCCACCCCCTAGCCGACCACAGGCGGATCCTGACCATCGACAAGCTGGGACAGGTCGTTGAAGCCGCAGACGGCTTCCTGCTCGTCGTGTCGTACAACCCCGGCTACCAGAATGCGCTGAAGGACCTGAAGCACAGCACCAGGCAGCGTTTCGTGGCGCTCGAGTTCGTATTCCCCGACCCTGAGCGCGAGGCCGAGATCATCGCCCACGAGTCCGGAGTGGACCTCGAGACCGCGGCCATGCTGGCGAAGCTCGGCGAGAAGATCAGGAATTTGCGGGAACACGGCCTCGAAGAAGCGGCGTCGACGCGTGTGCTCATCTATGCCGGTCGATTGATCGTCGAAGGCGTACAGGCGCGGCGCGCCTGCCAGGTGTCGGTTACCTGGGGCATAACGGACGATCCGCAGATCCAGCGCAGTCTCGACGAGGTGGTCTCGTCCATCTTCCCGTAATCAGCATGCCGCCGGCACTTTCCGCGCTCCGCGAAGTCTTTAGCGGCAGGCATGCGGGCCCGACGACGATCGCCCAGGAACCCCAGGGAACGGCGCGGGTCGCCGCGGTTTACCTGTTCTTCGGGGGACAGGAAGCCGACCCGGAACTACTGCTGATCAGGCGGTCCGGCGAAGTCCGGCACCACCGCAACGAGTGGGCATTCCCGGGAGGGGTCAGCGAACCCGCCGACGAGACGCTTCGGCACACCGCCCTTCGGGAGTCCGTCGAGGAACTGGGTATAGGGCCGTCCGACGTTTGCCACTGGGGCGCGCTGGACCCCGTAAACACTCGAACGGGATTCGTCGTGTGGCCGTTCGTCGGCAGGCTGGTGTCCCAAAAGTCGATGTCGTTTTCGAGAAGAGAGGTGGCGGAGGTCATATTTGTGCCCTTCTCCGAAATTTCCCGCCCGGAATCCGGCAGAACCATCTCGATTGTCGAGGGAGACGGCATCAGGAACACGCACGCGTACGCATATAATGGCCGAATCATCTGGGGGGCGACGGCACGTATCATCCACCAGGCCCTGCAAGTCGTGGAATCGGCCTCGGCTGGATGACGGCCAATAGCGCACATCAATACCCCGTCCAAATGACAGAAGACTCAAAGCCCCCCGATAACCACCTGCAGATGTCCACCGCCGAACTCGGGCGGTTTCCGCCGCCGGTGCTGGACAATTTTCGGCGCGCCCACGAGGTGCTCTCGGGGCGCCTCGCGGAAGAGACTGTCCAGCAGTGGTCGGACCACGGCCTCACGATAGCCCGTAAGACCGTCCGCTCCTGGGAGGCCGCCGCGGAGTTCTACGACGCGTCGCCGGCCGTGCAACAACAACTCCCGGCCGGCCAATTCCTGCGCTGGGCGCGGACCGGTTCGTCCCTCTGCGACGATTCTCCCAGCCTGGCCGTCGCCTATTTCAGGGCCAGCCCGGCCGCGATCCTGAGGCTGAGGCCGCGTTACATCGACGACTGGGCCATGATCGGGCGTTCGCTGTATCGCGGCACCTGGAAGTCCAGCGCCCTTTCCTGCCGGGTCTTCGAGGGCACCCCGAAGCTGCTTGAGACAATTTCATTCGAGGAGTTCGGGCAGTTTGGCGCATTCCTGGAGGCCCTTTCCCGCCGTTCGTATGACGTGGCCACGGAGTGCCTCGCACAGAGCCTTGAACTGTTCCCACGACTGGGCGGCGACGTAAGCAGCCTGGTCGCGCTTGGCCGTTCGCAGACCGATACGTCGTGGCGGGACGTGAAAGGCCTGTTCGACTCGGCCGCCTCCGCCCTGCCCAGCATGTCGCCCCAGCACCGCGGGCCGCTTCTTTCCCTGGCCAGGCGCCTGATCGCCACTGATGGCATCGACGCCGGCAACGTCCTGACCGACGGCGCGGCGGCGCTGAACGCCATCCCAGCAGACAACCGGGACGAACTGCTCCAGTTGGCGGATTCCCTGGCCGCCATCTCTCCGGAGTCGGCGCCGGAATTCCTGAGGAGCGCGCCGACGGTGCTGGAGCGCGTGACGTTTGCGCAGTTGCAGGAGTGGCAGTCGGAAGGAGTGCTCCTGTGCAGGACCAGCCCGGCAGCCGCGGCGTCCTTCTTCCGGATGGAGTCGGTGCGGTCGGAAGAGGTTCTAGACGCCCTCTCGTCGAGCATCGAGTTGGTCAGGGTCTCAGACGTTTTGCGCATGTACTGCCGGGCGCTGGTTGCCAAGGAGATCGAAATCCAGGCGACGCGGCAACTCGTCGACAAGCGAATCGGCTGGGTCGAGGGCGATACGCCCACCACCGAGGGGTCGACCATCTTCCTGCCGGGCGTGGTGAACAGGTACACGTCGAAAGACCACAATTTCCAGTGGTTCAAGGTCATCTCAACGCACCAGGCGGGTCACATCGAGTTCGGGAGTTTCGACTTCGACTACGACCGGTCTTCCACGATGTTCGAAGACATCCGGCCGCTGCTCAAGGAAGGAAGGCAGTCGGGGACGGAAGATTCGCCTGGCGACGAGAGCGGAGAGCCCGGTGAACAGGACAGCAGCGCGGACGAAGGCGGCATTGAGACGGCGTTCCTCACCGACATGAGCCGCTTCTTCAACCGCTTCAAAGACAACCAACTGGTGTTGGACATATTCACAGTCGCTGAGGACACACGGCTCGACGCGCGCATACTCCACGAGTATCGGGGAATATCGGTCGCATACCTGCGGACGCAGTCGGACTCCCTCAAGCAGCGGCCCGATGTCGAATCACTGCCGGCGCGGCAGACGATCATGGAGTTCATGGTGCGCGTCAGCCTCGGACAGACCAGGGGCCTGCGCGTACCCAAGGAACATGCGGAAACTGCCAGGAAAGTGCGGCGGTTGATAAGGATGCTGCGCGCCCCGGACGCAACGGTGGAAGACACGGCGGAGGCGACTGTACGCATCTACTCCCTCCTCGAAAAGATCACGAACGAGGAAGTTGACGAGGACGAATTCGAGACTATCGACCACGAGGACGACGAGACCGATCCCGAAGAAGGGGGACTGGAGGACTTCGATCCGGAGGCGATAGCGGAGCAGCTTGCGGCCGGTCTCCAGATGTCCGATGGGGGACAGGAAGAGGACTCGCCGGGAGATGATGAAGAACCGGGCATGGAGTACGAATCGCCACAGGAGGTCGACTACCGCGGCGAATTCAAACCCGAACTGGGCCAGTTGCTGTCGCAGATGATGATGGACCCGGACGGAGAAGGCGGCGAGGCGGAGGGGATGCAGCCTATATCGGCCGAACAGCTCGAAGAGTTGATGAAGAACGCGGCCGAACTGGACATTGAGCCGGGCGAAGACGGCAAGGACGACCAGCAATCCAGCGAAATGCTGGAAAACCTCATGAAGGAATTGGCCCGCCGGGAGCCGAACAACCAGCAGTTTTCCCAGGGCCCGATCTCGCACGTCGATGAGGACGGCGGGCCGCTCCAGCCTACCGGCAACGATTCATACGTTTACGACGAGTGGGACTTCAGGGCCAATGAGTACAAGCCGCGCTGGTGCCTGGTGCACGAGAAGGAGATCGCGTACGGCGAGGCGTCGTTCTACCAGGAGACCCTGACCAACTACGCCTCATTGGTCCGGCGCATCAGGAAGCAGTTCGAACTGGTCGTTCCGGAGATGTACCGCAAGCAGAAGCGGCTGGAGGACGGCGAGGAACACGACCTGGACGCGGTGATCGAGGCCCTCACGGACCTGCGCACGGGCCACACCCCGGACGAAAAGTTGTACTGGCGGCGAAACAAGACGGAGCGCAGCGTCGCGGTCGCGTTCCTGCTCGACATGAGCGCGTCCACCGCCGAGGCGATAGACGAAACGAAGCGCGGCTCCGACGACTGGGCGGCCCCGGATGACCCGGTCGAATACATGGTCTGGCTCAGGTCGCGCCGGGCTGAGGGACTGCGCCGGTCATACAAGCGGATCATCGACGTTGAGAAGGAAGGCATTGTCCTGCTGGTGAACGCCCTCGAAGGACTGGGCGATGACTACGGCATCTACGGGTTCTCGGGTTACGGGCGGGAGAACGTCGAGTTCTACATCATCAAGGACATCGGCGAAAAGTTCACCAACATGATCCCGCGCCGCATCGACAGGATCGCCCCGTTGCACGCCACGAGGATGGGACCGGCAATCCGCCATGCCACGTCGAAGCTCATCAACCAGGAAGCACGCTCCAGGTTCATGTTCCTGATAAGCGACGGCCGGCCGCAGGACCGCGGCTACTCACGGGAGGGCGTGGAGAAAGAGTACGCGGTCCACGACACCCGCATGGCCCTGATAGAGGCCCGACGGGAGGGCGTGACGCCGTTCTGCCTGACAGTGGACAGGGACGGGCACGACTACCTGAAGACCATGATGCAGGATTTCAGCTACGAGGTGCTGTCGGACATCAATCTGCTACCGCAGCGTCTGCCGCAGTTGTATCGCCGGCTTACGACGTGACCTGAGACTCCCCCCTGGGAATGACCAGGACGGGGACCCCTGCCGTGCGGATTACCCGGTCCGCCACGCTGCCGATCAACATACGGGGTATTCCTCCCCGTCCGTGCGAGCTCATGACGATGAGGTCGATGTCATTGTTGTCGACGTATGACTGGATCAACCGTGGAGCCGTGGCCTCTCGCACCTCGGTCCGGACTTTCAGCCCCTCGGCCTGGCAGTCCTTTGCCAGTTCGGCGAGGTAGTTGCCGGCATCTTCAATCTGCACTTTGATTGCATTCCGCACGGCCGCCTCCGCGTATTCCCTGGGTGACACCGATTCCGGTCCCATGCCGTGGCGGGTATAGACCTCCGCCAGCGGCTGCACCGCCTCCAACAGGTGGATCGTTGCCCCGTGCTGCGCTGCCACGTCCTTCGCAACCGCCAGCGCGCGTTCCGACGGGTCAGACCCGTCTAGCGGAACAAGTATGTTTTTGAACACGTGACGCCCCCTGCAAAAACGTGCTTAGGCAGACCTGCCTGGCATAGTTGAAACTGCCTTCTGATTCACCAGCCGGCTAAAATGGGCCCGTGGCGGTTAAATTCAGGAGTTCCCACCGGGAATGACCACGACGGGCACCCCCACCGAGCGAATGACTCGGTCCGTCACGCTGCCAATCAACATCCGTTGAATGCCGCCGCGGCCCTGGGTACTCATGACGATGAGGTCGATATCGTTGTCCGTCGCGTAGGACTCGATGGATTTGGACGGTGCGGCTTCGCGCACCTCCGTCCGTGCGTCCAGACCCTCCGCCTTGCAGTCTCTCACCATTCTTGCGAGGTACCTCTGGGCGTTCTTGACCCGGATCTCCGCCGAATTCCGCAAAGCCTGCATCTCGTACTGGCTGGTGACTGCTGAATCGGGGCCGGTGAATATTCCATCTTGCGGTTCGACAGCCTCTAACAGGTGTAGGGTCGCCCCGAACCGGCCGGCCAGCTCTCTTGCCAACGGCAGCGCCCTTTCGGCGAGATCAGATTCGTCCAGCGGCACAAGTATGTTCTTAAACAAATGACGCCTCCAGGGATAATGTGGACCGGACGGGATGTGGTTGTCCCTTAACTCAATTAAACCACCATGCGGGCCGAATGGGCACGCCATCACACCACGCGGCTGACCTGATGCAGGTTCAGACCCGTTCTGCGCTGAGGGCGGTAGCGAGTTCTACGAGGGCGAAAAGGGCGGCTCGTTGCATGGCCACCTCGCGGTGTTGAGTGAATCGGGACGTGGCCTGGACCTGGCCTTCATCCGAAACAGCCGCGACCCACAATGTGCCGTCGGGATGGGTGTCGTCGTCGATGGCCATCGGCGTTATTCCCACGCCCACGTCGCTCCCAAACAGTTGTCTGGCAGCCTTCGCCATCGACACCGCCGCGTCTCCTCCCAGGCCTCCGGTCAGCCGCGCCTGCGGGCCGCCCAACAGGGTCTCTAGCACGGGCGTCAAAAGCGGAGAACCGCCGGGGCCCGCGACCATGGAACCGCGGAATGACTTTGAGTTTTGCCGCACTGCCGCCATCGTCGCCGCCACCGCGCCTCCGCTGGCACCCTCCAACACGGCGAATGTCCGGCCATCCGTGGCGAGCAGGTCGCAAATCCGGGAACCGGCCGTTTCATCGTCCGTTCCCCATATCACGCCCTTGAGTCGCCGCCTGATTTCGGCTTCCAGGGGAGCGGCCATGTCCCTTGCGGCATCGTTTGAATGGGACCGGGCAATGATTCTCAGTTGTATGCCGTCTCTCTTCGCATAAATTCCCAGATAGGGGTTTTCGCTCCCGAAGAGGTCCGAAATCATCTGGTCGATACCTCCCTCGGTGAGACCCGCCGTCTTCAGCGTGCGCGTAAAGACGACGCCTGCGCCCGACAACTCTGCGGTCCTGGGGCCTGCGAAATCAGCCCACATCGTCGCGAGTTCCCTCGGCGGTCCGGGCAGGATTGCAATGTGCTTCCCCCGGCTCTTCACCCACCAGCCCGGCGCGGTCCCGTTGGGGTTGGGAATCGTCTCGGCAGAGGGAATTATCGTCGCCTGTTTGATATTTGTGTCTGGCATAACCGTGCCCCGCCGCTCGAAAACGCCCCTTAGCCACGACAGCGTCTCAGGGTCTACAGTCGGTGTCTCTCCCACCGCGGCGGCGACCGCCTCACGCGTCAGGTCGTCGCTCGTAGGACCCAGTCCCCCGCTGGTCACGGTGATATCGGACCGGCTTAGAGCCCTGGTAAATGCCTCCGAGAGGTGGTCAATGTCGTCGCCGACCTGGGACACCCAGCGCACGTCCACACCGGCCTCGGCCAGTTTCTGCGCCAGGAAGGACGCGTTGGTGTCCACGATCTCCCCCATGAGGAGCTCGCGCCCAACGGTGATTACCTCTCCGTACATGATCGGCTCGTGCTAGCCAGGCGCGTCACGGGACGGAAAAACAGTTGCGGCGGCGTCCAGGAGCGAGGGCTGATATTCGCCGAATACCGCGGCCCGGGGCCGTCGAAGTCTGAATAAGGGCTAACTCTATGGGAGCGAAAAGTCGCTATCGAACCAGTCCAGTACGCCCGCGGCCCAGTCGGCGTCGATCCTGATGATGTCGGTCGTCTCATTACCTACCGCGTAACGTTCGTCGCAGGCGTCAGAGGTGCAGTCGCCGATCACCATGGTCACGATGGTGGCCTCGGTGATGTTGGTGTCAGGCCGTTTCTTTTCGACTCGCAGAGATACGTACGGCGCGTTCTCCGTGGTTCCGAACGACTCGTGACGATCGTCGTCGAGAGGCACGTTCAGCGATACAGCGCCGTTGATCGAGCGGTCCGCGAAGTGCTCCAACTCAGCGGCTATGCGATCGGCATCTGCGAGCTTTGTCCCTTGGCAAGGGTTGCCGTCGATGGGAATGTCACAAACGACCCAGCCAATTTCATCATCGACCCCGTAGGCCGAAGTGATCTCGTTTTCTTCGAACAGAAGGATCTCGGTTACCGTTGCCGGGTCGAGGTTGTACCACCAGTCCGGCAGCGGCGGCTCGTCCACGAGACGCTCCAGCACCTGGCCCCAGGAAGAGTCGACGGTTACCAGTTGGGGGTACCCGTCTATCTGGCTGTAGTGGGCGCCTCCGTCGGGGGTAGTGTCGCCCATGCGAAGGGTCACCGCGCTGCCGTCCCTCAGGCCGACGCTGATGATCAATTCGGGGTCGTCCAGCCCGAATATCTCGGGCGTCTCCACCTTGTCCTGGACAACCCGCTGCGTTCGCGGGCCGCCGAGCAAAGTGGTGATGCCGCCCCATCGCTTCAGGTTGGTCGGAATGTCCTCGAGGTCCCCAAACCACCACCTTCTCGATTCCAGATCGAACTCCCAGGTGATGGAATCGTCTTCGGTGGCGATGGTGATGGTGCGCATGTCCTCTGTGGACAGCGTGTAGAAGAACGGGGGAGTCGGCGTGTCTTCCTCGCCGGTGCCGCTCTTGACGAACCACGCGGCGCCGACCGATGCCCACGCGAGGACAATGACGAGGATCAGCGAGATTCGCAGGTTCATTTATTTGAGAGACCTCTGAAGAAGCCGAAAAGTCAGTTTGTTGCGACGCTGGAAGTCGTGCCGCTTTGCGGACTCAATCAGACCTATCCTAGCGTCTTCTCCACCACGCGTAGACTCCGGCCAGGCCTATGAGCGACGGCATGAGCAGCCACCCGGTCCACCTGACAAGGTCTCTTTCCCGGCTGGTCAGCACCAGTTCGCGGAAGGACCTGAGCTTCGGCCGGATGGATATCAACTCGTAGTCCTCTGCGAGCCAGTTGACCGAGTTGACGAGTAGGTCGCCATTCTTGGCGTTGGCGATGTACTGGTTGCTGGCGAAGTCCGTGTCGCCAATCACAACCATGTTGGTCGTGAGGTACTCACCGTCTTGTCTAAACGGCTGGGTGTTCAAGTCCGAAATCGCCTCGATGGCGAGGGCCACCGACAAGGGGCCCTGGACATCCTCGCCCGGCACGAACTGAATCGCGGTCGGATCGGTTTCGGCCCAACTGTTGAGGGTCGTCAGGGCCAGTATTTCAAAGAAAACGTACGGGCGTCCCTCGTCCGTGAGGGGTACCTCTGCCGGCTGCACCGACGGGGCGATAAACGCGGTGCCGGGCATGTAGAGGACATCAAAGTTGCTGGTGATTTCGTGATCGGGCAACTGACCGTTGGTGGCCTTCATCTGCAGGAATGACGGGTTCGGCGCTACGAAACTGGCCGTGTCCACCACCTGCCCCGATCCGATGGCTATGCCGTATTGGGCGAGGAATGCGCCGAATGACTCCGGCACCTGGTCGGGCTCGAACATGAACAGGATGTCGCCCCCCAGTTGCGCGTACGCGCCGAGGGCCTGCAGGTCGATGCCGAGTAGTTCATCAGTAGGACCTGCGAATACGAGTACTGCGGGGAGAAGCGTCGGGTCGCCAGCCTGCAGGACCGAGCCGAGTTCCTGCAGCGTGATGTTCAAGACCTGGTAGTTTTCCCTGGAAAGGGCGGATGCCGCAAGGCCAAACCCATCCCGGGTGTTTTCCAGTGAAGTGATGTCCCGTTCTGAATGACCGCTCACGAACGCGACGGTCTTCTGCTCGATCTGGTTCACGACCAGCAGCCCGGTGATGATCTGCTGCTCCGAAAAGACGTCGGGGCCAATCCGTGGATCGCCGCCGAAAAGGACCTCGGTCCGTCGGGTGATCAGGTTTTCAACCGCCAACGCCGGGAATTGGGTCGCGCCCAATTCGGTTGCGACATTTGGCCGCAGTTCCGGGTCTATCAGTTCGTATTCGAATGAGACCCTGTTGGACCGGCGTCGGAACTCGCTCAACAGGTCTTCCGTGACACGCCAGGCGTTGGCTTCGTCAGCGGAATTAAGCGTAAAGAACGCCGTCACCTTAACCGGGTCTTCCAACTGTTCCAGGATCTTCAGCCCCTGGTCGGCCAGGATGAACTGCTTGGTGGCGGTCGTATCGACGCGCAGCCAGCCCTGCGGGTCCGGTCGGCCTGCTAACCAGAAGAGCAGCCAGTTAACCAACACCGCCAGAGCGATGAAAGCGATCAGCGCCATCGTGGTGTTGAAACCGTAGCGGCCCCTTCGGCCGAATATGGCGCGGGCGACCGTTCGCCACGAAATGATGATGTCGATCAGCAGGATAGCCGCGCCGGCGATGAGCAGGACGTTCGCGGCGGTCCGGATGTCTATGAAGAAGACCCATACGAGCCCGCCGAGTATTAGCGCGCCGACTCCGGCCAACGCCAGCGCCTGGCGCACCGAGGTGGCGTTGGCCTGCCATTGCCGGAGGAGCGAAAGGCTGGAGGCTTCCTCAACAGTCGGCCGCGATCGGGGTGTTTCGTCGTTCATGGACATGCCGCTTAACGCCACCTGCGAATCTGCAACAGCATTACGGTCAGGAAAACAAAGAGTGTGGTGATGGACACGTAGTAAGCGATGTCAGAGACGGAGATGACCCCGCGTGCGAAGTCGGCGAAGTGACCGGCCTCGGCAACTCCGAAGCTGTCCAGGTCGAAGACGGAGAACGAGGCGCCCAGTTGGAGCCCGTTGAGCACCTCAGCGGCCGTCCCCGTCACGCGTGCGGAGATGAAGTCGATGATTGTCAGCCCGGTCAGAAGGCCCGATCCGACGATGAGCCCGACGATCTGGTTCGGACTCAGGGCGGAGGCGAACAGGCCTATGGCGATGGTCGCCGCGCCGTAGAGCAGCAGGCCGAAGTAACCGGTGATTATGGGCCAGGAGTCCGGCACGCCGTACACATAGAGGACCAGGACGAAGAACAGCGACAGGACCGCCATTATCACCAGCATGGTGAATGCGGCGATGAACTTGCCCAGGACGATCTCGAACTCCCGGAGCGGAGAGGTGAGGAGCAGTTCCAGGGTGCCGAGTTTTTGCTCTTCTGCAAGGAGCCTCATGGTCAGGGCCGGCGACATGAAGATCATGAAGAAGACGGCGCCCGCCAGGAAGCCGCGGATGGTCGCCTCCGAAAAGGCGTCCGACACCGAGGCGACGAAAAAGAAGCCGGTAATGGCAAGGAACGCCGCCGCCACTACGTACGCCATTGGCGAAGCGAAGTAGGTGCGAAGTTCCTTGAACGCTATAACGCGGACGAAGGTCAACGTCTAAGTACCCAGGTCCTCCTCGGTGGTCAACTCGAGGAAAATTTCTTCTAGTGTCAGTGGTAGCGGGGTCAGGTACTTGAGTCCCCAACCGTTCCCGATAACCAGCGCAGCGATGTGCTGCGTGGCGTCGGAGTTTGGACGGGCGTCCACGATCAGAGGCGAGACGTTGTCCCTTTCGGAACGTTGCTGCACGTCTGCTCGGCTGTCCGATCGGGCGTCGACCACGATGGTCATGTCTCGCAGGAGGTTTATGACCTCACGGGCTTCCGCCCCGGTCACGCCCAGTTCAATCCGCTCTGTGTGTTGCAGCCGCTGCGAAAGCTCAGCGGGCGAGTCGTCTGCGACTATGCGGCCATCGTGGATGACCAGGACCCTCTGGCAAATCATGCTCACTTCGGGGAGGATGTGCGAACTGAGCAACAGCGTGTGCTCGCTACCCAGGTCCACGATCAGTTCCCGGGTCTCCACCACCTGTATGGGGTCGATCCCGATGGTCGGTTCGTCGAGGATCAGCACGTCCGGCTCGTGGATGATCGCCTGCGCAATGCCCGTCCGTTGCCTGTACCCCTTGGAAAGTTTGCCGACGAGGGTGTCCCGGTAGTCACCAAGCTGGACCTGGTCTATGACCACCGGCAGGCGCTCTTTGATATACGGGAGGTTCATGCCCCTGATCTGCCCCATGTAGGTCAGATAGTCCGTAACGGTCATGTCCAGGTAGAGCGGCACGGTTTCCGGCAGGTAGCCGATGTGCCGTCGAGCGTCCAGGGAGTGCGTCATCACGTTGTAGCCGCCGATGGTCGCCTCCCCCACCGTGGGCGGAGTGAAGCCGGTCAGCACGCGCATGGTGGTGGTCTTGCCTGCGCCGTTGGGGCCCAGGAAGCCGACGATCTCCCCGCGCAGCACTTCGAATGATGCGTCGATCACAGCGGGGTAGGCGCCGTAGTACTTCGACATATGTTCCAGTTTGATCATCTGGGGTTACCCGGCCTTGCCCGGTCCGAAGTCCAACAACTCCGGTGTTACCAATCTGGATACGCAGAAACCCTGCGTTACGGATTCCAAAACCTTGTAATGGTAACTAAACATTGCACGTGGTGTCAGCCCGCAATCTACGCGTAGCGGGCGTCCGCATGTAAAATCTGCAATTGGGCGGCCGTTTAAGAAGGTTTCCCAGACCGCACGAGGCGAACGAAAAAAAGGTATGCCTGCGCCGATAATGGATGATTCCGAGCGCGTGATCTACATGGACCACGCCGCCACCACGCCCGTGCGTCCCGAAGTGATGGAAGCGATGCTTCCCCACTTTTCCGAGCAGTTTGGAAACCCGTCGTCCCTGTACGCCCTGGCGCAAGAGTCACGCAACGCCGTAGACGAATCCAGGGAACGCGTCGCCGCCGTGCTCGGTTGCCGCACCAGCGAGGTGGTCTTCACTTCAGGCGGCACGGAGTCCGACAACGCGGCGATCAAGGGCGCTGCGGTATCGAGCCATCAACCCGGACGCCACATCGTCACCACCGCCATCGAGCACCACGCGGTCATACATTCCTGCGAACAGTTGGAGCGGAACGGTTACGAAGTCACCTATGTCGCGCCCGACAACCACGGCATCGTGGACCCCGCTGAAGTTGCCGACGCAGTCCGGCCTGAAACCATTTTGGTCAGCGTCATGTTGGCCAACAACGAGGTCGGCGTCATACAGGACATCGGCGCCATCACAGACCTCGTGCGAGAAAAGGCCGCCGCGCTGGATACCAGCGTCCTCTGCCACACGGACGCGGTACAGGCGGCGGGCAAATTGCCGCTAGACGTGGACAGCCTCGGCGTCGACCTTCTAAGCCTTTCCGGGCACAAGATTCACGGGCCCAAGGGGGTAGGCGCGTTGTACGTCAGGCGCGGCACCCCTATCGAACCGCTGATCGCCGGCGGCGGCCAGGAACGCCAGCGGCGGTCCGGCACGGAGAACGTGCCGGGCATCGTCGGGTTCGGCGTCGCGCTCGAACTGGCGGACTACGAGCGGCACGACTTCAACACGAATTGCGAACTACTCCGCGAGCGGATCGTGGCAGGCGTCAGGGAAAGGGTGCCGGACGTAGTGGTTAACGGTCACCCTGACCTCAGGTTATCCAACATCGCTCACCTGTCTTTCCCCGGCGTGGAAGGTGAACCGGTCCTGCTGGGCCTGGACTTCGCCGGCATTTGCGCCTCCAGCGGCAGCGCGTGCAGTTCGGCCTCGCTCGAACCGTCACACGTGCTGATCGCCATGGGCATGGATGCCGACCTCGCAGTCGGCAGCGTCCGTCTGTCTCTCGGCAGGGACAACACCGAGGCCGACGCTGACGCGGTCGTCGAAGCATTGACCGATGTGCTGGAACGCCTGCGGTCCATGCCGTCTCTACTTGCCCAGGGAGTCGGGTAGTACCAGCCGGATGAATATTGCGAATCCGACGTACGATTTAATTCGAATCAAGTAATCAGCTATCGAATGCCAAGTAACGTGGAAACCAGCCCATGACTGACGAAAACCGCGATCTGGACACCGAATCGCAAGGCCCGGCACAGGAAACTGAAGCGGGCCCCGTTACTACAGAAGACGGGGACGGAGGTTTACCAGCAGAACCTGACCGCCGCCGGTTTCCGGTCCACGAAGACGTCGCCCTTGAGTACGTAGCCGACAACAAGTACGCCTACGGACCTCGCCTGTCGAAGGCGGACATGGAGTGGACCGTGTTGTCGGCCGAGCCCCTGGCGGGAGACATCGTGCGAGTCACGATCGAGTACCGCCCGTCCGGACCTTTTCGCGGGACCTCGGGAAGCGAATACGTAGACGTCAACGAAGACGGAGTGGTGCTGGCAAGACGCCAGTTGCGTGTACCCAAGGAAAACTGGCCTTGGGTCCTCATAGGCCTCGCCGCGATCTCCGTCCTGGCTGCCGCCGCCCTCGTGCCGTTCATTCTCATCAGAAGTGACTCAATCGACCCGCTTTACGTGCAGGGACGCACGCTGTGGATGCGGGCGGAAAGGCCGGTAATCCAGGACGCGGTCCACTACCGGGGCCTGGATACCGCGGGTAACCAACACACCTGGGCCATCGAGCCGCTCAGCGCCGGCGCCAGGATCGCCGTCGTGGAGGTCACGATCATCAACGCGACGTCAGGTTCGGTTCGGCTCGTTGTGGACCTTAGCGCAGCGGAACTTAGGCTGCGGGATATCAACGAGGGTGCGAAACCTATAAACGTGATCGAACGGGCCGCTCCGACCGACAACTTCAATTCGGACTGGAACTATGCCGGCTTCATTCCGGTTTGGGGCAGCCTGACTCTCAATTCGAACGAACAGATTCAGGGTCACATGGTGTTCGAAGTGCCCGACGGTGCGACCCCGCGCGAATTCCGGTGGCGGGCGACGGACACCATGACGGTGCGGTACTAGGTTATTGCGGGCGTACCGGGCCGCCTGAGTACGTTAAGGCGCTGCGGGCTGCCAGTTCCGCCGACCAGGCGGGTTTGAAACCCGCCGCTACGTCACGGTTGAAATGCCTGACTGGCGCCTGCGACATACCTGTGTTCGGGAAAACGATCCGTCGCGGCTAGAATGATCTCACCATGCCGAGGACAGCACGGCTCTCGCCCGGCCGCCGCCAATACCTGAAATTCAAGCAACAGTACCCTGACTCCCTGCTCCTGTTCAGGATGGGCGATTTCTTCGAGACCTTCGACGACGACGCGCGCATACTCGCCGACGTTCTCGACATGGCGTTGACCAGCAGGGACGTGGGCGGCGGGACGCGCTCCCACCTGGCGGGTTTTCCGCACCAGATGCTGGAATCCCACATGGGCAAGCTCGTTAACGCTGGACTGAAAGTCGCCGTTTGCGAACAGGTAAGCGACCCTGCTAAATCGAAAGGGATCGTCGACCGGGCCGTCGTCCGGCTGGTGACACCCGGCACCGTGCTCGAACCCGACATCCTCGACAGCGGCAGGAACAACTACCTCGCAGCAGCCGTCGCAGACGAACAACGGGCGGGACTTGCGTACATCGACATTTCCACCAGCGAGTTCGTCACGCAAGAGATGACCGCGGCCGACCTGCCCGATGAAGTGGAACGGCTGGGCCCGGCCGAACTGCTCGTCGACGACGCATCGCGTGGTCTCCTGGAAGTCCCAGACGGGGGCGGCCCAACGTTGAGGCAGTTGGACGCTTCGCGGCTCGATCCTGAGCTTGCGGCCGACAGCCTCAAGTCCCATTTTGGCGTCGCCACCCTCGAAGCCTACGGGTGCGAAAACCGGCCGCTCGCCACCCTGGCCGCTGCGGAGGCGTTGTCGTTCTTGCGGGAAACACAACTCGGCGCGCTCCCGCAGATTACATCCTTGCGCACCGAGTCCCCGGCGGACTACGTGAAGCTGGACAGCAGGGTACTCAAGGACCTGGAGGTGCTCGAATCACGGTCAGAGGAGGCCGGAGCTGTCACACTCCTGTCCACAGTCGACCGCACCCGCACCGCCATGGGCGCCCGCATGCTCAGGGCGTGGCTGGCGAGGCCCCTCACTAATCTGGATGAGTTGACCGGCCGCCAGGACGCCGTCGAACGATTCGCAGGCGACCCGATCACGAGAGCCGAACTGCTGGACGCCCTACGCCAGGTGCCGGACCTCGAAAGGTTGACCAACCGCGTTAGGGCCGGGCGCGCGACGCCGCGCGATCTTGCCGCCATCGGGCGCGGCCTCGCCCAGGTCCCGGCCGTCATCAGCGCGCTTGGCGGGAGGTCGAACGGCCAGGCATCAATACCGCCGGGACTGAAGTCTTGCGACGAAGCGTTGGCGGTTATCGAATCTGCCATTGCTCCTGACCCTCCGGCTGGGATCGGCGATGGCAAGTCAATCAGGCCCGGGTTCGACGGCGATCTGGATGAGACCAGGAGCCTCGCAGGTGAGGCGCGTTCGCACATCGTCAACATAGAGACGGAGGCGAGACAGTCCACCGGCATCAAGTCCCTGAAGGTTGGCTACAACAAGGTCTTCGGGTACTACATCGAGGTCTCAAGACCGAACCTGGACCGGGTGCCGCCGGAGTTCGAGCGCCGCCAGACACTCGTAAACGGGGAACGCTTCATCACGCCGGGACTGAAAGAGCTCGAGGTACGCATCCTGAACGCCCGGGAACGCATCAACGAGATCGAAAAGGCAATCTTCAGCCGGGTGTGCGCGGACGTGGCGGCACATGGACAGAGGATCATGTCCACCGCTTCGGCCCTAGGCGAGATCGACGTGCTCGTCTCGCTCGCTACAGTGGCGGCCGATCAGGGGTGGACAAGACCCATCGTGGACGACGGAGACCGGATAAAGATCGGCGGCGGGCGGCACCCGTCGGTAGAGGCCGCGCTGGGGCCGGGCCGGTTCGTACCCAACGACGTGGACATATCAAGATCAAGCGATCAGGTCCTGATCATCACCGGGCCCAACATGTCCGGCAAGTCCACGTACATCCGCCAGGTCGCGGTCCTGACCCTGCTGGCCCATGTCGGTAGTTTCATCCCCGCGGACTCGGCGCAGATCGGCCTGGTTGACCGCATCTTCACGCGGGCGGGGCTGACCGACGATATATCGGGCGGCAGGTCGACGTTCATGATCGAAATGGTGGAGGCTGCCGCCATACTGAACCAGGCGACGCCGAAGTCCCTCGCCATCTTCGACGAACTTGGCCGGGGCACGAGTACCTATGACGGGCTGGCGATTGCACGGGCCATCGCCGAGCACATTCACAACGACCCGCGCTTGGGGTGCAGGACGCTGTTTGCGACGCACTACCACGAGATGACGGAGTTAGCCGACGAGTTGCCGAGGGCCGCCAACTACCGGGTAGCGGTGTCCGATGAGGGAGGAAAGATCGTATTCCTTCATCGCATCGTCCCCGGCGGCGCGGACCGGAGCTACGGTGTCCACGTGGGACAACTGGCCGGGTTGCCGCGGTCGGTAGTCTCCAGAGCCTGGGAGGTCCTCGAAATGCTGGAGGCCAAGTCCAGGGACGCCGGGGGCAGCCAGGCGCCCAGGGAGCAGGTCGCCCAGTTGAACCTGTTCTCACCGAGTTCTGCGGTGGTTGATCAACTCCTTGGCATGGACGTGTCCCAAATGACGCCACTCGAAGCGATCAACGCCCTGTATCGTCTGCAAGAGTTGGCAAGGGACGATTGACGAAGTAATCCGGGCCGTGTCCAGTCGGCTGTGGCCCGGGTAGCCATTCAACCAGGTTCAATCATGGAAATCCTGCAAATGAACGTCGGCGCATTGTCGACGAATTGCTACGTGGTCGTGCCCGGCGGTATCCGCAGCGGCGCCGACTGCTTCGTAATCGACCCCGGCGCTGAAGGGCCGCGGATTGTCGATGCGCTGCAGGAGCGCGGCCTCAATCCCCAGTGCGTGTTATGTACGCACGGACACGCAGACCACACCGGTGGCGTGGCGGCCATTGTCGCCGAGTTCGACGCGCAATTTGGCGTAGGCGCCGGCGACGTTGACGAGGTCATCGAACCCCCAGCCTGGCTGACCGCAGCGCTTACCGACTTCGAACGGCCACCGGAGCCCGACCTCGAGTTTTCAGGCGGCGAAGTACTGGAGATCGGGGCAACGGGGGTCGAGGTGCTGGCCACGCCCGGCCATACACCCGGAAGCGTCTGTTTCAGCATCGACGAAACGGTCTTTACCGGCGACACGTTGTTCAGGCAGAGCATTGGAAGATATGATCTGCCGGGTGGGGACGGGCCTCGGGAACTGGCTTCGATTAGAGACAAGCTGCTGGTGCTGGACGGGAATACGAGGGTCCTGCCCGGCCACGGCCCTTCGACCACCATCGCCGACGAGCGCATGCACAACCCGTTTCTTGGCACGGTATAAGGTTAAGCATGAGTTGGCGGCAGGCAGGCCCATCGGGATTATCAGGTCCCGCCTCGCGCCGGGCTGGGAGGTAACGGTTTGCAACTTAATGACAAAGACGCCCTGATAATCGTGGACGTCCAGAACGACTTTTGCCCCGGCGGCTCGCTGGCGGTCGCGTCCGGCGACGAAGTTGCCGCAAAGGCCTCGGAAATAGGGGCCAAGTTCAGAATCAGCGGCGCAAGAACGTTTGCGACCCAGGACTGGCACCCCGCCAAACACTCTTCGTTCGTCGAGCAAGGCGGCCCGTGGCCACCCCACTGCGTCGCGGGTAGCAATGGCGCCGATTTTCATCCCTCGCTTTCTCTTCCTATCGGTTCGTCGATCATCCGCAAGGGGACTAACGTCCAGGAAGACGCATATTCTGGATTCCAGGGGACCGGCCTGGAAGAACAACTCCGGCGGCTGAACGTCAGGCGCGTCTTCGTGTGCGGCCTGGCCACGGACTATTGCGTGCTGAATACGGCCCTGGACGCATGCTCTTTCGGGTTCGAGACCTACGTGTTGACCGATGCCATAGCCGCGGTGGACGCGAACCCCGGCGACGGCGAGGCTGCCCTCAAGCGGATGCTGGAAGCGGGAGCGAGAATGACGACTACGCAGGAATTCCTCAGCAGCGCCGGCTGAGAAGTCCGGGCCCGCGCTCCAGCCAGTTCCCGTTTAGCTTTCGCCCAGTTCCCGTTCCCGCAGTTCGTGTTCGACCTCCGACTGGAGGGAGTTCAGGCCGTCGCTTACCTCCACTGGGTAGGTGTCCGACCCCCTCAGGCGCATGTAACGCCCTGGCAGGTGACGGACTGAGCGCACGAAGTCACTGCGTAGATCGACAAGTGATGGGGATGCCTCCGTCCGCCTGCCGTCAGCCATAACGGGTTCGAGTAGGGGAATCGATCTATCGCACGGCGGTCCCTCTTCAAGCCTGGCTATGACATCCCCGGTGTAGGTCCCATCTTCGCCGGTGTTCCTGAAGACTTGCTTGCAACCGGGCAAAGTCTGCTTGTCCGCGCTGAGCTTCAGTACCGGCCGGCTAAGGTACTCGACCAGCTTGTATGCCGAGTCGAGGTATGGCGCGTCGGCGGACACACCGAGCTTGGTACCGATGCCAAAACCGTCTATGGGCGCGCCGGCCAGCGCCAGGGACTCGACCTCGTATTCGTCGAGTCCACCGCTGACCACGACCAACGTTTCGACAAGCCCGGCCCTGTCCAACATGGACCTGGCGATCCTCGCAAGTTCACCCAGGTCGCCGCTGTCGAGCCTGACCCCGACAAGGCGTTGCCCGCGGGCCGCCATTTCGCGCCCCACCTCCACGGCGTTGCGCAACCCCGCCACGGGGTCGTAGGTGTCGACCAGGAAGGTCGACGAATCCGGGAATGCCCCGGCGTAGGCCCTGAACGAGTCGGCCTCGTGTTCGAAGGCCATCACGAACGAGTGGGCCATAGTCCCGACGGGGGCGATGTCGTACCTGGCAGCCGCCTTGACGTTGCTGGTGCCCACGGCCCCCGCGAGGTAGGCCGACCTTGCCAGCAACATCGCCGCATCAGTCCCGTGGGCGCGCCGAGCCCCAAAGTCGAAAACCGTGCGGCCGCCTGCGGCATGCACCACCCGGGCCGCCTTCGAGGCTACGTTCGTCTGGAAGGTGGCCTGGTTTAGCAGGAACGTTTCGATTATCTGCGCCTCGATCACCGGCGCGCTCACCTCTATCACCGGTTCGTTCGGAAAGCAGAGCGTGCCCTCGCGCAAGGCGCGCACATGTCCCGTGAATTCGAGGTCGGACAGGTAGTCGAGGAAAGCCGGTTCGAACTGTCCGAGCGAGGCCAGGAATTCCAGGTCGTCGCCGCTGAACCTGAACTCCTCCAGGTAATCGAGAATGGTCTCGAGGCCGGCGAACACGAGGTAACCGCGGTCGGGAGGCGAACGGCGGAAGAAGAGAGAAAACGACGCGTGGCCCGTGACGCCGGAACGCCAGTACGCCTGCGCCATGGTCAACTCATAGAAGTCTGTAAACAGCGCATCCGTGGCGCGGCCCGCGTTCATCCAGCCTCCCACTGTTCAACGTCCCTCGCCGCGTCACGACGCGGGCGAGAGAACCTGGCGCGCGATCCGCCCATCGGGCGGGCCGCTATTCGAACCCAGATATTAGATGAATAGCGGGCCGAAGATGACGGAAACGACCGCCATCAATTTCAGCAGGATGTTGATCGCCGGTCCCGACGTGTCCTTGAAGGGGTCGCCGACCGTGTCACCGGTCACCGCTGCGGCATGCGCATCCGAGCCCTTGCCTCCGTGGTGACCAAGCTCTACGTACTTTTTTGCGTTGTCCCACGCGCCGCCGGCGTTCGCCATGAAGATGGCGAGCAAGAAACCTGAAACGATGGAACCCGCCAACAGACCGCCCAATGCCTCAGCGCCCATCACCGCGCCGACGATGATCGGCGCAATAATCGCAACCAGCCCCGGTAGCACCATGGCGCGAAGCGCGCCGCGGGTGCTAATGTCCACCGCCCTGGCAGCGTCCGGTTTGACGCCCTCTGCACCTTCGCGCAGCCCGGGAATTTCCCGGAATTGCCTGCGGACCTCCTCGATCATCGCTCCCGCCGCGTTGCCCACGGCTTCCATAGTCAGGCCTGAGAAAAGGAACGGCAGCAGGCCGCCTATTACCGCGCCGGTGAGAACATTCGCGTCCACCAGGTTGAACACCTCAACGCCGGTCACCTGGCCGTAGGCGGCCATCAGGGCCAACGCGGTCAGCACTGCCGACCCGATGGCGAAGCCCTTGCCTGTTGCGGCCGTGGTGTTACCGAGCGCGTCCAGGGCGTCCGTGCGTTCACGCACTTCGGGCGGCAGGTGGGCCTGTTCCGCGATGCCGCCGGCGTTGTCCGCCACAGGCCCGTACGCGTCGGTCGCCAGCGTGATGCCCAACGTCGAGAGCATCCCCACCGCCGCCAGACCGATTCCGTACAGTCCGGCAAGTTCATTGGCGATGTAAATGCCGATGACGATTGCCACAGCAGGGATTACCGTGCTGTACATGCCGACAGCTATGCCGGCAATGATCGTAGATGGGTGTCCCGTCTCGGACTGTTTCGCGATGTTCTTTACCCAGCGGTATTCATACGACGTAAACCACTCGGTAGCGGTCCCGATTATCTGCCCGACAACGAGACCTGCCACGACCACGCCGAACAATTTCCATGGCTCCACGCCGGCCGGAAAGTCGAGCATGCCGAGCAGCACGGCAACGCCGATCAGGCCAAGGGCGCCCGCTCCGAATATGGCAATGCGCAATTGCCACAAGAGCCGGCCCATAGTCGCCGTTGGCGGCGTGCGCACTACGGCGGCGGCGAGGACCGACGCGATGATCCCGGCCCCGGCAATAGCGATGGGCAACACGGCCAGGGAGGCGTTGAACTCGGTCGCCTGCGATCCGACTACCCCTGCGATACCGACGGTAGTTGCGAGAGCCAGCGAAGCGATGATCGAACCAACGTAGGACTCGAACAGGTCCGCGCCCATGCCGGCCACGTCCCCCACGTTGTCTCCTACGTTGTCGGCAATGACGGCGGGGTTACGCGGGTCGTCTTCCGGCAGGCCCGCCTCAACCTTTCCAACGAGGTCGGCGCCGACGTCAGCGGCCTTCGTGTAGATTCCGCCGCCCACCCTGGCGAACAGGGCGATTGAAGATGCGCCGAAAGCGAATCCGGCGACCACGTTGGGGTTCTGGAATATCCACCAGAGCGCCGTAACGCCGATCAATCCGATCCCCACCACGGTCATGCCCATGACCGCGCCGGAGTTAAAAGCGATTCGCAATGCCGGGTTGAGACCCCTCTGCGCTGCGGTGGCCGTCCTGGAATTTCCCCGGACGGCGATGTTCATGCCGATGAAGCCCGCCAACGCAGAACCGACTGCGCCGGCCAGGTAAGAAAGCGCCGTCCACGGCCCCTGTTGGTCCACGCGGCCCATCGAGTTGATCTCTTTGATCTTCGACTCGTTCAGAACGTTCAGGTCGATGAACAGCGTGAGCACGACGAAGATCGCCACGACGAAGACAGCCAGGATCGTGTACTCACGACGCAGGAAGGCGGAGGAGCCTTCGCGTATCAGTTCGGCAATCTCGCGAACCGTTTCGTTTCCCTCGTCGTTTCGCAGAACAAGCCAGGCCAGAAATGCGGCAGTCACAAGGGCCACGCCGCCCGATATAAGTCCAAGAGCGATTGAACCCATCCAGATGATTCCTTAGCGGAAAGCCTTCCCGTGAGGAAGGTCGTCTCATGTTGTCGGTCAGTTAGGCCATGCCTGGAAGGTCGCCATTGGCGGTTTAAGACATGGGCCGATATCGGAAACTAGCAGCCGAACGCCTTACGGTCAATTCGATGATCCGGCCACAGCACGGCCCGTAACGTGACCGAAAGGGATTCGGACGATTGGGGATGACTGATTATCGGGCAGTTCGAATGATTTCCCAGACTGGGTGGCAACCTGCGTGATCCGGGTGTTCGCGCGGGGATTCTTCGCTGCGCTCGAGAATGACGTATGGGGGGCGCTCAGTATCACACCGGCGTTGTTGATGCCGGACGAGGGGATAAAAGTGATGGGTTGCAAGTCGAGCGCACCCACTTCCGCGCCCCACCGTGGGAACCGGCCTTCGCCGGTAAGACGAAGAAGAGGCTGGTAAGACGATGTGGGGGCTGACCGGCTTATTGTCATGGGAATGACGTGGGGATAGGGAGTAGTCACCGCCGGAGCCGACGGGCATTTACTCGCTTTTTTGAAGCCGTGATTCCAGGGAGGACATGCGTTCTTCGAGGGCCGACTGCCGGAGTGCGTGCGTGACGTCCCCGCGGGTCCGCTCCACGACGCCTCTTAGTTGGTCGGTCCGGCGCCTCAGCCCGCCTGTTACGCCTTCGGGGAAATCTATGGTGCCGAGAATGCTCAGCGATTCGTCCATGATCCCCAACAGTTCATCGGCTCTAGCGGCGTCGCCTTGCCGGATGGCGTCCAGGGCCGCTCTGCGCAGTTCACTCGCCGCCTCAGCCAGTCCATTGAGCCATGCCGGATATCCGACGCCAAGGTCGGCGGGCTCGGGAATCGGCCGGCCGTCGAGCAATGCGATGGCAAGCGCGGCCTCGACGGACTCCTTTTCGCCGTCGAACCTGATTCCACCGGAGGCCGCGGCGTTGGACTTTGCGCCCCTGCTGGACAGGGTCTTCCGCGCAGCATCGGACAACTCTCTGGCGGTATCGAACTCCCCGCGGTGAGCGGCGCGAATCGCGCGGGATGAGAGCTGGATGGCCTTGCGGGAGTTGGTCAGGTCCGCTTCCCGCAGTTGGTGCGACTTCTCCAGCGCGGCGATCGCATCCATGCCGATTCGCTGGAGCGTTTCGACGAGTTGTTCCGTACCGCCCATGCTGTTCGTCAGGCCGCAGAAAACGAGCTGGCGAGGGTTCGCGTGGCGTGTTCAGGGTCATCAGCCGTCGTGACGGCCGTGGCCACGCAGATCGCGTCTGCGCCGGCGTCCATGACCCTGCCGGCGTTGTCGTGGTTGATGCCGCCTATCGCCACAACCGGGACCCCGACCGATCTCTTCACTTCGGCCAGCGTCTCGAGGCCGGCGGGCCGGGTATCGGACTTGGTCGTGGTCGGGAAGATCGAACCCACGGCGATGTAATCGGCCGATTCGGCTTCGGAATCCAACGCTTCCTGCAATAGTGCGTTCGAGGTGCCGACGATCTGGTGCGGGGCCAGGACTTGTCGCGCAGCCGCCAACGGCAGGTCACCCTGGCCCACGTGCAGCCCGTCAGCGTCGACTATTCGGGCAACATCGGCGTAGTCGTTCACAATGAACAGCGCGCCCGTCTCCGCGCACATCTCCCTGATGCTGCGGGCCTCTTCCAGGACCCCTTTGCCCGGGCCGCCCTTGCGGCGCAACTGGATTGCTACCGCGCCGCCGGACAGAGCCGCCCTGGCGACGTCGACCGCCGACCGCCCATTCGTGTGGCCCGGGTCCACGATGACGTACACGCCGTCCAGGCCGGACGCCGCCGCCCTTCGCACGTCGGATTCCAGGCGCTCCGCAACGCGTCGCATGACCTTGTCCGCCCGTTCCAGCCATTCCGGCGGCAGAGGGTGCTCACCGTCTGGGGCGACTCCGTTCAACAACTCGATGGCCTTCAGCGTCGCATCCTGCGCCCGCATTCCGAGCGGCCGGGGGTCCATTCCCCTGCCTGTCAGGTCGCGAAAGGCCTGCCGGTCCCTTTCTTCCGACGCCGCATCCACCGGCATCGCCTCGCGCAATGACAGGAGGTCGGTCGTGAGGCCGATCGGTGATGTGGCGACGACCTCGAGGAACCGCAGGTTGCGATGAATGGCCTCGGCCAGGGCGTCAACGTACGCCTTTCGTTGCGGGGGAGTCACAGTAGAGAACGTTTCTTCGTGTTGCTGGACGCGGGCGTTTGGGGGACCGCTCAGATCAGGAACCGAAGTTTAGCACCGGGCGAGGAGTTGCCCGGCGCCGGAGGATTACGGGGGACAGGAGATTCAACCCGTTACCGCGTCCCTGATGACTTCGACGCGGTCGGCGCGCCCGGTCCGGTCCAACTCGACCGCCACAAGGTCGATCCGCCAGTCGGCCTGCTCCATGCCCTTATCGGCCATGTACGCCTGTGCAGCGGTAACGAGCCTCGCGGCCTTTTCCCCGGTCAGGGATTCCTCTGGCTTGCCGAATGCGCCGGAACGCCTCGCCTTCACCTCGACGAATACCAGGTCCCCGGAGTGTTCCGCTACGATGTCGATCTCACCTTCCCGGACCCGGTAGTTGCGTTCCACGATCTTGTAACCCGAACGCCTGAGATGTGACGCTGCGGCCGCCTCGCCGGCGCGACCCGTGCCGGAAGGGAGTCGAAGGGTCCCCATCAGAGCGCCGCCCTTAGAAATGCGGCCGCGCGCACCGGCGCAAATGATTGCCTGTGGATGGGACAAGGGCCCAGTTCCTGTAACGCTGCCATGTGTTCAGCCGTTCCGTATCCCTTGTTGCGCGCGAACCCATACCCGGGGTGGCGCGGCTCGTACGACTCCGCCATCAGCCGGTCGCGCGTCACCTTGGCGACGATTGACGCAGCCGCGATGCTGATCGAAGTCGCGTCGCCCTTCACGATCGGCGTCTGCGGCACGTTCACGGCAGGCAGTGTCAGAGCGTCGATCAACAGGTGGTCGGGCGTGAAGTCGAGATCATCGAGCGCCCGGGTCATGGCGAGCCGGGTGGCGGCGACTATACCCAGTTCGTCGATCTCCTCGTGCGATCCGGCTCCCACACCCACGGCAGGCGCGAGGAGTTGGATTTGCTCGCAAGCAAACTCCCTTCTCTCGGGGGACATCTGCTTGCTGTCACGTACAAGCCCGAACCACGTTTCCGGAATTTCCCCCGGCATAACGACCGCTGCCGCCGTGACCGGACCGGCAAGCGGGCCGCGGCCTACCTCGTCGATTCCGGCCACAAACCGGAAACCGAGGTCATACAGCTTATTTTCGTGGGCTGCGTCGGGATGTTGCCGTTCAACTACATCGACCGTCACTAAGAAATCCGTTCTGCGCAGCGGGACCGGGTCAGAAATCCGCAGCGTGCGCTGAAGCATAGCGCGGCGGGACGCCAGGCGTTGTGAGGGAACTGCAGGACCGGCCATTCGACCGGCCCCAGCGCGGGGAGAGGCTAGTTCCCCAGACCCCGCAACATGCCGCGGATGTACGCGACCTGGCCAAGGTGTTGGGCTTCCTCAACCAGCAGGTGCGCCAATACCCAGTTGACGGTTGGGCCGGGGTCCCGTCTCGGATGTCTGAAGGTCTTGCCCAGATCGTCTTCGGTAAGGCCCTCGACATACGCGTTGGTGGACTTGCGCACCTCGGCGTAGTAGGCCATGAGATCGGCCATGGGAATCTCGGGCAACGCTGCCGCGTCTTCCGCGGAGTGGCCTGCGCCGTGGTCTTCCGGTTGCAGACCGAACTTCGAGTACCAATCCTCGTCAATCCAGACCTCGGTCGCCTGCCGGAGGTACGAGTTGACCCATCGGTCCTCCACGCGCGCCATGTGCCACACCTGCCACGTGATGTGGTTGGACGATGGAGTCGGCCGCCACGCCACTTCAACCGGTGTCAGACCATCGAGCGCTTTCTCCAGGTCACTGAGATATTCGTCCAGTCCGCTTTGGACCACGTCGCGAAAGTCCATTGCTGTCCTCCGGCCCGTCAGACTGCCCCGGCGGCCGCGGTCACGCGGTCGTCGCTTACCGGCCTGCCGGCGTGTTCGATTATCCCGCCACCCAGGACCTCGACGTCGTCATAGAAAACCACCGCCTGGCCCGGTGTAACCGCGCGTTGCGGCGCGTCGAACTCGATCACGGCGCGGTCGGCGGAAAGCGGCGTGACCAGCGCGTCCTGTTCGCGGCCGCGGTATCGAATCGACGCCGTGACGCGGACCGGCGCGGCGGGATGGATTCCTGAAATCCAGTTAACTCCAGAAGCCGTCAGTTCTTTCTGCGCCAACTCCTCTGCCGGGCCGACCGTTACAGTGCCGGACGCGGCGTCGATGCCGGTCACGAAGAGCGGCCTGTTAGACCCGCCGTTCAGGGGCAAGCCGCGGCGCTGGCCGACGGTGAACTTGTGCACGCCGTCGTGTTCGCCCAGCACCTTGCCCTGCCTATCAACCACGTTGCCCGGAGACTTCGACTCGAGGCGCGTTTCGACGAATTCCTTGTAGTTGCCCGCCGGGATAAAGCAGATGTCCTGGCTGTCCGGCTTGTCGGCCACGGGGAGATCGGCGTCGGCGGCCAGTTGCCTGATCCGGTCCTTGTTGTACCCGCCGGTCGGCAGGAGCAGCCGGGAGAGTTGGTCCTGTGTCAGTGTGTACAGGACGTACGACTGGTCCTTAGCGCTGTCGGCTCCTCTTTCGATGCGGAACGAGCCCTCTGATTCGCGCACCTGGGCGTAGTGGCCGGTGGCGACATAATCTGCGCCCAGCGCCACGGCGCGATTCATCAGGAAGTTGAACTTCAGCCGGTCGTTGCAGGCCAGGCACGGGAACGGCGTACGGCCGCGTTCATATTCGGAGACGAAGTAGTCGATTACGTGCTTCCGGAACTCCTTCTCGAAGTTCATGTAGTAGTGCCGCGCGCCGATGATCCGGCACACGGCGCGGGCGTCCTGCACGTCTTCGAGCGAGCAGCAGGAGCGGCTGAGCCGGCCGGCCCCTTCGAATGGGGCTTCGAACAACCGCATCGTGACGCCGACGACCTCGTACCCCTGCCGCGCGAGCAGCAGCGCGGCGACGGATGAGTCAACGCCGCCGCTCATGGCCACGACGACCTTCTGCCTGGTTGGTGGGACTGCGTTCATACACTCAAGCCTAGCATCACCGGCTCGCATCCTTGCCGTTGCGTCTGCGTACCGGCACGAGCGGTCCGCGCCCAGGTGGGTCGGGCGCCGCGCTTGGCTATAATCCACCAATGCCCCAGACCACGTTCGAAAACCTCCGGGCGGAAGACTTCGCCCGCATTGCCCTCGACGAGGCGTCCGAGAAACTCGCCTCGGACGTCGTCCTGCTCGACCTGCGCGAAGCCACGGACTTCACCGACTTCTTCGTAATAGCCAGCGGCGAAACGGACCGGCACATCGAGAGCGTCGCCGAAGACATACGACGTAAGTTGCGCTCGATGGGCGTCCGCCTGATCGGGCGCGAGGGCACAGGCAAGGGCGGCTGGATCCTCCTCGACTTCGGAGGATTCATCGTCCACCTGTTCACCCGCTCCGTGCGAGCGAAGTACGGCCTGGAACGGCTCTGGGGCCGCGCTCCGGAAATCGTCCGCGTCCAGTAATCGCGCGAAACGCCGGCGCCTTACTCGTATATCCAGGGATCGACCGCGCGGTCGTAGGACGCGATCTCGGACTCATCAAAGAACAGCGACACCTCGCGCGCCGCATCTTCCAGGTTGGCCGAGCCGTGAACGATGTTCCGGCCCAGGTCCAGGCCGAAGTCGCCGCGAATAGTGCCGGGCTGTGATTCGGAAGGATCGGTGACGCCCATCCACTTGCGGACGTTCGACACGGCGTTGGACCCCTCCAGCACCATGGCGACCGAGGGCGACGAGGTAATGAACGAGATCAGGCCTTCGTAAAAGGGCTTGCCTTCGTGCTCGGCGTAGTGGCGGCCCGCCAGGTCGTTCGAGACGTGAATGAGCTTGAGCCCAATGACCTTGAGGCCCGTTCCCTCAAAACGAGAGATTACCTCGCCAATGAGTCCTCGTTGTACACCGTCGGGTTTCACGAGCACCAACGTTCGTTCCATGTGATTCCGTTCTCCTCTTGTCGTCTTTGTGACAAATCCTATTTTGGCGGTCTTGGCGGCGTAATGCTGGGTTCCCGCACATATTGCGGGCGTATCGGCTGCTGGAGCCCGCTGGTTCCCTGGGCGAACCGCTCCCGTCCCAGGGCAAGAAGCGCCGCAGGATCGCGGGTCGGCGGACCATCCGTCAGCAGCCTTTCCCGTTCCACCTCGACGGCCAGCGTCAAAGCAGCTTCGCCGCAGAACAGCGAGTCCGGGGGGACTTCCTCAGCGAGTCGTTCCGGTGGGGCGAGGCCGGAATCAACTTCCAGGCCGTCCACGTACTGCGCCCAGGAGACCTCGCCCCTGCCGGCAGGCAGCAGGGAGTACAGCGACGTGTCCCGCCCTGCGCTTTCGATGTAGGGCGCGACCTCGATTTCGTGTGTTGAGATAGCGGCAATGGGCAAGTCCCGCGGGGTGGCGAGTCCGAATACGACGCCTATCCCCACCCGCAGCGCGCTGAATCCCCCGGGGCCGTTCGCCACGGCTATGTGAGTGATGTCGTCCGGCGTGTGCCCCGACTCTTCGAGCATGGACGCGATGGCCGGCATGAGCTCGGCGCCGTGGTTCTGGTTCGACCTCCAGGAACGGCAGAGGACGGGACCCCTGCCGTCGTCGATTCCGACTCCGGCGAATCGCGTCG
The DNA here is from genome assembly GCA_034421215.1 of Dehalococcoidia bacterium. GTDB lineage: Bacteria > Chloroflexota > Dehalococcoidia > Lucifugimonadales > Lucifugimonadaceae. The sequence continues at coordinate 40,076 of DAOUKO010000001.1, forward strand.
ACGTATCGACCGCCAACAGGAGCATGGGTGGTCCGGGGGTCACGGCAACGCTGCCTCCAGGATGTCGAACGCAGCGGATGCGCGGACGCCGAGGCGCGATGCGCGTTGCCCGAAGGGGGTTATGACGATCGTGCGGACTTCCGTCGTCGGGTCCACGTCTATCTGCAACAACAGCCGGTCTTCAGGTAATTCACCGGCCGCCCTTTCGGGCCATTCGACGACCAGCGCTCCGCCGTGCAGAGACTCATCGAGCGCCAGTTCCCGGACCTCCGCCGGGTTTTCGATGCGGTAGAGGTCGGCGTGCGAGAGCTTGAGACGCCCCTGGTATTCATTGACCAGCACGAACGTCGGACTGCGCGCCGGCGCCGTGCTGCCTACGCCCGCCGCCATGCCGTGCACCATGCAGGTCTTGCCCGCGCCCAGTTCCCCGGTTAGAAACACCACGTCGCCTGGCCTGAGGGACTCGCCGATGGCCCGACCCAGCAGCCGCGTGGTCTGCTCTGATGGACTGATTACCACCCGGGCGGCGGGTATAGCCGGGCGGTGAGTCTGCGCGTCAGCCGCCAAAGTGGTCCCACCCGTACCTGGCGACGGGGAAAACCGTCCCGTCTGCTGCCCTCGCGACGACCGGTCGCCCAGGTCCCGGCGGCCGGTCAGTGATCTTGCCGACTACGTGGAGTTTGCTCGCCAGGGATTTGTCCATTCGCTCAAATACTCGCTGGGGGGCCACGGCGACCAGTTCGTAGTCTTCACCTCCACTTAACGCCAGGTCGAGCCAGTCCTCCGGGTACTCATTCTTCAACTCGTCCGGCGCCGGGACCTTCTGCGTTTCGATTTCCGCTCCGACGTCGCTGGATTCGCAAATATGCGTCAGGTCCGACATCAGACCGTCGCTCAAGTCGATCCCGCATTCGAAATCGGCTGAGACCAGCGCCCTGCCCGCTTCCATCCTCGGACTCGGCCTGAAGTGCATGGTCTTCAGGAATTCTGCGTCTTGTGAGTTTCGGCCTTCCAATAACGCCCGCAACCCACCGGCCGACCCGCCGACCGGGCCAGTAACTGCCACGAGGTCACCCACCTTCGCACGGTCTCGCCTGAGCAACGCCGGCTCTCCCGACTCGCCCAACTCCGCCGATCCATACAGGGCAACTGAAATAAAAAGTACCGCAGAACGGACGGTGTCCCCGCCGACTATCTCGCCGCCGAACTCATTCGCCGCCGCCGCCATCCCCGTGTAAACGGCCTCGATTTGCGACGTCGAAACTCCTGCCGGGACCCCCAGCGTGATCAGGGCGTGCTCCGGCGTGCCTCCCATGGCCGCGATGTCGCTCTGATTGCTCACGATCGCCTTCCAGCCGAGGTCGGACCAGTCGATTTCGCCTGACTTGAAGTGCACGCCGTCGACCATGGCGTCCGACGTAAGCAACCCAACGTTCCCGTCGCGGCGCACCACTGCACAGTCGTCGCCTATTCCGATAAGCGGGTCGTGTCTCGGGTCGGTCGGACTCTCTTCAGACAACAGCTTGTGAAGCCGCCCGATGAGATCGAATTCGCCCTTCTTGCCGGGCGTGTCGGTGGGGGTGTCCAGCATAAGGTCGATTATACGTTTGGCCCAGTTGCGCAGCCCGGCCGCAGCGACCATATTCGACTTCGACGTACGATTGACACGCCTGCTCTCGTGATTCCGGCGGTCAACTGCCTATAATCCCCGTTACCCGCCGCATGGCGGCACAGGCGCGCCGGGCTCTCCGCAAGTGCAAAAGGTGACGCCGTTCAACTGAATCGAAATCAAGGAGTTGGTCTTGCCGGTAGTAAACGTTCAACTGTACGAGGGACGTACGCAGCAGCAAAAGGACGACATCGCGAAGGGAATTGCCGAGACGATTTCACGGGTGGCCGAAGTGCCCATGGAAGCAACCGTGGTGATCTTCTCGGACACGAAGCGGTCCGACTGGCACGTGGGCGGTCAGTCGCAGGGGTCTTAGCAAAAGACCGCCGCTACCGTTTAGCAAAGGGTGTTTAATGCCGAGCTCGCGGCGTTGACACCTTGCCGGGCCTCCGCTTGAATTAGTGGTGGCCGGCTAGCTCAATTGGCAGAGCAAGTGACTCTTAATCACTAGGTTCGGGGTTCGAGTCCCCGGCCGGTCACCAATTGGGAGGTGGCTTGGTTAACTCAGCGACAGAATTCGCCCTTGCCCCCAATTGCCCTGTGCCCAGCCCCTCAGGCGCCTGAGGCCCAGCTAATCCAGCACGAACGGTGTCGATATGAAATTACTCAAGCAAACGGCTGCTCAATACATGATATGGCTCGCCGCCGCGGTCGGGGGTTTCTTCGTCATCAACCCGCTTCTCAACGATGCGATCGACGTGGTGCTCGTCTGGCAAGTGCTGGACGTCCTGATGGCTATCGGCCTCGCGGTGGCGTTGATCGTCAACTCCGCACGGAAGTGGACTGAAGGGGGCCGAGACCCGAACCTGCCGGTTACCCGCAGGTACGTGGAGATCAACGCCGCGTTCTACCTGACCGTTGGCGTCACGGTCCTGTTCCTGCATAGCTGGTTTTCGCTCCTGGCTTTCGGGACGGACAGCCTGGACGGCAACCACCAGGCATGGGTCATCTGGGCGGCCGTGGATGTTCTGCTACCCATAACCCTGGGCTTGACCGGGTACCGTCTGTGGCGAACCAACTGACCAATCAGACCCGGAGCCTGGCGTGACCAGTAAGGAGGCTGAGTTGTGACCATCGTGAAGGGCATGGTCGGGGCGGCGTTGTTCGTCTACACGGTCCTATACATCCTCCAGGTCGTTTTCAGCAGCCTCTACGCCGACCTGCTTTCGCCTTCCGAAGTGTGGCGCGTGATGAACTACGTCACGGCGGTGGGCATCATCATCGCGGCGGGAGTGGCTTACGCGCATAAACGGCGTCTGAGGCCAGAAACACCGGCCGGACAGACGATAGGGGCGCTGGCCGCGTTCTACACCACCCTCGCGCTGGGCATCTGGTTCTTCACCGTATGGTTCAGGTTGCTAACGCTGGGCGAAGGAGAGTCGGTCAGCGAGGCCGACAACGTGATCTGGTCGCTGATCTCCGTCATCAACCCGTTCGTCCTTGGGACCACCGGGGCCTCGCTGTGGAAATCGGCCCTGCGCGACCGGGCGGCCGCGCGGGAGTCCTGATGGAAAGCCGAATCCATGCGGACCATGACCGCTCGAGCCTCGCCATTTCTTCGTAGGGGCCTTTGCGTCACGGCCGCCGAATTCCCTCGTTGGCGACTCTTGCAAAACCCCCTCTATTGGGGGTGGGGGCGAATCGGAGGTTACGCAATAGTCCCCGTAGGGCCTGGAGCGCTTACGCGCTACGCAGCCGCGACGTGAGTCTGGACAATCGATAGTAGGGATCTGGCCCCTTCTACCGCGTCATCCGTAGTTCCCTCGAAAACGCCGATCACTGAGAAGATGATCAAGTTAATGATCAACACTGGGATCAACGAGATGACGATCACGAAGAACGCCCGTAGCGTGGACGTGTAGTCCAGGCTCTGCCGTACAGCGATCACCATGCCCGCCAACTGCCAGAGAAACGTCAGGAATAAGATGAAACTTCCGACCGTCGGAACGAACGAAAGTATGTTCAGGATGCCCGGAGTCTGGGCGAATCCTGTGCCGCGAGCCAGCTGCCCCCAGTCAGCCTCGGTCTCCGGCGTCTTCAGCAACGTGGTTCCGATAATCCAGGCCACAAGCGCCCAGACGGCCCACGAAGCAACTCCCCGAATGGCGCCAAACGCCAGACCTCTCCCCAAGTCGCCTTCACCGTCCAATACACCTCCGACTCCGGCCGAAATCGCGACGATCACCACCACGATCAGCGCTTGTATGGTCGCGCCTTTATCCTTCTCAACTTCCTCGTAGGTGTCGGCGTTCAAAGTGGCCGCGCCAAACATTCTGGCTAGCATCGGATCTGCCCATTCTCCTCAGTAATATGGTCCACGACTGGCCGGGAAGCACATGCCCCGGGGCGCGGGCATGGTACTACAGGGGACCGAGGAGACGACCTGACGCAGGGCCCATCGCCGGCTAGGATGGAGTCGGCCCGGACCTGTGTCCACCGCAATCGGCCAACCTCAGTCCGCCCGACATCGGGCCCGAATTCGCCACCTTACCTGGCGGTTAGTCCGAACTTAAAAGTGGGAATGTGAGGTTCGATGCGAGTGGATTTGAGCAAACATAACCGGAGCCGGGATTCGAAGCCGACAGGTCGTTACGCAGCAGCCTTCATCGGGCTAATCGCAGCGTTGGCAGTGGTAGCCTGCTCGTCGTCGTCCAACGAGGTTATTTCCCAACCTGTCACAGCTGTCCCTGCTAGTCCAACTGCCCGCTCAGGTCAGGAGATCTTCGCCTCCACTTGCGCCGCTTGCCACGGCGTGAACGGCGAGGGCCAGCCCAACTGGCATATTCCGCGGGACGACGGCACGCTGCCCGCTCCGCCGCTGAACGGCGACGCGCATACGTGGCATCATGGGGACGGTCTGCTGTATCGGATCATCAGGGAAGGCGGCACGTTCCTGGAGGTCCCAGGCATCCCGAATTTCAAGAGCGGAATGCCTGCATTCGCCGAACAGCTGAGCCACCAGGAGATTGTAGCGGTGATCACGTACATCAAGACCTTCTGGACAGGCAAGACCAGCAATGGCCTGTCCATCGTTGATTCGCAGGCGCTGGTCAGCGAGAACGACCCCTTTCCGGAACACGGAAACTAAAGTCCAGCCGTCCTCTTCGACTTCACAAATCCCATAAGCAAAGGACCTAATCAACATGGCCCAGACCGTCAGATACGGCGTCATAAGCACTGCCCGCATCGGCCTCAACGCCCACATCCCGGCAATACAGGAATCGAAGAACGGAGAGGTGGTTGCCATCTCGAGCCGCGACCCGGAGAAGGCGAAGGCAGAGGCGGAAAGACTCGGGATACCGAGGCACTACGGCAGCTATGACGAGTTGATCGCGGACCCGGAGCTCGACGCCGTCGTCAATCCCCTGCCGAACACGATGCACCACGAATGGACCATCAAGGCAGCAAACGCCGGCAAGCACGTGATGTGCGAAAAGCCCATCGCCATGACCGTGCAGGAAGCGCGGGAGATGCACGACGCCGCGGAGGCGAACGGCGTGCAACTGGCGGAGGCGTTCACGCACCGGTTAACTAGGCAGATGCGCTACGTGCGCGAGAGCGTGGCGAACGGGCTGATTGGCGAAGTGACTGAGGTCAACGGCCGGTTCGGTTCGTACTTGCAGGATGTCGACACCAACATCCGGGCTAACCCCGAACTTGGCGGCGGAAGCCTGTGGGACCGCGGCTCATATCCGCTAAGCGCCATCCGGTTCATCCTCGACGTCGAGCCGGTGTCGGTGTTCGCTGTGCGGCGTGACTCCCTGGAACGTGACATCGACTCCACAATCGTCGGGATACTCCGCTTCCCGGACAACGTCGTGGGAACGGTGTCGAGCAGCCTCGAACAGACGATGACCAACCGCGTATACGTGGTCGGCTCGCGCGGGACGATCACCTTGACGCACATGTTCGAGGAGGACGCGCCGGTCATAGTCGAGGTCGAGGGTGAGGAGACAGAGGAGGTGGAGTTTGATGGCCCGTACCGCTTCATCACCCTTTACGAGCGGTTTTCGGACACGATTTTGAATGGGACGCCGCAGGAATTCGGTCGGAACGATTCCATAGCGAACACCGCTGCCATCACGGCGATGCTGAAGTCGGCGGTTACGGGGATGCCGGTTGATGTTTCGAGCATGATGTAGGGGGTTGTAGTAGAGAGGGGGCGGCCTCGCCTGAGCCCCGCGCCATGGGTACCGGATCGGGGTCCGGCACGACGTTATAAACAGCGTCTTCCCCGACTCCGATCAGGGAGCCAGGGGTGGTGGGGATGAGAGGCGTGGTTGTGGGATGAGTGGTTTGGATTTCTCCGCTGCGGTCGAAATGACAATAGGAGGGGGTCGGGAGGTGATGTTAGGGGTTGTAGCAGAAAGGGGGCGGCCCCGCCTTTCCCCGCGCCATGGGTACCGGATCGGGGTCCGGCACGACGGTTAGGTGACTGTACTGGGTGGTGAGGATGAGAGGCGTGGTTGAAGGATGGACGGGAGGTCCTTCGCTGCGCTCAAGGACGACATGGAAAAATGTCTGGGTGGTGGACGCGCGGGTGGCGGCAGGGCTGGTTTGAAACCAGCCCCTACAGGGGGTTGGTAAAGGCGTGGATGATGGTAGAGGCTGCGGTTTAACTCCCCACCACCGGCTTGTTCCAGCGCGCTTCCAATTGGTAGCGCGGGCTCCAGCCGAGGACCCTTCGAATTTTGTCGTTGCGGAACTTGCCGTGGGGCAGGTCCGCGAACACGAAGAAGGACTCGAAGTTGGAGTAGAGGCGGGACGACGGGACCTCGACCGCGCAACGGATGGCGTCGCCGGCGTCGGGCCAGGCCACCGAAAACGGGGTCAGGTCATCATGCAGCGGCACCGTGTCACCTGCAACGGTCGCAAGTGAGTCCGAGTGCATCATGTTGTAGTAGTGCAGCGTGAGCACCTGGATGCCGTGCCGTTCGGAGAATATGCGGGTGATCTCCTGTCCCAACGCCTTGGTCAGTGCGTAGAGACGCGTGCCGGGCTGGGGCGGCATCTCCGGGTTCAGGCCGAAATCCCACTCTTCGTACTGCGGCCCGACCGTCTGGAAGTGAGGGCCGGTGTTCACGACGCGGCCGATGCCGTGCTCACGCGCCGCCACCATCATGTTGTAGTTGCCGCGCGTGCTCACGTCGAACGCCAGCTTGCGGTCGTGGCGCAGGACGGACAGGTTGACTATGACGTCCATGCCAGCGGCCGCGTCTACAACGCCGTCCAGGTCTGCTGCGTCCAGCTTGACGTAGTCGTGCTTGAAGTCCGGCGGCGCGTCGTTGATGTCGGTCACCCGCAGGTTGTGGCGGCCCTCCAGCGCGCCGATGGTCCAGGGGCCAAGCATGCCGTTGCCGCCGAGGATGAGGATATTCATGCGTCGACCTCCGTGCCGCTCGCGGATGGGAATTGCAGGACTTCACCAGCGGCGTGCATCAGGAAGCGCTGCCGCGGGACCGGCGACTGAACGTGTATGTCCTGCCACCGGGCGACGTGTGCGGTGAGCGACCGTTCGACCGCCGTCAACACGTCTTCGAGGGAGACGGCGGCGGACTCGCCCGAATCGACGGCGCCCTGCCTGTCTCCGTATACGAGCGGGAATCCGAGACGCAGGGTGACGACGTCCAGCAGGCCATCGCGGGCGAACTCCTTGCACACGATTTCGCCCAGGTGGCAGGACAGTAGCGAGGGGTCCTCAGTTGGAGGCAATGAACGCCACTTTTCTGTGACGGTCAGGTTTTCTTCGTAGTCCTCGAGCAGGCGCAGCGTACTCAGGTAGATGCACCGGGACACGCCGGCCGCGGCCGCGGCCGTCAGCAGGTTGTAGGTGCCGCGAGTGTGGTGGTCGAGCAGTTCGGACGGGTCACCGGAGTCGACTGCGTTGTACCCGATGTGGACGATGGCGTCGATTCCCCGGACGATGTCATCCGTGGCTTCGTCGTGGCCGAGGCTGCATTGTTTAATGGCCGCGCGACCGCCGTCGTCCACGTCGGTAAGCCATACGGAGTGGCTGGCCGAAAGGCGGACGGCCAACGCAGCCGCCAGGCTGGACTTGCCCTGTGTGATGAGAATGTTCATGTGGCGCACCGCCCTGTTGGTGTGAAACGTGCCGGAAAGGCTACAAGGTTCGGGGGTGTTGGCGCTATGGGGGGCAGTTGGTACAAGCGGTCTGCTCGACTTCAAGTAATGTGTGTGACATTTGAGTAGCAGTCTTTGCAGTGCATCTCGGAGCTTCGTTGCGCCTCGTCCAGGGATTATGGGAATCCCGGCAAACCCCTGACAAGCAATCTCGCGATACACTTTGGGCCGGGCGCTGCTTGGGCGGCCTCAACGACCTTTCGCCACTACAAATCAGGGTTATTACAGCATGGTTATTTCCGAACATCCCGCTTCTGAGTACGCCGTTATCGGCACGCGGCCGATAAGGCACGACGGCCTCGACAAGGTGACCGGCCGCGCGGTCTACGGCGCCGACATACACCTTGCCGGCCTCGTGTACGGCGCGGTGCTGCGCAGTCCGCACTCGCATGCGCGCATTGTGAGCATCGACACGTCGAAGGCCGAAGCGGCACAGGGCGTGATGGCGGTGATGACGGGCGCCGACGTGCCCGGGTCCGGGCCCGACGCAGACCGGGTAATGGCCAGCGGGAAGGTGGTCTACCGGGGGCACCCGGTTGCGGCGGTCGCGGCGACGAGCCTCAACCTGGCGCAGGAAGCGGCCGAACTGATAGAGGTCGAATACGAAAAACTGCAGCCCATCCTCGACATCAAGGAGGCGATGAGCCCGGATGCCGAGATCATCCACCCCGACTACCGCGGCGACCACCTTGGCGAGGCGGTTGCCAACACGAATGTTTGCACCCACTTGCGCTACGTGATGGGCGACACGGAAAAAGGATTCGGGGAGTCGGAGACGGTGGTCGAGCGGGAGGTTGAACTCGCCACCGTGCACCAGGGCTACATAGAGCCACACTCGGGGACGGCCCGCTGGGACGAACACGGCCGCGTCACGGTGTGGACGAGCACGCAGGGAATCTTCGGCGTGCGGGACAGCACGGCCAGCATCCTGGGACTATCTCAATCCGACGTGGTCGTCGAGCCGCTGGAGATCGGCGGCGGATTCGGCGCAAAGCTGTCGGTCTACCTCGAACCGCTGGCAGCCATCCTGTCGAAGAAGTGCGGCAGGCCGGTCAAGATGTACATGGACCGCAAGTCCGTATTCGAGGCTACCGGCCCGGCGGCGGCGGCAATCGTGAAGATCAAGATCGGCGTCGACGGCAGCGGACGGATTCGCGCCGCCCAGGCGGACCTGCGCTACGACGCGGGAGCCTACCCCGGCTCGCCCGTGCAGGCCGGCATGGTGTGCTGCTTTGCGGCATACGATATTCCGAACATGCTGCTGGACGGGTACGCAGTGATGACCACGAAGTGCAGGACCTCCGCGTACCGGGCGCCCGGCTCGACGCACGTCGCTTACGGCGTGGAGATGGTGGTCGACGAGATTTGCGAAAAGATTGGCATGGACCCATTCGAGTTCCGGTTGCTAAACGCCTCGCACGAAGGCGGTCGGCGGGCCGATGGGCCGCTATGGGGGCCGATCGGCACCAAACAGGTGCTCGAAACGGCGCGCACAACCGACCACTGGAACTCACCGGTCGGCAATGGCAGCAACGGCAAGCTGAAGGGGCGAGGCGTCGCCACAGGCTTCTGGCGCAACGCCGGCCGCCGTTCCAGCGTGGACCTGGCAGTGAATTACGACGGCACGGTGGCGCTCACCGAGGGTTCGGTGGACATCGGGGGCACGCGCGCGGCTATCGCCATGCAGGCCGCCGAGGTGCTGGGCATACCCGCCGAGGCGATGATTCCGACGGTGGTGAACACCGACAGCATCGGCTACACGGACAGCACCGGCGGGAGCCGCACCTGTTACGCCACCGGATTCGCCGCATACGAGGCTGCGCAGATGGTGGTCGCCGAAATGAAGCGGCGGGCGGCGATGCTGTGGGAGATCGACGAAAGCGATATCCAGCACATGTGCGGCATCTACAGTTCGATCTCGGACCCTGAACTGCGGATGAGCTTCAAGGAACTGGCCGGGCAACTCCAGGGCACCGGCGGGCCGGTCACCGCGGCCGCTTCGGTTGACGTGAGCGAGGCCGGAGGAGCGTTCGCCACACACATCGTCGACGTAGAGGTGGACCCCGACACCGGCAAAACCGACGTGGTCCGCTTCACGGCGGTACAGGACGTGGGCAAGGCGATCCACCCCTCGTACGTGGAAGGCCAGATGCAGGGAGGCGCCGTGCAGGGAATCGGATGGGCCCTCAACGAAGAGTACGTGCTGGACGACGACGGGGTGATGAAGAACAGCAGCTTCCTCGATTACCGCATGCCGACCAGCCTGGACCTGCCGCCGATCGACGCCATACTGGTCGAGGTCGGGAACCCCATTCACCCATACGGTGTGCGCGGCGTTGGCGAGGTGCCGATCGCGCCGCCCGTCGGGGCGATAGCAAACGCCCTGTACGACGCGACCGGCCACCGTTTCACGGCCGCGCCGATGCACCCGGGCCGGATTCTCAAAGCGATGGGAAAGCTGGGCCCGGCGGAATAAAGGGTCAACTGGGAGAAGCGCCTATGGCCGTCCTGGTCTCAGAAAAATGCGTTGCGTGCCGGCGGGACTCGCCGCCGGCCACCGCGGCCGACATCGAAGAGTTGAGCCCGCAGATCCCCGACTGGGACCTGATCGAGGAAGACGGAATACCGAAACTGACGCGTTCATTCCGGTTTTCGAACTTCCGAGAGGCGTTGGAATTCAGCGCAAAGGTCGGTGAGATCGCCGAAGAGGACGGCCACCACCCCCGGATCGTGACGGAGTGGGGGCGGGTCGGAGTGGCCTGGTGGACGCACAAGATTCGCAACATCCACCGCAACGACTTCATCATGGCCGCAAAGACCGACCGGCTTTTGAATGGTTGACTAAAGGCCACGCGACGGTTGCGATTGTCGCGCGCGCAGCAGGCCGGACTCCGCCCTCCCCCATCGGCGCCGGTCGATTGAGGACCACGCAGTGAAAGCCAAAGAATGAAGTACGGATTTAGTGTTCCCACCCGCGGCCCTCTTGCCACATCCGACTCCCTTGTCGCGCTCGCCCAACACGGCGAGGAGATGGGATTCGACTTCGTTGGCGTGAGCGACCACATCATCATCCCGAAGGACATCCGTTCACGCTACCCGTACAGCCTGACGGGTGAATTCGCGGGCGCCGACCCGGGCGAATGCCTCGAGCAACTCACCGTCGTTGCGTATCTCGCGGCGGCGACTTCGAAAATCAAGCTGCTTACGACCGTCCTCGTCCTGCCCCACCGCAATCCGGTCCACACGGCCAAGGTCTTCGCGTCCATCGACGTGCTGTCCGGGGGACGCCTCATTGCCGGATGCGGCGTGGGATGGATGAAGGAGGAGTTCGAAGCGCTGGGCGCCCCGCCATTCGAACGGAGGGGCGCGGTCAGCGATGAATACCTGATGGCCTTCAAGGAATTGTGGTCCAACGACGACCCCGAGTTCGACGGCGCATTTGTGTCGTTCAGCAACGTCAGGTTCGCCCCGCAGCCTGTGCAGAAACCGCACCCGCCGATATGGATCGGCGGCGAAAGCCCACCCGCGCTGCGACGATCGGGCCGGCTTGCCGACGCGTGGTACCCCATTGGAAACAACCCGCGGTACCCGATGGAGACCATCGAGCAGGTCAGGGCGGGCATGGAGAAGGTCCGCAGGCACGCGGTGGATGCCGGCAGGTCAGCGGACGATGTCTCGTTGTCCTACTCGGCCGGCTGGTACAGCGACGACGGTTCGGCCGTCAACACCAACGGAAACAGGCGGCTGATCACCGGCAGCGACGACCAGGTCGTTGGCGACATCGCCGAGCTGGCCGAGGCGGGCGCAGACCACCTGTCCATCGGCCTGCAGGCGGACACGCTGGATGACACGCTGCGGCGAATGGACCGGTTCGCGTCGAAGATAATGCCGCGCGCGGGGTCTTAGAAGGTGTTTGAAAAGGCATTGGGATGCGCTGGCCCGCGCAACATACCCCGGGCTCGCTATCGGACGAATACTTGTAGGGGCGTCTCTTGTGGGCGCCCGAGGGGGCCGGGCGCGGCGACTGACTCGATGGCATTGCGTGATCGGCGAGGGGCTTATTAGACACCCTCTAAGGGAGTAGAACGATGGAAACGCGCCCATTTGGAAACACGGGGCTTGAGGTCAGCAGGTTGGGCATCGGTCTTGCCGAGATCGGCATGCACCTACCGGCGGCGGAGCAGGCGAGGGCCGCCGTGGTGCTGAACACCGCCCTCGACAACGGCATCAACCTGCTCGATACGGCAGCCGCTTACGGCAACAGTGAAGAGTTGATCGGCGACGCGGTATCGCACCGCCGGGACGAGTACATCCTGGCGACAAAGTGCGGCCTCCCCGCACGGGACGAGCCGGGTGAGGCGTGGACCGGCCCGGCGTTGACCAGCAACATCGACCGGAGTTTGCGGCGGCTGAAGACCGACCACGTCGACATCGTGCAACTACATTCGTGCAGCTTGGACGTCCTCGAAAAGGGCGAGGCGATCCGGGCGCTGGAGGATGCGCGTACGGCCGGCAAGACGCGGTTCATCAGTTACAGCGGCGACGAAGAAGCGGCGGCATGGGCGGTGAACAGCGGGATTTTCGCCACTCTGCAGACCACCTTCAACCTGGTGGACCAGAACGCGCGACGCGGCCTGCTGGAGAACGCCCGGAACGCCGGGATGGGCATCATCATCAAGCGGCCGATTGCGAACGGCATCTGGGGCGGCGGGCCGGACCAGCCGCGCACGACTCTGCGCTTCGACGACATCAGCGAACGCGTCAGAGCCATAGCGAACGAAGGGCCGATACCCGGCGCGCCCGATGACCGGATCCTGCTGGCGCTTGGGTTCACGTTCGCACACCCCCAGGTGGACACCGCCATCGTGGGCACGACGAACCCGGACCATTTGCTGTCCAATATAGAGATGGTGAACTCGGGGTTGGACCTCGCGGACGGCGTGGTTGACGAGCTGTATCGCCGGTTCGACCTGCTGGGCGGAGAGTGGCGGCAGATTTCCTGAAGGGCCGGGGGGCCTTAACCGTTCACCCCGCTAACGCAACCTCCGTCATTTCATCCCGAAACGCCCATCCCACGGCCACGCCCAAATCATCACACACCTGCACACCGGCCAACCACCCCCTACCGGGAGGCACTTGGGTACCGGCCCCGCATCGGAGTGCGGGGTGACGGGGTGCGGAGTGCGGGGTGACGGGGTACGGAGTGCGGGGTGGCGATGGAGGGCACGACGGGGTTGTGGGATGGCCGGGAGGTCCTCCGCTTCGCTCAAGGATGACATGGAGAATGGGTGGGCTGTCGCCGCGCCGCCCGTCCGCCCCGTCGGGCGGCCACATCCCAGCGCACCCTACAGGGGTGTTTGGTGGTGTCGTTGGTTTGGGTGGTAGCCGCGCCCGTCCCGCGCCCCACCGTGGGTACCGGCCCCGTATCGGGTACGGGGTGACGTTGTTACCCCGGCACGACGGGGGTGGCAGAACGCCGGATGGGTGAGTGGAGAATGTGGTAGTGGGATGGCCGGGAGGTCCTCCGCTTCGCTCAAGGATGACATGGAGAATGGGTGGGCTGTCGCCGCGCCGCCCGTCCGCCCCGTCGGGCGCCCACATCCCAGCGCACCCTACAGGGGTGTTTGGTGGTGTCGTGGGTTTGGGTGGTTGCCGCGCCCGTCCTGGGCCTCACCATGAGTACCGGCCCCGTATCGGGTACGGGGTGACGTTGTTACCCCGGCACGACGGGTTGGGAGAACGCCGGATGTAGGTAAGGTGTGGGAGGTTGGTGGGGTAGCCGGGCCCGTACCCCGCGCCATGGGTACCGGATCGGAGTCCGGCACGACGGGAGAGGGGGGTGTGACCGT
>DAOUKO010000002.1:0-11840 GCA_034421215.1 Dehalococcoidia bacterium
GGTGCAGCCTGCCCCGTACTTGATACGGGGTCGTACCGGGGAAACCGTGTAGAACGAAGGGCGCGCGCTTTAACTTGTCGTGCCGGGGTAACCCGGTACCCACGGTGGGGCGCAGGACGGGCGCGGCTACCCGCTTACTGCCAATCCCACACATCGTTCAACGTCACCCTTGAGCGCTCACGTGTCATCCTTGAGCGAAGCGAAGGACATTCCGCCCATCCCACAACCACACTCTCCACTCACCCTACCGTCATTCCCCCAACCCGTCGTGCCCCCATCGTCTCCCCGCACTCCGTACCCCGTCACCCCGCACTCCGATGCGGGGCAGTACCCACGGTGGGGCTCCCACTCACTCGTCGTGCCGGGGAAACCCGGTACCCACGGTGGGGCGCAGGACGGGCGCGGCTACCCGCTTACTGCCAATCCCACACATCGTTCAATGTCACCCTTGAGCGCTCCCATGTCATCCTCGAGCGAAGCGAAGGACCTCCCGCCCCACAATCACACCACCACACGTTCACCAACCACCCCTGTTGGGGCTAGCCCGCGGTCCGCGGCGATTCACGCGACGCCGCCCCTATCCAACCGGATTTTGTTGGACCTACCGCCCCCCCAACACCCCCAACCCCCTCAAAAACCTCCGCAGCACCGCCGCACACTCCTCCGGTTTTTCCAGTTGCAGGAAGTGCGTAGTTCCACGTACGACCTCATGATCAACGCCCGAACCTGCGTAATCGAACGTCGGAGCATTCAGGTCCGGCGTGGCCGGGTCTGAGGACACGAATTTGACCGGACACCTCAGGGCGGCAAAGTCCACCGACACCGCATACTTCGAAACATGGTCCCAGATCTGCGCCTCGTACTCGAATGGACATCGAAGCTCGAAACCCCGGCCGGTCACCGACTCTCTGAGGGTCGTCCTGGCTACGAGCTCGAAGACTCCCGGAACGGACCGGTGGAAATACGGCAAGTTGGTATGGAGGTCCGCAAGCTCTTCCCTGCGCCGGAACCACTGCGTCCGCAGCCTGAGCATGTCCGCCGTGCGCTTCGCCCGCAGTTCGAAATCGTCGTACTTGGGGCCGGTGTTACAGAGAGGCGGGGCGAAAAGCGCCAACGCGGAGTAGTTGCCTCCCCTGGACGGCGTGTGCAGGCTCGCAAGTGCCGAAATGGAGTGGAAGACGCCTACGGTAGGCTTTTCGCCATAGTGACTGTCGATCGCTTCGAATACGCGGTCGTGGTCGCGTGCGAACGCGCCGACGCTGTGGCCCTCCCGGGTACTAACCGTGTTCCAACCGTGGTTCCTCAGGTCGTGGACGACCAGGTCGAAGTCGCTGCTCAATAGCGACCAAAACGGGTAGTAAAGGTCGATGGCCAGGCCGTTACCGTGACTCAGCACCAGGCGAGGGCCGTCCGGGTTTCCGTGCCGTCTCACGACGATGACGGTGTCGTCGTCCACCTGCACGTCGAAGGTCGATAACGGCTCCGGAATCTCCCATACCGCTGCCAGAGGTCCAGTCACACTCAGCTTCCTTCATGGCGGGTGCGCCTACTACACCGTAGTTCGAAAAATTCGAAGGCCCCTGTCCTGCCGCGGGTTATTCGACCCGAAAGGTTACATCGGAAGGCGCCCCTCGTCTTACCGGACCCCGATCCGGTATCCACGGTGGGGCCGGGGACGGGAGAGGTGTGACCGTGGCAACCACGGTTGCCGCCAACTGCCGTTTCGGATCCCTCGGCTTCGCTCGGCATGACAGTGAAATGGTGGCGGGATGACATGTCATGGGGAGCCGTCTTACCGGCCCCTTCTTCGTCTTACCAGCGAAAGCTGGTACCCACGGTGGGGCGGGGAGGTGGGTACGCCAGATATGTACAACCACAATCCGCCAGGCGCCATCCCATTTTCATCACCCCGCGCGGCCTTCGCAAGGCCATAGTGATTATTGTGAAAACTCATCGGTCAGCCCCCACATGGTCTTACCGGCCCCCCTCTCGTCTTACCGGGGTAACCCGGTACCCACGGTGGGGTGCTGAGGTGGGTACGCCAGACATGTGCAACCCTCATCCGACAGGCAACGGCTCACTTTCTTCACCTCGTACGCCAACTCCCCCACTCAACCCCATCCCCTGCGCTACCATACTCCCACCATGCCCGAACAACCCCCTAAGCTCCTTCCCATCCCCGAAGACTGGTCCCGCGCACTCGCCATCGCGGCACATCCGGACGACCTCGAATACGGCGCCGCAAGCGCCATCGCCAAGTGGACCTCACAGGGCAAGGAAGTCAGCTACCTCATGGTCACCAGGGGCGAGGCCGGCATCGAATCCATGCACCCCGACGAGACGGGCAGGCTCCGCGTACAGGAGGAGATAAACAGCGCACGCGTCGTCGGTGTCGAATCCGTCGATTTTCTCGACTACCCCGACGGCGTCATCGAGTACGGCCTGCCCCTCCGCCGCGATCTTGCGCGCGTGATCCGCAAGGCCAAACCCGATGTCCTCGTAACCATCAATCACGAACTCACTTTCGGCAGCGGAAGGCTGAACATGGCCGACCACCGCGCCGTCGGACTCGCCGTACTCGACGCCGCCCGAGACGCCGACAACCGCTGGATCTTCCCCGAACTCCTCGACGAGGGTCACGAGCCCTGGCACGGCGTCAAGACCGTCTACATCGCCGCCGACCCCAACATCACGCACTACGTCGACGTCACCGACTTCATCGACAAGGGCGTCGAATCCCTAAAGGAACACCGCGTCTACATCGACAACCTCTCCCAATCATTCGACCCCGAGGAATTCCTAACCTGGGGCGCCGCCGCCATCGGAGAACGAGCCGGCTGCGACTACGCCGTAGGCTTCGGCCTCATGGAAGTCTGAGGGTCGCCATCAGGAGCAGGGCAAATCCCGCCATACCTCCTTACTCCCACTGTCATAACCACCAAAACAGCCCGGACTATCCCCCACATCGTCTTACCGGCGCATCGTCTTACCGGGGTAACCCGGTACCCACGGTGGGGTGCGGAGGTGGGCACGCCCGACGTGTGCAACTCCCAACCGACAGGCGCCACCCCGTTTTCATCACCTCGTGCGGCCTCAACAAGGCCATAGTCATTCTCGAGCGAAGCGAAGAATCTCCCGCCCATCAACCGACAACCCCCGTCCCCGATCCCCGCTGGCGGACGTGTAATCAAACGAAAGTCCCCCCTAATTCAGGAGACCGGAACCCACCCGCGCTCCTCCCGCCACCCCGGCTTCACATCCGCGAACCGGCTCAACCGCAGCCCGCTTATGTCGACACTCGACTCCCCGTGCAGCACCAGGTCGCTCACGACCTTCCCCGTAGCGGGCGTCAGGCCAAATCCATGCGCCGACGCCGTCACCACAACGTAGTTGCTCGGACTGTCCAGCACGTCGATGATGGGCATGTAGTCGGGGCACTGTTCCACCACGCCGCCCCAGCTTCGGATAACCGGTACGTCCGCCGATCCTGGAATCAGTTCGGCCAGCCGTCGCGCGATGTTCCTGACAAGCGGCGTGTTCGGCTTGCCGGGCTCACCCGCCAGGTCCACGTCGATCCATTCGTGCGGCCCGCCGCCGAATAGCAGGTTGCCCCGCGCGGCCTGGCGACCGTACAGCCCATTCCCGACGAGAGCGATATCGAACAGCGGCGGCAACGGTGCCGTCGCCAGTATCTCCACCCGGGCCGGCGCCACCGGAACGGGCACGCCCACCATCTCCGCCAGCAGCCCTGTCTGCGGCCCTGCCGCGGCGACCACCACGTCAGTTTCAATGACGCCCGCGGTCGTCTCTACCGACGTGACCCTTCCGGCCGTTACCCGAAACCCCGTCACGGCGGTGTGCTGGCGAATCTCACCCCCAAGGTCCTGTAACGCCCACGCGTAGGCCTGTACCGTCCGCTGCGGATTGGCATGACCGCCGTTGGCGAAGAAAGTACCGCCCAGCACCCTGTCGGAGATCCCCGGGATCATCTCCCGGATCTCCGCGGTGTCTACCACCTCGACGCTTAAGCCGCGCTTCAGGGCCACATCCCGTTCCGCGTATAGGTCTCCCATCTCCTCTTCCGTCACCGCGACCTGCAGCCTGCCCTGGTGAATGAACTCTGTGGGATAGCCAAGGTCGTCGTCCAGCGTCTTCCACAACTCCAGCGATTCGACGGCCAGCGGTATCAGGTCCGGCTCATCGACCCGCTCGCTTATCATCCCGCCGTTTCGCCCCGACGCCTCTCCGCCGACCATTCCCTTGTCGACCACTACGACATCCCTGCCCGCCCTGGCCAGGTGCCACGCCGTGCTCAGGCCCGAAACGCCGGCCCCGATGACGACTACGTCTGCGCGATCTACAGGCACGATGTCACTCCGATGGTCCGGGCCGCCTCATCCCGCCTACCCGAGCACCTTGCCCGGCGGGTAAAACCACTTGGGCCATTCAGTCCGCATTTGCTCCGTCTCGTCGTGGGGCCACATCACATTCAGCGGCAGCGGCCGCACGGGTGGACGATAAGTCATCATGGGCAAATCGGCCATTTTCGAGCCCGACTCCTCGGCAACCAGCATGGACACCTGCTCGCGGCATAGTCGCCCCTGGCAGTGGCCCGTG
Source organism: Dehalococcoidia bacterium (assembly GCA_034421215.1). Taxonomy (GTDB): domain Bacteria; phylum Chloroflexota; class Dehalococcoidia; order Lucifugimonadales; family Lucifugimonadaceae. Next base: position 4,618 of record DAOUKO010000002.1, read on the forward strand.
CCGACCCTGGTCAGACGCTTGACGTGGTTCGGGTTGACCGGGCCGTCATTCACATGGGTCTGAAGGCTGCGGCGGCCCATCTCCTCAGATGACCAGTTCAGATACCGCGGAGGCTGCAGGCCAATGAGCTCGCCGCACGTCACCTCTTCGCACCGGCACACATGAACATCCGGCCCTCCGGCGTCCACGAGGGACTTGAGCCACCTATTCCAGCCGCTGTGGACCTCGGTCGGCCCACCTGCAGGTCTGCCTACGGATGCGGTCTGGATTTCAGACTTACGGGCGCGTGCCTCCGCGCGGTCGATCGCACCCAACGACTCGGCAGCGGCGATCCCGGCCAGCCGACCCTGGTCCCGCGCGATCTCCGGGTCCAGCACCATCCCGTCGTGGAATCCCGCGGCGTCCCCCGCAACGAACACGTCGTCGACGCTGGTCCGCATCCACTCGTCGTGTTCCGGCACGTGCCCGCCAAGCTCGGACCTGAACGTAAGGTCGCATCCCAGGAGACTAAGCAACTCCACGTTGGGCGCCAACCCAATCGCGAGGCACACCGTATCGGCGGCGATCACCTTCTCCGAACCGGCAACAGGCTCATTGCCGTCGTCGACCTCGACCAGCACGACCGACTCGATTTCACCGTCAGCCCCGGACGCCTCCTTGACGGTGTGGGACGTGTAAAACTCAACACCCAGGATCCGCAATTCCTCCATCAGCGCCTCGTCGCCGCCTATGGCCGGTGCGACATCCACAACGGCGGCGACCTCCACACCGTTCTTCAGCGCCATACGGGCAATGCTGAGCCCCAGGTTGCCCGAACCAAGCACCACCATTCGCCGTGAGGTCAACCCCTGGTAGCGGCTCATCAGCGAGTAGGCCCCGTTCGCCCCCATCGCTCCGCCCAGGTCCGAACCGGCAAACGGCATGCCCACGTCCCGCGCTCCGGCCGCCACGATCAACCGTTCATACTTGACCATCCACGACTGCCTGTCATCGGCCAGTCCCAGTTGCGGGCCGTCCAGCGCCCTGCTGTTGTCGGAATTGCGAAACGCGCCCCAAACGCACGTCCCTATCCGCACATCAACACCGGCCTCTGCCGCTTCCGTCATATCACTGTTGGCAGCAATCACCCGCTCCAGCATCACGGCCCGGTCGCTCAGCGCGGCGTCGAGCCGCTTGCCGAAAAACAGGGGCACGTCGAGCCCCATCGTGGACAGGCTGATTGGGTTTTCGTCGACCAGTGTGACCTGCACTCCGGCCCGGGCGGCTTCTATCGCCGCGGCCGTTCCCGCTACGCCCGCGCCCACCACCACCAGTGGTCTCGTTTCCAACTGAGGTCCCTCTCGCAGTTTGTTATGAAAATAGCCCGCCAGGGAAGTCTCACTCTCACTCGTCGTGCCCACCATCGTCGCCCCGCACTCCGATGCGGGGTCGGTACCCACGGTGGGGCGTTGAGGTGGGTTCGCTCGGCAAGTTGAACGCGTATCCGACAGGCAACGCCCCATTTTCATCACCTAGTGCGGCCTAGACAAGGCCATAGTGATTCGTTGCTTTGACTTAGACCGATCCCCTGTGATCTCGCCGTGAACCAAACCCGCCCGCTGTCACACCAACCAACACGCTTATCAGCGCCCAAACGCCAACACAAACCGAACCGGCGAAATGCAACACCGATTTGCCCGCCGTTCCGATATGTGATGGACGATCTACGCCGCTTTTCGCGGGGTCGAAATGCGCTCCGGCAGGTTGCCTCGAAGCGGCCTGATGTAGTCGACTCCGAAGCCACAGCACGTACCTACGATCTGGGCGCCCATGTCGACCCACCGGGCGGCATCGTGCGTCAAATTGTCCACGGAATCCCGGTTCGCGACCCCCCTGTCCTGCCAGGTCGTGAGGTAGTCCTGTCTGCCGGCGTCCGGATAGACGACGACGGGGCCGGACCACTGGTCGAGCATGACCTGCAGCGCAGGCGTGGTGTCGGCAGGTGTCGCATGAAACACCCCGATCACGTCAGGTTCCAGGGGCACTACCTCCGCGATGCCCGCGGCCAGGGTCATTTCGTAGTCGATCGTGCGCCAGTTCGAAGTCCACAAGGGTTGCTTCTTGCCGCCGACGTACCCGCGATCGGCACCCACGTCCAGCATGATCGTCTGCCCATCGGCCGCCGTAGAAGCCGTGAATGCCACCCAGACCGGCAGTCCGGTCGCCTTGGCAGACTCCGAGGCAATCACCCTCGACTCGTTGTCGGCCCACATCTGCTCGATCAGGAAAAAGTCGACCCCGGACTCAGCCAGAATGTCCGCCTGTTCGTCGGTGTAGGCCCGTAATTCGTCCGCCGGAATGCTGGCGCCGTAACCGTGGCCGGTGCCTCCCGACAGGGCGCCGGTGTTCCCGTCTCGTATCGGGACTCTGCAGGAAATGGAACCGGCGATGTAAACCTCTTTGTCGCCGCCGGCCCGGTTCCTGGCCTCGATCGCCGCGTCCACGGACCGCGTATTTATCTCCCTCACAAGTTCCGCGTACCCAGACGCCTCCAGCGCCGGCCGTATGGCGTTGAAGGAGTTGGTGGTAATGATTTCCGCCCCCGCCCGTATGTACCGCTCGTGCATCAACCGCACCGTAGCCGTATGCGTGTAGTTGCCCGGAGCGCACCATGAGATCGGGTGCATGGGCACGCCCATGGCCTGGAGTTCGGTCCCGACCGCTCCGTCCAGGATGATTACATCGCCGTTATCCATGCGGTTCTTCAGGTTCTGATAGTTGGCCATTACCTGACCCTCCGTTGAAGCCCAGCTCCCGATCCGGCCTTCCCACGCGCGTCACCGGATCATGCGGCCCCACGACGTTTGAGGATGGGCAATTTAGTCATTGCCCCTGGCAGTGTCAACTAGCAAAACAGGGAATTTCGTCGCGGAAATTTGAATCGAGTCCACAGCCGTCACGGAATTCGTCGGCCCGCCTCTCCCATCCAGCGTTTTTCACCGCCCACGAAAATGGGCAGGAGATCCAGCCGGACCACGCCGCGCGGCTCCACGGCGCCTATCCCCGGAGGCCACATTATTACCAACCGCCTAAATCATGTTTTCGATGTATTTTTCGAGACTACCGCCCAGGATCTGCGCCGGTACTTAACGACTAGGCTGAGGACTGAGAGAGTGTCAAAATGGGCATAGTGTTTCGCAGGCACGGGCAACAACTTCCAGGCACGCATTCGGTCAACCACTCGTAGGGGCGTCTCTCGTGGGCGCCCGATGGGGCCGGGCGCGGCAACTGACGCCATGCCGTTTCGTTACGCGCCGGGGAATTTTCGGACATCCTTTGAGACTGGAGCTGCACTTTCGAACCCTGATCGCAGTACAAAAATTTCCCGTCCAGGCCGAAAACACTTATCACGAGGAGGTCCCCGCGATGGCCGACAAAAGTAGTTTGCTCAGTTACATTGCCCGACGTCACACCGTCGGCCGCGAAGACGTGGCGACAAGCGCACTGTCGTTCATCCTGTCCCACTCGAACTCCGCCAGACAGGCTCTTTCCGAATTCATCTCGCAAGGCGGCCCTCCCTTGCAGGTTGCCCAGGCAAAGTCTTGGGGCGCGGATGCTCTGCGCGCTTCGCCGGACCTCGCTTGCTACGACGAGAACGGCGACTTGGTCGCTCTCATCGAGTCGAAGTTCTGGGCGCCTCTTACGCACCACCAGCCCGTAACCTACTGGGAGGGCCTTCCGTACGACAGACCCGCCGTCCTGCTCTTCTTGGCCCCGGCTTGTCGCGTCAAGTCGGGCGAGTTGTGGCACGAACTTGTAGGTCGGCTGGACCGCGCGGGGCACAATCTGGGTCCTGAAGAACGAATCGAGAGCCTGGTAACGGCGTCTGCCAAAAAAGGGCGCCACCGCCTGGTGCTCACAAGTTGGGACCTGCTCCTCGGTAGGTTGGAAGAAAGGGCAAAGGACGACTGTGACCACCAGTCGTCCTTCGAAATCGCCGAGTTGCAGGGATTAGCCACCGACGTCACAGCAGCGGAAAACCCGCGACATGACGAAAACCTGAAGAAGTTAATCGCGGATGCGGTGAAGCGCGTCGAGCAATCCAGCTGGGCCAACACCGATGGGCTCAGGGTAGGACAAGGATTTGAGTACTACGGAAGGTTCCTCCGCCTTGCCGGGTTGACCGCCTGGTTGGGAATCGACTACCAGGCCATAAAGCAGGTGCCGGGCAAACCGGTTTGGCTTGCGTTCTACCATCTTCCCAAAGACGTCATAACCCAAGAATCGATGCGCAGCCGTTTGGGCGACTTGGCCGAACCAGGGTTCGTCTGGGGCAGCGAATACACATGTGTACCGATCGCCTTGCCGGACGGCGTCGACACCGAAGCAACCTGCCACGCCATAGTCGCCCAACTAGAGCGCATCGCCAAGCTGATCGACCCTGACGGCCCTACCTACCGGGAAACTCACTGATAATCTGCAACGGCAAGCCGGAATTGGGCCGGACAATTGAAACTCGTCAACTGGAACGTCGAATGGGCCTCTCCCCGCTCACCGCGCCGCACAGAGATCCTGCGACGCATGAACGAACATGACCCCGAGATCATCTGCCTCACAGAGACCCACGACGCCCTGCTGTCCCAAACCGGCCACACGATTTCCTCCCGGCCCGACTACGGGTACCCAATCAAGCCCAACAGGCGCAAGGTCATGCTGTGGTCGACAGAACCCTGGCAGCAGTTCGACGATGTCGGTGTCGAATCGATGCCGCCCGGACGTTTCGTATCAGGCGTCACACGAACGTCATTGGGAGAGGTCGCCGTCATCGGAATCTGTATTCCCTGGCACGCGTCGCGGACGGAGGCCAGGCGCGGATCTGAGCGCAAGAAACGGTGGGAAGACCATTGCCGGTATCTAGCCGGCATCACCGATCACCTCAAACAGACGAAAGCGGAGCGCCTGATCGTCACGGGGGACTTCAACCAGGTAATCGGGTCAGGCAGCCGCGCCCCGAGTGAACTCAGATCGGCCCTCGAGAAGGCCTTCTCCAACCGCCTGACAATCGTCACCTCCGCCTTGGCCTTCCAAGGACGCAAGGCCATCGACCACATCGCTCTCAGTGACGACCTGGCATTTCAGTCCCTGGGCGTGATCAGCAACATCGATGAAGACAGGAACCTGTCAGACCACTTCGGCGTAGTTGCCGACATCACGGTGCGCCGCACTCGGTAGGGTCCGCGACGACCTTCCTGCACTTGATACCAACTGCCTTCAGTTCCAGTGCCGCAGAATTCTCTCGGCCGCCTGGGAGGCGCTCAGATCCGTCGTATCTAGTGTCAACGTGTCTCCCAGGTCCGACGGAGTCGTGAAGTGGCCCGATTCGAGAATTCGATTGAACAAGTCAACCGAAGCCATCTTCCGGTAGCGCGCCCGCTCGGCAGACTGCAACCGCCTCTCGTTCTCTGCCTTCCCGCACACCAGTTCCACGAAGCGGACCGTGCCTCCGGACTCGACGACGTAATCTCTGACACTCGGCACCAAATCGTCCGGCAACGACCTCTCAAAGACAAATGTCGTGACAAGCCCCGGTATCCCGTCGGCGACAGCCTGTTCGATCACCATCGGCCAGATCCGGTCCCGAAGTTCAATAAACCCACGCCCGTCGAACCCGAACACCGACTCGAGCATGTCCGCCAGCAAATGAATGTGAAACAGCCTGTACCCCGACCGCCGCCGCGCCACCTCCCTGGCAACCGCCAACTTCCCAACGCCCGGCAGGCCATATATCAGAAAAAGTTCCACGACGCCTTCAACTAAAACATGACCGTGCGTTGGATCAACCCAGCGATACCTGCGCCCGATCGAATGTGAACCAGTTGGATGGTACGTTCCGAAGCAGAATTTAACCGCGACTACACGCTGCGATCTTGAGCATAGGTCCCCTCACCGCCCTTCCCTCGCCCGCCCCATCGCCTCCTCCACAAACTCGTAGTAGTCCGTTTCCGCCCTGTCGTCGGTAGCGCCGAAATCGCCCATCTGACGGGAAAACGAAATATGGGCTGCCGGATCAGGCAGCGGACGAGCGGCACAGGCCAACTCCCAGAATCCAAGGTTTACCACCTGACCGCGTGCCGCCTCGTAGTGTTCCAGGAAGACATCCGCGGCCGCTTTAATGCCCCTCAGGTACATGTTCATCCTGAAGTACCCGACGTCCAGGGCTGGGTCTCCGTAACCCGCGGCGTCCCAGTCGAGCACCGCCGACACACGGCCGTCGACCCACAACACGTTGCCCGGCCAGTAGTCCATGTGGAGGAACACCGGCGGGACCTCGCGAAGGCCGAATCGCAGTTCCCGGACGGCATCGTAGATCGTGTCTGACAGCGGATGCCCCGACATCTTCTCCGGCCAGTCCCCCGTCAGGAAGTAAAGGCCAAGCTCGTTGCCGTCATATATGCCCCGCCGTTCGTCGGCATCCGGGCTGACGTCGTGAATTCTGATCAGGAGATCGGCCAAATCCCGGGCCCACTTTGCCGGATCCTCCGGATTCGCTATCTGCCGGCCTCGAATGAATCTCGTAACGATCCCCGGCACACCGAGCAACTCGCCCGTGGCATCCAGAAAGACGGGTTCAGGCGCAGGGATTCCGTGCCGTCGGGCGATCTGCAGCCCGTGAAAGTCCGCCGCCGCCCGTTCGGGGTCCGGCTCATCGGTCATCCGCTTAACGACGAAACGCGCCCTCTGCCCGTCGGGCGAAATCGTGTCGAAAACGTCGACGGCGTTCGTAAACGCAGCCTTGGCGGGAGTAACGGAAACGAGCCGGCTGCCAGGCGCGACGGCCTCCAACACGCGCCGCGCTCGTGAAGAGTCGAATTGCTGTTCTGAATTGCAGCTTTCCGGCATCGAATTCCCATCCCTGTGGGGCAGTAAATTAACACCCTCGATAGGCGCCCCCCGTCCATGTAACCCTCCAACCACGATGCCCCAAACAGTCATCCCAGACTCCGAGTTGGAACCCGCTATCCCAGCGTCATCCGCGACCATCCAAACGTCATCCCCAACTCTCCAACCCATCTTCCCCGGCTCTCCTACCCGTCTTCTCCGGCTCTCCCACCCGTCTTCTCCGGCTCTCCCACCCGTCTTCCCCGACTCCGATGAGACCTTTGAAAAATTCGGCGGGCCATCTCGACGAAGGTATCCTGACCCGAATAGCTCGCCTGCCGGTCCCGATCCAGGGCAATCCTGAT
>DAOUKO010000003.1:0-13125 GCA_034421215.1 Dehalococcoidia bacterium
GTGCTTCCGAACCGATACTCGGTGGGCGAGCGCCTATGGCAAATGGCTTGAGGTTAAGAGAGCTCCGTCTTGTCGGATGGATCGACTGACATAAAGGTAGTCGGTTCAAGTCCATCACCGCCCGCAACGCCGTGTCCACGTCCAGGCTCTCGTTGATGCGTAGGCTGGCCACGCTGAGCCGGGAGAGGCGGCCTCCCGCAGGTCCCATTTCCTGAACCGACCGGTCGTCATTAACCAAATTGCATCTCCTCGAGAAAGGACCTGTTTGGACCGATTCTGGCGAATTCGGCCAAACGTTACCGTTAATTTATCAAAGTTCCTCATAAATTTACCCCTAATTTATTTGCAAATCCCTAAACTCCTCTCTCGATGGAGTTAGTACATTCATGGAAACTGTGGCTTCGGCAGCGCACCACCGGAAAGCCCGCCGGACACCGACATCGTCATCGACGGGATGATGTGGCCGAATCGAGGGAACCGACCGAGGCCATCTCGGTACCGCGCCGCCCGTCGGGGGCGGTCATGCCCGTGGCCGCAACCCGCTGTGCGTTGAGTTCTCTAACGAAGCCTGAGTCTGGTGGTTCGGTGCCGGGCCGTCCTCCACGTAGCTTCTCGATTGGTCTCATGCTCTCGGTGGCCGTCGTGTTAGTGACGTTCATGCCGGGAGATACGTGGGCGCAGGAAACGACCGCCGCAACGGGCACTCTCGTAGTCGTTCCCTATTCGCTGCATGTGGGACAGACGACTCTGGCGGTAGGGTTCCATGTGGATCCGGCCGACCTGGAGGTGAAGATCGAGTACAGCGGTCATTTCACGCCTGAGGGTGAGCCGTGCCCCACAGCGGCGGCGGGAGCTACTCAGAGCTCGGTCGCTCCCACGTGGATATCATTGACCGCCTGTTCAGCCGGAGCCGCCACCGTACGGCTGGTCGCGCAGGAAACCGGCGCCGTCATCGAAGAGGCAAGCGTCACCATCACGGAACCACCTGCAGTGATCGGACAGGGGACGGGAGCCAGTCCCACCGTCAGCCTTTCGGGCGTAATCTCCAGTTTGAACGTGGGGCAGAGCGACAGTTTCACGGTCTCGGCATCAGGCCTCGACTCGGCCGCCAGCTACGAACTGCACACGGTCCCGTTGAACAACAGCCTGGCGTTCAACAGTGGCTGTAGTGACCGCCGGAAGACGGCAGACCTGGACGGTGTGACTTCGTATTCGACTTCGTACAGAGCCTACGCATGCAGGTCTTCTGGGTCGGTGCTGTGGTCGTATCTGGACGATCAGGACGGCAACTCCGTCGCTTCGAGCGGCATCAACAGTAACCGCATAACCGTGCGGCCGACCGTGAGCCTCGGCTCGTCGTCGTACACGCTGAACGAGGGAGGCAGCACCTCGGTCACGGTGAGCCTCAACGGGTCCAATGGTGAGAACCCGTCCGTCCCGGTCTCCTTCACGCGGGTGACGGCGGAGAGCGGCGACTACTCGGTCTCTGGTCTTTCAGGCAACAAGTTGGTTTTTAGCAGAGGTGACACGTCCAAGTCATTCACCATTACGGCCAACGAGGACTCCGACTGCAACAACGAGACCCTAACCGTCAGTATCTCCCCGCCGTCCGGGGTGGGCAGTGGATCTCCGACCTCCGCGTCGGTGACGATCACCGACGACGACGACCCGTCCCAGCCCCCCTGCTCGTCACCCCCCGAGACCATCTGCGAGAGGTACGACACCAACAACGACGGTGAGATCGGCAGGTCGGAGTTGACCACTGCGATACAGGACTACTTCACCAACATCATCACCAGGGCCGAATTACAGGAGGCCATAGACTGCTACTGCGAGGACAACCCGCCCAGCCAGGTGCAAAGTCTGAATGCCAATCCGACCCCTGGTCAGATCGAGGCAACTTGGTCTGCGCCGTCCACGTGCTCCCCAACCGTGTACAGAGCCCAGCACAGGCAGTCGGGGGGCTCGTGGCCGCCCGAGACCGACGCAGACAAGGTAACCGGGCTGGCGAAAACGTTCTCGGGGCTGAGTCCCGGCACGTACGAGGTGCGGGCGAAGGCGTGTAATGATGATGATAGGTGTAGTGGCTGGTCTACGGCCACAGGGATCGTCGTCCCTGCCACACCGACCGTGCTGACCCTGCCGTCTGTGCAGACCCTTTCCGGCAGGGTGGGGCAGTCGTTCTCGAAGATGCTGCCCGCAGCGTCCGGGGGCACACTGCCGTATTCGTATAAGGTCTCCGGCCTCCCGGGTGGGCTGTCCTTCAACTCGACCACGAGGCTAATCAGCGGCACCCCGACGACGGCACGGACGTACACCGTGACATACGAGGTCACCGACGCAGTCCCCAAGACCGTTTCGACGTCGTTCGACATCACGGTGTCGCCGAGGACTGTCAATCCACCCCCGCGTCCACCTAACACCCCCCCCTCGTTCGGCTCTACTACCATTGACGACCCTCCTCCCTATGACACCGCAACGGTCGTCTCGCTGCCACTGCCGAGTGCGTCCGGCGGGGACGGCACACTCAGATATTCGGTTAGCGGACTACCGCCCGGATTGAAGTTCGCGTCGAACACGAGAACCATCAGCGGCACCCCGACGACGGTAGGGACGTACACCGTGACTTACACCGTCGAGGATGATGACTCCGATACGGCCGAACTCACCTTCGAGATCACAGTCACCCTCGGCAAGGTGACCGTTCTCTCCGCAATGCCCGGTTCCGCCCATGGGGAAATTGCACTGGACTGGGATCCCGTCGACGAGGCGGACGGTTACCAGGTGGGGCGATGGATAGAGCAGCCGGGCGACCTTGGGGTCGGTGTCCGTTTCGACTGGGTGGTACTGCAGGGCTCCGAAGTGACCATCGATCAGAGCAATACCAGCGCAGATGTCCACGGGTTGACGACCGGCGAGAGCTACGAGCACGGCGTCCGTGCTTTTCAGGTTGTGGGGTCAAAAACCTTTGAGGGACCCTGGTCTGATCGCAAAATGGCAACACCGCATGACGAGTCCCCGGCGACTCCAACAGGACTGAAGGCTGAGGACATGATAGGCGGCAGGGGGATCTCTCTGAGTTGGGCGGCTGCTACGGGGGCCACCGACTATAACGTGGAAATTACCTACCCCGACGGGAGTAAAAAAACACCGACAGTGAGGGGTGTTGGGCATGACGTTCCAAAATTGGTTCCAGGGGCAAATTACAGCTTCAGGGTTCGCTCCGGAAAGCGGCACGTTAGCGGCCGTCTGGTCTCCGAGTGGTCGGCCGCGGTGACCCACGACGCGCCCACGCCCACGACTTCATCTCAAGGCCACCAGGCCGACCATGTCGCCAAGTACAAGTTGGGCGCCGTGCAAAACAGCATCGTGCGAAACGCGATTGCGCCCGCGGTAAAGCTGTGGAACGAGGAGATTGCCACCTTGGGCAAGGATCTGGAAATCTGCGCTGGTAACGGGTGCAGCAATCCAGACGGCTACATCGTGACAATCAAGACCGTCGCACCTCCGGTCAGCGGCGATCCCAACCATGCGTGCAACACCGCCCGTGCCTGTGTCATTGCCTATGAACGAGACCACATGGAGCATGCGGACATGATTTTCGAAGACCCGCCCTGGAACACTGGAGTAGAGGTGGACATGCACGGGATTCCAACGGGGAACATAGTGGACGTTGAGAATGAGTGGACCGCCGTGAAGCTCTTGAATGGCAGAGCCGTGCCCTGCAATGATTTGCCGGCGGTTTGCGCCGCGAGACCAACTCGTAAATTCGTCTACATAAACCGCATCATGCGGCACGAGTTCGGGCACATCTTGGGTTTACCAGACTTCTACAATCACTCTGACCTCAATGGTCTGGACGCCGTCATGGACGACGGCTTCGAGATAACCGATGAGGACAAGGCGCAATTGAGAGCCATCTATTTCCACCACAGCCCGCACTAGGGCGTACAGGAGCCGAAAGTGATACGGATGCTGCTGATCCCGCTGGTCGCAGTTCTGCTGGCCTGTGCCCAGGTTGCCCAGAGCGTTGACCCGCCAACCGAGGCTGTCGAGACGCCCGCTGTTGCCGAGGTTGTCGGGACGCCTGCTGCTCTACTGAAAGGCACCCCCCAAACGATGGGCGAGCCACAGCCGGTACCGGTGCCAACCGAAGGGCCTGGCGTGGAATCGAAGTTAGTGATCACTGGCGAGCCGCCGATAACGGTGTCTGGCGAGTTGGCGCGACCCGTCTACGCCGGGGACTCACTGATCGAGGAGAAGATCATCGAATATCCCGTGGTCGTCAGGGCGACTCTGGCGTCCCTCTCGTCGGAGACCCTCATCTACCCCGACGGCTCGTTCCGCCCAGTGTTGCAGTTCAACCTCAACGTGAGCGAGTACCTGCGAGGTACCGGCCCAACCACCATCGTGGCCGTGTGGTTCAGCGGATACTCCTATGCCACGCGAGAGGACGCCGACTCCAGCAGGACCGCCATCCTTGCGGGGCGAGACAGCCAATGGGATGACAGAGAGGCGGTGTTTTTCCTGATTCCCATGTCCGACCCCAACCTGCCCCTACTCAGCGTACAGCCACAACTGGCAAGCCAATACGCCATGGGGCTGGGTAGTAAGTATCGTCGCGACGACCGGTACAGCCTGCACAGCAAGTCGGACAAGAGATGGCTACCGGCCGTATCCGGCGCCTCGACCGGCGACAGTATGGAGTTCCTGTTGGACGTGCCGCCCACCACGAACACGATCACCCTCGGAGGTCTGAAAAAGCGGATCATGGAGGTCACAGCCGAGTACAGCGGCGGCGACGGCTCGGACCGGTACAAGGAGTGTGTGCTGGAGAAGTACAGGTACATGCGCAATCAACGCAACTGGCCGGCTGAGAATGAGGCCCCCTGGGGCCACTGGGACCTCGACTACAGCATCGACTCCGGCCAAGCTGCCGGTACCGTGCTGGATCAAATAGACGCCTACGGCGCCTACCCCGATACCAAGCTGCCCTATTGGATTGAAGGCGAGGACTCGGGCCTGTTCGAAACCGCAGATGGCGCTTCGACGGTCATTGACAAGAACGAAGACGGCGAGGACAACGAAGGCGACGTCATCAGGTATGACAAGACGGTCAGACTGGCGCGTCCGCTCCCCGCAGGTGTGTACGGGTTCGACCTCAAGGAAACTCATCCGAGATTCATGGTCTGCGACTTCACCGTCAACGAAGAATTGACCGTCACGGTCACGTCCCCCACCGGCGTGTTACACGAGTTGCTATTTGACCCTGTAACCGCCGGCTCGGCGGTGACGGCGGACGGCACGAACGGCGTTCTGAAACCCGCTACGATCACCGATGGCGACGGCGCGTCGGCGACCGTCGAGAGCATCTCGTACGAGGCCGGCAAGGTGAAGGTGAAAATCGTCCCGTGGCCGGTCCTGTCGGGCAAGGTCCTGGACTTCATCGAATTGGACGGCGCGATTTCGCTGTCGCTGAACGTTTCCAACTCGTCGGTCGAGACTGCGAGCAATACGCTGACCTGGTCGGTGTCGTCACAGCCGTGGGAGGACGGGGACAAGTTGATGGTGCGCATTCGATACATCGCGCCGTTCGCTCCCGCCCCGCACGGGCTGAGGACCTCGGATGTAGGCGGTGATTCGATCAGCCTGTCGTGGGATTCCGTCGGGGGTGTGACGGGCTACGTGGTGGAGCGCCGGGCAAGCGTGGAAGTTGGTTGGGAGACCGTGGACGCGAAGGTGACGGAAAAGTCCCACATCGTTTCAGGGCTGTCATGCGGGACGACCTACGAGTTTCGCGTGGGAGCGTACGGAGACGGAACGCGATTCGAGAGCGTCACAGGTCCAGGTGGATATGCGACGGCGAGCGGGACGACGGATGAGTGCAGTCCCCAGCAGCCTCCGGCGTTCGATGCGGCGTCATATTCCTTTGAGGTGAGTGAGGACGCTGCTGCGGGAACGCAGGTGGGGACGGTATCGGCGACGGACCCGGACGAGGGAGACACGTTGACGTACTCCATCACGGCCGGGAACGAGGGAGGTAAGTTCGCCATCGACGGGAGCACAGGGGTTATCACGGTGGCGGGGACGCTGGACCACGAGACGGTCTCTTCCTACACACTGATGGTGCAAGCCAACGACGGCACGGGCGGCACGGCCACTGCCAGCGTGCAAATTAACGTTCTGGCTTCCGGGGCGCCCGTGTTTGGCGCTAGTGCCTACTCCTTCTCGATAATAGAGGACGCGTCCGTTGGGACTACCGTGGGCGCGGTGTCGGCGGAGGACCCGAATGAGGGCGACACGGTGACGTACTCGATCAGGGCCGGCAACGACGCCGGGAAGTTCGCCATCGACGTAAACACGGGCCGCATCACCGTGGCGGGGACGCTGGAATACGACACGGCCTCTTCCTACACCCTGACGGCGCAGGCGAGCGACGGCAACAGCGACGCGGCAACGGCAACGGTCACCGTCTCCATCGAAAAGGCCTCGTGCTCCAACGGCACGGCGGTTCCCAGTCCGGACGACAACCCGGGTCTGGTGGCCGACTGCCTCGTACTACTTACCAACAGGGACGCCCTGGAGGGTACGGCCGTCCTGAACTGGAGCGCCGACACCCCCATCGGCCAGTGGAAGGGCGTGACCGTCGGCGGGACGCCCAAACGAGCCCAGAGCCTGGCTCTGTCGGACTCAGGGCTGGACGGCGTCGTCCCCGGCGCGCTGTCGGGCCTCGCCGCCCTGACCCGACTCGACCTCTCCGACAACCGGCTGAGCGGCGGCGTACCGGCGTCGCTGGGCGGCATGACGAAGCTGGAAGGGCTGGACCTGGAGTACAACCAGCTGACGGGGACCGTCCCTACGGCCCTCGGCGCGTTGACGGAGTTGCGCCGGCTGAGCCTGAGCGCCAACCAACTGACGGGGACGATACCTGCGGAACTGGGCAAGCTGACGCGCCTCACCGCCCTGGACCTGGCGGAGAACCGGCTGTCGGAACCAATACCGGCGGAACTGAAAAACCTCACCGCCTTGCGGTACCTGAGCCTGGGATCGAACCGGCTGACGGGAGCGGTCCCACCGTGGCTCACGTCACTCAGCACGCTGCAGTATCTGTACCTGGACCGCAACGCCCTGACCGGGGCCATTTCCGCGGGGTTGGGCGGACTCCCGGACCTGCGCGTCCTGTCCCTTGGCAGAAACCAACTGACGGGGACCATACCCCCGGCGCTGGGCAGCCTCTCGAAGCTCGAAGAGTTGGCCCTGAGCCGCAACAACCTGACCGGCTCCATCCCCGACGCGCTGGCGGACCTGGACCTGGACTACCTCTACCTTTCCGGCAACACCTTCACCGGCTGTGTGCCGGCCGGACTGCGCACCGTTGCCAACAACGACCTTGACCGGTTGGGGCTGGCCGATTGCCCCAACCGCCCCCCGGCCTTCGCCGCGGCGAGCTACGCCTTCTCCATCGCCGAGGATGCCGCCGTGCGCGCGGCCGCGGGGACGGTCTCGGCCAAAGACCCTGACGGAGACGCCGTCACCTACTCCATCACCGGAGGCAATGACGCCGGCAAGTTCGCCATCGACGCAAGCACGGGCCGCATCAAAGTGGCGGGCGAGTTGGACTACGAAACGGTCTCTGCGTACACACTGACCGTGACGGCTGCAGACGGCAAGGGCGGCACGACTACAGTCACCGTAAACGTCGCCGTCACCGACGTCGTCGAGACTCCCCCGGCCAAGTCTTAAGCGCCCTGGGGTGTGCTGCGAAGACAAACAGCATGCGACGCCCTTGCATCTCTGCCCGGCTCAGGACCGGATGACTTAAGAGGCATTTACCCTGGGTTGACAGCTTCCACTCAGATAGGAATCTCCCAGCGAAAAGTTCGCAAATCGGTACGCCTTGGCCCACCATCACACACATGGCAAAATCAAGGACTCGCAGCATTACATTCACCCTGGTCAGTTGTGCACAAACAGCGAACAATGATGTAGCCGGCGCGCGTCGGCACCGACGTATGTCTCGCCTTCATCCCAGTCCTGACAGTTCACAGATTCACGCTTGCTAAATTTCCTTCAGTGAGCCAAAGGTTTGAGGCAGGGACCAACAGAGGTCGTCCCACCGGTGTTTCCAACTCCAAACCCATGATTGGATAAAGCGGTCTCGCCTGTGCTAAACCGCGATGCGCTCGAGTTTCGATAGCACTTTGCACACTTGCGCAAGGCACGAGCCTATCCGATGGACGTCCCGAATGGGCAGTGTCCGTGTCGCTGCCCGATGCCAGGTGTGCCAGCAGTCCCATGGGGCACAAACCCGGCGCCACCCACACGGCCCCTCTGCACCTGGCAGAATGCACCTGAACTGGTCTGACTCGCAAGTGTCGTGCAACCCCATGGCTGTGACGCCGAGGGATGGCACGATCTGTGGCGCTTAGACCCGCATCAACCAGTGCCACGTGTGAAGCATGGGTGGTCGGGTCGCGGCCGGTATTGAAGATGTTGGGTAATTCGTTTACAGATTGGCATCGGAATCACTATGGCCTTGTTAAGGCCGCACGAGGTGATGAAAATGGGCCGCCGTCTGCCAGTTTGCGGTTGTACATGTCGGGCGTACCCACCTCCGCACCCCACCGTGGGTACCGGCCCCGTATCGGGTACGGGGTGACGTTGTTACCCCGGTAAGACGAAGGGGGCTGGCACGACGACTCTGTATGGCCCCACCGTGGGTACCGGCCCCGCATCGGAGTGCGGGGAGACGGGGTACGGAGTGCGGGACGACGATTGAGGGCACGACCCCGTATCAAGTACGGGGCAGGCTACCCCAGGCGGGTTATTTTCATAGCAACGAGATGCTGGTTGGGAGGCATGAGCGACTGCGTTTCCTCGAGCACCCGGGCCGCCTCTTTGACCGACGCGACGATGCGGCCACAGGCGTCGCGGCGGGACCTCATTTAGTTGAGACTTCGGCCCACGGCGCTGATTCGATAGACCCCGGTGCGGTCGCTGCCTGCAGAACCTACGGCAACATAGTAATTTCCGTCTGCGTCCGGTTCGAAGGTGATGGAGACCTTCTTTCCGCTGCTGCTGGCGGTGCCTGAAATCAAGACCCCGTCTGTATCGTAAAGCCCCAGTATCTTGAGGTCCGCGGCCTGGTACTCAGCGGCGTATTCATCTTCGGTCCACAGTTCGATGGTGTATTCGTGGTTTGTCTTCAGGTGAACCTTGACCCAATCCACGTCAGGCTCGTTTTCCCGGTACCAACTCCAGTTGTCTCCCAGGTACCCGGGAATGGCCGTCCAGTTCATTGAGTAGCCTGACATGAGGTCCATCCTGGTGCTCTGGTTCGCCGGTGCGTCGTTCATGTAGCCGTCGGGCCCTCCGGACCACGGATACGATTCCTGATCGTTCACGTTATCGCACACATTGTTGATCCGGACCTTGATCTGGTATGTGCCGGCTCCTCCCTTGCCCTGGACCTCGATTTCTTGCCAACCCGATGGGGTGAACCCGTAAGCGATGTCGAAGCTGTTGCGGCCGATGCCTCCGTCATCGGACCCGCCTGGACCGGTCCGGCGCATCGTGTTCCGACCGTCGTCCCAGAAGGCGGCGATCAATGGGTCTTCCAGGGTCAGGTCGCCGGGGTAAGTGTCCCGATTCATGATGTCCTCGCCGCCGTCCTTGCCCAGGACCTCGACGATATAGAGGCGGTGGGGATCGAGTTTCACCCGCCAGAAGTCGGACTCTCCTGCCGCGCTGATGTTCCCGACTCTATCCAGGATTATCCTTTCACCGGCGTCCGACGGGCACATGTACCTGTTGACTTCCATGTTCATGAGTTCCACGGTGGCGGTGCTGGGGTTGCCCCTGGCTACACCCGGTGGGAGAGTCCCGAAGCTCAATCCCACGGTTTCTCCGTCGTCCTCCACGGTGTCGTCGTAAGCCATGACGGTGAAGGTCTTCGAAGTTTGACCTGAACTGAAGGTGAGGCTGTCGGGCACGCCGGTCCAATCGGAGCTAGTGGCACCGTTCGTCCCCTCTGCCGTGATCGGGATGACCGTTTCGAGGGCCGGCGCGTTGTCCAACTGTACGGTCACCACGGCGCCGTCTCCACCCTCGTAGGCTTCGTAGTACGAGGCGTCGAAGGAAACGTGGATTGAGTCGATGATCGTGACGACGGCCTGTGCGTTCGTCCCTGTGCTCACACCGTCCGGCAGCGTGCCGAACCCCAGTGTCAGTTCCTCGGCGTATTCATCGATATCGTCCTGCTCCGCTGCAAAGGTGAAGGACTTTGTCGTTTCGCCACTAGCGAAGTCCACGCTGGGGGGTACCCCCGAATAGTCGCCGGATGTAGTACCTGTCCCGTTGGTTGTCGTCAGTGGAATGCTGACGTTCCGCTCAGGGTCTGCGCTCAACGTGACGGTTACGTCGGTGGTCCAGCCCTCGGTGAGGGCGTACGCGGAAGCCTGGAATGAGACCTGTACCGGCACCGTCGTTTCGTCGTCGTCGGTGATAGAGACTGTGGTTGCGCTGTTTGTTCCTGCCGAAACCTGGTCCGGCAAGTTCCCGAAGCTGACTCTCACGCTCTCTCCGTCGTCGTCATCCGCGTCGTCGATCGCTTCGAAGTCGAACGTCTTCTCGGTGTCGCCGCTGTTGAACACGACGTTTTGGGGCACTCCGGAATAGTCCGCGGAAGTGGCTCCTCCCTGGT
The DNA here is from genome assembly GCA_034421215.1 of Dehalococcoidia bacterium. GTDB lineage: Bacteria > Chloroflexota > Dehalococcoidia > Lucifugimonadales > Lucifugimonadaceae. The sequence continues at coordinate 10,703 of DAOUKO010000003.1, forward strand.
TGACCCTGAGCAACGGGATGGTCACCGTCCGCTCGGGTGCGGCGCTCAGCTTGACCGTCACGGTTGCGGAGTTTCCCTCTGCCACGGTGTAGGTAGCCTGCTCGAAACTGACTGTCACGTCGGGCACGTCGTCGTCCGCTATTGAAATTACCGCCTGGGATGGGGACGTGGAATTCACTCTCCCGGGAAGGATGCCGAAAGTGAGCCTCACACCTTCGCCGTCGTCATCCACCGCGTCGTCAATGGCTTCGAATTCAAACGTCTTCTCCGTGTCGCCGCTGCCGAAGACGACGCTTGCAGGCACTCCCGAAAAGTCCGCGGATTCAGCTCCGTCCAGGGTGGTGACTGTTATAGGCACCTCCACCGATCTTTCCGGGTCCGCGCTCAACTTCACCTTCACGGTTACGAAGCTTCCCTCGGCCACGCTGTAGTTAGCGTTACCGAAACTGACGGTCACCGAAGGCACATCGTCGTCCGTAATCGATACGGTCGATTCATTCGTCGTTCCCTCCGATACTCCGGTAGGCAGAGCGCCGAAGCCCAGCCTGACGCTTTCGCCGTCGTCGTCAGTCGTGTCCTGCGCGGCTTCGAAGTCAAACGTTTTCTCCGTGTCGCCACTGTTGAAGACGACGTTTGCAGGAACGTTGGAGTAGTCAGAAGAACTTGCGCCGCCCTGGTTGGTCCTGGTCAGAGGGATGGTGACAGTGCGTTCAGGGTCGGAATCCAGCTTCACCTTGACAGTTACGCTGCCGCCCTCCGCAACGGTGTAGGAGCTTTGTTCGAAACTCACCGTTACCGACGGCACGTCATCGTCGGTGATCGAGACGATGGACTCGTCCGGGGAGCCCTTCGTCACGCCGGTCGGCAGGGAGCTGCCAAAGCCCAGCTTGACGCTTTCGCCATCGTCGTTGTCGCTGTCGGAAGCGGCGCTGAAGGTGATGTTCCTGGTCGTATCGCCGCTGTTGAAGGTGACGCTCGTCGGCAGGCTTGAGTAGTCGCTGCCGGATGCTCCACCCTGGTTGGTCTTGGTCAGCGGGATGGTGACCGTGCGTTCGGGATCGGCGCTCAGTTTCACCTTCACGGTGACGCTGCTGCCCTCTGCGACGGTGTAGTTGGCCTGCTCGAAACTGACGGTCACTGAGGGCACGTCGTCGTCTGTGATCGATATGGTGGTCTCGTTGGTGGCGCCTTCGGTCACACCGTCCGGCAGTTCCCCGAAACCCACTTTGACCGACTCCCCATCGTCATCCACCGTATCCTGCGTTGCGGTGAAGGAGAATGTCTTCTCGGTATCCCCTGAATCGAACTCAACGCTGGCCGGCAGTGCGGAATGGTCGGCGGAACTGATCCCTCCCTGGTCTGTTTTGTTGAGCGGTATGGTGACGGTGCGTTCAGGATCTTGATCCAGCGTCACCTTCACCGTGACTGAGTTGCCCTCTGCCACTGCGTAGGAGGCTTGCTCGAAGTTGACTGTTACCGGGACCAGATCTCCTACGGGGACGATTTTGTTGTGGCCATCGTTGCCGCCATCGTTGTCGAGAATGCTCACCACCGTCTGATTCGTTGTCCCTTCGCTCATGGCGGTTGGCAGTCCACCAAACGAAAGTCTTACCGTCTCGTCGTTGTCGTCCTCTTCATCATCGGTGGCCTCGAAGTCGAATGTCTTCTCCGTTTCGCCGCTGTTGAAGACCACGCTGCCGGGGACGCTATAGTCGTCAGAGGAAGCGTCGTCCTGGTTGGTCGCGGTGATGGGGATGGTTACCGTCCGCTCGGGGTCGGCGCTGAGTGTGACCGTTACGGTTACGCTTTCGCCCTCGATGACACTGTAAGTGTCCTGATCAAAGCTGACGGTGACCGAAGGAAAGTCGTCGTCCGTTATTGAAACAACCGCCTGGGACGGGGATGTGGAATTCACCCTCCCGGGTAGCGTGCCGAATGCAAGTCTGACTCCTTCGCCGTCGTCATTCGCCGTGTCCTGCTCGGCTTCGAATTCGAACGTCTTTTCCGTGTCGCCGCTATTGAATACGACGCTTGCGGGCACTCCGGAATAGTCGGTTGACGTGGCGCCATCCATATTTGTCCTGGTGAGTGGGATAGTGACCGTCCTCTCGGGATCGGCGCTCAGCTTCACCTTTACAGTGACGCTGCCGCCCTCGGCGACGGTGTAGGAGGACTGCCCGAAGCTGACGTTGACTGATGGCACGTCGTTGTCCGTGATGCTGACCGTTGTCTCGGTGTTCCCGCTCGCGGTGGCCTGGGAGTCTGTGATCGTACCGAAGCCAAGCCTGACGCTCTCCCCATCGTCGTCAGCCGTGTCGTCGATGGCTTCAAATTCAAACGTCTTCTCCGTGTCACCCCTGTTGAACACGACACTTGGGGGCACTCCCGAATAGTCAGACGAGCTTGCGCCGCCCTGGTTGGTC
>DAOUKO010000004.1:0-13394 GCA_034421215.1 Dehalococcoidia bacterium
GAGTCGTACAGGCAGGGCGTACCCACTTCCGCACCCCACCGTGGGTACCGGGCTACCCCGGCACGACGGGGTAGGGTGTGACCTCCCTGGCGGGCTATTTTCATAACAATGACATGAGGGAGGCTGAAGAAACACTACGGCCTTGTTATGGCCGCACAAGGTGACGAAAGCGGGGTGGCGCCTGCCGGTTTGTGGTTGTTCATGTCGGGCGTACCCACCTCCGCACCCCACCGTGGGTACCGGGTCACCCCGGTAAGACGAAAGGGGGATGGCTGGACTGGAGCGCGGAATGTGCCTGCCTATGGGCCGTAGGCCCGTGTTACCCTAAAAGTGAGGTCCAACCCTCCGCCTGTGAAAGGCTATTGCCTTTCATCTGCGTTTTCGGCAACATCACCGGCCTATGGCCTGCCGAATCCGGAGAAACGGCAACCCCGACACGGACATAGATAACGACGAGCCGAAGAACCAGGTCTTCCGGTAATGGCTACTTATAATCTCTGGACTGCCGGCTGCCAGATGAACAAGGCAGACTCAGAACGCCTTGCGAGCGGCCTGGAGCGGCTTGGATTCGAGTCCTGCGAGACGCCCGAAAAGGCGGACGTCGTAGTGCTGAACACGTGCGTTGTGCGCCAGTCCGCCGAGGACACGGCGACTGGACTGCTCGGCCGGTTGAAGCCCGTCAAGCACGCTCACCCTGAACGCGTGATCGCGGTGATGGGTTGTCTGGTTGGGCCGAAACAGGACGGCCTCCGCCGTAGGTTCCCGCAGGTTGACGTATGGGCGCGACCGCAGCAGTTCGCTCCGATCATTGAGTTTGCAGCCGCAAGGTCGGGCGCGGACATGGAAGGGTGCCTGGATTCGCTGGTGCCGGCCCGACCGGGCGTGACGGCGTTTGTGCCGATCGTCCACGGGTGCGACAAGTTCTGCACGTTTTGCATCATCCCCTACCGCAGGGGGCGCGAGACCAGCAGGACGTCAGAGGACATCGTCAAAGAGGTGACACTCCTCGTCGAACGAGGCGTGCGGGAGGTCACCCTGCTCGGTCAAAACGTGGACTCTTACGGCCAGGACCTGTCCCCGCGCCTGGACCTCGCCGACCTCATGTACGAAGTAAACGAAATAGAAGGCCTCGAGCGGATCAGGTTCCTGACTTCACACCCGAACGACATGTCACGCAGGATCATTCAAGCCGTTGCGGACCTCCCTAAGGTATGCGAGTCGGTCAACCTGCCGGTGCAAGCCGGCGACGACGCGATCCTGGCAGACATGCGCCGCTCTTACACGCGCGGGCAGTATCTGGAGAAGGTGCAGGAAGTGCGGGAGACGATTCCCGACGTAACGCTGACCACTGACCTGATCGTGGGATTCCCCGCAGAAACTGAAGAACAGTTCCAGTCATCTCTGGAGTTGCTGGAGATGGTCCGTTTCGACAAGGTCCATTCCGCGGCCTACTCGGAGAGGCCCGGGACGGTGGCTTCGAAACGACTGCCGGACGACGTCGACCGGCAGGAAAAGAAGTCGAGGCTGGCCAGCGTCAACGAATTGCAGGAGCGCGTACAGACCGAGTTGAACGGGGACCTTGTGGGCAAAAAGTTCGATGTGCTGGTTGACGGGCGGACCAGGGGCAGGCTACAGGGCCGCACCAGGGGCGATAAAATTGTGTACCTGGAAGGTGGGGATTCCCTGATCGGCCAGACGAGAAACGTGGAGATTACCCAGTCCTCCCCGTGGTCCCTGCGGGGAGAGTTCATAACGGCGAGAAAGTTGGTGGCTTCCGTAGCGTGACGGAATGCCGGCCAGGGCCCAACCTGGCCCGGGCGATATGTCCTGAAATGGAGTCGTCGTGACTACCACATTTAATCGAAGAGACAGAGCGGTGGCGATACCGGTCACCGAACTTGAGCAGTCGGCCTTTTGTCAGACTTCCGGGAATCTCCGGACGCGCACGCTTGAAGAAGAGTTCAAGTCCGGCGTCAGGTGGCAAAAGGTGCCTGTGCGTTATCTGAAACTCTCGCCCGAAGAGCTCGATTCGGGCATCGCGGAAGCGCGCGAGGCGCTGGCCGACCAGTTGATCATCCTGGGCCATCACTACCAGCGTGACGACGTGATCAAGTATTCGGACTTCCGCGGGGACTCCTACAAGCTTTCCAAGATGGCCGCAGCCGAGCGGGACGCCAACTTCGTGGTGTTCTGCGGCGTCCATTTCATGGCCGAAACGGCAGACATACTGACGTCCGCCAGTCAAAACGTGATCCTGCCGAACATGGCCGCCGGTTGCTCGATGGCCGATATGGCGAGGAGCGACGACGTAGAGGACGCGTGGGACGATATGTCGTCGGTCCTCGGCGGTCCTGAAGAGATCGTGCCCATCACGTACATGAATTCGACCGCAGCGATCAAAGCGCTTTGCGGCCGGAACGGTGGCGCGGTTTGCACATCCTCAAACGCCGTCGAAGTGTTCGAGTGGGCGTTCCAGAAGTCCGGCAGGATACTGTTCCTTCCTGACCAGCATCTTGGCCGCAACACCGGTCTGAAACTGGGCGTCGACACGGACGAGATGGTCGTCTGGAACCCGTTCCGGCCGATGGGAGGACTCACGCCCGAGCAGATCAGGCGGGCCAGGATCGTGTTGTGGCAGGGCCACTGCTCCGTCCACACGCGATTCACAGTCGATCAGATTCGACAGGCCCGGGACGCCAACCCGGACGTCAACGTTGTAGTTCATCCCGAATGCACGATGGAGGTCGTTGACGAGGCGGACATGAACGGTTCGACCGAGTTCATCGTGCGCACCGTGACCGAGGCCGCTCCGGGCACCGCGTGGGCCATCGGAACGGAGATAAACCTGGTCAACCGCCTTGCTCAGGAGAACCCCGACAAGACCATCTTCTGCCTCGATCCGGTGATATGCCCCTGCGCGACGATGTACCGGATTCATCCGGCGTATCTCCTGTGGGTACTGGAGGGTCTGATGGCGGGCCTGGTGATAAACCGAGTTCACGTGCCAGGCGGTGTACGGGAAGATGCGATCACGGCCCTGGAGCGAATGCTCGAGATCGGTGGATAACGAAAGGTCCACCCCAGTGCTGCCGCCGCCGGGCGTGCTGGAGGCGGTGATAGACAGGGCCCTCCAAGAGGACCTCGGCGACGGCGACGTAACTACCTCCGCCCTGGTATCAGGGAGTCTTACCGGTGAGGCGCGGCTTGTCGCACACGAAAGCGGCGTGCTGGCAGGTCTTCCGGTGGCGATGGCGGTGTTTCACCGGGTTGATTCCTCTCTTACTGCCGTGGGGCTGGTCTCCGACGGGAATCGGATCGAGGACGGCACCTGCGCGGGAACAGTTACCGGCAGCCTTGCAAGCATCCTCATGGCGGAGAGGACCGCGCTCAACTTTCTGCAACGGATGAGCGGCATTGCGACCGTGACGGCGCGGTACGTCGAAGCGGTAAGAGGGACGAAGGCAGAAATCCTCGACACGCGGAAGACCGCGCCGGGGCTGCGCGTCCTGGACAAGTACGCGGTCGCCGCAGGCGGCGGGCGAAACCACCGGCTGAACCTCGGCGACGGCGTTCTGATAAAAGACAACCACATCGCGGCGCTGCGGGCCGATGGCGCAGGGACCGCGAAAATCATCCAAATCGCCCGAGAAAACTCACCCCAAGGCTTGAAGATCGAGATTGAAGTGGAGTCTGTCGAAGAAGCCCGCGCAGCGATCGAGGGGGGCGCCGACATTGTCATGCTGGACAACATGTCGCTCGAGGAAATCTCTGAGGCGGCACGTATTGCGAAGGGCCGGTGCCTCACCGAGGTCTCTGGCGGCGTAACGTTGGAGCGGGTGGAGGAGATCGCCGCGACGGGCATTGACCTGATTTCAGTCGGCGCGCTGACCCACTCCGTCAAGGCCCTCGATATCGGCCTGGACATCGACCCGGTCTACGTGGCCTGAAGCGGCGGCACTGTGAATTCCGACAACGAGTCTGGAGCGAACCTGGCACCGGGACGAGCGACGAGGCGACGATCCATTGTGCTGCATAGCGCCGTCGCCGCGGTCGGACTCCTGTTGGCGCTGGCCGCCGGCACGGGCTGCTCCCAACCGAAGATGGATTTGGCGACGCCCACGCTGCCGCCGCTTCAGACTGCGACCCCCACGGCGGTACTGCCCACTGCGACCATCGCACCGTCCCCGCAACCGGCGACTCCTGTCCCGACGGCAACGCCCGGCCCTCCGGATTTCCTGGTCGTGGCTACCAAGATGGCGGAGGAGTCAGGTAGCGGAACCGACACGGCCGCGCCGCGGGTAGACGATGCCCCGCTGAACCCGGACCCGATCCCAACGCGGGTCGTAGCAACCGGACCGGTCAACCGGATTGTGTATGCCTCAACTGACGGGAGTGTTTACACGATCAATCCGGACGGGAGCGACAAACGGCGCGTCTCCCCGGTAAATACGGAACCTGGAGACGGCGCCTACGCCGGTGTCTTCACGTGGCCGGTGTGGTCGCCGGACGGAGGCAGCGTCCTGTTTTCGGCCATCAGACCGGCCCAGTCGGTCGCTCCAATCAGCCTCATGCGCGCGCCGGCGGACGGGAGCGGCGCCGGCGTGACTTTGTTCGTGGACCACCCTGAGACGAACGGGATTGGCAACAGCGTGCCCCACTACGCCGCGTGGTCGCCCGACGGAAGCCGAATCGCGGTCATTGCCGGGACGGGGGTCGAGTTGATCACCGCCACATTCGACGGCGAGACGGGCGAGGAACGCTACCTGGTCGCGACCGGAGCGCCGGTGTACCTGGACTGGGGGCCGCGTTCATCGAGTCTTGCGATACACGTCGCGGGATCGCTGTTCACGGTCGGCCATGACGGCGATAACATGGAACCGATATTCGATGGACAGAGAATGAGTTTCCTGGCGCCTCATTTCGTTGGCGACAGCGGCGGGTTCCTGTACGGCGATTCGGCATCGGGCGACTTGATGGTCGTGACTGCAGGGCTCGCGGAGCGCGAATCGAACATACTGGGGGCTTCCGCCGGAGTGGCGGCGTTCAGGGCGTCGCCAAACGGCGAGACTCTCGCGTTGCTGCGAGGTGAGTTCCACAGGCTGTACCGCTCATTGTCCCTCGTCGGGCTGGATGACGGGGAAGAAGAGACGCTTATCGAGCGGAGGATCCGCGCGGCATGGTGGTCGCCGGACGGATCGAAGATTGCCGTGGCCTCCCCTTCGTCGCGACTACAGGGCGGCATTGAATGGTCGATCTGGGACATCGCCGAGGGCGAGGAGTCGTTCGCCGCGTTGATGCTCCCCACACCGGAGTTCGACTTCGTCCAGTCATTTTTCGAGCAGTACGACAATTCCATCAGCCTGTGGTCTCCGGACAGCACCCACGTCGTCATGGCCGGAGTGGTGGTCCCGAACGCAGTAGACCCAGCGCTGGACCTGCCGTTTCAACTGCCGGAAACCATTCGAGAAGAGGTATGGGTGATAGACACCCGCGGGATCGACCCGCCGACGGCGATTGGCGACGGGTACCTGGGGTTCTGGTCGCCGAGATAGTTTCGCCAAACGTGACGATTGACGGAACCATTTTCGAGCTCTGGCTGGGCCCGTCGAGCTAGCCAAAATCCCTGCTGCCGCGCGGTCAATAAAAAGTTGTCATGGCGAAGAACGTTTGCTGTTCCCAATCTCGGAAGAAAGTCCCAGCATCTTTCGGGAGGCAACACTTGAAAATCAATCGCCTGCTTTCTGGGCATACGGGTTTTCATTCCCCTGGTTGCACCCCTTGCCCGAAGTCTTAGTCTTCGTCCTTTACTAAACTTGGTTTCCATTTTTCAAAGGGGCCAGTTGAGAATCCATACAACTTGAGCATCACGCAGATAACCCGTAGTATTCCTATGTGTTATTCGTTGGCACGACAAGTCGCCGACAAACCATGGATGCCGAACATACGCAATACACATAGCATAAGTCTGTGTAACCCGTCGGAAAGATAGCGATGCCGACCATCAAACACGATGCGTTCTTTCGGCGGCATCCGGTGTTCACCGGGGAGGAGTTGGCCGCGCATCTCTCCTCCGGCGGCGAGACTGGAGCAAGAACGCAGGAATCTCTGGTCTCCTACCACACCAGGACCGGACGTCTGGTCCGGGTTCGGCGCGGGTTGTTCGCAGTCATCCCACACGGGACCGACAGTGACAGCTATCCAATAGACCCCTTCCTGGTCGCGTCCAGGCTCACGTCGGATGCGGTCCTGTCACACCACACTGCGTTGGAGTTCTACGGGCGGGCCTACTCGGTCTGGCGACGCCTTACCTACCTGGCGTCGCGGCCGCTTGGGCCACTGACCTTCCGCCACCACGTCTACCGGGGGACCAGATTCCCGGAGGCTCTAATCCGAGCTGGCAAGGAGCAATTCGGCGTTTCGACGGGCGAGCGGGCGGGCATGCCACTTAGGGTCACGAGCCTCGAGCGAACGCTGGTCGACGTTCTGGACCGCCCTCACGTCTCAGGCGGCTGGGAGGAGATATGGCGCTCTCTGGAGACGGTGGAGTTCTTCGATCTCGACATGATTGTGGAGTATGTCCTTCTGCTTGGGAAGGCGACCACTGCATCGAAGGTAGGCTACTACCTTGAGGAACACCGAGAGTCCCTGATGGTTCAGGACCGTCATCTCAACGCGCTCCATAGTCGACGTCCAAAGCAGCCCCACTACTTCGACAGGAAGAGGGGCGGGGACGGGAGGCTGGTGGCCACGTGGAACCTCGTCGTTCCTACCGAGGTGATTGAAAGGTCCTGGGCCGAGGTGACATGAGAGTTTCTGCCGAGAAGCTGGCGTTGGAAGCGGAGGCGCACGGGTTCCAGCCGGACGTGCTGGAGAAGGTCGCGCAATTGCTTGGATTGCTCAATGCCATCCGCAGCCATCCGCTCCTTACGGAAAAGCTGGCCCTCAAGGGCGGGACTGCTCTGAATCTTTTTGTGTTCGACATACCGAGACTGTCTGTCGACATCGATCTGAATTACGTGGGTGCCGAGATGACGGAAGCCATGCTGGATGAACGTCCGCGGATCGAGGAGGCGACACAGGCCGTCTTCAGCCGGGAGGATTTAGGCATCAGAAGGATTCCCGGAGAACACGCAGGAGGCAAGTGGTCGCTTCGCTATCCGGCGGCTTCCGGGCAGAGCGGCAGAATCGACGTGGACATTAATTACATGTACCGAGTGCCCCTGTGGCCGGTCACGACCATGGACTCCAGGCCGGTGGGCAACTGGCGGGCAACGGGCATCCCTGTGGTAGACATACACGAGCTAGCGGCAGGAAAGCTCGCGGCCCTGTTGACCCGCCGCAGGGCGAGAGACCTTTTCGACAGTAGCCTGATTCACTCCATCGACGGTCTCGACGTTGCAAAGCTCAGAACAGCATTCGTAGTTTATGGGGCAGGCGTCCGAAGAGACTGGCGCACCGTCTCGGCTAAGGACCTGGCGTTCGACCCGAGTGAACTAGCCAGCCAACTTGTGCCCGCGCTGCGCCGTGGCGGAATGAAAGGTGCTGACGCTTCCGCATATGGTGACGACCTCGTCCGCAAATGCCGGCGAGTACTCTCTGAACTCTTGCCATTCAGTGAAGGTGAGAAAGCATTCCTGGATCTACTTTTAGACGCTGGAGAGGTAGACGCAAAGCTCCTGACCACCGACGCGGAATTGCGTAACCGGATCCAGGCTCAGCCTCTACTTGAATGGAAGGCCCAGAACGTGCGCCGATATAGGCGTGAATTGGGAGCATAGGCGAATATCCGGGGCGAGCTGCGTGCAGACTTGTGGTTGTTTATCGGTTAATGCAGGGACCTAATCGTCGCGACGATTGTCTCGGCTTCTGGTCGCCGAGGTAGATCCCGCCACCGCTTACGGCAAATGCCGCCATCTTTGAGATGTGGCTCGGCAGACTGTCGGCGCACCAGGGAATCGCTATTCCTGCTGTGTAACGCGCAGGGACGGTGGAACACAAGCCAAGGAGCCAGGCGAGCCGACGCGCCAACGGAATACGCTTCCCCGCGGCCAGTCGATCTTTCTCTTGTTCGAGGTCCCGCGTGCGGGGCCTTTTTGTTGTTCCGAAATCACAGGTTGTCATAGACTGTTCCGTGTGGAAGAGCGACACAAAAGGAGCGCGAATGGCGGACTCAGGGACAGCAGCGCGCCAGCGCAGGCCCAACGAGGAAACGGCCCGTCTCGGCGATGAGATGTATAGGCGGGACGTCAAGGCGCATGTGGAAGCCGACCACGATGGGGAGTACGTTGCCATCGACGTGGACAGCGGAATCTGGGCCATCGCCGGAAGTGAGCTTGCCGCATCGGATAGTCTGCGGGCGCATTGCCCGGACGCAATCAACGTCTGGCTGCTTCGCGTGGGTTACAGGGCGGTGGCCAGTATCGGGGGCGGGTCTCTGCGGGGGGCGAGTGATAGAGGGGACTGTGAACTCAGCGTACGAGGCGGTTGTGTCCCTTCCATTACGAGGCCCGGCAGGAGAAACCCGGGAGGTGGACGCCGTTGTGGACACCGGTTTCACCCGCTTCCTCACCCTGCCGTCGGCGATAGCTGCGGAGTTGGGATTGGGCTTCAGGGGCGTCAACCGTGTGATTCTGGCAGACGGTAGCGAAGCGACACTCGAGGTCTATGGCGTAACGGTATTGTGGGACAGCCAGCCAAGGGAGATCGTTGCCTACGTGTCGGATACGACACCCCTCATAGCGATGTCATTGCTGCGCAGGCACAACCTGAGCATCGACGTCGAGGATGGCGGGCGCGTCCTCATACAGGCCAAGGCATAGCCGAGCTCCCGGTCCGTCACTCCACGTGAGCGTCAGCGGCCGTAGACAGCTGCACAACTGTAATTCCTTTGAGTCCTTCCCCGTACGCTCGGCGTCAAATGAATGATTGCTGAACCAGACAACGAAACGCAGGGTCTCACAAGACTATTCAGCGTGGTGTCGGAGCGGGCGACCTTCAACTCGTCGCTCGTAGGAGGTCTCGCTCTGTCAGACCTCAAGAAATCCTACTAGCTCAGCACCGGCTCCAGTTTCTTTCACTGGGCACACTCCGCCGAGCTGCCCCATTGTGATGAGTTGGCCGAGCACCTCTCCTCCGGCGGTCAGACTGGACCAAGAACGCAGGAGTATCTCGTCGCCGAGATAGTTCCGCCCAAATCGGACCTGTAGTCAACCGCGGCGCGGCTTGGTGCGATCGTCCGTGTCCAGCATGATCGTTACCGGACCTTCGTTCGTGAGTTCCAGGCTCATCATCGCGCCGAACTCGCCCGTCTCGACCTTCAGACCGGTCTGCCTGAAGGCGTTGACGACTTTCTCGAAGAGCGGCTCGGCCGTGTCCGGCGGCGCCGCCGCAGTGAATCCCGGCCGGCGCCCTTTGCGGGTGGATGCGTAGAGAGTGAACTGGCTGACGAGGAGGAGTTCGGCCTGGATTTCGGACGCCGATAGTTCGAAGCCGCGCGCGGCGTTGGATGGGTCCGGAAACAGCCGCATGTTCACAGTCTTGTTCGCGAGGTACTCGATGTCCTGGTCGGTATCGCCAGACGACACACCTACGAGGACGAGGAGTCCCCTGCCGATGGATCCGGTCGTCCGGTCGCCCACGCGGACGGTGGCGCTGGAGACTCGCTGGATTACTGCGCGCACTTTGGGAAGGTCAGCCCGTGTGATGCCTGGCGTTCAGGAGGAGTCTGCGGTCTTGGCCTTCGACTTGGAGTCCGACTTTTTCGACGAGGAAGTTGTCTTAGACTTGCTTTCCTTCTTGTCAGAAGAGTCCTTGTCTCTTTCGGACTTGCCGCCGGACCTGCCCACATTGGAACGGGCGTGGTCGGTCGTGTAGAACCCGGAGCCCTTGTAGTGGACCGCAGGTATGGAGATTTGCCGGTCAGACTCAGCGCCGCATAATGGGCATTTGGCCCCCGGGACTGAGTTGAAACTCTGGGTTTTTTCAAATAAGTGCTCGCAAACGCGGCACCTGTAATCGTATCTCGGCAAACCTGCCTCCGCGCGAAAACGCGGGCGCCCACGCCCGTGCGTTTCGTTCAGCCTGTCAAGTCAGCGGCTATTATCGCGCACAAATTATCCCGTGTTCAGGGTTGATGCTTCAGCCAGACGTGGCCGACTCGAATCCAGTGTTCCATGCGTTGGAGGCATCCTGCAACTCGATGTCCGCCGCGTCTCCGAATATCAACCGGTCCCCTCCGACCGTTCCCATGACGCAGACCGGGACGTCCTGGCGCGTAGCCAATTCGAGAAACTCGTCGATGTCGGCAGGGTTGACTGTCACAACGATTCGGGACTGTGCCTCGCCGAACAGGCAGGCGTCCCACCGGCCGGTGAGCGACGCCGGAATGGTGACGCCGAGACCGCCGATGATGGCCGATTCAGCGATGGTGACGGCGACGCCGCCCTGTGAGCAGTCGTGCGCCGAGTTGACCAGGCCCTGTGCGATCCCGTCCCTGCACAACTGCTGGACACGCACTTCCAGCGCGATGTCTATGGACGGCCTGCCGCCGGTCCAGTCGTGGAGCACATAGACGAGTTCGCTTCCTGCCAGCCCATCGACCGAATCCCACGGCTCGTCTGCGCCTATCACGACCACAACGTCGCCCGCTTGCATGAAACCCGCCGCGGCGCGGCGTGACACATCGTCCAGCAGGCCAAGCGCTCCGATCATTGGCGTGGGGAATATGGCCCGGCCGCGCGACTCGTTGTAGAGGCTCGCGTTCCCGCTTACGACGGGCACGCCGAATGCGAGGGCGGCGTCGCGGACGCCCCGCATGGACTCCGTCAACTGGAATTGAACATCGTTGGTTTCAGGGTTTCCGAAGTTGAGGCCGTCGGTTAGGGCGACAGGCTCGGCGCCGGTGCAGGAGACGTTCCTGCACGCCTCTGCGACGGCGATTTGGCTGCCGGCGTAAGGGTCGAGGTAACACAGGCGTCCGTTGCAATCGACCGAAACGGCTATGGCCTTGCGGGTGTCCTTAACCCTAAGGAGGGCCGCGTCGCCGCCGGGCGGGACGACGGTGTTGTTCTGGACCTGGTGGTCGTATTGCCTGAACACGGCGCGTTTGCTGGCGATGTTGGGCGATGCCAGCATTCTCAGCAGGACCTCGTTCGGTGATGCGTCCGGCAATGGGAGGTCCGCCGGGTCCTGGGCTTGAATTCGACTGAGCCAGTCCGGTTTATTGCCGGACAGCACGTACTCCGGGGCGTCGGTGAGGGCCGTGACGGGTGATTCGGTGGCCTCGACGGGGCCGTCTTTTATTTGAAAGGTCCGGCCGGTGACGAACTCCCCGATTACGGTTGCATCGAGGTCCCACCTGGTGAACAACTCGGCCACTTCGCGTTCGCCCTCGGGTCTGACGGCCAGGATCATTCGTTCCTGGGACTCGGAGAGCATCACCTCGTACGGTGTCATGCCGGTCTCACGGCGCGGGACCTTCGACACGTCGAGCCGCAACCCCATGCCGCTGCGTTCCGCCATCTCGACGGCCGCGCTCGACAGTCCGGCCGCGCCTAGGTCCTGCATGCCGACCACGCAGTCCAGTTGTGCCGCTTCGAGGCAGGCTTCGATTAGCACTTTCTCGAGGAACGGGTTGCCGACCTGTACGGCCGACCGCATTTCCGCCTCTTCTTCGAACGTGCGCGAAGCCAGGCCGGAGGCGCCGTGGATGCCGTCCCGGCCGGTATCCGCGCCCACGAGCACCAGCAAGTCACCGGGATTGCGGGCGGATGCGCTGAGGACCCTGCCGCCTTCGATTAGTCCTACGCACATGGCGTTAACGAGCGGATTGTCGGCGTAGGAGTCGTCGAACACGATTTCGCCGCCCACGTCCGGGACGCCGATGCAGTTCCCGTAGGCCGATATCCCGGCGACTACACCGTGGAGGAGAAAGCGGTTTCGGTCCTCTTCGGGCCGGCCGAACCGGAGGGAGTTCAATAGTGCGATCGGCCGCGCGCCCATCGCGAATATGTCCCTGACTATTCCGCCGACGCCGGTCGCAGCACCCTCGAACGGCTCGACGGCTGAAGGATGATTGTGCGACTCGATCTTCATGGCGATGGCAAGGCCGTCACCGATGTCGATTACGCCGGCGTTCTCGGCCCCGGGCGCTACCAGAAGCCGGTCGCTGTGAGACGGCAGCGTCCTGATCAGCCGCTTGGTGTGCTTGTAACCGCAGTGTTCGCTCCAAAGGGAGCCGAACAGGCCCAATTCAAGCGGATCGGGCAGCCTGCCGAGCCGGTCGGCGATTGCCTCGTACTCGGCGCGCGACAGGGCCAACTCGTCGAGCATCGCCTGGCTCGCTGCTTTGGCTTGGTTTCGTTCAGTCACCGGTAGTCAATGGGAGGCGTCAATAGAGGTCTCAACGCAACCGTCAAGCGTGCGCGTTCAGTCGCCTGGCGCGATGTTACACAGCGGACCCGACCGGTAGGCCGAGCGATGCGGCCATCGACTCGAACACCACGTTTCCGTCGATGCCGCCCAGCAGGTTCTCGCAGGCGCGTTCGGGATGGGGCATCATGCCCAGGACGTTCCCGCGATCGTTGATTATCCCGGCGATGTTGTTGGCCGAGCCGTTCGGGTTCGCCGCGGCCGTGACATCTCCCGATTCGGTCGAGTACCTGAAGACCACCCTGCCCGCCTGTTCGAGCGCGTCGATCACGTGGGGCTCGGCCTGGAAATTGCCCTCTCCGTGGGATATGGGCAAGCGCAGGGTCTGCCCTACCCTGGCGTTGCTGGTGAAAATCGTCTGTGTGGTCTCGACGCGCAGGTCCGTCCAGACGCAGCGGAACTCAAGGTGGTCATTGCGCATCAGGACGCCGGGCAACAGGCCCGCCTCGCAGAGGATTTGGAATCCGTTGCAAATGCCGATGACCGGTTTGCCCTCGTTCGCAAATTCGATCACCGATTCCATCACCGGTGAGAACCTTGCGATGGCGCCGGCACGCAAATAGTCACCGTACGAGAACCCGCCCGGCAGGACGATGGCGTCGTACTCCGACAGGTCCCGGACCTGGTGCCAGACGTATGAGGCGGGGTGGCCGAGGACCGTAGTTATGGCGTGGTGGCAGTCGCGGTCGCTCCAGGTACCCGGGAAGACGACGATGCCGAAGTTGGGTTTATTCACGAAGTGGCGTTGGCCTTATCTGAGGTTCAATGAGGGGATGAATGTAGGAAGGGTTCGCGGGCAAAACGGGCGCGGTGTCAGGGAGTTGCCCGTACCCCGCACCAGCGGGCGCCCACAAGAGCATCCGTTCCAACTAATTGCCAATTCAGCTTTGAAAAAGCGTCCTAAACAAGGGCCGAGTAGTCCCACTGTCGTGCCGATTCCGGGCGAGCAAACGCGATCGCGCCGT
>DAOUKO010000005.1:0-41789 GCA_034421215.1 Dehalococcoidia bacterium
TGTCGCACCGTGCGGAGGGACAACGAGGAACCCCTCTTCCCAACAAAAACGTCCCACGGCTCAAGCCGGGTATAAAAGCGAGGGTCCGCAGAGACACTGCAAACAGGGGCAACTCCGGGGGAACCCGGGGTTGCTTCAACGCGCCAAAAACCAAACCGTCGTGCCGGACTTTCCATTCACGTCATCCTTGAGCGCTCCCATGTCGTCCTTGAGCGAAGCGAAGGACCTCCCGCCCATCCCACAACCACACTCTCCACTCAACCAACCGGCGTTCTGCCACCCCCGTCGTGCCCTCCATCGTCACCCCGCAGCCTGTCTCACAAGTCTCCCGGGCTAGCTTGCCTCCTCTCCTGGGGGAGAGGATTGAGGTGAGGGCGCGGCGTCAGACAACCGAAATCGTCGTATCAAATGAGGGACTTACGATTTCACGCTATGCCCTCACCCCCGTATCGAGTACAGGGTAGGCTCTAACCCTCTCCCGCGAAACGGGAGAGGGGACTATTTAGACAGGCTCTCCGATGCGGGGCCGGTACCCATGGCGGGGCGCAGTAGGGGGGCCATTCGGCCTAGGACCGGCTGGATATGCGTGCCCGCCCCCCAACGCCCTACATCGCGCGATGTGCTGTCGTGTGTGGTCGGATGTCCGGGCCTTAGAGCAGGGTGTCTTTGTCTACCAGGGATTCGGCCTGGGCGCGGTCCTCGGCGGCGAGAGCCACGATGGTGTGGTCGCCCTGGCGCTCCACGATGTGGAGGCTCTGGATGTTCACGCCGGCGTCCTTGAACCTGCCGGCCACCTTCGCCAATGCGCCCGGCTCGTCGGCGAGCCTGAGGATCAGGGAGTCGTCGGAGACCGCCTTGTAGCCGCCGTCCATCAATACCCGTAGTGCATCATCGTGAGAATCGGTTGTCAGCGTGATGACACCCTGTTCCGCGAGACCCTCTGCGCTGATGGTCTCTATGTTGATGCCCGCATCTGCCAACGCCTGGCTGATGTCTGCGAGCACTCCCACTTCGTTCTTCGCCACTATGATGATTCTGTTCATTCTGCTGTCCTCTAATTCGGCTTATGCTTCAGGCAGTCATCGACCACCGCGTCAATTGTCTCTCTCTTCACGTGCGGCATGGTTATGAGGTGAGCAATGCCCTCGTAGGGCGCCAGTTGCCACTTCCTCACAATTTCATCGGAGGGTTTCGGGAAGACCACCGTGACCGAGTTCTTGTTCCGCCACGCCGGGATCCCGCTGTCGTTGAATCGTGCGACTGCATACTCGGCGACGTCCAGGCACCCGGCGACAATCTCGCGTAAGCCGTCCAGCCCGTGCTGGCGGAAAGCGTACCAAATCATCAGCGGCGCAAGGGCATTGCGAGACCCGGTCAGCGTGGTGTCGAGCACACCCACGTATTCGATCGACCTGGCGATGCGGGAGACGTACTCAGACCTGGTGAGTGCTACGCCGCACGGCATGGGCGCACCGATCATCTTGTGCCCGCTTATTGCAACGCTGTTGAAGCCTGCGTCGAAGCCGTAGGGCTGCGGATCATCGACGAAGGGCAGGATCATGCCGCTCAGGGCGGCGTCGCCGTGGATGTAATAGTCGGTAACCGCCAGGTCGTCGAGGATCTCCCGCACTTTGCCGATGTCGTCGACCGCGCCCTTCATCGTGGTGCCGATGTTGGCGATGAAGATGACGGGTACGTCGCGGTTGATGCGGATGGTCTCGCGGAGGTCGTCGTAGTCCACCTCGCCGTTGTCGAGGCTCTTGATCATGATGTTGCGGGCCTTCAGGACGCGCAGGATCTTGACGACGCTGTAGTGGGTGTCCTGCGAAAAGTAGAACACCCCGTCCGGGAACATCTCGCGGCCGATGTAGAGCCCGTACATGTTGCCCTCGGTGCCGCCCGAGGTCACGTAGCCCCAAGCCTCGTCCCGCGGCAGATGCATGAGGTCGGCGAAGATGCCAATGACCTCCCGCTCCATCTCGTGGGTGTTGCTTTGGAAGTTGCTTTCGTGGAACGGGTCGCCAACGTTGTTGGGCGCGTAGCTGAAGAACGGCAGCAGGGCCGAGTAGTCGAAGTCCTGGTTGCACGGGTATCCGACGAGGCGGTCCCGCAGCTCCTCGAACTCGCGCAGGAGCGCGTCGAGGCGTTGTTGGGTGGTCGTGGTGTCGGTCATTGTTGGGTGATTCCGGCGTGTGGGTTGCAAAGAAGAAAGAAAGTACCTAAGAAAATGTTACAGACAGGCCGCGGCGTCCGGACCGTACTTCCCGCTCGTCCGGCGGCGCAGCAACATGTTGCCCATCGCCAAGGCTTTTGCGCTGTTGCTGTGTTGTCATAGGTTGCATCTACGAGAACTTTCTGCGAAAAGGTGGATCATAGTGGCCAAGAAGAAGAAACTCACCTTGGACCTGGAACCAACTTTCCAGCGCAGGCTGAAGGTGGTGGCGGCGCTCAAGGGCGTGACCATGCGCCAATACTGCAATACGGCCATAGATAGGGAATTGGCACAGGACGAAGCACAGGGCATCACGGGGCCTGCCTCTAGTCGCTCAGACGCGGCAAGATTTGAGGAACTCCAGCAGAAGTACTTTGGGGATGCGATTCTCCCGGGTAACGGCGCCGAGTTCATTCGTGAAGCACGTGAAGAGAGGGACGCCCCGGTTCGAGAGGAAGGTGCGCAGCGAGCGCCGCATCCTCCTGGTTAGTACATGATGAGATGGGTAGGCACCAGTCGCTGTGCGATAGGGTCCACCGCCAGCCTCAACCCTTCCAGCGTGTAAGCCCCCAGCAGAGCCGGGGCGTCGTCCTCACCGAACACGACAAGAGTGACCTCGCTGGCCCCATTGATCGTCGCCCAGGCCCTTCCAATGTCCAACTCCACCCGGCGACCGTCGGCGAGCAGGAAGACGCCCTTGTCCATCGGCTCGACGCCCAGATCGCGTAGCAGGTTGCCGGGCAGCGTTGTATAGGCTGCGCCGGTGTCCACCGTCGCCTCTACTTCGCGGGCCTGTTGACCGTCCATGCTGGATATGCGCAGCGGGCTCTTGAAAGTCACCATAGGGAAGCCTCTAAATCGTAAATCTCTATCGTCTGAGCTTACCCGACTCTGAGCGCCCGAGCGGGATCGATGGCGATGCCTACGCGGTGGCCATAGGCTGATACCGCTCGACTCGTATGCTGTCTTGACTCTTGCGCGCCTGGGCAAGGTCGTACGCAATTTGACGGCTCAGCCAGAAGTCCGCGCGGGACCATCCGGCCTTTTCCAGGCGAATGGACATGGTCTCGCCTTCCTCCTCCAACGTCATCGTAACCGCCCTAGCCATACTTTTCGGCGAAGGCCTGGGGGAACGCGGCGGTCTTGGCGAGCACGTATTCGGGGTGGTCCATGGACCCCTCCGGGGTGAGAAGCGCCTCGAACATGAATTCACCCTGGTAGTCGATGTCCCTGAGGGCGCGAAACACTTCGACCCACTGGAGGTTGCCGTCCATGGGCGCTATGTGGTCCCTGTCCAGGAAGTCGTGCAGGTGCAGGTGGATGAGGCGCGGACCGCACTGCGCAAGGGTTTCGCGGGCGCGGTCGGGCTTGATGAAGGGATTGACGCCGTCCTCGTCACGCGTGTGGCCGACGTCGACGACCATCCCGAACCGGTCGGAGCCCACCTCGTCCACAACGGCCATGTAGTCCCGCAGGTCCTGGCCATTCTCATTGGCGAGCCGGATGGAGGAGCCCTTTAGCTCCTCGAGCATGTCGACGATCGTCCGCTTCGACTCTTCGGAGATCCCGAAGTGGCAGACCATCACCGACGCGCCCATTTCCTCGGCGACGCGGGCCGCTGCGGCGGCCTCCCTGACAGCTGCTCCGCGCTCCTCCTCGTCTGCGGCGGCGTACTCGACGGTCGGGCCGTGGAAGGAGACTATTTCGACGCCCTGTTCTCGGCACTCCCGTACGACGTCGGCGGCCTGTTGGCTATTGCCGAAGTCGAAGTGCTTGGGCGAGCCGATCCCACACACCTCGACCCTGGTGATGCCGGTGGCCCGAATGGCCGCTATATGGCGTGCGCCCAGGGGAGATTCATCATCGAGAAAAGCCCCGGTCGTGGCGCCCAGCCTCCCAGCTATCTCGTCGGCGGTATACGGCAGCTTGCCCACGTTAACGTGCTCCTGGAGTTCTATTGGCGGCGCGATTTCATGCCCGATCGGAGGCGCTGTAGGGGGTTAGTGAGGAAGTTGCTCTCGTGAAACGGGTATTCGCCGTTGTTGGGTAGGTAGTTGAGGAAGGGCTGTAGAGGGGGTGGCGGACGAGGCTGGATCGGGTGGCGTCGGGGCCGGTCATTGTTGGGTTGCATGTGGCGCGCGGGAATGGCTTAAGTGTATTCGGAGTGGACATTTAGCTTACACATGTGGCGCACGGAAGTTTATTGTTGATACAAGCGCCCTCCGGTTTTGGCTCGCGGAAGAGCCTCGCGCCGGTTGTTTCGCGACGAACCGGCTAGAAGCGCGTCCGCTGAGAGGCCATATTCCGCCTAAGCGTTGTTAAGAGGTGAGACTTATGAATGAAATAAGAATGTCGCTGAGTTTTCCACTCGATGCCCACGGGTTTCTCCGTCGTGCGTGTCCGGTCTGTAGCCGCGAATTCAAGTGGTTGTCAGGAGAAACTGACGCTGAAACTCCATCATCCGAACACTACTTTTGCCCCTACTGTGGGATTTCTGCGGAGGCAAGTGAGTGGTTCACGCGTGAGCAGCAGGCTTACATCAATACCGCAATGTTCGAAGAGGTAATTGGTTCTACGCTCCAGGACATGGTGGAGTCGGTCCAGCAGTTGAACCAGTCATCGGGCGGGCTAATCGAGATCTCCGCCAGCGTCGAGTATCCAGAAAGACGGCAGGCGCCGCCCGTATTTGAACCCCATGACATGAAAAAAGTCGTCATCGCCTGCCATGCCGATAACCCCGTCAAGGTTGATGAGACATGGAGTCAACCAGTGCACTGCCTAAGATGTGGAGAAGTCTCAGATGCCGCGCCGTAGACAAGGAGAAATGATCGGTGGGTGGGAGCTCGTTGAACCCTTAGGGAAAGGTGGGAACGCTGAGGTCTGGCGGGCCATTCGCGGTAATGGAGAGGTCGCCCTGAAGATTCTCCACCAGCGCCGGACAGAATCGGAACCATACCAGCGCTTTCGTCAGGAGATCGAGATACTGCGACAAGTCGGGGATCACCCCAACATCATGCCGCTGTACGACGCGAACCTTCCCAAAAAACCGTCCAAGGCACGCCCAGCATGGCTGGCGATGCCCGTGGCAAAACCTCTTGCTCATTCCCTTTCGCAATCGGCACTGTCCGAAGTCGTGGCAGTTGTTGCGAAAATCGCGATTACTTTGGCGGACTTACATGAACGTCTCCAAATACGCCATAGGGATATCAAGCCCTCAAACCTATACGTGCTTGATGGCTGCCCATTGATTTCTGATTTTGGGCTCGCCGATCTTCCGGAAGCGGGCGGCCTTACGATATCGGGCCAGCCTCTCGGACCAGTGTTTTTCGTGTCGGATGAGATGATCGGCGACCCGAAGGGCGCGGATCCTGGCCCGGCGGATGTTTTTTCGTTGGCCAAGACTCTGTGGGTTCTGTGCACGGATCAGCGCTGGCCACCTCAGGGAGAGCAGCCGACCTCAAATGAGTCCTGCTCCATCAACAGATACCGCCCTCACCCCCTTGCTCGTCTGCTTGATGAATTGATTGAGCGGTGCACGAAACATGAGCCACAGTTACGTCCGTCAATGAAGCAAGTCGCGGCTGAATTAGACGCCTGGTTGGCTCTTGAGGCCGCGACACCCCAGCAAGCAGTGGATATGTCGATGACATGGAATAAGCTCCGCAAAACCGCCGAGCCGAGGCTACGTCAAGTAGACGAAGAAGCTGCGCAGCAGCGGCGTTTCAAATCTGTTGTACGTCGATTGCAGGAATTGCTAGAACCGTTACATGCCGAAATTCGGCAGGAGTACCCGGCAGCCGAGTTCAACCAACTGCCAAAGATTGTCGAGTCGATGTTTCATGGACCCTTAACGCACGAAATAACCAACGAGGACATTAGGGCGACAACTCTGTCAGGATCCGGTCTGAATCCCGTGCAGCTCCTCATAGGTGTCGCAGTTCGAACCCGGATAAGCGGCGAGCTAGAAATTGGTGGTATTTACTACCTGGGTAAGACGAAAACGGTTGGAGGTCAAATAGGCAGTTGGGTGTCCGAACTTAAACGGGCGCCGTGTGATTCCATCGCCGTGGAGGCGGGCCTTTCGGCATTGGCTGCGGAGATTCGATCCCAGTTTCCGTCTTGGCTGGAGCAATTCACCTCCGCCTTAGCTGCCGAAAAAGAATGACGGAAGGTAGTTCCGTGTCCAATACGTGATGCGATTACACACTAGAGACAAAGTCCGGGCTATCGTCGCAGCCAGATCGCGCCTCCCCACCGTGATCATCCCCGCAAACGCGGGGAAACACCGGGTCACGACCGCCACCCGGTACGGTCTCCGAAGCGTGAGCAACACTCGCGCAGGCCGTAGAAAAACGCCTCCTCTTGTTAACCGTTTCGCGCGGGTGTTACGCTGCCCCGCAGTCCACAGCGTACGTCCCCTGCGGCGTCTCCTGATGGTGACGCCAGTGGAGACAAAGGGAGGAGTTATTGATGGTAATCAGACACTCGGGCCTGGCTCTGATGGCAGGTGTGGTCCTGGTCATCCTGGCTTCGCTATTCCTGCCGGGCAACGCATTCGTAAGCCCGGTAGACCAGACTGACTTCGTCGCAGCCCGGGACGCCCTGGGCGACAGCGCCGGCCTGGCGCATTGGATGACCTTTTTCACAATAGCTTCGCTGTTGCTCTTGTCCTTCGGCCTGCTGGGCCTCTGGCCGGCGGCAAGCCGGCAGGGCGGGCTGGGTGGCAGGCTGCTGCAGTTCGGCATCATCGTCTCGCTCATTGAGTGGGCCGTTCTCATCATCGCGTCGGGGATGAGGCATTTCGTAATCCACCTGATGCAGCGGGCCAATTTGGGAGACGACGCGTCATTGACGCCGGAGCAGTTCGAGGCCGCAGCCCTGGCGGTTCACACCGACTTGACGGCGGTGACGTTGACGTTCATTGCGCTGTTCCCGCTGGCGACGATCATGGTGGGCATCGGGCTGTCCCAGCGATTCGGCTCGATGGACATCTACAAGTTGACCAGCTACGTCCTGGCGATAGGCGGAATCATCGGACTGGTCATATACCTGACAGCCATGAATGCTCCGGACCTGGGCATCCAGACTCTGCTGTGGGTAAACAGCGTAGTCCTGTACATCCAGTCGATCGGCCTGTTCATCATCGGGTACGGCATGTACAAGGAGCGGAGGGAGTTCTCCTCTTAGGAGGGCTCCTCAGACTAAGCCCTCCTGACCCGGTTGGGCCGATAGGCAACCGCAAGGAGCGCCGCGGAGTTGTGCGGCGCTCCGGGTTGGTTGTGCCGGCGTACGACGCGTGGTCCCGCGGCTGATCGCGGCGTCTGGGTCCGGCATGACAACGTATGGGTGGTGGCAGCTGGCGCTGGTGCGCGTGGCTTCAGGCGCAGACCGATTCCGATGGACATTCCCGACGGCTACAGCGACATCCCCGCTGGCAAGATCGCCACGGTGGTAACTCACCTCGAGCTACTTCAACGTCCGTCGTTGCGGCCAGAACACCTACAGGATTCCTGGATTCTCCGCAAGACCGATTGGCCCGACCTGGACCAGTATCGGGCCCTGTTCCGACGGATTGGAGAAGACCTGTTCTGGTTCTCGCGGCTGCAGTTGAGCTACGACGAACTCCGGGAGCGTTTCGACGCTCCGTTCTACGAGGCGTACGTGTTCGAGACTGCGGGCCAACAGGAAGGCATCGTGGAACTCGACTTTGGCGTCGAGGGCGAATGTCAACTCGCGTTCTTCGGGTTGACCCCGACGATGGTGGGCCGGGGTGCTGGACGGTGGATGATGAACAGGGCCTTGGAAATCGCCTGGTCACGTCCCATCCGCCGGATGTGGGTCCACACCTGCTCCCTCGACCACCCCGACGCACTGGACTTCTACATCCGTTCCGGCTTCGAACCGTTCCGCAGGCAGGTCGAGGTCTACGACGACCCGAGACTCTCCGGCCTGCTGCCGAGGGACGCGGCGCCTCGAATGCCGATTATCTGAGGAGAGGTGGCTGCTGGCTGACGGGTTGGTGGGTGGGTTCGAACGTGGTCTGAAGTGTACGGTGGCTGGCCGCGAGATGCAGAAGGGCCTTTTGATAAGGATTCATGGATGCGACGAACAGGGCCGTCGTTGGCATACATAAAGACCAGTCGGCTTAGCCGACCGGGAAGTCGCCCTATCGCGCTGGCAGAATACTCCCCGGTGAATACCAACAATCAGGGTCGTTCATGGTCCAACGATGAACCGTGCCCGAGGCCAAGTAGAGTTTGTTGTTGTGCTGGATGTGGAACTGGATTCGTGTGTCAGTGCTTGAACCCGTGGGTATCGGCTGCATTTCGCCAACGATAACGAAAGGTGAATATCCCTGCCGCGCCACTTCATTGTTGATGGACACGGCTAAGGCTTGCAGGTTACATGTGTCAAAATTGAAGGCCCGAATTGTATGAGGCGTCAGTACTGGCCGGGGCGTAGGCCTAGTTTGGACTTTCGGTTTACTCGTGCTAAAGCAAAACGTGCCAACGAGAGCGACGACGGCTACGATGGCGATTAGCACACCACATCCGACAGCTTTCTGCCCTCCGGTCAGTTCGCCAGTCTTTTTGGTGGGCGGCTTGGCGTTAAGCCTCTGGCGTCGGCGAGCCTTGAGAACGGAAATCAGCCGCTGAGCTTGAATTTGCCTTTCGTCGGATCCTGGCATTCTGGATCTTCCTCTGCGAAGGACTGGCAATTTGCCAGATCCAACAAGCCCACGCGCACCAGCATGGGACCTTAAACCCCATTTACACGTATGCGTGTTTATCGATCGCTGGATGTGATCGGGTGTGGCGAAGCACTTGTACCCGACTTTTTCCCGGCCTGTCAATGGCGCGCCATGTGTGGTGTTAGCGGTGCAATTCCGAAGAAAGAATAAGGAATTAATTAATGTGTCAGCAGCCCTAACGAAATCGAATAGGTTCTAGCGGACTTGTTCAAGAGACGGGAACTGGCTTGCTACTCGCATGAGCCCCTCCTTAACAAACCCGCGCGTCAGTGCTTCAATTGCCGGGAACCCAAGCGCATCGCGGGCAAGGCCTCCTGCCTTCGTCCCCACCACAACCATTCGCCTGAGCCGTAAGTATTGGAGCCAACCATGATCACCACCGACCTAACGGGAAAGGTCCAGACCGTACTCGGCCCCGTCGACCCCGGCCAACTTGGCAGGACGCTTACGCATGAGCACATCTTGTTTGACGGCTCGTGGGTGTGGCCGATGTTTCCTAGCGCCAGCGACCAGGCTTTCTTCGAGAAGCCGGTGTCGCAGGAGACGCTGGGCAGGATACGGCACCGATTCAAGTTGAACCGGGACAATGGGCGGCTCGAGGACGTCGATACGGCCATCGAGGAGGTCGGGCTGTACAAGCAGTACGGCGGGGGCACGCTGGTCGAGGTGACGAGCGTCGGCATAGGCCGCGATCCGGTCGGCCTTGCCAGGGTCTCCAACGCCACGGGCGTGAACATCGTGATGGGCGGCTCGTACTACGTGGACACGCATCACCCGCCCGGGATGGACGACCTGTCAGAGGATGACATCGTCGACCTGATAGTGGGGGACATTACCGAAGGGGCGCAGGGGACGGGCGTAAAGACCGGCATCATCGGCGAGGTCGGATGCAGTTGGCCCCTGGCGGACAACGAACGGAAGGCGCTGAGGGCGTCGGCGCGGGCACAGCGAATGACCGGGGCGCCATTGCTCATACATCCCGGTCGCGACGAGACGGCGCCGCTGGAGATCATCGACATACTCGACAAGGCCGGGGCCGACCTGTCACACACGATCATGGGCCACCTGGACAGGACGGTCTTCGAACGCGAGACGCTCAAGCAGATCGCCGGGGCGGGCTGCTACATGGAGTGGGACCTGTTCGGCTGGGTCGGGTCGTACTACTCCGCGAACCCAGACATCGACATGCCGAGCGACGACCAGCGCATCCAGCGAATCGCCTGGATATCGTCAGAGGGCTACGGCCGGAAGGTGGTCGTGGCGCACGATATATGCACGAAACACCGGCTGGAGAAGTACGGCGGCCACGGCTACTCGTACATACTGGACCACATAGCGCCGAGGATGTTGACACGGGGCTTCACTCCTGCGGACATCCACAACATCCTGGTCACCAACCCCGCCGAGGCGCTGGCGTTCCGGTAGCCCCGCCACTCGCCTTACCGGACTCCCGCCCTGGTCTTGCCGGACTCCCACCCTCGTCTTGCCGGACCCCGATCCGGTACCCATGGCGCGGGAAAGGGCGACGCGGCAATCCCCGATACACCCTCACCTTTCTCGCCGGACTCCCCTCCCATCGTCTTCCCCGACCCCGATCGGGGATCCAGGAGTGGCGCGCGGCTAACGCCCAAACACCCTCGTAATCCAACACCCCATGTAAGGTGCGCTGGAATGTGGGCGCCCGACGGGGTCGGGTACGGGCGGCGCGGCCACCCCAACCAACCTGCCAGACGATCACATGACCGCACGTTCACCAACCAACCCCCTGTAGGGGCTGGTTTCAAACCTGCCCTCGGAGCGAGGAGCCTGTCTTAATAGTCCCCTCTCCCGTTTCGCGGGAGAGGAGGCAAGCTAGCCCGGGAGACTTCTGAGACAGGCTGCGAGGCACGGGGCGACCCACCACCTTGTGCCATCCAAGGCTCGACTCTAGAGTGGGGACTATTGAAACACCCTCTTGAAACCCGCCGCTACGAACTGAATTGGCGGCGCAATCACAACGAATTGGTATAAGGAGTCGCCGATGGCAGTCAACACAGCGAAGCAGCGGATGCTGGAGGGCAAGCCCGCCGTCGGAGCAGAGGTGGGCCTTGGCTCGTCGTTGTCGGCCGAGCTTATATCTCCACTTGGCTTCGACTTCGTCCAGGTCGACAACCAGCACGGCGTATGGGCGGACGAGAGTTCGATGCATGCCTTCCGGGCAATCGCCCTGGGGTCGGCCG
Source organism: Dehalococcoidia bacterium (assembly GCA_034421215.1). GTDB lineage: Bacteria > Chloroflexota > Dehalococcoidia > Lucifugimonadales > Lucifugimonadaceae. The sequence continues at coordinate 11,183 of DAOUKO010000005.1, forward strand.
TGCCCATGGCCAGGGTACGGAGGAACGATTTCGGGCTCATCGGCCGGCTGCTGGACATGGGGTGCATGGGAATTGTTGTGCCGATGGTCAACAACGTAGAGGATGCGAAGGCCGCCGCGTTCGCCACGCGCTATCCGCCCCTGGGTGGCCGGTCGATCGGACCGTTCGGCGTGGGTTTCCTGGGCGAGGACTACGACGACTGGGCCAACGACCAGATTTTCCTGGCCGTGCAGATCGAGACGGACGAGGGGGCCAGGAACGCGGAGGAGATCATGTCGGTCGAGGGCATAGACGGGTGCTGGATCGGCCCGGGCGATCTGGGCCGCTACATGCGATTGGACCTGAGCACCGCAGAGGGGAGGGAGGTCCACGAATCGACGATACGTTCCATCATCGCCGCGACGCGCCGCGCGGGGAAGATACCGGGGATCTCCACCGCGTCGGCAGAGGACGCCCAGCGTTGGATCGATGAGGGCTGCCTGTTCGTCACGGCGGGCGTGGACACGGTGTGGGTGGCAGAGAAGGCGCGTGAGACGCTGAAGGCCCTTGGGCGGTGAGGGGGGCTGGCGGTAGTTGCTTTGGGCAGCGACGCATGACCAGATTTCGGCTGCCGATACAGGTCTGCGTCTTTATGTTCAGACAGGCGGGAGCAGGTCGTGAGTACTTGCTTCTGCACCGGGTCCCAAAGCTGGACGCTTTCTGGCAGGGCGTAACCGGGGCGCCCGAAGAGGGAGAAACTCTCTTGCAAGCCGCCGCAAGAGAGGTACTGGAGGAGACGGGGTTCAGGCCGGCGGAGATCTGTTCCCTGGACTTCAGCTATCGATTCCCGGTCACAGACAAATGGCGGGAATCGTACGGACCTGGTCCGGACGAGATTGTCGAGCACGTATTCGTGGCAGAGGTCGACGGTGGCGACCCGACCCTGTCGTTGGAGCACGATGCCTGGGGGTGGCACTCGCCGGAAGAAGCGGCCCGTATGCTGAAATGGGCGAACAACGTTGAAGCGGTGTGGAGGTGCGAGGCATTTCTTTCGGATGATCGGTTTGAGAACCGGGCTATCTGGCGGGACTGACTGGGACTACGGTCGTAGGTCGAGCGTTGCTCGCCGACGCCGTCCCTCGACGCCGGCTAGTTGGTGTTTTTCGATGCCGCCGTACGAGTGTGCGTTTGGTCAGTCGTGGCGGTGGACTACCGAACGCATCTAGGGCACTCTCGCTATACGATTGTTGCCCTAATCGCTTCGAATCGTCTCTTGTACGCGAAAATCAGTCGCTTCTTCGCAAGGGATAGGCCTGGTGGCCAACGAGTGCCCGCGCCAAACTCAGTCTTCTCGAACTCGTCAAATCCCTCGGTGTCTTTCTCTGCTTCCCGCCTGAAGTACCCCGCCGCCTGCATAGAATAGTGCGGCACAAAGAACGAACGCCGGCCTGTCTTTCCACTCAGATCGCTCTTCTTAAGAAACCTCTCTACTTGTCTGCCGATAGCAATAACCGGGCTGGTGGGTTTCCCTACGAGTTCGATTTCTTCCAGCAGCAGCGGATACCACTCCTCGTACCTGCGATCGCGGTCGATGCCAGCAACATTTCCTGGCATGGCTCCCTTTGACACATCTGTCAGGTGGTAGGACTCTCCTGCCTGGCACAGAAACCGTTTGATGGAACAAATGAAGAGTGCCAGTGACGACGAGGGGTCGTGGGAACCATCGAAGTTCCGAAATCCGTCCGCTATCTTTTTCTCAGCGTCTTCAATGCTGTCAGCCCAATTGAAACTCGGCTCCATAGCGACGAAGAGGTAGTCCACCCGGTCTGTTGGTTCGACACAGGGAAGGTAGACGCCCCAACCCTCAACGACCCGTTCAATCGCATGTGACTTGTCCCTGTCGACCTGGGCTCGAAAGCTGCGTTCCAGGTTGTTGTATGCATCCTTGTCAAAACGGGTTGTGGGATTCATAACCGTCATTATGGACCTCCATCATGTGAGGCGGGAGATTCGATTACGTCGGCCGCACTACCAATAACAGACCCGGTGTCCCATCGGTCCCGTACCAGTTCGTCCATCGTCGTAATCATCGGAATTTTCGATAAGATGGCCGCCATTGTGCCTGACGTTGTTTGGTGCCTGTGGACACGTACAGAGGGTACGCAATGCGTTTGACGGAAAAGCAACTTGGTGGGTGGTCACTGCTGCTCGGAACGGCGGCGGTGGCGGTTGGGTATGCGCTTTCGCCGGGGCGCGGCGTGGTGGACAACGTGCCCAGTAACAGCCTCTCCGACCTGACGCTGGCGATGGCGCGCAACCCGGGGTTCGCCTACACGGTGCCGGTCGTGATCATCTTCGGCGCCCTACTCATGCTGCACGGCATTCTGACTTTGCGGCGGCATGCGGCTCCGATACCGCGGTTGGGCCTCACGGCGATGGCGATCGCCCTGGTCCTGCAGATGGTGATGCGGGGCCTTGACTACATGATCACCGGCATGGGAGAGGCGGCGCTGGAGAGCGACGGGCTGCGGTCGGAGGAGTGGCTGCAATCGGCATTGGAGATGCAGCGGCTGGTGTTCGGGCTGCACTTTTCTTCGAGTGTCGCCGGATTCGCCGGAACGGCAGTCCTGGCGCTGGGCCTCGCCTTCCGGCCCGAACCCGTGCGTCTGCCGCCTGTGCTGAACGTCGTGGTTGCGGTGCTGGCCGCGGCGTCGCTGGCGGTGTTCATCGCCGCATGGCATTCGGACAGGCTGGAGTTGGCCTTCGCGCCGGTGTTTGCGCTGATGTCCGTGGCCGGACTGGTCTACATGTGCCTGTTGGGATGGGGGCTGGCGTCGTCGAAGGACGAACCTGAGGGCGAACGAGAAGAGGGACGCCTTTGAAGGATTTCACCTCGACGTGACGCGTGTTTGGTAGACATGAGTTGTACGCTTACCCTCTAACCACACATCATCGCTGGACGGGGATCGTGACGCCATGTCGGATGTCGCAGTACCTGTTAGAGAGGGAAATCATGCCAGCGTACGTAATAACCGATGTTGAGATAACGGATGCGAGTCTCTACGGAGAGTTTGTTGAGCGAGTGACGAGTACCGTCGAGGCTCACGGCGGCAAGTTCGTGGCGCGCGGCGGCGAGCTTGAGGTCATTCTGGGCGATTGGACGCCCAAACGTCTCGCCATCCTGGAATTCGAGACCATGCAGCAGGTCCGAACCTGGCTGAAGTCGCCGGAATATGTCGCGCTCGACGACGTTCGCTCCAGGTCCTCCAACATCAACATGGTGATAGTCGAAGGTTTGTAGTCGCCTTTTTGTCTCCATTGGGGGATGGCGACTCCCGGAATCACTATGGCCTTGTTTTGGCCGCACAAGGTGATGAAAATGGGGCGTTGCCTGTCGGATGCGCGTTCAACTTGCCGAACGTACCCACCTCAGCGCCCCACCGTGGGTACCGGGTTACCCCGGTAAGACGAAGGGGTGTGGGCCCACCGTGGGTACCGGCCCCGCATCGGAGTGCGGGGAGACGGGGTACGGAGTGCGGGGCGACGATGGGGGGCACGACGAGTGATAGTGTGACCTCCCTGGCGGGCTATTGTCGTACCAATTATTTCGCGAAAGGCGCCGTCACCAGGTCCCCTGGTAGCAGGTCCTGGTGAGGCCATATCCAGGCCGGTGAACTAATCAAGATGTAGGAAGGTTTCTCATGGCAAGAATGAGCGGGGGCGAAGCGCTTGCCAGGTCTCTTGTAAAAGAAGGCGTTGAGGTCGTATTCGGGATCCCGGGTATACAGGTTTACGGCATCGTAGCCGCGCTGCGGGACGAGCCCGGCATTCGCCTGATTTCGACCCGCCACGAACAAGCCACGACGTACATGGCCGACGGCTATGCCCGTGCGTCAGGTGAGCCCGGCGTTGCGCTGGTGGTCCCTGGCGCGGGTCTCTACAACGCGGCTTCCGGCCTGACCAACGCATACTCCCGCTCGACGCCCGTGTTACTCATCGCGGGCCAGATACCACGGGGTGCGATCGGCAAGAACATCGGGGCCGTGCATGAAGTCTCGGACCAGCCCGGCACGGTGCGCTCCGTCACCAAGTGGCAGCAACAGGCATCCAGGCCCAATGAAGTGCCGAACACCGTGTTCGAAGCGTTCCGGCAGATGCGCACCGGTCGTCCCCGTCCGGTATTGATCGAGATGCCGCCCGAAGCCGGAGTGGAGCAGGAGGAATTGAATCTGCGGGACCCCGCCCGTATCTCACGGATCGTGCCCAATCCCGAAGACCTGCGGGAAGCGGCCGAGGTCATCTCGAAGTCCAGTCTGCCCCTGATTTACGCCGGCGGCGGCGTGGCGCGCTCCGACGCCGAAGAAGCCCTCGTCAGATTGGCCGAGTCGACGAACATACCCGTCGTGACCTCCAGCGGCGGCAAGGGTACTATCCCGGACAGCCACCCGCTTTCCTACGGCTCCTGCTTCAGTCCGAGGGGTGAGAGACAGGAGATGAACCAGCTTCACGAGGTGATGCAGTCGGCCGACGTGGTTATAGGGATCGGCGCGCGATTCTCCCTCGGCAACCCGGCGGGCGAGGCGTCCACGTTGGTGAACATCAACATAGACGACACGGAGCTCACCAGGCACCAGGCAAACACGATCCCTCTGCACGGCGACGCGAGGGCGACAATCGAGGCGTTGATCCCCTACCTAATCGAAGCTGGGGCGGGTGAGCGTATGTCGCCCGTGGAGGCGGTCAGCGCGGCACGCAAGCTGATCGCCTACTACGATATTCGGCTGAAAGAGCCGCAGTACGCGGTCCTGGAGGCCATGCAGAAAGGCATTCCGGAAGACGCCTTCATCGTCTGGGACGTTACGCAGTTCGGCTACTACGCCCGGACCCACTACAAGGTCAATCACCCAAAGACGTACATCGACTCCGGCTACTCGTTCAACCTCGGCTACGCATTCCCGACCGCGCTTGGGGTCAAGGTGGCCAGACCCGACCGTCCGGTCATCTGCGTGGCCGGAGACGGCGGGTTCATGTTCAACTCGTCCGAGTTGTCCACCGCGCTGCAGTACGGCATCAATGTCGTGACCGTGGTGTTCAGAAACGACTCCTACGGGAACGTTGCCCGCGACCTGGACGACGCGTTTGGCGGAGCCTATGGGACCGACCTGCACAACCCAGACTTCGTCAAATTCGCGGAGTCGTTCGGCGCAGTCGGAATGAGAGCAGACGACCCGATGGAGTTGGAGCGGCTGATTCCCCTGGCGCTGGAGCGGCAGAGTCCGGTGATCATCGACGTGCCATTCGGAGAGATGCCTATACCCCGCGCGCCCCAGTTTGCGCCGTTTTACAGGCTGCCCTGGACCATGCCGCAAGAGGGCCTAATACAGTCGTGATGAACCGCACGAGGTTCGTGGAAGGGGAAGGTCTTCGAACGCACTACCGTTGTTTGAAGGGTGATCTGGAGATCAGGAAATGGGAATAAAGGCCGTGGCGGTTGTCATGGCGCTTGTCCTGGCCATTACCTTCGCCGGGGTGTCCTGCGGAGGCGGGCCGGACAGGGAGGCGATAGCGGCCGAAGTTGCGGTGGAGTGGGTCCAGGAAAGAACCGACACCGTGTCTGAAATCGTGGTCGAGTTACTCATCCTGTCACCTGTACTGCCGGACGCGGTGGGCAAATTGCCTGGTGCCGAATCGCTGCTGGCCGGACACGTTGCAAACCAAATCGGGGACAAAGTCTCCTGGAGTTACTCGACGCCCGTACAGGACATGCAGGCCCTCTATCGCGTGACCGCGACGGCCGCTGCGGACTTAGAGATCGACCTCCCAATCATCGGCGAACATGCATACGCCGTGACGCTGCCGTTTCACCTGTTGTTCGACACCGACGCCCGGACCGTAGAGGAGTGGGCGGTGGATCTTGACGGCGCTGCCGTGGGGAGTTACTGATGTCGCCGGCCGGGCATGGTGAATCGGGTAAGCGAGTGAACCACCGCCCCAGCCGGTCCCCAAATGCGGAGTCCGAGTGGGGTCCGTCCGGTTTTCCGCTGATGCCTCCCGACCCGACTTAGTCCCCCGTCCGGGCGGATGGCCCACAGCCGGATTAAGCCGTTACGGTGCCGTAATGAGCCCCCGGCCCAACGGGTGCTAGGACCCGTCGGACACTTCGGGCTGATCGTCGTAGTAGCGCGACATGAAGAGGAGTCCGTCATACCGCACGGCCCACGTATGCGCGTAGAGGGTTTCCGATGACCTGATGTTGGGGAAGATGTAGTTGATCCATATTCCCTCCGCGGTGGCGGACGCCATTTCCTCACCTATCGCCCGTCTGCCGAGCGAGGCAAGGTCCTTCAAGTCGGTGCCTACCAGGTGTCGCCCAAGGGGCGCCACAAGGAGAATGTCGTTCTCATCGGCCAGGGTCAGGCCCCATTGGCCATCGAGGCTTTCCTCGCTGCTGTAGTAATCGACTGTGGCGTCCAATCCGTTATTCCGGTAGTACTCGATCGCCTGTTGCACGTATTCGTTGGTCCGGCCTGCGGGGTCTTCAACCCGCACGTAGTAACCGGAGGCGAAAAGCATTCCGTCTCGGCGTACGGCGTAGGACACCTTCGGCACTTCCTTCAACGTAACCGGGTGGGGCCACAGGTACTCTACCCAAACCCCCTCATCGGTGGCCTTGGCCAACTCCTCGCCAAGCCTGTAGCCGTCAGAGCCGACCACGTCATTGATGTCCGTACCTACGAGCAGCGGCAACAAAGGATGGACGTGATAAATGTCGTTTTCGTCCGTGGCGAAGAGGTACCACTCGCCCTGGAAGCTGGCGACGCTGTTGTAGTAATTGAGGAACGATTCCAGTCCCTCGCGCTCGTAACGGTCTACGGCCTCGTGGACGTACTGAATGGTGTATTCCCTGGGGTCTGCGTCCCGCCAGTCAGGTGGGCCGGATTCGGGGTCGCCGGCGTAATAGCCGGAGGCGAATATCAGCCCGTCGTGGCGGATCGCCCAGGTGACCTTCTGCTGTTCCTTGCGTGAAACGGGGTGGGGCCATAGGTACTCCACCCAGACGCCTTCGTCAGTGGCTAGAGCTATCTCCTTGCCCAACTCCTGCCCGTCGGAGCCGACCACATCCTTGATGTCGGTACCGATCAGGTGAGGAAAGATGGGATGAGCAAGGTAGATGTCGTCCTCACCAATGAGGAACAGGTAGAACTGGCCGTCCAGGCTGTCCTGGCTGTTGTAGTGGGCGATGGTAGCGTCGAGACCGTCGCTTTCGTACTTTGCAATAGCCTTGTCGATGTACCCCTTCACAGACTCCGCTACGTCTTCCACCAGTGCCGAATGGCTGGTGGAAAACACCAGGCCGTCGTGAAGGACGACGAGGACTCGTCTCGGTTCTTCCTGTTTAGTGACCGGGTTGATGCCTCGAGCAGTGAACCATTGGCCATCCTCGGTGGCGACGTCTATCAACTCGACGAAAGCAGAGTATGGCGAGCCTGCACCGACATATTGGCCTTCCAGGGCGGGAATGTTGCGATATACCAGCAATGTGCTCTCGGCTGAGTCTATGAGGATCAGCGTACGTTCGTCTTGTGTGCCTGACGGAGACTTGTAGAACTCAACGGTGGCGTCCAGTCCGTTCTCTCCGTAGTGCTCGATCGCCTTTGCGATGTAATTCCGGCTCAGACCGTCTTCGTCCAAAGCAGCGGGCTCCGGCGTCGGCTCCGGGACAGGGGTCGCCGTGGGGTCAGGAGGGGCCGTAGTCGCAGTGGGTTCGGGAGCCGGCTCTGGAGTTGACGTGGCGGCGGGTTCCGGCGTTGGCTCCGGCATGGGGGTGGCCGTGGGTTGCGGGGCCGTGGTTGCAGTGGGAACCGGCGTTGGGGAAGGGTCGTCCGTGCAGGCAACTACAAACATCGCAAATGAAGCTGCGATCAGAAGCAAAATCGATGTGGTCACACCGGCAGACAGTCGTCGGCACTTCGATTGCGCCCAGTTCGCCCGTATTTTGCCCTCTGGCCCGGTTCGCCGCATGATCTGGCCCCCTGAGTCGTGCAGTCCGTATTGTTTTGGACTATGTACAATCCGCGCATGATTGCGCCACTAAGATATTGTCTCATTTCCGTTCCCTGTTGTCTCTACCGGTCCTGGCACGGAGTGCTGTCCTGTGGATAGATTGGGCCGGCGGGTGCCCGTGGCATACACAGGCTTGAATTGGGAAACTGCCTGGAACCTTGGGATCGGATCACGGGCCTGTACACGCGCACATGAGGTTTCAGGAATGAACCCATCGCGGGCATGTCTGTAGTCATCGGATTTGATTTTGCAGGTTAGTCTCCGGACGCGAGTCGAAGTTGATTCACCATCACCCTGGCCTTCATTTCTCTGCCATGTCGAAGGTGAGGGTAGTAGAGGAATAGAAGCCCCCGCGCCTGAAGCGACGGCCGGACACAGGACCATTACTCGCCTTGAAATCTCCGGAACCGGGGTTCGCCGCCGGGCGGCGCGCGAAATTTCCCATGAGGGGTGAGTTGGCCAGGGGTTTCATTTAAGTGTTCAGTAAAGCCCAGGGGCCACATGAAGTCCGGTACGAACCGGAAGAGAAGTGTCCGCCGCTTCTGTCCGTAACCTCTGCTTTTCAGATTTTCATACCGAATACCATCAGCCTCATCATGTTGGCGGCGCTGGTGGTGCGGGCATCCGGCGAGTCCGAAGCCTATCTGTCCTGGGTGACATTTACCGTGCTGGCAGTCACCGGAGCCAGCATGATCCTGCAATCCCTTCGGCTGCGGCACTTCGGATCGGGCCGCCTGGTTGTCACCAACTTCAACGTCCCGTTCCTGGCAGTCAGCGCCCTGGCGCTCTATGTCGGCGGACCTGGCCTGCTGGCCAGCCTGGTGGTGTTTTCCACCCTGGTCCAGTTGGTTTTGACCATGCGTCTTGCCTCCCTCCGCCGGATATTCACACAGACCGTGAGCGGAGTGGTGGTGATGCTGGTGGCTGTTTCTGCCATGCCATTCATCATCAGCACGGCAGTTATTCCACCGGAAGAGCAATCGTTGGCGCTTTTCCTGGCGCCGGGAGTACTTGCGCTAGCCGCTGGAATTCTTATTTCTCTGCAGGACACACCGCTCTGGCGGATGTGGATTTTGCCGGTCACTGTAGGAGTCGGCCTCGTGGCGGCAGTGCCTCTTGGCTTCTACGACTTCGACCTGGTACTTGCCACCCCATGGGTGCGCATACCCGATTACGGCTGGCCGCGACTGGACCTGACCTTTGGCCCGGATTTCTGGGCCCTACTTCCGGTCTTCGTGCTCGTGAACCTGACCGCGTTCATGAAGGCGGTAGGAGACTTGACAGTAATTCACCGTGCTTCCTACAGGAGTCAAACGGCCATAGATTTTCGCTCGGTGCAGGGCGGGTTGAACGTGTACGGGTTGGGCACCCTTGTTTCCGGCTTCCTGGGGACCCTGCCTGTTGCCGCGCCGTGGGCGGCCACAGCGGTCTACATTGGGTTCACGGGAGTGGCCGCAACCAGTGTCGGGATATACCTGGGATTGATGACAATAGTTGTGGCCTTCTTTTCCAAGTTGCTTGCCGTTTTGGTCGCCATTCCCAGCCCGGTCGTTAGCGCGGTGTACTTCATCATATTCGGCATGCTCTTCGTCGAGGGGGCAAAAACGGTATTTTCGGGCCAAGTTGACCATAAGAAGGCTGCAATTGCTGGTGTGTCTATGGTGTTGGGCCTGACCGCAGCGGTTTTCGGTAGTTTTTTTGAAGGCGTCACCAGTCACCTGGTCGGGAATACCATCGTCATTGGCGGCATGGCGGCCATTGGCATGACCCTGTTCACCGAAATGGCCGGTTTTCGCGCCAGGAAGTTGCGAATTGACTTGTCTCAATCTTCCCTGCCTGCCGTTGATGATTTTCTTTGTCACTTCGCCGACAGGCACTCCTGGACGCCGGAAGGAAAAAACCGGCTTCGCCTGGTGGGCGAAGAGGTTATGTTGAGTCTGCTCAAGGATGAAAACGGGGACGACGGCGAGCGTGAGCGGAGGATGGTTGCGACGCTTCGCCCTGACAGCCGCTCGGCCGAGCTTGAAATAGTGGTCGCGTCCGCAGACGCTATCCAGGGGAACATCGAAGACCGCATTGCATATCTGGGCCACGACCAGGCGCTGGAAGACGAACAGCAAATGTCCGTCCGTATCCTGCGCCACTACGCTTCGTCGGTGCATCACCGCAAGTACTACGGCATCGACATAATCAGTTGCCGCGTCGACAAGTAGCGTTGATCGACTCCAGGCCATGGCGTCGCGGCGTGAGAAGGGCGCCTATCACGCCTTAGGCATCGCCGCGATTTTCTAGATTTCGTGGACGCCTCCGGGCCACAGTATGTCCGGCAACGTGCAGGCGGCCACCCGATGCTTGAAGCGGCGCGTGTAGAGTCGTAGGCCGAAAACGGGCCGAATACACGGTAGCGCTTGCGGCATCGACCCTCGGGACAAGGGCGCTTTATCCGGAGTTGTGTACGAAGGCCGCGTGATAAGACTGGTCAGCCTGAATGTCGATGCCTGGGACCGGGAGAGGAATGCAGAGCGCGGCTACGACATCGCCAGGAATGCGTTGGGACTGGGACTGGCTACTGAGGCTGCGTCCGCCGTCTGCGATTGGGGATTCCGCAAGTATGCTCTCGCCAAGATTTTTGGAGGAGCGCACGCGCGGATATGGACGTTCCCAGCGCGTGATGGAAAAGCTGGGCATGAAGCGCAATGCCGTTCACCGTAGAGACGAATCGGAGGACGGAGGGCGTGTCGAGAGCGTTCTCTGTTCCGTGCTGCGGTCCGAGAGGACCGGCCCCGGCGGCCCGCTGCTGCCCATGATCATCCCGCAGAGTGAGTGGAAAATGATTGAACTCAACGAACTACCTGAGTTGACCACGCCTCGGCTGGTCCTGCGGCCTTTCCGGCCGGGAGACGTCGACGATGTCTTCGAGTACGCAAGGGACCCCGAGTGGGCAGAGTTTCTTTCGGACGCGGTGCCACAGCCGTACACGCGGAGGAATGCAGAGGAGTTCGTTGCCGACAGGATGATGGCGCCGAGTGGTCAATTCTCCTGGGCCATCAGCCTGGATGGCGCCACTGCAGGGGACATTACCCTGAGGGTCGACCCGAAGCACGAAAGGGGTGAGATTGGCTACTCCCTGGCGAAGGCGCATTGGGGGCGAGGCCTCACGGTCGAGGCCGCCCGCGCGGTGATCGATTGGGGGTTTGCCGAAAAGGGACTGCACAGGATTTCGTCAAACGCCGATGTCCGCAACCGGCGGTCATGGAGGGTGATGGAGAAATTGGGAATGAAGCGCGAGGGACTGTTCCGAAGCCATCGGAAGGACCCGAGGCCCGGCAATCCGAGGATCGACATGGTCTATTACGGCGTGCTGAGGGAGGAGTGGGAGCGGGCCGCTACCGATGTGCGGTAGGTGAATGAAGGCTGAGCAGCCTCGACCACCCAACTTCCCCCTAACGGTCCCGCACCGCCTCGCCCGACGCTGGGTCGACCCGGTACTTGGCGGCTGCCTCGTGGTCCAGTTCTATGCCCAGGCCGGGGCGGGAGGGGTCGAGGTGGATGGCGCCGTCACGAACAACGAACATGGGTGTGATGATCTTTGCGAATTCGGGGAACCAGCGGTGCATGGCCTCGAGGCGATACAGGTTGGGCATGGTGATCGACGCGTGCGCGCCAGCGACTATCGACACCGGACCCAGGGCGTCATGCGGTGAGATTCGGACGTAGTAGGCTTCGGCCATCGCGGCGATCTTCTTGATCTCGGTGATACCGCCGGTCCACAGTATGTCCGGCATCACGTAGTCCGCCAGCCGCTGCTCGAAGACCGGCGTGTAGTCGTAGCGCGTGTAGAGTCTTTCACCGACGCAGATGGGAATGTTGGTGTTCTCTCGCACCTCGCGGAGGGCCTGGAAGCTCTCGGGCGGCACTGGCTCCTCGTACCAGATGAGGCCGTAAGGCTCGAGGGCGCGTCCTGCCCGTATGGCGCTAGCCACATCGAAGCGACCGTGGGCGTCGACCATCAACTCGTAGCCGGGGCCGAGTTCCTCACGGAGCGCGGCGATCCAGTCGACCGCCTCGGCGATGGAATCGGGGTTGAGGAATTCGACCATACCGGCGCCGAGGAACGGCCCGCTGTGGGGCCGCTGCCACTTGAACGGGTCGGTCTTGATGGCCTCGTAGCCGTCTTCCTTCGTCTGCCGCGCCGCTGCGACTGCGTCCGCGATGGTCACGCCCTCAAACCATTGGTCCTGTATGTGCGTGTACACGGGCACGTTTGGCCGGACCGGGCCGCCCAGGAGCTGGTATACGGGCTGGCCGAGCGCCTTGCCGCGGATGTCCCACAGGGCGACGTCGACTGCGCTAACCAGGTGCGATACGAAACCGCGGCCGTTTATCGTCGTGTAGTTCCTGAACACCCGTTGCCACAGCTCCTCTATGTGCGACGGATCCTCGCCGATGAGCAGGTGCTTTATGGCGTCGATGCCACCGGCGAGCATCTGCGTGGCACGGTAGTCGGAGGTCTCGCCAAGGCCTGTGATCCCCTCGTCGGTCTCGATCTCTATGAAGAACCACGGGTTTTCCGGCAGCGGCGCGTACACGCAGGTCTTGATGTCGGTGATTTTCATGTGACTATCCCGCCCGTATCGAGCTGGTGGCCGACGACTGTTCGCTGGTAGACGCGGAATCTATCAGAGGGTGTCTAAAAAGTCCCTAAGTGGTCACGAAATGGCAATGCGTCGGTTGCCGGGCCCCGCCCCCTCGGGCGCCCACAAGAGACGCCCCTACGAGTGGTCGTCGGAGAGCGTGTCCGGGGATATTGCGCGGGCCAGCGCACCGCAATGCCTTTTTGGACACCCTCTCAGGCGTCAGCGGCCCGCACTGCGGAGCGCGTCTCAGTAAGGGACCGCAGGAGTCGCCGCATGGCCGCGGGCGAGGCAACGGCGGTCAGTGCTGCGCTGCCGCCAACGCCGACGCGGACCGAATAGTTGCCGGGGTCGAGGCGTTCGAAGACGTCTTCGTCCGTGCGGTCGTCCCCGGTCACGAGTGTGAAATCGTACGGACCGCGTCGCTCCTTGACGTAGGCGTAGGCCCGGCCCTTGTCGAAACCCTGCTGGCGAATCTCTATGACGCGCGCTCCGGTGGTGACCTGTACCGGCTCGTTGGCGAACCGCGTTTCGAGCACAGTTGTGAGTTCCAGCGCCTGCCATGGGCCGAGATCTTCGTCGGCCTCGCGGTAGTGCCACACCAGCGCGGACGACTTTTCCTCTATGCGTGCACCGGGGGTGCGCTCGACATACTCGTTCAGCACGGTCCGGACGTCGCTCTTCCATGCCACGTTGGGCGGAGCGCCCATCCGCTCCCACCCTGGATCGCCCTGTTGCTTGATCCATGACCCGTGTTCGGCAATTAACGAAATGCCTACTGCGCCGAACCAGTTGTCGAGTACCTCGCGGCTGCGACCGCTGTTCATGTAGACCTCAACGTCAGGCAACGACGACAGCGCCTGTAGCAGGCCCAGGATCTCCTCTGTGGGGATGGCGTCGTCGTAATGGTCGGTGAACTCCCTGAGCGAGCCGTCGTAGTCCAGCATGAGTAGTGCGGATTTTGCCTCGGCGAAGTGGTGCGCCATGGTGTTGGCGAGCACCTCCGGCTCCAGCAGTGGCGGGCTTTCCGCGGCGGCGTGGCGGGGGTTGAGCAGGGACGCCATGAAGCGGTCGACCCATCGCTGCACGCCGTTCGAGACGACGCGGCGGTGCATGGGCAGCATGCGTTCGCTGCGCTCTCCGAAATCCATCTCGAGTGCGCGTTTCAGCGCGTTGGCCGTGCCTTCGACGTCCCACGGGTTGACGCGCAGCGCCTCTCCCATCTCCGAGAGCGCCCCGGCGAACTCACTGAGTACCAGGACGCCCCCACCGTCGTCGCGACAGGCGACGTACTCTTTGGCGACGAGGTTCAATCCGTCGCGCACCGGGGCGACGAACGTTACGTCCGCCAGGCGGTACAGCGCGCCAAGCTCCTCCTGTGGTATCGAGCGGTAGAGGTAATGAACGGGTATGTGACTGGGGCCCCCGTACACGCCATTGATCTCGCCGACCAGCCGTTCGACCTCGGCCTTCAAGTCCTGGTAGCTGCCGATCGCCTCCCTGGACGGGACGGCGACCTGCAGGTAGACGACGTTCTTCCGCCATTCGGGCGCGTCTTGCAGTAGAAGCCGGAAGGCTTCCAGTTTGAGCGGGACGCCTTTTGTGTAGTCCAGCCGCTCCACGTTGAGGATGACTCGCCGATCCCGGAACGTCTTCTTGTGGTCCTCGAGTGTGCGATCGGCGACGCCGGAAAAGGCGCGCTCGCGAAGGGAATCGACGTCGATCCCTAGGGGGTGGGTCTCGACGCGCACCTCCCGGCCGTCGAACCATGCGCTGCCCTCCCTGCTCTCGACGCCCAGCATCCTGCGCAAGCTCCGTCGGAGGTGGTCGGCATACTCGTACGTGTGAACGCCAATGAGATCGGCGCCCATCAGGCCGCGCAGCATCTGCTCCCGTTGGGGCAGTACACGGAAAACCTCGGCTGACGGGAACGGGGTGTGCAGGAAGAACCCGATGCGGACATCTTCGACACGGTCCCGCACCATGTGCGGCAGGAGCATCAGCTGATAGTCGTGTATCCACACCGCGTCGCCCGGACGGACGTTTTCGGCCACGACCTCGGCGAACATCTCGTTGACGCGCCGGTAGGCTTCGAAGTGGGCAGGATCGAATTCGCAGGTCTCGAGGAGGTAGTGGAACAACGGCCACAGAGCCGAGTTGCCGAAACCCTCGTAGTAGTCGCGGTAGTCAGACGCCGGGACGTTTACCGGGACCAGCCTGCGGGAAGCCAGAGCAACCGAGGACACGCTGTCGGGCGCCTCCCCGGGGTGTCCTATCCATATGCCGTTTCGCTTTTCGTGGAGCGGATTCAGCCCGGCGACGAGCCCGCCGCTGCTGACCACGAGTTCCTGCGCACCGCGCCGACCTCGCCGGACGGTAACCGGAAGACGATTTGAAACTAGGATTATTCTGCCCATGGCGGGATCAGGGCGAAGGGGTAGTGCCCGGTAACCCTATCCTATAAGCCTCCGACGGCGCGGCATAAACCGCGGTTTAACCTGCCAGCCATGCCGTCTCTTTGACACTGATCGGGATCCTCCTCCTCCGTCCAGCCACACCTCGGCTTATTGTCGGTGGCCAGTCGGACCATGCCACGACAACAGGACGACCCGGATGTGCCGTTTAACGTTCATGGTGGGATAATAGCCATGAGCAAGGGCTGATTTTCATGGAGGAGGGATCATTATCATGACGGCACAGTACGCACACCCGGATTCGCTAGTCGACACGCAGTGGGTTGCAGACAACCTTGGAACGGAAGGCATCGTCCTGGCTGAGGTCGACGTCGACACGGAGGCTTACGACTCGGGGCACATCGAGGGCTCGCTTGGCTGGAATTGGCAGACCGACCTGCAGAACACGCTGACGCGGGACCTATTGACCGGAGATGAACTGGCGGACCTGCTTGGCCGCTCGGGTATCTCAAACGACACGACTATCGTCCTGTACGGCGACAACAACAACTGGTTCGCCGCGTGGGCATTCTGGTTCCTGAGGATGTATGGCCACCAGAACGTGAAGCTCATGAACGGCGGGCGGGCCAAGTGGGTAGCGGAAGGCAGACCGACGACAGCCGATGTCCCGAGCCCGGCAGCCGTGAGTTATTCGGCAGGCGAAGCCGACGGCAACCTCAGGGCGCTTAGGGACACGGTCCTGGCAGCAGCCACGGCCGGCGGGACCCAACTCGTCGACGTGCGCTCGCCCGCTGAGTTCAACGGCGAGGTGATAGCACCCGAGAACATGCCGCAGGAGGGCGCGCAGCGGTCCGGCCATGTTCCCGGCGCAGCGAGCATTCCATGGCTGACCACCGTGAACGACGACGGTACGTTCAAGTCGGCCGAAGAGTTGGGCGACATCTATGGGTCGAAGGGCATCGACGGCAGCACCGACGTCATCACGTACTGCCGCATCGGCGAAAGGTCAGCCCACACGTGGTTCGCCCTGACACAGTTGCTGGGTTATGACAACGTCAGCAACTACGACGGCTCATGGACCGAGTACGGCAGCCTGGTGGGCGCGCCGATAGAAAAGTAAACGGCTGCCGGGGCGGGCAATTCACGCCCGCCCCGGTGGTTGGGTGCGAATAGAATCTTGCCCTTCAGCCGGTTCGGAAAAACCTCGCGTTTGCAGGGGTGAGGTATCATGCTATCATAATGCATGCAAAATGACTGGAGAAGCCGCATGGGCAGCATAACAGTTCGGAACCTTGACGATAACGTGATCGACGCTTTGAAGGCGGAAGCGAGCGCCAACGAGCGCTCTTTGGAAGCGGAGGTCCGGTACGTATTGACCCGGCGAGCCAGCCGCGCGACACGCATTGGCGAGTTTCGCGAGCGAACCTACCGGATCTCCAATATGGCGCCCGAGGGCCCTCAGACTGACAGCGTAGAGTTGTTGCGAGAAGACCGCGACAGGTGAACCTGACGGTCGACGCCAGCGTCGTAGTCAAGTGGTTCGTTCCTGAGGAATTTTCCGAAGAAGCGCGGTTGCTGCTCGAATACCCGCACGAGTTCCAGGCGCCCGACATTCTCCTGGCGGAGTTCGGGAACACGATGTGGAAGAAGTTCCGCAGGGGCGAGGTCTCCTTCTTGCAGCCATACATGGATGAGCTGCTGGAAATTGACGAGGTCATCGCCTTGCACCCCGTCGGTGAACAGGTAGCCCGAGCGGTCCAGATCGCCGAGGAGCTTGACCATCCGGTTTACGACTGCCTCTACCTGGCGTGTGCTGAAGCGACAGGCTCTACTGTGGTCACAGCGGACCGCAGGTTGGCGAACAAGGCTGCGAGTGGTTTCTCGGACGTCGATGTTCTTTACCTGGACTCCCACGATTTCAGGAATGAAATGCTCCTAGCCGCTGCGAGCGGGCAAGACTAGACGGGGTAAACGGCTGGGCGTGGTCCGGCGCGGAATGAGCCTTTCCGGCGACGCGCACCCCGGACTTGCCTAGCCCGTGAGGCGCGATGCCGTCGCCTCAGTCGGCTGACGGGCCTCCCGCCCGGCGTCCAGCGTCGCGACGATCTCGTCCACGTCGTACACGCAGCCGCCCCACGTGCCGCCGCTCGCGCCCTGTAGCGCGGCCCACAGGCGCGAGTCGTCCGGCAGACCGGGGTGGCGCGCCAGGTCGTCCGGCGTTTCGCGCCGCGCCAACTCTGCATCGCCCCACTCGCGCCCGTATTCGGTCCCGTTGGATCCGACAAGGTCGATCCGGCCTTCCAGGTTTACGCGGTCGATCTCGATGTTGACCAGATCGCCCTCTTTCACCTTGCCGATAGTGCCGCCCGCCAGCGCTTCCGGCCCAACGTGGCCGATGCAAGCGCCTGTCGAAACGCCGGAGAAGCGGGCGTCGGTGATCAGGGCCACGTGCTTGCCGTAAGAGAGGTGCTTGAGCGCCGCGGTTATTTCGTACACCTCCTCCATGCCGGTGCCGAGTGGGCCGCCGCACGTCAGCACCATTATGTCGCCGGCCTTGATCCGGTTTTCGCCGCGGCTCTTGATGGCCCTGATGGCGTCATGTTCTGAGCGAAACACCCTCGCCGGGCCGGTGTTGCGGTAGACGCCGTCGTCGTCGACTACCGTCGGGTCTATGGCGGTGCTCTTGATGACCGAGCCTTCCGGCGCCAGGTTGCCGACCGGGAATGTCACCGTGCTGGTGAGGCCGCGCGCCCTGGCCTTGCCGGCGTCCATGATCACGTTGTCGGGATCGATCCCGTCCTGTCTAATGAGGTTCGCCCTGACCGCCGCCCGCCGTTCCGACTGCTCCCACCAGTCCAGGTTTTCGCCCAGCGTGCGGCCGGTGACAGTCATCGCTCCCGTGTTTAAGAGGCCGAGGTCGCGCAGGCGGAGCATCACCTCCGGCACGGCGCCTGCGGCGTAGAGAACGGCGGTCGGGTGGCCGACCGGTCCGTTGGGCAGAACGTCTACCAGCCTGGGGACTTGCCTGTTGACAGCGGCCCAGTCCTCAGCGCGCATGCGAGTGCGGCCGGCGGCGTGGGCGATGGCCGGCAGGTGAAGCAGCAGGTTCGTCGATCCGCCACAAGCCGCGTGCAGGACCATGGCGTTTTCGAACGCGGCGTCGGACAGGACGTCGTTCGACGTGACGCCGCACCGCTCCAGGCCGACCAGGGCGCGCGCCGACCTCCTGGCAACGTCCCGCCAGATGTCGGTCCCCGACGGCGACAGCGCGCCATGCGTGACTGCGAGCCCGAGGGATTCCGCAATTACCTGGGATGTGCCGGCTGTGCCGAGGAATTGGCACCCGCCGCCGGGGGTTGCGCAGGCCCTGCAGCCGACGTCCTGCGCGTATTCGAGCGTGATCTCGCCCTGGGCGAATCTTGCGCCAATCGACTGAATCTGGCCCGCGTCCTCGCCCCGTTCCGGGGCCAGCGTCACGCCGCCCGGCACGGCGACTACGGGCGTGTCCCTCAGACCGGCCAAGGCCATCATCATTGCGGGGAGGCCCTTGTCGCACGTGGCCACACCCATGACACCGCGGGCGGTCGGGAGCGACCTCGCCTGCCTGCGCATCACCTGCGCGGCGTCGTTGCGGTACGGCAGGCTGTCGAACATCCCCGGCGTGCCCTGCGTCCGTCCGTCGCACGGGTCGGAGCAAAATGCCGCGAACGGCACCGACTTCAACGATTTCAGCTCTTCGGCCGCGCTTCGGACCAGGTCGCTGAGTTCCCAGTGGCCGGTGTGAAGACCGAGCGCTATCGGCGTTCCGTCGGGCGACCGCAGGCCGCCGGTGGTGCTCAGAATCATGAACTGCTTGCGCAGCAACTCGGACGGCCGCCAGCCCATGCCGGCGTTCTGGCTGAAGCCGAAGATATCACCACTAGGCCGCTCGACAAGCATCTCCGCGGTGAATGGCAGCCTTCCCTCCGGCCCTGCCGCGTGAGTCGGCGTCTCCCAGCCCGCGCCGTCGTCGGCCCCGACTATGTCGGCGAACTGGACGGGCAGAGTATCGTTGCGGCCATTGGGGCTGTTACTAGGCATGGGGGGCCTCCAAGTACATGTGTGCAGCCGTTAGAGCATATATGCACGCCCAACATCGGCCGGAGGACCTCAGTCCCACTCTTGCGCGGGAGAACCCCGATCGGGGTCGGGGATGACGAAACTGGACCGGGAAAGACGTGCAGGTGGGAGGTTGGTCCAACTGGAGGGTTTAGGTGCCTACCATCTCAGTAGACACGCTGCAGGTACTTTCAGAGGCTTTGTGCAGAATGTCTTTGACGTCGCCTGGGTCCCAGGAAACGTCGCAAGTCCAGCGGCCGAAGCCGCCGTGCTGATTCACTGCTTTCGTCCACTCATCGAGGAATCGACGCTTGGTCCGGTTTTGTTCGTCATCGACACCCTTGGTCTCCAGCACCAACATGTCGCCAGACTTGAGCCTGATCAGGAAGTCAGGCCGGTACTTCCGCACGACGCCTCTGTGCACGTACAGCACCTCAAAGCCAAGGTGGTCGTTCTTTACCCAGGATTCAACCTCAGGGTTGTTGTCGAGCTCGAACGCTTCCGATGCCTCCCACGTGCTGTCATAGACGCAAAAGTTGACGTGGCTGCGCGAGGTGTACGAACAAGGCTTGCCCGTGTACCAGGTCATCATGTCGCCCGTGGACCGAATCGGTCGGTCGCGATCGAACACCGGCTCCAGTTTTTCGGTGTTTTCGAAAAGTATCGCGTCGCGCAGGTGCTGGACCACCCTGGCCATATTCAGCGTAATGAGAAGGCGACGTCGCAGGTCGTCCTGGTGAAACAGAGCCGGGACGATGTGGATCTTCTCCGAACGGATGAATTCCTCTACCAGGCGCACCAACTGGCCGATGAGGTACTCACGGCTCCCCTGCCAGTTCTTCTGAATGTCGTCGTACAGGTCGCGGGCCGTCTCGAAGACTATCTTTTGAGTTCGATACTTGCGCGCCAGGTTCTCCAGGTCTATCAGGCTGATCTGAGATTCATTCGGTTTCCCGTCGACAATCGGAGCGAGTTCCGCCAGTTCCGCGGTCCAGCTTGCGTTTAGCTCCAACGGCGCGACCTTGTCCCAATTGAGGCTCAGCCGCGGGCGGTAGACATGCTCGATGCGTATGACGTTGGGCCATGTGATCTCAAACCCGGCCTTGTCAGGTACCGGCTCTATTGCCGTCCTGGGCTTGGGCGGTGGCGGGGGGCCGCTATCGTCAGACTCGTGGGGCAAGAATGTAAACGGAATACCGAAGATGTTGACGTATTCCGGGTCGAGCAGGCCGTTCTCCGGGTTCAGGTCGTAGGAGGTGCGTCGAAGTCCTCTTCCCACCACCTGCTCGCACAGTAGCTGGCTGGTGAAGGCGCGCAAACCCATGATGTGAGTGACGGTCTTGGCGTCCCAGCCCTCGGACAGCATCCCAACTGAGATGACGTTCTGTATCTGCGCGCCGGGTTGTCCGTGCCGTCCCACGGTATCCACCATGCGCCGCAGCCGTTCCGCCCTCTGGTCTGCGGTGAGCTTTTGCGGGGCCTTTCCGTTGCTCCTTTCACCTGTCCCATTCACGGCAAGCTCGGCGATCGGTTCCTCAGACTCCTCGGCCCGCTTCAGGACCCTCGAATCAATGTGAAGCGTGCGTTCCTGGTCGCAGAGTTCGTCTATGAGGATTCGCTTGCGGTCGAACGCGTGCTTGATCCGCGCCGCAGTCTCCGTGCGGTTGGCAACTGTGATCATCACGGGCGGAGTCGCGTGCCCTGTTTTTAGCCAATCCTCGGCCGCCACTTGCCAGTCGTATCCCAAGAGGTAGTAAGCATTGTTCACAAGGTTGGGCAGAGGCTCTTGTGGTTCTGCCTTGCGGCTTAGGTCGTCCCTCACCTCAGGGTCGTTGTAGATGTGATACAGGCGGGGTTTGTATGTTTTTGGATCGACCAGGGCGTTGTCTCGGACCACGACACGCGGCGTCTTTACCAGTCCCGACTCTATGGCGTCGTTCAGGCCGAAATCGCTCACGATCCAGCCGAATAACGACTCTTCAGCGTTCTTCTTGCCGGATGGCGTGAAGGGAGTGGCGGAGAAGTCGTAACAGGTGAGTATGCCGCGCGCCTTGTGTATACGGTCGAGACCACCAATCCACTTGGTTGCCTCGTCGACCTCGGACTTGGCTACACCGCGGACTTTCGGCCCGGCAGGGACGCGCCAGGCGTGGTGCGCTTCGTCGTTGATGACCAGGAGGTTACGCGCCCTGGCCATTTCGCCGAGCACGTCCCGAACATACGCCTTGTCACTCTTGGCCCCTCGCTTGTCGACGCTGCGTTTCTTTTCTATCTGCTCTTCGGTCTCCCAGTTGAGCGCGTGCCAATTCCTGATGATGACCTTGCCTTGCCGGAGCTTGTCGAACATGTGGGTCGGCACGATGCGGAACTCAGCGTAATAGTTACCCGTGGCAGCGGGCTCCAAGACGGCGAGGCGGTTCCTGACCGTAAGACCGGGCGCCACCACGAATACGTTTTTTGAGAAACGCGGGTCCTGTGGATTGGCGACCTTATTGAGGATGTGCCAGGCGATGACCATGGCCATGACAACTGTCTTGCCTGAGCCGGTGGCCATCTTGGCGCACAGTCTTTGGAACTCACCACCGTCGGATGGTACTTCGATGCCGATTTTGTCGGCGTCCGGGCCTTCGGCGAGCCAGATTAGGGTCTCAGCCGCTTCCAGCTGGCAGAAGAAGAAACGCCGGGACTCAAACTCCTCTTCGTCGGTCCAGTGTTCGAGCAGTCGTCTCGTGATGGTGGTCACACCCGGATAACCAGCCTCGCGCCATGCCCGCACACGTTGGCGAATCTTGTTCACCAGCGGGATTTCGACGAACACGCCGGGGTCGTCAAAGCCCTGGGCGTCCGGTGTTGCTTTGAGGTACCCGGCTGGCCGCCGTCCTGGGGTCTCGTCGAACAGCCGCTTGTCCCGGTCATACTTCCAATGGCTGGCGGGCTCGTCGTACGGCGAGTTGATTATGAGGGGGCCTATAGTTGGCTGGGGCATTTGTCATAGGCCTCCTTTGAAGTAAGGATGTCGGCACCGTTGGGACGCAGTTTCCTAGTGCTACTCAGCAATCTATGCCGTCTAGGACCAACTCCATGTTCGCGTACAGGGCCAGTTACAATGTGCGTATCATCATTTGAAATCAATATATTCCCGCTCAAGAAGGCTACATACACAAATATTCGGTCGGTGTTTTCTGACGGTTCTTTGACTACCTTTTTGATGGCGTTCATCAGCGTATCAGACAAGTCGACCGGGGTTTCAAGCCTCGAGACGAATCTTATCCAGAAACGCAAAATATACAGTTCATTGAGGATTCCAGCTCGTTGATTAGATATAATAGGACTCAAATGATGCTCGTATTCTTTCAGTATACGCCCTTTGTCGTCAACGACAAGAATTACCTCTTCTTTTTGAAGGTGTTCCAAAAGTCGGTGAATATGCCGATCTGGGTTCTGTGTACAATTCAAGAGATGCATAAAAACGTTAGTGTCTATCGACACATATCCTCTAAATGGACTTTTAGTCACGTTCGAGATCCAAGGTTGAGACCTTCCATTACATCAGCACCAAAGAACTCCAAGGGCAGACCTGGCTCCATCGAACCATCAGCGTTTATGTTGAGATTTTTTATGACAGGTGCTTTACTCTGTTCGTCAACTGTAAAAAAAGCTACTGATACGTCGTCGTGCGATAATTCTCCTTTGGCTATCAGACGACGAAGTCTTAGTAGTACGTTGTCGCTATGTGTTTCTATTATGGAACCCACTTGCCGATCTGCCCATAGGCGGGCGAAAAAGCTCCCCAATTCCAGTTGTGCCGTAGGATGCAGCTGAGCTTCTGGTTGTTCGACCATCAGCGAAGTGTGAGGTGCCATAATAGCGCCTTGCACCAAGACTGGTATACATTGACTTACTCCAAACCCGTAATCCGCTATGAGCACGTCGGCTTTTGTTGTTTTGCTTCTCGCGAAAGCTTGGCTCAAGTATCCTGAAGAGGTTTTGAAATTGACCCCTTCAATGCCGGCAATGTCCTCTAAGTACGGATGGATGAATTCGTAATTGGACAGATCTTCGGAGCTCATATGTTGTAAATGTGGCAACGCATATTGTCCTCGTTGTCCGACATAATCACTAGGAGGCGGTGATGCCAAAATGACTCGCTGGGACTCATCTCTCACTGGGGAGAGATGACGTATGGAGTGAATTTGGTTACGGAGCGTACCGACAAGTTCAAGAGTCATTGAAAAATGACTGAGGGATTTTAATGTTTCGCGATCAGGCCCTGAGGTCGTGAGTTCAATTTCGGGTATGTCTGGCCCACTCAAAAAATTGGAGTCGTCCAATATTTTTATCCGGTGTCCAAAAATTCGCTTACCTGTAGATGAGTCTGTTAAAGAATAATTTACGTGGCCAATTGTCGCCCGGCTACTGTAAGATAATGCTGCGTTTATTTTGTATCGGCGATTACTAGGCTCGATATTACTTGATAGATCAAAGACATCTGGATTGACAAAAGGAATGGGGCTGGTCGCGGTTAATTCAAATGTAAGGTTACGCTTTCTGTTTCCGGGCCGAGAGTTCTTTAACGCAGAAAAATGACCGAGGCGTACTAAGTCACCCTCAGGAACAAGGAATTGAGACCCGGTGGAGGTTATAGATTGTTGTAACATCAATAAAAATTTGATAACAGAAGATTTGCCAGAACTGTTGCGGCCAATGAAGATTGTGATTGGCCGAAACCGAACAGTGACCTCATCATCGAAGATCCGAAAATTGGTTAGTCTTAATTCAGTTAACATGAATATCGCCCCTAAAGCGTGATGACACGGAGGCTCTCAATCCCGCGGTCATCCACGATCTTGACGGCTATCCGCTGGTGCTCCCCCGGCTCGAAGGGGAGCGAGACGGTGCCGCGGTAGGCCTCAATCAGGTCCTCGTCAATCTCGACCCTCAAGTTGCGGGCAAGGCGAGACCAGCCGTCTTTTGGGCCGGCGATTGGGAAGAATACCTGGCGGGGGTAAAGGCTTCGGCCATCGTAGTCGGTATCCAACATCCAGACGGCGATCTGGTCTTCACCGCCGGACTCGACATCGCCGGTTTTGGTGTTGTAGTAATCGAAACCGCGGACGTATACCTGCCACTTGCCGATATTGTAGCCCTTGCGGATCTGGTGCAGTCCGATGTCCGGCTGGCCGATTAACCAGAAGCTCTCGTTGCTAGTCTTCTTTTTCTTCAGGTCCTCGGTTAGGAGGTCTGCGTTCATTTGCGCCTTGAGCAATTGCATGTTCGGCCAGTTGGTCTCGTCTATGTCCTTGGCCGCCTCCGGATCGAACTGGAATGCGGCAAACACGATGATCCGGGGTCTGGGTTTCAGGGTTTCCGCTTCTTGCAGTGCCCATTCGACTTGCCGCTGTTCCATCGGCGCGTGCTCAGGACCGAACGACACGACAACGCGCTGGGACTCTCGTGCGGGGCCCTGTTCTTTGACGCCCCTGACCGAATCGGCGCCCAGGTCGTTGGTGCGCGTCTCACCGCTGGCATGGAGGTTCCTTAGCTGCGGTGCGCCCGGTAGCGGCTCGAGATTGGCGAAGTGTATGTACTGGCCCGCCTTGGCGCGGATGCCCGAGCGTAGGAGTTGGCCCAGCCATTCGGCCTGCCGCAGGGTTTCACCTGAGCGCGAAACTGAGTCGTCCGCGGCTGATTGCTCAGGCTCTACCTCGTCGTCCAGCGGTTTGACGGCCGGAGCAGGCACGGCCTCGACACTGAACGGGCCGGTGACGCGCTTCTTCCCGGTGTCCACAATGGGCTGATCGTAGAGTGTCTCCTGCGGAGCGTGTGTTGCGATGGCTTTGTCGATTTCGGCCTGAGTCATGCCCTCTTTAATGTCCGGGTTGTTGGCGATGGAACCCAGGGTGATGTGCGGCACGGTCTTGTAGTTGAATCCGCTGCCCACGCCCTCAGCAGGGTGGGCCAACTCGTAGTAGTCGAAAGACGCCGTCATAAGACGTTGCTTCGCCAACGTTACGGCCACGCGGGAAGTGTCGCACGTGATCCAACGACGGCCCCATTGCTCGGCGGCGTAGGCGGTGGTCCCTGAGCCACAGGTGGGGTCCAAAACTAAATCGCCGGGGTCAGTGGTCATGAGTAGACAACGTGTGACGATTTCAGTTGAACTTTGTACCGCATAGACCTTTGGATCCGATCTACTTTGTACAGCACCGCTTATGTCGTTCCATAGGTTTCCAACCGCCGCGATAGGGAAATCTGACTTGAACCTTCGGTAATTGAGAGTCGCACCTGATGTTGAGTGTAGCCGTTCCGCATTAGCTAACCGTACTAAGCCATCGAAATTTGTCTTGAAAGTACCCCTGCCCGGAGTGTATTTACGGCCGCGGAATTCGAACTCCCTTACATCACCGGGCCCGGCCGGGCGCGAACTCGTCAAATTGTCGACACGAAAGACCCACTGATCACCGTTTTGTGTGTCGCCGCGCATCTCAGCGGGGACAACTGAACCGTCTGCTAACAGTGCTTGGTCATACCTTTCATCTGCCACGCCGCTGCGAGAAGTGAATATTTGTCGATACTTTACGGAGTTCCGTTCACGGGCATACCAAACAATAAAATCCGTCGTCGTGCCGAGAAGTGCAGCAGTGCCCTGACTAGTGGTCTTACGTATGGAAATAATGGATACAAAGTTGCGGCCAGCAAACACTTCGTCCATTAACATCCGCACAAGGTGCAGGTTTTCGTCGGAAATCTGTACGAAGCACGAGCCGCTTTCAGTAAGCAACTCCCGAGCCAGCAGCAGCCGGTCTCGCAGGTAGGACAGGTACGAGTGGATACCGAGTTCCCAGGTGTCTCGGAAGGCCCGGATGGTCTCTGGCTCGCGGGTTAGGTCCTCGTCCCTGCCATCCCGGACGTCGCGTTTGTTGACGAACGGCTGGAAGTTTGAGCCGTAGCGGATGCCGTAGGGAGGGTCGATGTAGACCATCTGCACCTTGCCCGCCATGCCCTCTTTCTCGAGGAGGCTGTTCATGACCAGCAGGCTGTCACCGGAAACGAGGCGGTTGGTCCAGTTGTGGCGGTGCCGGTAGAAATCGATGGCGTCGCGGACCGGCGGGTTCTCCTCGGGCAACTCCCATAGCCTCGGTTGGGCTGCCTCGCCATTGCCGTTGCGCTTGCGGGTGGCGTCGATGATGGTGCGCGGGTCTATCCGTTCGTGGACGTGCAAGGACACGGTGGGCACTTCAAAGGATGTGTGCTCCGCCTTGCCGGCCCACTGGAGTTGCGGGTCGAGGTGCGGGTCATAAGAGTAGGTCTTTTTGCCCGCGTCTCGGTCGGTGTCGGGCGTGACGAGTCCAACGGGCGGGTTGTTGAGCCGATCTTTGCCCCGGTGGTCGTACGACACAATGGGCTTTTTGGTCCGGCGTCGCCTTCTTGTGGTCATGGTGTGCTCCGGGTGCTGGTGGCCGCGACCACGCGTCTACCCTAGTGCCATTAACACTGAGATGTTAGTCCAAAGGTGCAGATTTGGGGTTCGCGGGGAGTCGTCGGATTTGGTGGGCATTGCGGTGAAGCCGCGACAAAGCCCGGATCACCGATCAGGGTCGAGGATGACGACGGAGGTAACGCTGCTCCGTCTGTCTCCAGTCAATGTGTTATGGCTGATCCACCGGACGTTTCAGTACCGCTAACCATTCGACACCGGCAGGCTGAAGGCTGACGAGTTCCCAACCGTCTTCTCCAAAAAGGTTAAGTTCGTTCTCGGTACGCTTCCTATCAAGATGTTCGCTGGACATGTTGCCATAATCGCGAGACTGAAGGTTTCTCGTGACTTCTATCTTGTATTCCCACTGTGTCATTCGTTCTTCCTCGGTCAGGCTCATGCGTGCGTCCGCCACGAGGATCCTTAACTAATTATACCCCGTTTGGCCCAGAGATCCCCGAACTGTGTCGGGGATGACGAAAGAGGGCCACAGATGACAAATGTGACGGTGCTTTCCCGTGAAAGAGACCCTTGCGTCACTGGGCCTCTATCCTGCAAGTCCCGTTTTTCATATCACGCTGAGCGAAGCGAAGGGTTTCGTGCGGTGGGGACGGGTGTCGGCGTATGACGGCCTGGAGATCCTTCGCTTCGCTCAAGGATGACATACGGGCGTTCGAGGGTGATATGAGGTGACATTTGCCGACGTTCTGCAAAGGTCTCTGAAACCGTCTCAAGCCCGGTGTTTGTGCGAACGCGGGCGCGGTCGTATTATTCGGGGCTGGTGGGATTGGGGATGACGGGTGTTGACAGGACCGGAATGGCTGAGAGGAACTTGATATGACCACCGCCGCGAGACGGGAAAGAGTCGCTTATTTCAACGGCAAGATAGTGCCGGAAAGCCAGGCACGGGTGTCGTTCCGGGACCGCGGGTTCACGTACGGCGACGCGGTGTTCGACATGACCCGCACGTTCGGCCACCAGATTTTCAAGCTTGAAGAGCACATCGCGCGGTTCTACGACTCGCTCAGGTACGTCCAGATCGACCCCGGCATGGGTCCCGACGAGATGATCGACCTGACTAACCAGGTGCTCGAAGAGAACCTCAAGCTGATCGGCGAGGATGAGGACTACTGGGTGGGCCAGCGCGTGTCTCGCGGCGTCGACCTGGTGGGCGGCGACATGTGGGAGACGGACGGCGGTTCGACGGTGGTGATCGAGTGCAAGCCCCTGCCGCTGAGCGCACGCGCACGGCTGTACCGCGACGGCATCGACGTGTTCATCCCGTCGGTGCGCAGGACGCCTCCGGAGTCGGTGAGCCCCCGAGCCAAGTCCCACAACTACCTCAACCTGATCATGGGCGACCTGGAGGTCAAGGCGCAGGATCCCGAGGGCTGGGCGCTGCTCCTCGATTCACGCGGCTTCCTGGCGGAAGGCATTGGCTCGAACATATTCACCGTCAAGGGCGGGGTGCTCTACACGCCGCGGCCGCAGTACGTGCTGGGCGGCATATCGAGAGAGACCACGATGGAACTGGCCGAGGAACTGGAGATAGAGGTGGTCGAGAAGGACATCGATCAGTTCGACGCGTACACGGCGGACGAGGTGTTCCTGACCTCGACCAGCCTTTGCATCTGCGGCGTTCGCACCGTGCAGGGCAACGTGATTGCCGACGGCGCAATTCCCGGGCCGATAACGAAGGCGCTGCAGGACGCTTACATCGATCTGGTCGACCACGACTGGGTGAGCCAGTACCTGACCAGGCTGGAAGACTAAACCGCCAGCCTAACCAGGCGGTCCTGCACCGGCCAGCGTTCATTTTCGACTGGAGGCCTTGATGTTCTTTGAGCCGAGCGAGGGATCCGGGCTACCGCACAACCCGTTCAAGGCGATTGCCGTCCCCCGGCCCATAGGCTGGATCTCTACGCTCAGCGCCGATGGTATCCCCAACCTGGCGCCTTACTCGTACTTCAACGCGGTCGCCGACAATCCGCCACAGGTGATGTTCTCGGCCTCGAGTAACGTGAGGTACGGCGGGATGAAGGACGCAGTGGCCGATGCCCAGGCTACCGGGGAGTTCGTTGTCAACATGGCGACGTGGGACCTGAGGGAGCAGATGAACGCCTCCTCCGTTCCGGCGCCGCACGACGTGGACGAGTTCGAGTACGCCGGTCTGACGAAGGCCGCGAGCAGGCTGGTGAAGTGCCCGCGCGTGGCTGAAAGTCCGCTGCACCTGGAGTGCAGGTACACGCGATCACTGGAATTGCCTTCCAACGTTCCGGGCAGTACGAACACGCTGGTCTTCGGGGAGGTCGTTGGTGTCCACGTAGACGAGAAGGTGCTGGTAGACGGGCAGATTGACTATCTCAAGGTCCGGCCCATCGGAAGACTGGGCTACATGGACTACGTCGAGGTGGACAACTCGTTTGCAATGGACAGGCCCGATTGGCCGTAGGCCGGATTCGGCCGATCCGGGAGTGATGGATGCCGGGCAAACGGGTAGCCTCACCAGGAGGCGATTCTTCAGGCATGCGGGACCCAATTCCAGTCGTTCGCCGCATATCCGGTGACTGACCGCGCCGGCGAAGTCCCCAAGGTGTCTGCTGATTCGTCTCAGCGACGTCCGTTGACTCTCCGAGCCGGGCTGTTCGCCCTGCTTTTGTCGGCGCTCTGGGGCGGCAACCCGGTCGCCATCAAGGCCGGACTCGAGGACGCTCCGCCGCTGCGGCTCGGCTGGCTGCGTTTCGTCATCGGCGGCGTCGTGGTGCTGGCGTGGGCGTTGGCAACGCGGCGGTCACTAAGGTTGACGCGGCACGAGTGGAAACCGTTGCTCTTTCTGGGCTGCCTCTTTGCGGTCCAGATAGCGTTCATGAACATCGGCCAGGACTTCACGTCTGCAGGCCACGCGGTGGTCATAACGACCACCTTCCCTCTCTGGACCAGCGTGATTGCGCACTTCTACGTGCCAGGGGACAGGTTGTCGAAGGGGCGGTTTTTGGGCGCGATGGTGGCGTATTCCGGCATCGTAGTCCTGTTTTCAAGCGGCATCGGCAGCCCGGGCGAATTTCTGCTGGGGGACTTCCTCATGCTCATTTCGGCCATATTGCTGGGCGCGAGACAGGTGTACCTGTCCAACTACTCGCAGGGGATCGAACCGCAGAAGTTGCTGCTATCGCAGTCGGTGGTGGGGACTGTGACGTTCGTGTTGGCAAGTTTCTTCGTGGAACCCGACCCGTACAACTGGACCGGTCGGCTAATCGTGGCCCTCTTGTACCAGGGCGCGGTGATAGCCGGGTTCGGGTTCATCGGCAGCTTGTGGCTGCTGAAACGATACCTGCCTTCGCGGGTCACCGTCATTTGGATCATTCAGCCGGTTTTTGGAGTGTTACTGAGTTGGTGGATCCTGGGTGAGACCGTCGGACCGGAACTTTATGCCGGAGCCGGGTTGGTCATCGTTGGTTCGTACATGGCGCAGCGACTGGTTTCCACGAATGCGGGGTCGGACGATCGGCGTCGGACGTAACCACCCCTGCGCGGGATTGGCCAATGCGCGGGTGTGAATGTGTGGCAGGTTGTTGGGGGTGGCCGCGCTCCGCTGCACGCCCACCGTGGGTACCGCCCCGCATCGGAGTGCGGGGAGACGGGGTACGGAGTGCGGGGCGACGATGGAGGCACGACGAGTGGGAGAACACCGGTTGTTGTTAGGTGGGAGTGGTGTGGTTGTGGGATGGGCGGGAGGTTCTTCGCTTCGCTCGAGGATGACATGGGAGCGCTCAAGGGTGACATTGAACGATGTGTGGGATTGGCAGTAAGCGGGTAGCCGCGCCCCCCGCGCCCCACCGTGGGTACCGGGTTACCCCGGCACGACAAGTTAAAGCGCGCGCCCTTCGTTCTACACGGTTTCCCCGGTACGACCCCGTATCAAGTACGGGGCAGGCTGCACC
>DAOUKO010000006.1:0-87790 GCA_034421215.1 Dehalococcoidia bacterium
AAACGCCTCTCGGCTCCAGCTGGGCAAGAGATCGGGCTACAGAGACACTGTCAACCGAAGCAACTCCGGGAAACCCCCGGGGTTGCTTCAACGCGCGCCAAAACCAACCCGTCGTGCCGGACTCCGATCCGGTACCCATGGCGCGGGGTACGGGCCCGGCTACCCCACCAACCTCCCACACCTTACCTACATCCGGCGTTCTGCCACCCACGTCGTGCCGGGGTAACCCGGTACCCACGGTGGGGCGCGGGATGGGCGCGGCTACCACCACACACACACTTTTCATCCCATTCCCCGGTCCGTCATCCCCGTCTACCCCCACCTCCTTCACACCACATCCCGATGCGCTACCCACGGTGGACGGGGGCAGCCTGCCCTGTGCACTGACACGGGGTCGTGCCGGGGTAACAACGTCACCCCGTACCCGATACGGGGCCGGTACCCACGGTGGGGCCCAGGACGGGCGCGGCAACCACCACCAACCATATGTAATCACCGACGTCGATCGCCACACCCTAAACAGGCCTCCTCTCGTACCCCCTCCGATTCCCTTCAAAACGGTTCCCCTCCAGACCAACCTGGTGGTCCTCCGTCACCACTATCCCGCAGTCCCGCGAATCCGTGATCCGGTTCCCTGAGATCGTGTAACGGCGGGTCGGCAGGGCCCGGCTCGCTTGCCCTTCCGCTGGGGGATTGCTCCAAAGGCGGATGCCGTTGCGGGTGTTCTCGATGCGGTTTTCTTCGATGCGATTGTCCTGCCCGTGCTCGATGGCGATTCCGTCAAACCGGCAGGACCTTATTTCGTTCCCCTTGACCGTTGTATCCGTCGAATAACCCAGCCAGAACCCGTAGTTGGAGAAATTGGCGATGTTCTCCTCAAAGACGTTCCCCGAGGAGAAACCAGCCTCGAACGCGTTGTTGGGCGAATAGCTGCCGTCATTGCCGGAAATGAAGTTGTGGTTGGACGGTTCCCGGTTGTGGGCCCGGATGAAGAACCCGTCGCCGCTGTAGCGGAGGCTGTTGCCGACTATCCGGTTGTGATTGGAACCGTCCTCGAGGAGGACCCCCGCCGAGTCGGCGGTGTCGCACCAGAAACGGTCTGTGTAGCGGATGCAGTGCTCAGCCAGGTTGTGGAGCAACTCGTTGTGGCTGGACTTCAGCAAGTAGATCCCCACGTTGCGGCAGTAGGATGCGTGATTCCCCCCGATTACGTTGCGTTCCGACCGCACGAGGCTGACGCCGTTGAAATTGTTGTTGAGTTGATTGTTCTCTATGACACTGTGACGGACGTTGTAGAGATATATGCCCCCGCCGAATCCTTCCTCCACAGGGGCCTCTGTATCGGGGAGCCAGCCGGCGTCCGTGGGGTTGGTGTTGTCCGACACGACGCAGCCCCGTATGTTGAGGTTGCTGACGTTTTCGGCGTGGATGCCGTAGTGAAAGCCGACGATCACGCCGTTGACGATGGTCACGTCGTTGCAGTCGTGGATTCGGATGCCCACGCCGCCGGCGCCTTCGCCGTCCAGCGTCACGCCCGAAAGGTCGAGCACCAGCCCATTCTGGCGGATTTCAATAACGGCGCCTTGCGGGGACGCTCGGTGGAGTCCCCGGTAAGGCGACGGGTCGAAAGTGTCCCTGGTGTACCGGCCGGGAGTGACGCTGACGTGGGTCATCGCAACGACCGCTGCAAGGGTGTATGGGTGGGGTTATGCGCCCGGCGGGCGGTAGTTAACCGTTTTCCCGCAGGCTTCGTCGATTTCCTCGGGGGTGATGAGTTGAATTGTGGTTATGCTGAGCGCTCCGCCGGCGCCTATGGAGAGGGATACGGCTGCAGCGGTGGCGGTGTCCGGAAGGTCGAAGGTCAGGAAAAGGTCGGTCCC
Organism: Dehalococcoidia bacterium; assembly: GCA_034421215.1. Lineage (GTDB taxonomy): Bacteria > Chloroflexota > Dehalococcoidia > Lucifugimonadales > Lucifugimonadaceae. The sequence continues at coordinate 1,881 of DAOUKO010000006.1, forward strand.
GCCGAAGGCATAGTAGAAGGACTCAAGGGCGCCCCCCTGCTCGCTGGCCATGTCTTCGAAGACCTGCCGACGTGAACTGCCGCCCTCCTTCAACAGTCCCTGGATACCCTGTGCGGTGTAATTTGCTTGGAAGAGATACTTGGGCAATGTGTTTATCCCCTGCGGTTGATTTCTGTCCACGGAGTCCCGCTCTGGGCGGGCACGAAGGTTCCCACAAGCGTCCTGATAAGTCAGAAACGACGGTGGCGAGTGTACCAGCACCGTGCTGTCAATTAGGCCGGTATTCAGTACGGTCTCAACTTGAAATGAGGGGTCGATGAGCAAGAGATATCCCCAGACTGTCCTTGTGAGTTGCGAGGTCCCCTGGGATGAGAATGGGAAGTTGATCGAGGACATCTTTCGCGCTGAGGTGCGACAGACCATCTCGTCGGGATTCCGTGACCTTTACATCTTCGGCACGGCGGGTGAGGGCTACGCGGTGACGCTGACGCAGTTCACGGATATTGCATACATCTTCCGGGAGGAGACGATCGGCGAAGGCGTGCGGCCAATGGTGGGCGTCATCGGCATGTCGACGGCACAGGTGGTCGAAAAGGTCGGCGCGGCCCACGACATCGGGTTCCGCACGTTCCAGGTCGCTCTGCCGCCCTGGGGAGAGCTGACCGACGACGAGTGCATGACCTATTTCACCGACGTTTGCGGCAGCTTCCCCGACTCGAGCTTCCTCCACTACAACCTGCCACGCCCCAAGAGGGTGCTGGCAACCGAGGACTACAAGCGACTGCAGGACGCCGTCCCGAACCTGGTTGCCACAAAGTTCACGTCGGCGTCGGCGGCGGAGTGCGCCAGGCTGGTTAAAGAGACGGACTTACAGCACTTCTTTGGCGAGAACAACTTTCCCTTCGGCTGCCGGCACGGCGAGTGCTCCCTCCTCGCCTCGTACGGGCCAATGATGCCGAAGAGGACGCTGCAGTACTTCACGTACGGCGTCGAAGGCGATTTCGAGAATCTTGTCCGAATGCAGGCAAGAATGACGGCCGCCGTCGACGACTTCCTTGGCACGGTCCGGGACCGCCCGATGATCGACGGTGCCTACGACAAGATGATCGTGCGGGCGGGAGGAGTCGACATGCCCCTGCGCCTGCTTTCGCCCTACCACGGCGTAGACATAGAGACGTACGAGAAGTGCTACGAGACCCTGATGGCAAAGCACGGGGACTGGCTGGAGTAGGTGGGGAAACGGGATGGAGGCTTGGCGGCTAGTTCGCGGGTTCCAGGTAGTCCATCTCCGGCTTCAGGTCCCAGCGGAGGGCGTCCGGCGGGTCTAATTGTGCCGCCCAGGACTCGAGAATCCGCTGCTCTAACTTGAGGACTCGCATCCGGTCCCTGATCTGGTCCGGGTCCCAGCCGTCGAGGACGCGGTCCGTTAGTTCAGCGCGCACGCCGGCAAATGCGGGGTCTTCGGCGAGGTCACGCGTTTCGCGCGGGTCATCGTCCAGGTTGAACAGTTGGGGCCTGAAGCCGTGGTAGTAATTCAGCTTCCACGGCCCGCTGCGGACCATGCGGTTCTGGACGCCGCCCGGCCGGGCATGGACATCCAGCCCGCCCAGGTTGGCCGAGTACGCCTCGCCGCCCGAGGCGTCGTCCATGCAGTACTCGGAGAACGCCGTGTCGTCCCAATCGGACGTTTCGGGCGAATTCAGCAGTCCAAGCAGGCTCCGGGCGCGGGACCGCGGTAGCTGGGGCGCCCCTGCGGCGTCGAGGATCGTCGCCAGGAGATCGAATTGGTTGACCGGGTTGTCGATGACCGTGCCCGCGGGTATGCCGGACGGCCAGGAAATGAGGGCCGGGACGCGGGCGGAGTCTTCGTAGAACGTCTGCTTCCACCAGAGGCCTTGTTCGCCGATCTGGTCGCCGTGGTCGGACGTGTAGACGATGATGAGGTTATCGGCACAGCCGTTGCGTTCGACGGCATTGAGGATGCGGCCTATGAGGGCGTCGAGGCGGTCGACAAGCGCCCAGTATGCGGTGCGAGCGCGGATGGTCTCAGCCTCGGTGACCTGTTCGATGCCGGTCCGTTCGCGCCACCACCGGATATACGGGTGGCAGTCGTCGAGGGGCGTAGCCGGGGTGGCGGGCAGCCCGACGCGGCCCTCGTATCGTGCGTAGTCCTGCGCCCGGGCGACGAAGGGCTGGTGGGGAAGCATGAGGCCGACCGACAGGCAGAGGGGTTCGCCGGGCGCTCTGGACTCACCAAACCGGTCGAGGTAGTCCTCGGTCGCAACGACGACGTCCTCATCGTGGACCTCGTACGCGCTCTGGCCGCTCCCGGACAACTCGAGGCTCACCCGGGCCGGTCCGGCGGTACCGGTAAGTGTGCCGTGGTCAACGGGGCGAGGGCTCCCCGGCCAGTTCGGGCTGTGGTCGCCGACTAAACGCTCGGCGAAGCCGTGGAGTTGGTCCGGGCCGTTGAAGTGCATACGGCCGATCTGGACCGGGCGGTACCCGGCCGCGCCGAGCGCATGGGCGTAGGTGGGTATGGCCGAGTCGAGCGCCTGTTCGTTCGTCCACACTTCGTTGTCGTGCGGAAACCTGCCGGTGATGAGGGACATGCGCGACGGGACGCAAATCGGCGACGCGCAATAGGCTGAGGTGAGGCGGGCGCCGCGTGCCGCCAGCCGGTCCAGGTTGGGCGTTTCGACTACCGGGTCGCCATAGCAGCCGGTGACGGCCGGGTTGTGCTGGTCGGACTGGATGAACAGGATGTTGGGCTGGCTGTTAGGCAAGTTGGTGGTCCTGTAGGGGGTGAAAGAGGGCCTTTTATCGTAACGCCCGTGGGCGAGGGAGCAACGAGTTTATCTGGTGATGAGGGCAAGTGATGACGTACTGAGGCCGGGAGGTTCATTGCTGTGCTCAGAATGGCGTTGGTAAGGAAGCTATAGATGCCCAAGTAATCGTGAATCGCCGGCAGTTGGTGGCCCGGTTCGCGGAGGTATACTGCGGTCAATCCAGCTAGCGGTGGAGATTGCACTTGAAGGTACTGATTACGGCTGCGGGGAGCGGCTTGGCGCGGCAACTGGCGGACTCGCTTGGTGATGAGCACGATGTTGTCCTTACGGACCGCGAGGACGTTGCGACGGACCACAAGTTCGTCAGGTCCGACCTGAACCACACTGAGCCGACGAATGACCTGGTCCGAGGTGTCGATGTCATCGTCCACTCGGGATCGGTCGACCCGGGCGACAGCGTTTCTGACCAACTCGACTACCAGATGCGTTGTACGTACAACCTGCTGTGGGCGGCGTGGCAGGAGGGCGTTTCCCGGTTCGTTTATCTGAGCTCGCTGCGTCTGATGGAGGGTTACGACCCGTCGTACGCGGTGACCGAGGCCTGGAAACCGACGCCCACGTTGGACCTGGACGTGCTTTGTTATCACCTTGGCGAGATCGTGTGCCGCGAGTTCGCACGGGAACGGAAGACCGAGGTCACCATACTCAGGCTCGGCGATGTCACGGCTGTGTCTGATTCGAATCCTTCGACCTCGGCAGTCTACGAAGACGACGCGCTCGAGGCGATAAAGCTAAGCCTCACCTCCGACCACTCAGGATGGCTGGACATATTCCACATCCAGTCGGACGTTCCAGACGCCAGGTTCCTGTCCGGGCAGTCCTGGCGAAGCGCGGACGACGTGGCGCAGGTGGTCAGTCTCGGCTACACGCCCAGAAAGCGAGGATGAAGCGCGATGAAGGTACTCATCCTGGGGGCAAACGGAATGCTCGGCCCGCACGTCGTGAAGGCGCTTGAAGACCGGCACGAGCTTCGTCTCACCGATATCAACGATCTCGACTCGCCGCACGAGTACTTCAAGGTCGACGCATCCGACATCGACCAGGTGGTTTCGGCCGCGGAAGGGATGGACGCCATCATAAACCTGTCGGTGCTGCGGACGGACCGGCAGTTGGCGTTCGACGTTAGCGCGCGCGGTTGCTACAACATGATGGTTGCGGCCGTGGAGCACAACATCGATCGGGTGATCAACAGCGGGCCGTTCTACGCGGCCACCGGTCCGACATTTGAACGGTTCGACCACATGATCGGGCCGGACGTGCCGCACCAGCCGGGGACGTTCCTGTACGCGCTGACCAAATCTCTGGGGCAGGAGATTTGCCGGGTCTTCACGGAATTCCACGACATCTACGTCATGGACCTGCTGTTCTACATGTTCATCAATCCGGAGACCGACAACGCCGAGTACGGTTCACCGATAGCGAATATCGGACATGACCTGGTCCCGTTCGCGGTGTCATGGCGGGATGCGGGGGAGTGCTTCAGGTGCGCGTTGGAGGTCGATTTCGACCGGCTGCCCTCGAAGAGCGAGGTATTTTTTGTGTTCCCCGATCTTCCGCACCAGAAGTTCACGGGCGAAAAGGCGCGCCGGATATTCGGCTGGGAACCACAGGACGACCTGGCGAAATACTGGAAGAAGAAGCCGGCGTCCTGAGGGCGTTGAGCACTACCTCTACTCGTCCACTCTCCCCGGTGTTCTGGCCAGCGGGCGCCGCGCCGGAGTTCCGCGGCTTAGGTCGCAGACGACGTTGACACAAAGCGGTGGTGCCGAAGGTGGGATTCGAACCCACACGGGCGTTTTTGCCCAACGGTTTTTGAGACCGTCGCGTCTGCCATTCCGCCACTTCGGCTAGTGGACAATTTCAAGTTTATTTGACGGGATGGCGGTTTGGGCGCGGGGTGTTTCGGACGAGGTACTCAGGCCGCGAGGACTAGTAGTCTCTCGACGAAGTCGTTGACCATCGGGCGGTCGGCTTTTAATTCGAAGTCTTCCATGAAGTCGTAACAAGAGTTGGCGCGGAATTTCTCGGCCGCGGCGGACCCGGCAAGAAGCGCCATGTCGCCGGTCTCGTCGACGAGCAGGCGAGTCGCTTGCTTCAACGCCCGGTAGTTGCAGTGTGGCCAATTGCGTTGCTGGGCTATCGCGATAAGGGCGTGGGACGCGGCGCCCCAAAGCTTCTCTGATCCCTTCAGACGATTACCATTCGCAAAAGCAAGGTCCGCGGCCGCGAGAAATTCTCGGCAGGTTCTTGAGTGATCCGTCGTCTGCATGTTTGTCTCACGCGCCAATTCATGGGACCGACGTTAGCAGCGGGTCGCGTTTGCCCGTCCGCCATTTCGGCCAGTCCGGGTTGGTGTGACACGGCGGACTTTAGTAGGTGAATTCAGGCCGCGATGACCAGTAGTCTCTCGACAAAGTTGCTGATCTTCGGCCGGTCAGCGTCCAGTTGGAAGTCTTCCATGAAGTCGTGGTAAAAGTTTGCGTGAAATTTTTCTGCCACTGCGAACCCATCGTCTAGCGCAGTATCGCCTGCTTCGTCTGCGAGCAACTGCGCCGCCTGCTTCAACGCCCGGTGGCTGCCGTGCGGCCAGTTGCGTTGCTGGGCTACCGCGATGAGGGCGTGGGACGCGGCTCCCCACAACTTCTCCGAAGCCTGCAGATGGTCTCCGGCCGCGAATTCAGTGTCCGCGGCCGTGAGAAACTCCCGGGCGGTCCGTAGGTGATCCCTGACTTGCATGTTTGTGTCTAGCGCCATTCCTGGAACCGCCGTTCACGATGGATCGCATCTCCCGGTCCTCCGAATGCTTAAATTCGAAGACCGCGGTAGAGATAAGTGTAATTGATATGGCAACCGCCTGCCCGACCCGTGGGTTGTGTCAAGGGTGGGGACAAAGCCGAGAATAATGAATTATTGTGCGTGTAGTTGGGTAGTATGGGGGGGGTTGACTAGACCTAGGACTGATCGTGGCCGCTCACCCGCTGCTGGAATATCTTGACCTCGATCGGCCGTTGGCGTTTATAGACGCGGCCTCGACTGGCCTAGACACGCGGACGGCTCGGATTGTGAGACTCACCGTGTTGAAGATCGACACCGATGGGAGCGAACAATCGCGAACGGTGTTGGTCAATCCGCGTGTGCCGATTCCACCGGGAGCGACAGAGGTCCACGGGATTACCGATGATGACGTGACTGACTCCCCGGTATTCGCCGCATTTGCCAAGGGGTTGGCGGAGCATCTTGAAGGGTGCGATCTGGCGGGATTTGGCGTAGAGCGTTTCGATGCGCCGCTGCTGGTCGAGGAATTCCGCCGCGCTGGCATCGAGTTCAGCCTGCAGGGCAGGGCGGTCGTAGACGCAATGGCCGTTTTCCATCGTCTGGAGCCACGCGATCTTCCCGCCGCATACAAGAAGTACGTCGGGGAAGAATTGCCGGCCACCCGTGAGGAAGATACGGCCGCGCGTGCGGCCGCTGAAGTGCTGCTCGGAGAGTTAACGGCGATTGGCGATCTGCCGCGCTCTCCCCGTCGACTGGCGGCATGGGCGAAGGGCGTGGACGAGGGTGCGATCGACCCCGAGGGCAGGTTCGTGTGGTCAGCGAATGACGAGGCGTTGATCAACTTCGGCAAACACCGCGGTCGGCGCTTGTCGGAAGTTGCAGCCGGAGAGCCGGACTACCTGGAGTGGATGGCTGGGAACCCGCGCTTCGATGCCGAAACGCGGGACATTGCGCAGAAGGCGGTTGACGGGGAGATGCCGGCGCGGACGGATACTTGATGTGATGGGAAGAAGATGGGTCTCAGATTCGTGGCTCCGGACCCTAGATTATGGATTGGGTTACGGAACGACGGTGGGGGTTGGTTGCCTGGCCGGTACAGATTCCTCGCGGTGCCCGGGAGGGACGTACAGGCTCGTAACGATTACGGAGCTTCCAACACGTCGAACGATACTGACTTGGCGGGAACCTGGTTGAGGGCCATGGTTACTCGATACAGTCCTGGACCTGGCAAATTCATGCCGCAACGGACGGCAATTGGTGAACGGAAGCGCTGGCCCGGTCGAGCGTCCGGGGGTCGTCCAACAGTGAAAGACCCTGTCAAAGGAGGAGCAACCGGTGTTCCATCTTCACCCTCGATGGTCATGGCGAATTCGTGTTGCCTGTTGGTGAGGTTCCACGGGACAAGGAAAGACGCCGCAACGGCGAAGTCGGCAGACTGGTCAGGCGTGAGCTTGGTGCGGTCCCAACCCGCTCCTTGAATGTAGAGTTTGCCGTTAATCGCCTCAGCCCAATCGGCGAGCATCAAGCAGTCAATCTCCACCTCTTCTACAGCGGAATCGTTACTCTGACCAAATTGAGGTTCGCTATTGGATCTGTTTACCATCAAACTTGCCCTGTATACACTGTATGACTCAGTAAACCATGTTTTCACACCGACCGCAATGTGCCGGGGACCTGCTTGGTGCCTACGGCCGAGTCGAGGAACTTGAATTCGACGATGAGTTCGCTGAGCACATGGCCTCCTCTCAGCGGGCCTATGCCAAGCATCGAGTCTCGGAGAAGGAGGTACGGGAAGCGTGGTTAGGGAATCCAGCTTATGTCGAGAATGTTGGTCGGCGCAGGGGTGAATCCATCATCATGCTTGGCCGGACGCATAGCGGTAGAATCATCGTCGTGCCACTGCAGCCCACGCATCGGTGGGGAGTTTGGCGCCCGATAACCGCCTTTGAGGCCAACGCGCACCACAAAGAGCGCTATTTGGAGGAGATTGCAAATGGCTGAAAGCAAAGAATACGTCCTGGGGCGCGGAGTGACGAAACAAGCTCGCGGCCAGGAGAATCGCACCAGTAGCGTTGTCTCCATTCGCCTGTCAGCTGAGGAGATGGATACTCTGACTACGGTTGCCGAACGACACGGAATGAACTTCTCTCAAGTGATACGAGATGGGATCAAGCTCATGGCGTCCAATCAGCGACCTGAAATCGGGGTGGGTGGCGTCATATCTTTTGAAGGTGGTGTATCCGTTGCAGTTGGCGATCGGCGAGTTCTTTCGCGATCAGTCACGCTTGGGCAGCATTTGGCAGACCAGAACTACGCCCTCGTAGTGGGTGATCCCGCCTAACCTTTTGTCGGCGAGGTGAATTTCAGACCCGACTCCCCAAACGGCCATCCGCCTAGTTCGAAGAGCCATTGCCGATCGGCATGTATTGGGCCGATTGGAACCCACCTCAGACCCGGTCGCCGTGGGGTTCTGAGAGCGGCGCCGGGCCGTCGGTTCGTAGGACCGGTTCGCCGGTGAAGGTGACCACGACGCAGGGCATCTGGTCGAGGATCCTTCGCACAAGCCAGAATGGTCCCCACCAGGGGAGCCGCAGCTTGCGGTTGAGCCGGATGGCGCCCAGGGCTATGGCGAACCGGCGGCGCGGGAATCCCGGTCGCTGAGTCCACCTGCCGATGAAGTTAATCAGGTGGGGCAACCGTTCGTTTGTATTCCACAGGACTTCGGCGCGGCCTGGGATGTCGAACCAGGGCCCGAATTCCACGGTGTGGAGCGTCACAGTCTGGTTTGCGTTCATGTTCGCCACCCAATCGCGTCGGCCCGGATAGCCGGAAAGCACGACTTGATCGACACCGTTCCAGTAGTACGTGGTCTCTACCGTGCGCGGCCCACCAGACCGGCGTCGGGTCATGGTGGTGCGTATGTAGAAGCTGTCCTGCAGGATGGAGCGCAGGCGCGGGTCAAGTTCTGGCATTGGCGGGGGCTATGAAGAGGTTACCTGCGACGACCCGGCAACGTCGATTCTTGCGCACGCGTGAGTCGCTCTGACGGTCTCGTGGAGGCTCGGCGCGGTTGGGAGGAGAGTGGAGCGGAAGACGGGATTCGAACCCGCGACCCCAACCTTGGCAAGGTTGTGCTCTACCACTGAGCTACTTCCGCCGGATTTTTCCACGCCGGGCAGGGCATTCTGGAACGGTCAATGCCGCACGAACTGGGTTGTCCTGCCATTCGTCCGTTGGACCCTGATCATATCAAATCAGTCCCGCGAATCGGTCCAGGCGCAAGAGCGAAATATCGTGACCGGTATCCCCTTTTGTGGCGAGGTCGGCCATGACTTCGCCAATGACGCTGCAGAACTTGAAGCCGTGGCCTGAGAATCCGGCAGCCACGAAGACGTTTGGCGCTCCAGGCACGGCGTCGATGATGAAGTGTTCGTCGGGCGTGTTGGTGAACATGCACACCTTCATCGACAGCGTAGGGCCGTTGGCGTCGGGGAAGTACCTGGCTATTCCCAGTCGAAGTATCTCCTCATCTTCGTCTGTGCACGCCCTGTCGAGATCGTCCGCCGACGATTTCTGTTCAAAGTGGTTGTATCTGCCGATCTTGAATCCGGGAATGCCGTATACCGGGAGGGCGTAGTATTGCCCTTCGTCGCCCGCCAGGGTTGTCACGGGGAAGGTATCCAGGGTGAACCACTCAGGCCGGATCGGTTGAAACCAGCCGAGCACCTGTCGTTCGGGTACTGCCAGATGGGCGAGCGACGGGGTCATCATCTCGGTCCATGCCCCGGCGGTGATGACGAGCGCTCCGGCCTCATACTTCCCGCGGCTCGTCTCCACCTGGACCGTGTCTCCCGACACGTCCCATCCGCGAACGGGTTCCCGGGCCCTGACTTCCGCTCCCAAGTCGAGCGCGCCGAAGACGTAGTTGACGATGCAACGCTCTGACAGCAGAAACCCACCGTCCGGCTGCAACAGGCTCATCCAGTCGTGCGGTAGTCGATAGCCTGGGAACCGGCTGGTCAATTCGGCGCTTGTCAAGACCTCGTGTGGCAGGTCGTGCTCCAGGCACGAACGGAGTGAGCCTGCGAACACTTCGCGGTCTTCGCTGCCTGCTGCCACGGAACCGGTTGTGTACAGCAGCTTCTCGCCGGACACGTTTTCCAGTTCGTGCCATCGCTCGTACGCGCGGCGCATGAGGGGTACGTAGGAAGGGTCCTCGTAATAGGCGAGGCGAATCACCCGGTTTACGCCGTGCGATGAACCCTGATCGTGGGGAATGTCGAACTGCTCGAGACCCAGGACCCTCAGACCGCGGCTCGCAAGTTCGTACACCGTGGCTGAACCCATGCCACCAATGCCCACCACTATTACGTCGTAAGTGTTTCTGGCCGTCAAATTTCCCTTATCCAGGTTTGATGACTTTTCGGAACATTCACTCGGTCACACGGTTGGGAGCGGCGCGTGGTCTCCGGTCTCGTCCTGCCAGATGCGTATCCGCGCTGCCATTTCCCGGATTCGGTCCCGCTGCGCCGGTTCGTCGAACAGGTTAGTCAACTCGAACCGGTCGTTGTTGAGGTCGTACAACTCGCACTGGTCGCCGGCGCAGAGGTTGAGTTTCCAGCGGTCGGCGGTAATCACCGACCGCCAGGGAAGGGAGACCATGCGGTTGATCAGCGGCGAACCGAGGTTGCGGTCGCCCATCCCATTCCACTGCAGGAACACATCGTTGTCATCGAGGGTCGCCTCGCCCCTCAGGACCGGAGCCAGGCTTGCCCCCTGCAGGTGATCGGGCACGGGCTGTTCCAGCAGGTCCAGCAGGGTTGGGACGAGGTCGATCTGGCTTACGCTGCCGCCAATCCTCGATTGCCCTGAGTTCAGCCACGGCACGTTCATCAGCAGCGGGACCCGCGACGCCTCTTCGTACAGCGACCGCTTTTCGAGCATGCCGTGGTCGCCGCCCATTTCACCGTGTTCGCTCGACATCATCACGATGGTGTTATCGTCGTAGCCGTTGGCATCGAGCGCGTCGAGTATGCGGCCCACGTTGCGGTCCACCAGCGTCACGTTGGCGAAGTACTGTGCCCGCAGGCGGCGCCAACCGGCTTCCGAAGTGAGATCGTGGAAGTCGCCGCCCTCAGCGCCCAGCGGGTTCAGGTTGCCGCCCATGTAGTAGTCGGCGCGCGCCCGGTTGACCAGCGAACCACCGTCGGGCCGTTGCAGGAACGCGGGGCCGACGGGCAGGGAAGCTGGGTCGTAGAGGCCGTTTAACGGCCCGGTGTAGGGCGGGTGCGGCTCGAAGAAGCTGATGTAAAGGACGAATGGCCGGCCGTCGTGTTCGTTAAGGAAGCGAGTGGCCTCGTTACCCAGATAGGCGGCCTGGGTCAGTTCCTCGGGGAGGTCGACGCCTGGCAGCCATCGTTCGTACGAGACAGGCGAAACGGGTGGATTTTCGATTCCATGCTCGCGCAGCCAGACGTTGTAGTCGGCCTCACGGCTGCGCTGTTCTTTGCGACTGAAGCCCGCCCGATGATGGTCTTCGATGCTGATCCAGTCCTCGAAACCGTGTTGCGGGAACGCGTCGTCACCGAGATGCCATTTGCCGTAGTGAGCGCAAAGATATTCGTCCGGCTCGAGTTCGGCGATCGTGGGTGTGTCGGGGCTGAGTTTGATGGCGTTCTTGATCAGCCCCGTGGTCTGCGGGTACAGGCCGGTCATGATCGAGCCGCGGGCAGGTGTGCAGACCGGCTGGGTAACGTACGCGTTCTCGAATACGAACCCGGAATCGGCGATGCGGTCGAGGTTGGGAGTCTCGATCCACTCGTTTCCGTAGCAACGCATCGTGTCCCTGCGCTGCTGGTCGGTGAGGATGAAGAGGACGTTCGGGGGTCGTGGTGGCATCATTAAGGGTCGTTTACCCGGTCCTTGATGCCGTGACCGGACGGGCGGACTTCAGAAGCGCATGGGCCATATTTCACCAGCTTCCTGGACGAGGTCGACGCGTTGGATGTCGGCTGCGGCCCAGCCGTTACTTTCCAGCCACTCGCTGAAGACCTCCTCGTCCGGGGCCTCGCATTCGATGACCGTCCTGCCGGGGTCGGTGAGGCAGTACGCCTTGACGATCCAGGCGCGGCGAGAGAATCGCCACTTGCCTATGCGGTCAAGGGCGTTGCTGAACTTCTCTTTGCTGAGGCCGGGGTCGTCGGCAATCGCGAGGAATCTCGTCATTGTTGGTCTCCGTGAGGTGTCGGACGGGTCATGGCGCGGCAGGCTGGGTGTTGATCACACCTGCGGCGGTACGAATGGGTAGGGGACCGGGTCACCGTCGCGGTAGGGCAGGGCGACGGTGGCCGTGCCCGGGGCGCCTTCCCAACCCTCTTCGTTGACGATGCCGAACTCGACGTGGACCAGGCCGTAGTCGTCCAGTTTCTGACAGTCGATGACCTTGCCCCACAGAGCCGTGGTCTCACCGGCCGTAACCATTTCCCGGACCTGCCAACTCGCCTTCCAAAACCATCCATTAGGCAGCGACCAGTTCTTCAGCCACTTCGAGACGATGCTCATGCGCCATGTCCCGTGGAACAGCGCGCCGGGGAGATTGTCGTGGTTGTGGGAGTGGGCGATGTCGTAGTGCAGCCGGTGGGTGTTCTCCATCGTTATGCACCACCTGGCAAGCTCAGGCGCCGAGTAGCGATGCACGTAGCGCGGGAGGTCGTCTCCCACACTGACGTCCTCGAAGTAAGTTTGCGCGGCTTTGCGCAGGTCTTCGATTCCGGGTTCCTCATCGTGGTCGAGCATCCCGTCCGGTCCGAGTTCCAGCAGTTTTTCGAGCGGTATTGCCATTTGTCTTTCCCTGATGGGCGATTGGGGGGCGAATAGCGATATGGATTGCTATGGGCGTTCGATGCCGATGCCGCGCACCTTTAACAGGAGCGCGTTATCCTGGTTCAGGTAACTCGTCTCTTTCACGGTTACCAGGAACGGCCTGCCGTCCCTGCCGCGCTTCTCCTGGAAATCGACCCAGCGGGACTTGTAGAAGATGCGGTCTCCGATCTTCGGGTACTGGTACAACTCGACCTCATCGCCTGCGTGCAGGTGGCTGCGCGTGGGCGCCACGTCCCGGATGGGAGTCAGCGAGCTTTCCTTTCTTCCCATGCCTCCGCCGCCGTCGCTGAACGGGTCCTCCACCATGATCTCCGGCATCTTGTCCTCTTCCCACGGCGGTTTCCTGTTGGAGATGTAATGGACCATCATGGCGGGTGTGGTCGTGCCGCCGAACCTGGGCGACGCCAACTCCTCGTCCCAGTGGCGAGGGTCCTGGTCGGGGACGCCGATGATGTAGCGGCGGACGGTCTCGGTATCGACGACGCCGTACATCTCCTCGAGCTCGGTCTCCTGGCCGATCAAAGCCTTGACCTCGTCTGTCAGCAGGGTTTGTCCATCAGAATCTGGCATGCGTTCCTGGTCCTTGGCCGGGCTGTTGCGCCAAGGGAGAATACAGCATTAATCGGGCGCGGAACCCGCATGGGGAGGCCGTTGACGGGGTTGTACAGAGCGGTGGCGGGGGTGAAGTGCGGGAGATTCTTCGCCGCGCCCAGAATGACCTGACGGGCCAGGGTGGACACGGGAACCGACTTTTTTTCGTGTTTGCACTATTCTAGTAAGAACGAGTCAAAAAGAAGGTGGCGAGCGATGGTAGCCAAGAAGAAGAGACTCACACTTGACCTGGAACCTGACTTTCAACGCCGGTTGAAGGTCATCGCCGCGCTCAAGGGCGTTAGCATGCGCCACTACTGCCAGACTGCTATCGACCGTGAACTGACGAAGGACGAGGCTAATGGGTTGTCAAGACAGAGCTTTGACCGACAATCCTTCGAGAGAGTCGTATCGCGCCGGGGCGAACTGTCTGGCGGCAGGCCGCTGCCTGGCGACTCTGCCGACTTGATTCGGGAGGCCAGGGAGATCAGGGACACCGAGACTGAGGAATGGGCATGAGCGAGTTCGTCGTTGTTGACGCGAGCTTGGCATTCAAATGGTTAGTTGAAGAGGAAGACTCGGACAGGGCCACCGCACTCGCCCGACTTTGGGATGACGAAGGCTCCCAACCAGCTGCGCCCCAGCTGATGCCGTTCGAGGTCGCCAATGCTCTCCATCGAAGAGTGTTGCGCTGCGAGTTAACAGTAGGGAATGCGGCTGATCTCATGCAGGACCTGATGTCCTTCGGAATCGCATTCCACGCAACGCCGGACCTTCACAGCAGGGCATTGGCACTCGCTTCCCAACTCAACCAGGGAGTGGCCTACGACGCCCACTATTTGGCACTGGCCGAGAGCCTTGGCTGTGAAGTATGGACCGCCGACAAGAGGTTCTACCGAGCGGCAAGCTCGGGTGTCGACTACGTGCGCTGGATCGGCGAGTTCAATTCGCCGGTGAGCGGATAGCGCGCCCACGGCTCGAATGACCTGGGAGGCGAGGTAGACGGATCCCCGTTACGCTGGAAGACGGTACACGGAGATGGGGCAAAGTTGGTGCCGAGGGGCAGACTCGAACTGCCGACACATGGATTTTCAGTCCATTGCTCTACCAACTGAGCTACCTCGGCCCGAAATTCAATCGTAGGCGAGCAAGGCGGGGGTCGCAAGGCGGCGCCGTATCGTGATTGGGCTGTGCCAAACCTCGATAGTGAGTTGCGCGTCCGGACAGACGCGTCGATCAGGTGGCGGGTTATAGCCCGATGGCGGAGGTCAAGTTACCATGAGTACGCCCGCCCAACAGTGCGGGTCGACGACATAACCGACACGGGCTCAGAACACCATGGCAACCCTGATCGTAGCGTCCACCCAACGCGGCGCCGGCAAGACAGCGCTGGCCGCCGGGCTTAAAGCACTCCTGGAACAGGACGACGAAATTGGCGCGTCCGGGTCTGCCCTGGACGTGGTGGAGGGATCGTCGGGCGATCCATCGGCTGATCTGAAGCTCGCCGAAGAGACGGACGCCCTCGTGGTGCTGGTGTGCGGCTACAACGACGACGCGCCGTCAGCAGCCGCAGCGTACGGTTCCCGGCTCGCTGGCGTGGTCATCAACAACGTGCCTGTCTACCGGCAGAACGAAGTCGAGTCACAGGTCGCGCCGCAGATTACAGCGGCGGGGGTAAAGCTGATCGGATGGCTGCCGGAAGACCGGCGACTGCTCGCGCCCACGGTCGACCTCGTGGCAAAACACCTGGAAGGGACGTTGGCCGCCTGCCCGGAGAACTCGAACAGGCTCATAGACAACTTCCTCATTGGGGGACTGGTGCTCGACTGGGGTCCGCACTACTTCGGGTCGCAGGACAACGTCGGCGTCGTGGTCCGGGGCGACCGGCCGGACGTGCAACTGGCCGCGCTGCAGACCGACACTGTCCGCGCCCTTGTGCTCACCAAGGGCATACCGCCGATCGAGTACGTCTATTACGAAGCGGACCAGCGCGGCATACCGATAGTGGTAGTCCCGGACGACACTTCTGCTGCTGCTGCAAAGTTGGAGACGCTGCTGCCCCGGATCGAGTTTGACCACGATGACAAGCTCACCCGGGTCGTTGAGTTGATCGAGTCACACCTCGATCTCGACGCCATACGGGCGGCCGCCAGCCAGCCCGCGACGCGCTAGCAGCCGCGCGGCTTGCTCCGTCTGCCATTTCGGCGTCCGCCTGACCGAGGTGTCTATCTATAATCCGGCCATGGCGTCGACCGATATTCTTCACGGCCTGTCTCCCCGTCAGCAGGAAGCCGTCCAGCACGAGAACGGGCCGTTACTCATCGTCGCCGGACCTGGCAGCGGCAAGACCAGGGTGATGGCCCACCGGGTCGCGTACCTGATAAATGAGCGCGATGTTGCTCCGTGGCGCATCCTGGCGGTGACCTTTACCAACAAGGCCGCGAGGGAACTACGTGAGCGTTGCGAATCGCTCATTCCGGAATCTGCGGACTCGCTGCAGGTCAGGACCTTCCACTCGTTTTGTGCCCAGGTGCTTCGCACATTTCCCGAGAGCGCGGGACTCGAACCTGGTTACTCGATATACGACGAGGACGACCAGGCCAGGACAGTGCGGCGCGTCCTGGATGAGTTGGAGATTGACCAAAAGCAGTTCCCACCGCGGGCGCTGTTGGGCGCAATCTCCGGCGCCAAGAACCGCATGATTGGGCCCGAAGCCTTCGCATCGACCACCGACACCTATCGTGAAGAGGTAGCGGCCAGGGTGTATGAGCGTTACGAAGCGGCCTTGCAAGCAGCCAACTCGGTGGACTTTGACGACCTGCTGCTCAAGGTCTTCCTGGTGCTTGAGGGAAATCCCGACCTGCGCGCTCAGTACCAGGACCGTTACAAGCACCTGCTCGTTGACGAGTTCCAGGACACGAACCCGCTGCAGTTCCACATCGCCAGGCTAATGTCAGGGGAACACCGGAACATCTGCGTCGTTGGCGATCCCGACCAGTCGATCTATTCGTGGAGAAACGCGGACCCAACGAACCTGGTCGATTTCCAATCGACTTACCCCGATGCGAAGGTCGTCACGCTGGACCAGAGCTACCGGTCGACCGAGTTGATCCTGGAAGCGGCCGACTCGGTGATCGCGAACAACGAGACCCGCCTCGAAAAGCACTTGTGGACGGAGAACGAACGCGGCCGGCCGGTGGCGGTCGCCGAGGCGTATGACGCGGAAGAAGAGGCGCGGCTGGTGTTGGACGAGGTGCAAAAACTGTCCGACACGGAAGATGTGCCGCGCGGCGAGATGGCCGTTATGTACCGCATCAACGCCCAGTCCAGGGCGATGGAGGTGGCGTGCAACAGGCGGGGATTGCCGTACCGCCTCGTCGGAGGTGTGAAGTTCTACCAGCGCAGGGAGATCAGGGACACGCTTGCGTTCCTGCGCCTTGTGCATAACCCCGCAGACGACGCGGCTCTCGAACGGATAATCAACGTGCCGGCCCGCGGAATCAGCCAGCGGACGATGCTCGAACTGCGGCGTGTTGCCCAGGCCAGGGGCGTGCCTTTGCTGGACGTGGTTTTTTCACTCGACGATGCCGAAGCGGCACCTGACGACGACGATGGCGTCCGAGAGGTGGAACTGAATAAGCGGGCCAGGAATGCCGTAGTCAGGTTTGCTGGCCTGATCAAGCGCCTGATCGAACAGAGTCTGGCACTGCAACCGCCGGAGTTGATCGATCTCGCGCTCGAACGCAGCGGGTACGCGCGATGGGTCATGGAGGACAAGGAACGCGGCGACGAGCGGATGGAAAACCTGAAGGAACTGCGGGGATCGTCCGAGCAGTTCGCTGTAGAGCGGTCCTCAGCCGACGGAAAGGTTGACGTCAGGGAATTGCTAGGCGACTTCCTGCAGAACGTCGCGCTGGTGTCGGATGTCGACGCCCTTGATGACGCAAACGGACGCGGGGACGCGATCACCCTGATAACGCTCCACCAAGCCAAGGGTCTGGAATTCGACGCAGTTTTCATGGTCGGCATGGAAGAGGGGTTGTTGCCACACTCTCGATCGTTGGAAGACCAGGACCCGGCGAAATTAGAAGAGGAACGCCGACTTTGTTACGTCGGTATGACCCGATCCCGAAAGTACCTATACATGATCCATGCTTTTATGCGGAGCATTCACGGTAGACCTCAGTCTAGAATCCGGTCGCGGTTCCTCGACGAACTGCCTGAACGGGCGGTCACCCGCTCGCGGGTGAGGGGAATGCGGAGCAGCGCGGATCTGACGGAGCGGCTGAGGGCGAAAGACGTCGCAGCTATGCCGGCGCCGAGGGTTGCGCCGCGTCCCCGGACCGAGTTTCAGCCCGGCGATCGGGTGAGGCACGAACACTTCGGCGATGGTGTGGTTGTGAACGCACGTGAGCAACGCGGGGACACGGAGGTTACGGTGGCGTTCGAAGGGCAGGGCGTGAAGCGGCTGATGTTGAACTTCGCGCCGCTTACAAAGGTTTCTGCCAGGGAACCGGAAGGGCAGTCGGCGGCTGAGGCCGTTGATTCGGTATTTGAACAGTTTTGAAAAGGCGGCCGCCGGGGCGGACGAGCAACACGGCTACCCCCACCAACCTGCCGCCCCATCACACCCCGGTACATCGACCTACTCTCCCCCGGTAGGTGCGGGTTTCAAACCCGCCCTGGGGTGGTGCGCGGGTAATCCACACGCATAGTCGAAGGTGCGCCGCGCCCGTCCCGCGCCCCGCCATGGGTACCGGCCCTGCATCGGAGTGCGGGGCGACGATGGAAGGCACGACGGGTCGCGAGAATCCCGGTTGTGTGTGAGGGGCGGGAGGTTGTAGCCGCGCACCGCACCAGGGCCGGTCACGAACGGCCCCTACGGGGTGTGTGGCCGGTGTGCGGGTGTGGTTGTGTGGCAGGTTGGTGAGGGTACCGCGCCCGGCGTCTCCTGGGTCCCCGATCGGAGTCGGGGAAGACTGGGTACGGAGGTCGGGGAAGACGAGTGAGAGTGTGGCCGTCCTGGCGGGACGTTTTCGTACCGATGGCGTGGGGTGGGTTGATGAGGGTGTTGGTGGTGTGACCGGGCGTGGTAGTGGGATGGACTGACTTTCCACCTGCTAAATTGAGATGGGCGCCCGTGAGACGAGAGCGCGAATAGACCATCCAGCACACTTGATAACGAGTAGGACATGAACGATCAGTTCCAGGAATTGCCGCGGGCGTTGGACGGCCGCGTTGCCGTTGTGACCGGCGCGGGGCGCGGGATTGGCAGGGGAATAGCACTCGAGCTTGCTGACCGAGGAGCGCGGGTGGTCGTCAATGACGCCGGAGTGGGTGTTCACGGGGAGGAAGGGAGTCCGGGTCCGGCGGACGAGGTTGTTGCTGAGATTCGCGCCGCGGGCGGCGAGGCGGTCCCGGTCATCGAAAGCGTGGCCGCATGGTCAGGCGGGGAGCGGATCGTAGAGGCGGCGCTCGACAATTTCGGCCGCATCGACATCGTCGTAACCGCGGCGGGAATTTTGCGCGACCGCATGTTCCACAACATGGCGGAAGAAGAATGGGACGACGTCGTAGCCGTCCATCTCAAGGGCACGTTCTCGGTGGTCCGCCATGCCGCGCCGCACTTCAGGAAACAACGCGGCGGGCGCATCATCACGTTTTCTTCCGAGTCGGGCCTAGTCGGCTTTCCGGGGCAGGCGAACTACGGCGCGGCTAAGTCCGGCATTGGCGGCTTTACGAAGGTGGTGGCTCGCGACCTCGGCAAGTATGGGGTAACCGCGAACGTGATCGCTCCGCGCGCCGGCACGCGCATGGTCGACACGATTCCCGAACAGGCGCATGAGGCGCTCGTCGAACGGGGACTCATGCCGGGACCGGATGAGCGACCGTGGGCGGCGGAGGACGTTGCGCCATTCGTGGCCTACCTGGCCAGCGACTACGCGGCGCCCGTAAACGGGCAATTCTTCCTCGTTTACAGCGGCCGTATTATCCAACTGTCACAGCCCCGTCGCATCCGGACCATCTTCAACCCCAATCCACCCGGTCGCTGGGGTCTGCCGGAACTCGACAAGCTTGGGCCTTCGCTGGTCCACAGGGGCGCGGCAGACCCTCCGGCGCCGCGTGTCACGCAGCCTCCGAAGCGGCTGGAAGGAAAAGTGGCGGTCGTAACCGGCGCCGGCCGGGGCATCGGGCGCGGCATCGCTCGCGCCCTGGCGGCGGAGGGCGCCGCGGTGGTGGTGAATGACGTGGGGGCCGCGCTGGACGGTTCGGGCCGCGATGCTTCACCTGCACACCAGGTGGTGGAAGAGATCGCAGAACTGGGCGGTCGCGCGGTCGCGTGCCTCGATTCGGTCAGCACAGTTGTCGGTGGCGGCAACATCGTCCAAAAGGCGTTGGACGAGTTCGGGCGGCTCGACATCGTGGTGACCGCCGCGGGGATCCTGCGTGACCGGATGATCTTCAACATGACCGAGGAAGAGTGGGACGAGGTAATTGCCGTGCACCTGAAAGGGACCTTCTCCGTGGTCCAGCCGGCCGCGCGAATCTTCAGGGAGCAGAACGGCGGGCGAATCATCATGTTCAGCTCCGTGTCGGGCTTGTACGGCCAGTCCGGGCAATCGAACTACGGTGCGGCGAAGGACGCCATCGCCGGACTTACGCGGGTGTTGAGCAACGAACTTTCTCGCAGGGGCGTGACCGCAAACGCGATTTCACCGGGCGCAAACACGCGCATGACGGCGAGTGTGCCCCAGTCGACAAGGTCCCTGCGCGCCGGCGCTTTCCCACCGGCCCCTGAGGGCGTGGCCACGCGCGATCCCGATGACGTTGCGCCCATGGTCGTCTGGCTGTCGTCGGACGCCGCCTCCGACGTGACCGGGCAGGTGGTGCATTGCGCCGGCAACCAGATCAGCGTGATGAATCATCCGGAGCCGGTACGGTCCATGGTCAAGGACGGCCGTTGGACCGTCGAGGAGATTGCCGCGGTGTTCCCGGAAACGATCGGGTTCGAAATGACCAACCCGGCGCCCCCGCAAGATTCTTAGCGGGTGTCCGGTAGGTCCCGGACCGACAGTGAATCTGCATCGCATCGGTCGCCGCGCCCAGCTCCCTCGGGCGCCCACAAAAGTGTTACCTATCTCCCCGGTCTAACTGTTACCCATGTGCCCGGTCGTTCAGCCTGCCCTGTACTCGATACGGGGGTGAGGGCAAAAGGTGAAATCGCAAGTCACTCAACAGATACGACGATTCCAGTTGCCCGCCGTGACGCCCTCACCTCAATCCTCTCCCCCAGGAGAGGAAGTGGTCTACGCGGGCGACTTCTGAGACAGGGCGCAAGAGACGCCCCTACGAGTGGTTGTCTGAGAGCGTGTCAGGAAGATGTTGCGCGTGTCAGCGTATGCCCACGTCCTTTAGACACCTTCTAGACCCTGGCTGATTCGACTCCGGTGAAGGCCGTTTCTTCGGCGGGCGCCAATTGAGGGTAGCGTGCGAACCAGTCCGGGCGCAGGACCTCCATCCGCACGAAGTGGTACCCGTCTCGGCGCACTTCTTCGATCAAGGAGAAGCCTGACTTGGTGAAGCACCGCTGGGCGCGCAGGTTCCTCGCGAGGGTGTGCAGGTAGACCATCTTCATGGGAGTGTCCGTGAAGATGTGGCGGAGCAGGGTGCGCACGGTGTCCTCTCCATATCCCTTCCCCCAGTAGCTGCGCTCGCCGATCATGATGCCGAGTTCGGCTTGCCCCTTGTCGAAATTGATGTCGTAGTACATGCAGTTGCCGATGTGGCGATCATCGTGCAACGTGTCGATGGCCAGCCGGACCGACCATGGGGAAGGGAATTGCAGTTCGTCCTGCTGGTAGCGGCCGTACTCCCTTATCGTGAGGTTGATGGGGCGCGTGGCGTCCAGGCCGGCGAGTTCGGGATCGATCCGCCACATGTAGTCGGCGGGCACGTCGTCCATGCACTTGGGGCGCAGGACCACCAACTCGCCCTCAAGGCGATCGATTGTCTGGACCTGTGGCTTACCTCTCTGCCATGGCCAGAGCTTTTTCCACGATTCTGGCTTCATTCTCGTGGGTCAACGTGCGGATAGCGTCGTCTGCGTCAAACCATTCGACCTGATCGAACTCGTCGTCGTGTTCTGAAAGGTCTCCCCCTACGGGCGACATAAGATAGTACAGGACGGTCTTCATGCGCCCTTTCGGCTTGCTCTTAGACTTTACCGGATAGTGTATGTCGCCGACCTTCGGGCCTGCTTCAACTTTCAGCCCCGTCTCTTCGCAGACCTCGCGGACGGCCGTTTCGAGGGGAGACTCTTTTCCGTCCGGGTGGCCTTTGGGAAGCGCCCAGAGTCCCTCCCTAGCGCGGCCGCAGAGAGCGACCTGTAAGGTCCCCTGTTGTTCCGAGAGCACCACCCCTCCCGCAGACCACAAACCCTTGGGTTTTTTCGCCTTGGCTTGTCCCATGCGTTCCCTTCTTTGCACGCCATTCGCCGTTCCGTGTTTTCGGCCGGGCATCTGCCAGCGCTGAAATTCATCGTATTACAGGGCGTCGGAGCGAAATTACGGCCAGCGTTAATAAAGCGGTAACAACCTTAATTACAAGGGGCGACTCCCCCCAGCCTAAATTGACACTGAAATAGACCAACTAGATAATGAATACAGACTCATGAGGGCGACGAACCCAATACAAAAATCCCGGGCGCGCCGCCGGGCGGCGCCGGGTAGTCGCCCCACCAGGCTCTACACTGCACGAGCCCTGCGCAAATTGCTCCCGATTTAACACGGAATTGGCGCGCAGGTACGGATAATTCAGGGAAACGGCCGGTTCGCGGGCCGCGAAATGAACAGGAGGACGAGTGCAAAGCAATGACTTTGTGATCAGGTTTGCCGGAGAGGGTGGCCAGGGTCTCGTCACATCAGCAGACGCACTCGCTCGTTCCGCCGCACTGGCTGGATACTACGTCCAGACATTTTCCACGTTTCCGTCCCAGATCATGGGCGGTCCGGCCTCTTCGCAGGTGCGTATTTCGACCACGCCTGTGCTCAGTTCCGGCGACCACGTGGACGTTCTCGTCGCGCTCAACCAGTACGCGTTCGACAACCACAACCAGGACCTGAGCGAAAACGGCGTCACCGTCTACGACTCGTCGGAGTATGACCTCCCAGCGGGCGGCCAGTATTTCGGTATCAAGGCCGACGAACTGGCGAAGTCCACCGGCAACGCACGCGCCGCGAACATGGTGGTGATAGGCGCCGTCGCAAATCTGATCAACTTCTCCCTTGCTCAGATCGATGAGTTCATTCGCGAGCGATTTACGCGAGGCCGTCCGGGCGACGACGCAATCATCGAGGCGAACATCAAGGCGGTTCGCCTTGGAGCCGACGTGGCCAGGACCAGCGGGTTCAACGTTGGTGAGCTTGCACCCCCGACGGCGCCCGATTACAAGCAGATCATGATCACCGGCAATGCGGCGCTGGCCCTGGGCGCCCGCGCTGCGGGGTTGGATTTCTACGTCGGTTACCCGATCTCCCCAGCCACGACCATCCTGGTGTGGATGGAGGACAACCTCATCGGACCGGGCAAATTCGCTTACCAGGTCAGTTCGGAAATCGAGGCCGTCAACGCCATCGTCGGCGCTGGCTACGCCGGCAAGAAGGCCATGACGGCCACGGCAGGCCCCGGGATCTCCCTTATGGGAGAGGGCCTGGGCCTGGCATGGATGGCGGAAATACCGCTGGTGGTCGTGGACGTGCAGCGCGGCGGTCCGGCCACCGGGCTGCCGACAAAGTCTGAGCAGTCTGACCTTTTCGTCTGCATGCACCCGGC
Source organism: Dehalococcoidia bacterium (assembly GCA_034421215.1). Taxonomy (GTDB): domain Bacteria; phylum Chloroflexota; class Dehalococcoidia; order Lucifugimonadales; family Lucifugimonadaceae. The sequence continues at coordinate 24,809 of DAOUKO010000006.1, forward strand.
TCACGGTGACGTGAAGATGCCGGTCATTGCGCCGGGCTCGGTGGAAGAGTGTTTCTATGCCGCGGTGATGGCGGTCAACTGGGCCGAGCGATACCAGGGTCCGGTTATCCTGATGAGCGAATTTCAGCAGGCGGAGCGGGGAGAGAACATCCGTATGCCGGACCTCTCGCAGGTCAAGGCGGAATCCCGAAACGTCTACTCCGGCGCCAACGGATTCAAGCGGTACGAGTCCTGGACTGACGGCGAATTGACCCCAATGCCGCTGCCCGGCGGACCGGGCGCGTACGTGGCGAACGGCAGCGAGCACGACGAAATCGGCGACACGACGCATCTTCCCAGGCACCACATAAGGTTGACCGAGCGCCGGTTCAGGAAGTTGGACTTGCTGGACGATTCACCCTTCGAGTTGGAGAACGCCGATGCGGACGTAGTCGTGATGCCGTGGGGCTCTTCGAAGGGCGTTGCCAGAGAGGCATACGAGAAACTGAGGGATGCAGGGGTCGAGATTGGCTGGGTATATTCCCTGGCCCTGAACCCGCTTCCGCGGCAGGTGTTCGAGGTATTGAAGGAAAAGCGACTCGTCATAGTGCCTGAGTTGAACTACCTGGGGCAGTGGTCCACCCTGTTACGCACGGAAGGGATCAAGGCAGAGTCGATAACGCAGTACACCGGTACCCCGTTCCGCCCGTCGGACCTGGCGCACCGGATGACTGAGATGGTCCGGGATATTGCGGGCCAGAGAGTGGCGGTATGAGCGGACGAAATCCCGAATACGATTTCAAGTGGTGCCCGGGTTGCGGGGACTTCGGCGTGCGTCGAGCCCTGGAATGGGCCATCGAGGCGCGGACAGCCAAATACGAGGTGCCGTATTCCAGCAACGTGATAGTTGCCGGGATCGGCTGTTCCGGGAACATGGTGCACCTGACGGAGGGCGAGCAGCCGTTCGGCCTGCACGGCATACACGGCCGCACCCTTCCGCTGGCGTTTGGCGTCAAGATGGCCAGGCCGGAATTGAACACCCTGATTGTTGCCGGGGACGGCGATTTCCTGAGCATCGGGGCTGAGCACATCGGCCCGCAGGCACAGCGCAACCTCGACGTCACGTGCGTCGTGATGGACAACGGCGTCTACGGTCTTACGAAGGGGCAAAGCTCACCGACTACCGAGTTCGGCCAGGTAACGAGTTCGACCCCGCACGGCAAGATCGAAGCGCAGATGTTCCCGCTGAAGCTCTACATGTCCATGGGCGTCAGTTACATCGGCTCACACTACTCGAGCAAGCCGCGGCAACTGGCTGCCATGATCGAGGAGGCGATGGACCACCGCGGTTTTTCGATCGTCCACGTGCAGTCGCCATGCACGACCTACAACGACACTTACGACCTGCTGAAGGGCAACCGGCGAAAGGGCATTCCGGGCCTGGCCTGGGACATTCCCGAGGACCACGACCCTACCAGCCAGCAGGCCGCAGTAGACCTGCTTGAGCGTCCGGGCATACCCCTCGGCCTCGTTTACAAGACGGACCAGCCGTCGCTGGACGAGCGGCAGGACGAACTGACCAGGAGCGTGGGCGAGAAGCCGGTCGAGGACCTGCTGGGGGCCTACGCGATCTAGGAGTTGGGCTACGGCCCTTCCGAGATTGAAAGTCCCGGCCTAGGCCGCAGTTTGCTGGACGTATTCGGCCAACTTTGCGCGAATTGCCACCCGCCCGCGGTGGAGGCGCGCTTTTATTGCGGGAATCGAAACTTCCAGGATTTCGGCCGCCTCTGAGTTGGACAGACCCTGAATGTCCCTCAGGACCACAGCAGTCTTGAGGTCGTCGGGTAGATCGTCGACGGCGGCGGAGAGCTTTTCGCCCAGTTCGGAGTTCAGCGCCGCGGGGCCGGGTAGTTCCGCCAGGTCAGTCGATGGCGAGTCCGGCCTGGCGTCCTCGCTGACGGTCATTTCCTTCCGCCTCTTGTCCCGCCTCAATCGCATAAGGGCGGCATTGACGGTTATGCGGTAGAGCCAGGTGGTCGCCCGGGAGTCTCCCCTGAACCGGTCCCTGGCCCGGAAGGCCGATACGAAGGCGTCCTGCGCGACTTCTTCGGCATCGTGGTGATTACCCATCATGCGGTAGGCGACGTTGTAGACGAACCCCGCGTTCTCCTCGGCAATCTGTGCGAACTTGCTGTGTTCCATGTGCCGGGTTTGGCTCAGGCGCCAGTCCTTCCCGTCGCTTCGACGGCCTTACGAGTACCCCTTAACAAAAGGTTACCCCTGTCCCAGCATCTTTTGCGCTGGTAGCGCATCCAATTGGTCAGGGAGTCCTGTCCGGGACCGTGCAGCAGTGCAGGAAGGGTAGAGTCCGTTAACTCCGGATGAGTGAAAAGGCTGAGCAATCGTGGATCAGGCGCGTGGCGGGTCGCGTGTTGCGGCGACGCGAGCGCGGGCCTTCCGCGGAAACGATTCACTGCGAGGACGTGCGCGCTTACGGTTCCGACTACCTGGAAGGCGATATCTCGGAAACCCTTTCCGCGGGGATCCGCTCGCATCTCGGCCTGTGCGACGGTTGCCAGGGGTGGCTTAGCGGGCTGTGGTCGACTATTCGCCTGCTGAGGGCGATGCCTAAGGCCGATCCGCCCGACTCGTTGACGGAGAGCATTCGGCGGCTCAAGTAGCTGGGATTCGGTGAGGGAGTATGCGTTCGACCCGTCGAATGTCGAATTCGCGTGCGCTACCGCGCGTCTCCGCTCGTGTCCGTCAGGCCTCCGCCCGACAGTGGGGCCTCGGGGACTTCGACGTCCCGCCAACTTCTTGACCTGCGGTGGTACACGGAGCTGTGCACCAGTATGGCGAGGCCAAGACAGATTGCGCCGATCACGACAACCATGTTCAGGTCCGGAGTCAAAACGCTGTTGGCGCGGCCGAACGGCACGAACACGATGATCATCAACGTAATGTAGCCGAGGCCCCCTCCCCATAGGGATGGATGGGCGAACCTGGAACGACCGCCCAGGCAAATGACGGCGACGACCGCGTAGGGCAGCAAGACTGCAATCCCAATCAGACCTATTCCGATTCCGGTCAGCGTGGAGACGCCGTCGCCTCCCTTGAACCTGGTGAATGGGGAGTTCCAGTGGCCCATGATGGCCGCTACGGCGGGAATCAGCAGGTATCCGCTGTCGAGCCCCAGGGCTTGACCAATGAGTACTGCGATCAGACCCTTCGTGGAGTCTGCAAGGAAGACAAGGGTACCGAGTTTCCGGGACACTTCCCGGAAAACATTTGTGGCGCCCGCTTGGCGGCTGCCGACCTCGAATACGTTTATGCCCTTGATCCTGCCGGCGATGTAGGCGACAGGCAAAGCGCCGAGCGTGTATCCGACGATGGCCGCGATGGCCATATTTGCGATCGTGGCGGTCTCGTTCATTGCTGGGCTGAGTATAACATCGCGCCCTCGCGAGAACCCGCCGGGCGTGATACGGCTTGTAGCCAAGGGACGGCGTTAGTCCGTCCGGCTAAGCCTCGGTGTCAAAGTAGTCGGGTTGGTAGGGCGGCGGTTCGGAATCCTGTCCCTCGATCTCGGCTTTTTCCTGTTCGGAGAGATACTTGGACGGGCATCGCACGGTCAAATGCGCGGCATCGAAGACGCCGTCGTCGGCTACCGAGCCCCGCAGGATGATCTCCGAGTGCTCGTTGAAGAAGACCTGGCCGATCTCGCCCGAATAGCGGACGGTCAGGACGTGATCGCCTTCCGATTCATCCTGCAACTCGAAATTGGCGACCAGTCCGTCCGGCGAGCGGATGTATGAGTCCCTGACCAACTTGCCAGACACCCCGACTGAACGGTCTTCCGGCGTTGGCGCCATGGACGCGACCTCGTCGACAGACATGAACGTGACGGTGGCGTTACGGAATGCCGTATACCCGAAGTAGGCCAGGGCGCCGATTATCAGGACCAGTACAAATCCGATCCGGTACCTGGTGGTCAGGAACGTTGAAGGCGTTGCCGTCGGCGTGGGGTCGGCAAGGTTGCGGTCTTTTTCGTCCATCTGAAAATTCAGTCGTTATGCTTCGGCGTCGACGCGACCGGCCAGTTCCTTGAGCCGTTCGATCTGCCGATGGAGGTCCCGCTGCCTCATGGACACGACGAACACGTAGGCAAAGAACGCAGCCCACGTGACCATGTATATGGCGAAGAGGAAGCCAAGGTTGGTCTCGAGACGCCCGCTTTCAGATACTACGACGCTGGTGGCGATACCGCCTTCACTTCTGACCGTGATTGGAACAAATCTGCGCTGCTGGTCCCGCATACGTTCAGCCGCGGCGACAGGTTCGTCCGCGTGGGAGGCCGTCCACCGATCCCCTGCCTGGTTTTCCAGTCCAAACTCGGTACTACCGGACACCGTAAACGCGTGGACCGCGCCCTGGTTATCCACTATGGAAAATGACACCAATTCGCCCGCGTCGTTCTGTTCGACTGCAGTAACGACGCCGCTGACCAGACCCGAGGTCTGCGCGGTTACCGTCGCGACACTGGCCATGACCAAAATCGCGACCAGCCCGAGAACGACAATGGAACGCCTCACGAGGCGTCCGATCCGGCCAACTGCAGTGTGCGACGCAGCGTAGTTACCTCGTCTTCGGCGCGGCGTATCCGGTAGCGTTCGACGAGGATGACTGCGAACACCATCGTAAATGCGACGACCCCGGCCAAGAGTGTCAGCGCGATGTCTCCTGATAGAGACGAATCGGCGTCTCGCGCCGGTCCGACAACCAGCGGCGGATGGGCCTCGGCCCACAGGTTCGCGGCCCAGTAGATGATCGGGGCGTCGATGGCTCCTATGAGGGCAATTATGGCGGCGAGCCTTCTGCGCTGCGCCCCCGGGGGGAAGTAGGCCCGGAACATGAGATAGGCGACGTAGACGAAGAAGAGGATGAGCGCAGTGGTGAGCTTGGCTTCGCCGGTCCACCACACTCCCCAGACAGGCCTGGCCCAGACGATGCCGGTTATCAGCATGAGCGCGCCGAAAACAACACCCGTCTCGGCCGTCGCCGCTCCCAGCCTGTCCCACCGTTCACGGCCTGTGATCAGGTAGAGCACGCTGAAGATCGCCACCGCCACGATCGCCACCATGGAGACCCATGCGACGGGCACGTGCACGTAGAGGGCCCGTTGGATCGCACCCTGGTTCGTCTCGGTTGGCGCCCAGACGAAAATCATCCACATCGCGAGGGCGGTGAAGGCCGCGGCCGACGCGAGGAGTGCGTGTCGGGAAAGGATGTTGGGCAACGTGCGGTTCAGGCCCTTCTTGGCCGCTGGAAAAGTGTGTGCATATTATCACAAAGTGCCGGTTTTTCGGCCTGAATTCTGTCTATTAGCCGGGTACGTGGAGAGGCCGTGGGACGCAGTTTTCCTGGTCTGGCCGCATGTGCCGTTGGAGACCTTTGCATAACTTCGTCAATCCGGCAAAAGCTGCGGTCAAAAGGGGTTGGGCCGGCACGCGGTCGCTTGCGACTAAGTCCGTTTCGCCCTCACCCCAACCCTCTCCCTTCAGGAATGGGTTTTTGCGAGGGTCTCCGCTGGCGGGGCTAGTCTTCCAGGACGATGTGAAAGGCGAGGGCCGAGACGACGAGGAAGACGGCGTCGAACGCGCCTGCCAGTTGGAGCCACGTCGCCATGTCGGACCAGCTTCGGCCGGAGACCACGCCGGAGGTAGCTTCAACCGCCGCGATCAGCACCGGAGCGACGGTTGGCAGGAACAGCATCGGCAGCATGATCTCCCTTGCCCGCGCTCGGGTAGACATCGCCGCGAAGAGGGTCCCGATGGTGGCGAATCCAGTTGTCGTCAGCAGGCAGATGACCAGCATCTCCCACCTGAATATGACCTGGTTGAAAAGGACCGCGAAGACCGGCAGAACAACCGCTTGCGCCAGCGCGAGGAAGGCGAAATTACCGAGAGCCTTTCCGAGAAATATCAGGTCGCGACTCACCGGTGTGAGCATCAGGCCGTCGAGCGCGTTCTGGTCGGTTTCGACTGCGAATGACTTGTTGAGGCCCAGGACCCCTGCGAACGCGATGCCAGCCCATAGGACGCCCGGGCCGATAAGTCGGGCGTTTTCGTTCGAGAGGTCCACGGCGAAGGTGAAGATCGCCAGGATCAGGACCGTGAAACCGGCGACCGTGACGACGATGTCGCGGTTGCGGAATTCGAGTAACAGGTCTTTGCGGGCAAGAGCCCAGGCGACCGCAAGCGAGCCGGTCACGAGCGCACCGATTCTGATGACCAGGTGCGACGCGGCTCGGCAAGGGCGCTGCGCAGGCTTTCGGGATCGACTGTAGAGGTTGCGCCGTAGTGGGCAACCCGGCCGGACGAGATGATGCCGACGCGGTCTCCCAACTCCAGTCCCCGTTGCAGGGAGTGGGTCGTCATTATTACGGCGCGCCCGTCCTGCCGGTATTCCCCGATCACCTTGTCCAAGAGTTGAAGGGCGGTGTCGTCGAGACCCGTTTCCGGTTCGTCCAGCAGCAGCAAACGCGGCCGGTGCAGCAGCGCCCTCGCCAGGGAGACCCGTCGCTGGAGGCCATTCGAAAGTTCCCTCGCCAGGTCGTCCAGGCGGTCCCGTATCTGCAATGTTTCGGCTACCTGGGCGATTCGCTCGTCCCGGCGGGGCAAGCGAAACATGCGTGCGTGGAAGAGAAGGTTTTCCCGCGCCGTCAGGTGTCCGTAGAGCATTGGGGAGTGCAGCACCGCGCCGGTAACCTGGCGGGCGGTCTCCCCGGCCCGGGTGATGTCCCGTCTGTCGATGCGCACAGTCCCCGAGTCGGGGCGCGTGAGCGTGGCGAGGATGCGCAGGAGCGTAGTCTTTCCTGCGCCGTTCGGGCCGAAAAGGGTCAGGACCTCGTTCGCGTGCGCGTCCAGGTCAACGCCTCGTAAAACGGCGTTTGGCCCGTACGACTTTTCAAGGCCCCGAATCTGGACTAGGGGCGTGTCCGCGTCCCCGGATACCAACCTGGTTAAACCGATCCGTAAGTAGTCTATTGCGCGAAACCGGAGTGGTCTCGCGATCAGGGGTTGTTGCGGCCGCGGCCGCCTGCCGTCGAACGCAGATTACTTGAGCCCAGGCGCGCCCGCATCGAACGGCGGACGTCAGGTCTGGGGACGGGTTCAGTTTTCAATCGGGCCGACGTAGATATCGTCACCCTCGACGGCCACGGAGTAACACTCGACATCGACGCTCGCGGGACCTTCCTGCACGGACCCGTCCGTGACATCGAATACTGCCCCGTGGAGCGGGCATTCGATGAGGTTGTCGTCGAGATAGCCGTCGCTGAGCATGGCCTCCGCATGTGAGCAGATGTTCGAAATGGCGCAGACTTTGCCGTCGATGTTTGCGATCATCACAGGATCATCATCGACTTCCACCCCGGTCATCTCACCCGGCGGCAGGTCTGAAAGGCTTGCGACTCTCCGAAAATCTTGTCCTGGCATCCAACATTGCTCCGAAATCTCTGATTGGACCCGATGTAGGGCCGGTTCTTGGCTCTTCCAGGCTTCCCACTCTGTTTGCTACCGGAAGGCCCGTTCAAGCTAAGTTAATTCGTCCGTACGTGCAATAGTGCAACGATTTCGGGTCGGGACGAGTTTTTGTTGATCGTTCCAGCGCCCGGGTCATTAAGGGGTAAACTTCATACGCCGGAAATATCATGGGCTTACCAAGCCGGCACGAGGTGGTGAAATTGGGGCGTCTTCCGCTGGCATAGCCCGAGGCGGGTTTGAAACCCGCCGCTACGATGCGAAACGACGTCGGTGCGAAGTAATTTGAGATCACCCCTAAGGGAACGAGTGTTCAGGGGCGCCCCGGCCAAGTTAAACACGAGCGCCTACAAGCGAGATCAAGCAATGGTCCGCGAAAGCATTTACGAGGAGAAAAAATGAAATACGCCAGATTTGAAGCCGAGGGCAAGACCGCATACGGGATCGTCGACGGAGACGAGGTCAGGGAACTGTCCGATTCGCCGCTGAACGACCATTCGGAGACCGGGGCGGTCCACCGACTGGGCGATGTCAAGCTGCTCGCGCCGATCGCCCGACCAGGGAAGATCATGGCGATGGCCCTCAATTACCATTCCCACCTCCACGGTGCACCGCCTCCTTCCCGCCCCGAACCGTTCTACAAGACGTCTTCGTCTGTCGTAGGGCCAGGCGACACGGTGGTGTTGCCAGCCGACTTCCAACACGTCGACATGGAAGCGGAACTCGTCGCAGTGATCGGCAAGGACGCCAGGAACGTTTCGGAGGCCGACGCGCTCGACTATGTATTTGGTTACACGTGCGGCAACGACGTCAGCGAACGCGAATGGCAGAACGGTTCAGGCAAGGACATACAGTGGTGGCGCGCCAAGTCTTCCGACACCTTCAGCCCGATCGGTCCCGTCATCGAGACCGATATCGATCCGACCGACGTGGAGATCCGCGGAAGCGTAAACGGCGTCGAAGGTCAGAAGTGCCACACCAGCGAGATGATATTTAACGTGGTGCAGGCGATTTCCTTCATCAGCAAGTACGTGACGCTTGAAGCAGGCGACCTCATATTCACAGGCACGGCGGGCGCGCCCCCTGCTCTCAAGAGCGGGGACGTCACCGAGGTGGAGATCGCCGGAATCGGAAAGCTGTCCAACCCGGTCGCGTAGGACCGGGCTTGAACGCCCGGTAACCGACGCGTTCGAGTACTGAGACTGACGCCGCGGTCAGTTGGCTTTGGCGTGTAGCAGCAACTCGGCGCGGACATCGTCAGCTACGGTGAAGATGCTGCTGACTGGGGCGGTCATGCCAAAGTCGGCCCAGGTAAATTCGGCTACGCCCAGGACAACGAGGTCCGTTTCGCTGTCGAGGCGCGCCGTAATCTCGAAATCCAGGACTGCGTCTGCGCCGTTTACGTTGACCGTTGCCGGCAGAGTTACCGACAGTTCTTCTCCGGTCTCTAAAAACGAGTCCGGTATGTCGCCAAGGTCGATGAAGTCGACGGTGGTGATGGGCTGAGTGGGGAACAGGCGTTCGCGGACGTACCGGTCGCGTCTTGCCTGGTCGCTGACCAGCGTGTGAAGGTCCAGCGCCACGATGGCCGTGCCGCCTTCGAGGTCGATGGCCCCCGTAATCTCTTCGGTCTCCAACGAGACGACCACGTCCACACCCCTCAGGACTTCGTCGACCTTGAATAATGCCTTGGACCCTTCAACGATTTCGAACAGCCGGCCAAGCTGCATCGCCTCGTCCGGCGCTTCGGTCGCTTCGGGAACGGCGGTGGGTTCCGGGGCGGCGGTGGCTGTGGGCGCGGGATCCGGCGCCTTCGTTGCCGGCGCTGGCGCCTCTGTCGGCGCCGATGTAGCCGCCGGCGCGGGCGTGTCCGTGGGACTCACCTGCGGCGGCGCGGCCGGATCTTCACCTCCACTGCACGACAGGACAAAGGCTGCGAGCATGAGCGGCGCCACGATTGCGAGGAAGACAAATGACTTCGGAGTCGTGGAAGATTTCGGTTTGTCGTCTGACATGTAAGTTGTTTCCTTGTGGGTGCCTTTTGGAGTAAAGCTTAATCGGGCGGGCAACGGAGGCGTGAGCATTACGGCGGGGGTGGTAAGGACAAACTTGGCGGCTCGGTGAAGCCGACCTCATTCACGGCCATGATTATGCCTGCCGCCAGCGTCGCGATCGACAGGAACAGTCCCAGGGACAAGGAAACCCGTTTGCCAGCGGAACTGTCGATAATCGGCGTGAATACGGCGGTTGACACGAAGATGACGGACGCGATTGGGACTACGTATGACACCGTGTTCGAGATTTCGCCGACGGATTCGACCAGCAGCGCGGTCACGACGGTCAACACGAAAAGGCCGACGCACGCGTAGGTGTAAAACCTGGTGCGTCGCGCCCCGGTCCCCGGCGCGTAGGCCCATATGACGGCTAGGGCCACTGCGCCCGCATTGGACATAATGGCGACGCTGGCCGTATTGCCCAGCAGGTCATCAGGCGAGGTGAGCGGCAGTCCGACGACCAACGCCAACGCGCCTCCGACGAGCGTTGCCGAAAAGGCCGGCGCGCCCCTGGCTATGCTGTCCGTCAATGAGGTCAGCGACACTTGCGTGACCTGTGGTGCTGCATATCAGCGCCGTTTCGCGAGTGCCGGCAGACCTTTCGCGTCGAGTCTTGGCGGAGGCCCAGGCCACCCAGGCCTGATCTGGCGACGGAGGGGTTCACAGTCCGAAGCTGGAGGCCAATTCTCCCTCGGTCAGCCAGTAGAAGACCATGTACCCGCCCACGATGATCAGTATCCCTGCGGAGATTGGGTTGACGTACGGCATCGCACGTCTGAGTTGATTTGCCAACGCTCCTTTGAATACGCCAATCGCAATCGTCAGGATTGTGATCACGAGGGTCATGCCGAGCGCGTAGGCCAGGAATTGGCCGACGGCGTGGAGAAATCCGTCCTGGGCCAGGGAGTTGGAGACCAGGGCGAGAAATATCGGGAGGGTGCAACTCAATGAAGCGACGGCGTAACTGATTCCGAACAGGAAGTACCCCTTGAGGGTCGCATCCCTCGGGTCTCCGATCTTGCTTGCAAGTTGTGATGCGGCCCCGGTGTAGATCTTGCCGCCTGCGAACATGTATGCGCCGAGCGCCGCCAGGACGAACCCCAGCCCAAATCCGATCCAGGGGAACACATCAGCCACCCACTTTGCTCCGCCCGACACCGCCAGCCCGACACCTCCGAACAGCAGCACGAATCCCAGCCCCAGCGCGGCGCTGACGTACAGGCTCTTGGCAAGGCGTCGACTGAAGTTAACGTTGGCAGACGCCTCTGCGTCCGAGACGTACATGGTGAGGTAAGCGGGGAGCATCACGAATCCGCATGGATTGACTGTGGCGACCATGCCCGCGGCAAACGCGAATCCGAGGGGCAGCCAGTCACCTATGCCGGAAACCAGCGTAGAAGAACGGCCGGATGCGGTGAGGATCTGGCCGACGGCGGTATTTGCTCCGGGCCCCACGGCGAAACCGGCAACGAGGGCGGCGATGACCGCCGCGGTCGCCGCGGCAACCGGAAGGGCTGAAGATCGAAGGGAGATTGAACTAGCGTCGTCGGCCTGGCTTATCACTTTCGAACCCCCTGGCCTGGAAATCATCCGTCGCCTCGGCCGGATGCTCCAGGCTACCCAGTCAGGCTGGGAACCAACTATTTTGTACGGGACCGTTATCTAATCAGATGCGGCAAGGAGGGTTTGAGATGCGGGGCAGCCTCATCGTAGACGCCGGTCTTCAAAACCCGTATCCGATTTCTCTAGGGACTGGACCGGGCCGATCAGTAGCATTTGGAAAAGCCGTAACGCGGCCTCGAAGGCCTGGCGTTGGCACAAGTCTCCCTGGCCGGTCCGGGGAGGTATCTGGTTGACCGCCCGGCTGGGTGGTAACGGACGGTGTCTGTATTCGTGACGGGGCGTCCGTGTGACGAGAAGTTGAATCGCGCAAACACGGCAAATCAACTTTCCCTGTTCGACGCGCTCGGCCCGGGGTCGGTGGGGCGCGTCCGGGTCCACGTGGCGATTAGAGATCGCGCCAGGCGCCAGGCCGTCACCACGGTAATTGCGCGCAGTCCCAAGCTGAACGTGGTGAACGGAACGAACGCCCACGGCTACGAGGTTGACGTCAGGGTTTTCGACGACGTCTCCTCTGCCGTTGGCGACGTGAGTAGAGTCAATGGGACCGCCGCGCCCGGAATCATCGTAGGCTCCGGTATCGCTGAGGAATCGCTGGTGGATGCCCTCTGCAGTGGGATTGTCGCCTGTGTGCCGCCGGGCGTCGACCGTAAGACACTCGAGGACGTTTTGATGAGGGTGGCTGGCGGCGAGTGCATGTTGTTGGGTGAAATTGGCAAGAGCAGGACAGCCGCAAAACACCTGGTCAACAGGTTGAGGCACTTCCCGGGCACACCCGCCAAAGTTGAAACGGGCGCCGGCGCGAACCCGTTTTCTGAACGAGAAAGACAGATAATGAGCGGCATCGCCAAGGGTCATTCGAGCCCGGTGATCGCTGGTGAACTGAGTCTCAGCGTGCAAACGGTGAAGAATTACGTCACCGGGATTCTCACCAAGACCGGCGCTCGCAACCGGGCGCACGCCGTAGCGGTTGCCACTGACCGGGGGTGGCTGAACTAGCCCCGGCACTTGCGCCGGGCACCGGGTGAGTTTCCGAATTACGACGGGGCCTGTGGTATCCTGAGACTTGCTTTAACCGCCAGGGATTTCGGCGCGGGCCTGTCGCCCGCGCTCGTTTCGCGACAGAGGGTGCTGCGACTACCGGAATTGCTTACGATACGGCAGTAAAAAGGAGACAATTGACGACTTCGGAAACAGTGGAAGCGGGACCCATCACTTCCCCCCCATCCCCTGCCGAGCCGGTGAATGGACCGGTGGATCTGCGGGCGCTTTTTACGGCCAGTGTGCATTTTGGCCATCCAACCAAGCGTTGGCACCCGCGGATGGAGCCCTACATATTCACCAAGCGCAACGGCGCTCACATCATCGATCTTTCCAAGACGCTGGAGTGTCTTGAGACAGCGAAAGAATTCGTCCAGGGTCTGTCGTCTCAAGGCGGCGAGATTCTCCTGGTCGGCACCAAGAAGCCGGCGCAGGCCACGATCGCGGAGGAAGCGACGCGGGTAGGTTCGATGTACATCAACCAGCGTTGGCTGGGCGGGATGCTCACGAATTTCCAGACGATCCAGGCGCGCATCGAGCGGCTCGTATTTTTAGAGGAAGCCATAGCCAAGGGCGAACTCCCGACCACCACCAAGCGCGAGACACTTCGCATCGAACACGAGGTGGTCCGGCTGAACAAGTTCTTTGGCGGCATAAAAGAGATGGTGCGCCTGCCGGCCGCGGTCTTCGTTGTCGATGTGATCAAGGAAAAAATCGCCGTCGCCGAGGCCAACAGGCTGGGCATTCCGGTAGTGGCGATAGTCGATACCAACTGCGACCCGTCGCAGGTGCAATACCCGATACCCGGCAATGACGACGGCGTGCGCGCGATCAGGCTCATAACGTCCGAGATTGCGACGGCGATCGCCACCGGCCGCGAGGTGGCCATAAAGGTCGCCCAGGAGCGGATGGCGGAAGAGGCCGAGTTGGAGGCCCAGGAAGAGGCCGCACGGGCGCGAGCGCAGGCTGAGGCGGCGGCACGCGTCGCCGCGGCGGCGGCCCAGGCGGAGGCAGCGCCGGCTGAAGCGTCTCAGGGTGAAGCGGCTCCGACGGAAACAGCGCCGGCTGCTGCGGCGACTGAAGAAACGGCCCAGGCGGCGTCGCCCCCGGCTGAAGCGACTAACGTTGAAGCGGCTCCGGCGGAAACAGCGCCTGCCGAATCGACTGAAGCATCGGCGCGGGAAGCCGCACCCCAGGAGGAGACTCCTGAAAAGACCGACGCGCCACAGGAGCAATAACTGGCCGGGCCGGTTCGTGGACCAGACTCCGGCGCCAGGAATTGAATGTCGGGTTTCGGTCGTACGGCTGAATACCCCGTTTGAGGCACAGGACCGTAGCTAAGAATGCGAAAACTGCCGTTTGCCGTAATGAACCGTCGCAACTGATTCGATTGCGAACCAGCACACCTGCAAGTACATCCAACCAGAACGGAATCAAGAGGAAGAATTGAAAGTCACCGCAGCAATGGTCAAAGAGCTCCGGGACCGGACCGGGGCCGGAATCATGGACACCAAGCGCGCCCTTGAGGCCGCCAACGGCGTGATGGAAGAGGCCGAAAAGGCGTTGGCCGAAAAGGGTCTCGCCACGGCCATGAAGAAAGGCGGCAGGGAGACGTCGGAAGGCGTTGTCCAGTCCTACGTTCACACGGGCAACCGGATAGGCGCGATGGTGGAAGTCAATTGCGAAACGGACTTTGTCGCCCGTACGCCTGAATTCACCGGAATGGCCAGGGACCTGGCAATGCAGGTCGCAGCCATGTCGCCGGAGCACATCAGCCGGGACAGTGTCCCGGAAGATGCCGATGAAGTCCCGGCCGAACAGGTCCTCACTGAACAGCAGTTCATCAAGGACCCCAGCAAGACCGTTGGCGAACTGGTGACAGAGATGATCGCCAAAGTTGGAGAAAACGTTCGCATACGGCGCATCGCCCGTTTCGAATTGGGCGACTAGGAAGTGACCCCTGGAACCGCCTGTCTATTCACGAGTCGTTCTTAAACTGAGCGGGGAGTCGCTCAAAGGCCCCCGCGAATTCGGCATTGATCCGGGCACGGTCTCCTACGTTGCGTCGGAAGTTGCGGCAGCCAGCAGGTCCGGGGTGCAGATCGGCCTGGTAGTGGGCGGAGGCAACATCTGGCGGGGAGCGGACTACGAGGCGGCCGGCATGGACAGATCGACCGCCGACTCCGCAGGCATGCTCGCCACGATCATCAACGCGCTGGCGCTGCAGGACGCTTTGGAGCGCGTCGGCATGGAGGTCCGGACGCAGTCGGCGATCGCCATGCCGTCGGTAGCCGAACCGTACATTCGCCGCCGCGCGATCCGGCACATGGACAAGGGCCGGGTTGTGGTGTTCGCCGGCGGGACGGGCAACCCGTACATGTCGACCGACACCGCCGCCTCACTCCGTGCTCTCGAAACCGCAGCCTCGGCATTGATAATGGCCAAGAACAACGTCGATGGCGTGTACGACGCCGACCCGAACATCTACCCCGAGGCGGTTAAGTTCGACCACCTGACCCCCCACGAGGCGTTGCGGCTGCGGCTCCAGGCCCTGGACAGCACCGCGTTGTCCTTGTGCATGGACAATTCCTTGCCAATCGTGGCGTTTAATCTCTTCCACACGGGCGCCCTGGCGGAGGTGTTGTCCGGCCAAATGGTGGGAACGCTCATTTCGGAGACAGAATTCAGGCAGACACCATCGCCTGCCTTGCACGGCTAACACCCGCCGCGCCACGCGCGCCGCATAGTCTGGCAGTTGCCACAGGAGCAATCGTTATGACGCAGGAATCGCTCGAAGACGGCCGAAGGCGCATGGATGGCGCTGTAAGCGCTTTCGACAGTGACATGTCCGGTGTTCGGACCGGCCGGGCAAGCACCGGCCTGGTGGACAACGTCAGGGTCGACTATCACGGCACCGAGATGCCGTTGAACCAGATTGCCCAGATCAACATCGGCGACGCACGGTTGTTGGTGATCCAGCCCTGGGACCGGACGTCGGTGCGGTCCATCGTAAGGGCGATACAGATGGCCGACATCGGCCTGCAGCCCAGTGTGGACGGGGACATCATTCGCATAGTCGTTCCCCCGTTGACCGAAGAGCGCCGCAGGGACATCGTGAAGATGGTGAGCCGGCGCGCTGAAGAGGCGAAGGTGGCGATCAGGAATGTCCGGCGAGACGTGCAGAGCCGTATTCGCAAGATGGAGCGGGACGGCGAGGTGTCGCAGGACTTGGCCCGCAGGGCCCAGGACGATCTCCAAAAGCTGACCGACGAGGCCATCGAAATGGTGGACCTGTCTTCGAGCGACAAGGAAAAAGAGGTGATGCAGGTTTAGGCCAGGCAGCGATCTGCATCGGACCTTCGTTTCATGACTACTCCAGCAACCGAAAACAAGCAGAGCGCCACCGCCCAGACCGTCGATTCACATCCACGCCGGGTGCCCCGTCACGTTGCCATCATCATGGATGGAAACGGCAGATGGGCGGAAGAACACAGCCTGTCCCGGACCGAGGGGCACAGGGCCGGTTACAAAAATATCAGGAGCGTCATCAACCACATCGGCCGCGCCGGGGTCGAGTTCGTGACCCTGTTTGCGTTTTCTACCGAAAACTGGGACCGGCCGGGTGAGGAGGTTGCCGGCATATTGGACCTGGCGAGGGAAGTGGTTGGCGTGGAAACGAAGGCCCTGCACCGCAACAACGTGCGCGTGAAGCACGCCGGGAGGATGGACCGGTTGCCTGCCGGACTACAGGAGGCGATCCGGGACGCAATCGAGTTGACACGGGACAACACCGGCCTGACTCTTTGCGTGGCGTTCGACTACGGGGGCCGGGCCGAAATCGTCAATGCGACGCGCAAGATCGTCGAAGATGCCCTGCCGCTGGATGAGATCAACGAAGACTCGTTCGCCTGCCGGCTGTTCACCCACGGATTGCCCGACCCGGACCTGGTTATCCGGACGGGGAGCGAATTCCGGATAAGCAATTTCCTGTTATGGCAATCTGCGTATGCCGAGTTTTATTCCGCGCCCGTGAATTGGCCTGACTTCGATGAGGCGCGCATTGATGAGGCGCTCGACGAGTTTGCCAGGCGGGAACGCCGTTTCGGCCGCGTGAGATAAGCGGCTGGTTACGAAGCAAGGCAGTCCTTCGACCCCCAACGGCGCTGCGCGGAACCTGCGGCGCAGATTGCTTGCGGCCGCCGTCGGCGTGCCGATCGTGCTTCTTGCAATTTTCGGTGGCGTGCCCGGCGTGGCCGGCATCGCCCTGGCCGCCGCGATCGTCGCCGGGATCGAAATCACCGATCTCGGCCGGCAGTCTGGTAACTCGCGTGTGCTTTCGGCGGCCATCCCGCTGTCGATGGTTGCCGCGACAGCGGTATTTGCGTTGGCCACTCCTGTTGGGGAGGACCCGCAGGGAGCGGTGATCGCCGCCTCAGCAGTGCTGGCGGGGCTTGCGGTCCTGTTCGCTGTAATTGCCTTTCCCCGGGGTTCATCCCTTTCGCGCATTGGATTGCTGGCTGCGGTCTACTTCGGGGTCCTTTTAGCCCACGCTCCGGCCCTTGCGCGCCTCGAAGACGGGCGGGAGTGGGTGCTGATCGCCGTTCTGGGCACGTTTGCCGCCGACACCGGGGCCTACGCCGTGGGGAGCTTGTTCGGCCGGCACAGGATCGCGCCCCGGATCTCCCCGGCCAAGTCGTTCGAGGGCCTCGCGGGCGGGATGCTTGCGAGCGCCGGCGCGGTGGCGGGCCTCGTAGCGCTTCTCGATCCAGGGATGGCGGTCTGGGCCGGCGCTCTGCTTGGGCTGGCGATGGGCGTTGCTGGAACGGCCGGGGACTTGATTGAGTCGTGGTTCAAGCGGCGGGCCGACGTAAAGGACTCCGGCAAATTGATCCCGGGCCACGGTGGAATCCTGGACCGGATCGACTCGCTTGCTCCGAACCTGGCGGTCGTATACTTGGCTGCGCTATGGACGACGGCGTGACCAGACTCGTCATTCTTGGCTCTACGGGTTCGATCGGGCGCCAGACTCTGGACGTCGTGCGCAATTTCCCAGGCGAGTTTGAACTGGTCGGGTTGTGCGCAGGGAACAACATCAAGCTGCTCCAGGAACAGATCGACGAGTTCCGGCCCAGCTTCTACCACTCGATTGACGCCGGCGCCAATATCAATGGCGCGAAACTTGCCGACCCCGCCGAGATCGCGGCCGGACCGGAAGTTGACCTGGTGGTCGGCGCTACTTCCGGCTGCGCGGGAATGGGACCGGCCCTCGCCGCGCTCAGGGCTGGAAAACGCCTGGCGCTGGCCAACAAGGAACCGGTCGTGATGGCGGGAGAGTTGTTGTTGCGCGCGGCGCGGGAACACGGCGGCGAGATCCTGCCCGTGGACAGCGAACCGTCCGCCATCTGGCAGTGCATACAGGGAGAAGAGTCGCCCGTCAGGAAGTTGTTCATCACCGCTTCGGGCGGCGCGTTCAGGGACAGGACCTGGAGCGAACTGGCCGACGTCTCGCCTGCCGAGGCGCTCAAGCACCCCACATGGGAGATGGGCGCAAAGATTACGATCGACTCTGCGACGTTGATGAACAAGGCGTTTGAGGTTATCGAAGCGCGCTGGTTGTTCGACGTGCCATTCGAAAAGATCGAGGCGGTCATTCACCGCCAGAGCATCGTGCATTCGTTGGTCGAATTCGAGGACGGCAGCATCAAGGCGCAGCTTGGTCCGCACGACATGCGCCTGCCGATCCAGTACGCCATGTTTTTTCCCCAACGAAGGCCGAACCAATCGCTGCCCAGGTTCGATCCCGCGGCCGCGGGGTCGCTGACGTTCGAGAAGATGGACCCGACGCTCTACCCCTGCTACGAAATAGCATTGGAGTACGGCAGGCGGGGCGGGACATGGCCGGCCGCGCTGGCGGGGGCGGACGACGCGGCCGTTGGACTGTTCCTTGACGGGAAAATCAGGTTTACCGAAATACCCGATGTGGTGGACCGGGCCGTTGGCGCCCACGCGGCGGCGGCTGAGCCGACCATCGACGATCTCATCGACGCTGCCGACTCGACGTACTCTTACGCGCTCAGCCTTGGCGGAACAAACGGCAGGTAAGGTCCCGCCGTCCCGCAGGAATAAACGCGGCGGGCATCGTAAAATCACCGTATGCCCACCACATTCCTATTCGGGATCCTTACATTCGTCCTGATCCTGGGCCCGCTCATCATCCTGCATGAGTTGGGCCACCTGATCGTCGCCCGGCGCCTGGGCGTGAAGACGCTGGAGTTTGGCATCGGCTTTCCTCCAAGGGCCTTCGCCGTACGGTGGACCGGCAGGACGGCTGTCCGCCTGAGCCCCGACACGAAGTACAGGTTCGACGATGAACGGGCGCTGGCCAGGCCGGGCGACCTCGTCGCAGTGCTGTACTCACGAAACTCAGACGGCGCCATGTTTGCCCACACGGTCAGGCCAGTGCGGAAGACCGACGACGCGGCACGCGCCGAGGGCGCGCAGTTGATCATCGGCAAGGTGAAAGAGGTGTCGGCCCACGAGATCGTGATCGCCGACATGTTGTGGTCCCTCAACTGGCTGCCGATAGGCGGGTTCGTGCGAATGGTCGGTGAAGAAGACCCGACGGGAGAGGGCAGCCTGGCGTCGAAGGGACCCTGGCAGCGGATCAGCGTAATGGGGGCGGGAGCGGCCGTGAACGCGGTCCTGCCATTCCTGATTTTCCCGGTCGTACTGCTCATACCTCAAGACCAGACGGCCGGTGATGTGATCATCACCAGGGTGATGCCGGGTTCGCCGGCTGACGGCGCTGGGCTCAAGGACGGCGACAAGATAATCAAGGTTGACGGAAGGGATATCGACCAGGTCGGCGATCTGCAGCAGGCGGTCACGCTCAAGCTGGGCGCGGTGAGTACCTGGGAAGTCCAGCGCGGAATTCCTGACCCGTTTCCTCAACCCGCCGGGCCGCGCTACCAGTACACGGGCGAGACCGAAACAATCGATGTCGTCCCGCGCTGGCGGCCTCCTCGCCGCGAAGTGGTCGAGTCAGTCACGGACCCGGAGACGCAGCTAACGCTGAGGGAAGCCCGGCTCTACAACCCGTTGTCTGGGCTTGCGAACGAAGTCAGAGTCGTTGCCGGCGTCACCGATCGCACCGGCGAAATATCTGTTGCCTATGCGAGGGAAATCCACCCGCAAATCCAGCTTGGCGACGTATTGGCAGTTGCACGCGAGGTGAGTGACCCGCGGACGGAAATATCTTTGGTCGACGCTCGGCGCTACGACTTCGACCTTGGCATCGACACGCACGTCCAGGAAGGCGCGGTCGGCGTGCAGATAGGCATGGTGGACCTGCGGACCGAGAGCCGGTCGTTGCCTCCGTGGGAGGCGATACCGCGCGGGCTGCAGGGCGCGTACGAGGTGATTATCCTGACCAAGAACGCCATTACCG
The DNA here is from genome assembly GCA_034421215.1 of Dehalococcoidia bacterium. Lineage (GTDB taxonomy): Bacteria > Chloroflexota > Dehalococcoidia > Lucifugimonadales > Lucifugimonadaceae. The sequence goes on from DAOUKO010000006.1 coordinate 44,491, forward strand.
GCCTGATCATCGGGAGTACCAATCCGCAGTTCAGCGGGCCGTCTGCAGTCGGTCCGGTTGGGATCGGCCAGGTGGGCGGGGAAGTGGCCACGGCGGACGCCAGCCTGGGCGCAAAGGTCGCTGTCCTTGCCAGCCTTGCCGGCGCTCTCAGCTTCAGTCTGGCGGTAATCAACATCCTGCCGATTCCGGCGCTGGACGGCGGCCGAATCTTCTTCGTGGTCATCGAACTCCTCAGGCGGGGCAAGCGCATTTCGCCGAGACGGGAAGGGCTGGTACACCTGATCGGGTTTGCCTTGCTTATAGGAGTCATCGCCCTTATTTCCGCCCAGGACATAGCCAGGATCGTGCGCGGCGAGAGTTTCTTCAACTGAACGGCGTGGTCGGCCGGGACGCCATTCCCACGTCCCATACATTCATAATTTCAAGTGGGGCAATGTAAACTCGAAGCGGTTTATTGACATCCGGGTACGGGAGAAATCCAGGCGAGTGAAATCGAGACGGCAGACAATAAAGGTTGACGTTGACGGCGTGAAGATCGGCGGCGGAGCGCCAATCGTCGTCCAGTCGATGACCGACACCGACACGGCTGACGTGGCCGGAACGGTCGAGCAGGTGAAGTTGCTCGCCGATGCGGGCAGCGAACTGGTCCGGATCACGGTCAACAACGATGCCGCCGCCCGCGCGGTGCCCGAAATCAGGTCTCGCCTCGATGACGGAGGCTACTTCGTACCCCTGATCGGGGACTTTCACTTCATTGGGCATCGCCTGCTGAATGACCATCCAGATTGCGCGTCCACCCTTGCGAAGTTCCGCATTAACCCGGGCAATGTGGGACGCGGCAACCGCCGTGACGAGAACTTCACCTCATTCATCCAGGTCGCCCGGGACCTCGGAAAGCCCGTCCGGATTGGAGTGAACGCCGGGAGCCTCGACCAGGAACTACTGGTCGAAAAGATGGACGCCAACTCGAGGCGGGCAGAACCGCTGGACGGAGATGACGTCGAGAAGGAAGCCCTCGTCGAGAGCGCGCTGAGGAGCCGCGACGAGGCGGTCAGTCTCGGTCTGGGCGAGGACCGGATAATCATTTCGTGCAAGGTCTCTCGACTGGGCCAGATGGTATCTGCCTACCGGGAACTTGCGGACGAGACCGACACGCCTCTGCACCTGGGACTTACCGAGGCGGGGATGGGCACGAAGGGCGTGGTGGCCACCACTGCGGCGCTGTCGATCCTGCTCGAAGAGGGCATAGGGGACACCATCAGGAGCAGCCTCACTCCCGAGCCCGGCGGCGACCGCGCGCGCGAGGTGAGGCTGTGCCAGGAGATCCTCCAGGCGCTGGGCCTGCGATCGTTCCGGCCGGCCGTCACCGCATGTCCCGGTTGCGGCAGGACCACGTCGACGCTGTTCCGGGAACTGGCGCAGGATATCCAGGCCCACCTCGACAACAGGATGGCGGTGTGGAAGGACGAGTATCCGGGTGTCGCCGAACTGAAGGTCGCGGTGATGGGTTGCGTTGTCAACGGCCCGGGCGAGTCCCGGGCGGCCAACATAGGCATTTCGTTGCCCGGCACGGGAGAAACCCCGAGGGCGCCGGTGTTCGTCGATGGGCAGCGGAAGGGCTTCCTCCAGGGCGACACCATCGCCAGTGAGTTCATCAATATGGTCGAAGACTACGTATTGACCAACTACGCAAACGGCCCGGAGTCGAAGTCGCGATAACTACGGGCCGAGAGCGACCACCGGCGTATCCTCCGGCTACCGTCGGCTTGACTGCCGATCGACCATTCCACGCAAGACCACTTGGGGAACACATGAATTCCCGCGCCGCCCGGAGCAATTGAATGAGGTTTTCCAACCTATTTGCCAAGACCCTGCGCGAGGCGCCGTCCGATGCTGAAACTGTCAGCCACCGGTTGCTGGTGCGGGCCAGCTTCATCCAGCAGGTGTCGGCGGGGATATTCAACTACCTGCCCCTGGGATGGCGGTCGATCGAGAAGATCCGGCAGATCATCAAAGAGGAGATGAACGCCGCGGGCGGACAGGAGATCAATATGCCCGTGGTCCAGCCGCGCGAGATTTGGGAGCAGTCCGGCCGCGCCGACACGTTCGTACCCCCGCTTGCCCAATTCACGGACCGCCGGGAACGCCAGATGGTGCTGGCGCCGACCCACGAAGAGGTCGTCACCAACATGGCGCGCTCAGGAATTTTCAGCTACCGCGACCTGCCGTTCACGCTCTACCAGATCCAGACCAAGTTCCGGGATGAGACCCGACCCCGCGGCGGCCTGCTGCGGGTCCGAGAATTCGAGATGAAGGACGCCTACTCGTTCGACGTAGACGAGGAAGGCCTGGACGTCAGTTACGAGGCGATGGCCGCCGCCTACCGGGCCATATTCAGCCGCTGCGGTCTGAACGCCATCATGGTTGACGCCGACTCGGGGCCAATCGGCGGAAAGGACTCGAGAGAGTTCGTGTTGCCCGCCGAAAGCGGGGAGGACGTGATCCTCGTCTGCGACGGGTGCGAATATGCCGCCAACGGTGAGAAGGCGGAGTTCCGCAAGACCGCCTATCCGCCCGAGGAACTCCTGGAGATCGAGGAGTTCGAGACCCCCGGCGTAAAGACAATCGAGGACCTGGCGGAATTTGAGGGCGTCTCCCGCTCGCGGACCGCCAAGGCGGTCTTCTACATGGCCGACGGGCAAATGGTCCTGATCACCATCCGGGGCGACTACGAGGTCAACGAGACCAAGCTGCGGAACGCGCTGGGAGGCGCCGACGTCAGGCTGGCGACGCCCGCGGAGGTCGCGGCGGCGGGGTTGGTCGCAGGGTCCGCCTCCGCCGTTGGAAGGGTGAATACCCGTTCCGTAGTGGATGACTCCATCGAGTTGGGATCGAACTACCTTGCCGGAGGGAACAAGGAAGGCTACCACCTGCGAAACGTTAACTTCCCGCGGGATTTCACGGCCGATCTCGTGATCGACATAGCCGAGGCGCAGGATGGGTCTTGCTGCCTGCGGTGCGACGGCGTGCTCCGGGCCCGGCGAGGCATTGAGGTCGGCCACATCTTCAAGCTGGGCACCGTCTACAGCAAGAGCCTAGGGGCGGATTTTCTGGACGAGCAGGGCAAAACCCGGGACACGCTGATGGGGTGCTACGGCATCGGTGTGGGTCGCCTTCTGGCGGCCGCGGTCGAGGCGAATCACGACGATTCGGGAATGATGTTGCCGCGAGCGATCGCTCCTTACGAGGTCTACCTTGTTGGATTGAATATTGAAGACGATGAGACCCGGTCGAAGGCCGATAGCCTGTACGAGATTCTCCGCAAGGGGGGAGTTGAGGTGCTCTACGACGACCGTGATGAACCGCCGGGTGTGAAGTTCAATGATGCAGACCTCATCGGCGTGCCCTTACGCGCGGTTGTGAGCAGGCGCAGTTTGAAGGCCGGCGGCGTGGAGCTGAAGGCTCGGGCGGAGCGGTCGACCCAGGTCGTTGATTTCGACTCCGCGGCGGAGCAAATAAGCCTGGCATTACAGTCGGCCTAGCTGCGGCCCTCTTCAGTGGCCCGCGGCCTTGAGGGCTGCCAGCACGTCGTAGAAATCTTCAAACGGCGTGAACGGTATTCCCGATGTTTTGCAGTGACTCGCAAGAGAGTCTCGGGCGAACACCACGTCGGCCTGGCCGGCGACGCAAAGGTCGGAGATGCCGTCCCCGACATAGGCAACCTTCCGGCGGCGACGGCGGTGGTCCCACACTCGGTCGCATTTGCACAGGCCGGTCCTGGGGCACTGAACTTGACCATCCGCAAAGGTGAGTCGTTGCCTGCCGTCCGGCCCCTTGGCGATTCCCGGCGCAGCGGTCTTCAGGTGGCCCATCCCGTTGGCGGCAAGAACTCCGTGAACGTAAAAGTCCATGCCGTTGGAAGCCACCTCCACCGGCATGCCATTCCCATCAGCGTATTCGAGTAGTTCCGCCAATCCCGGTCGCAATTCCGCGATTCCAAGTGCGAACGCGGTCATTTCCGGCACGGAGTCGTTTGGCAGGTGGGATATTTCGTATTCCCATATTTCCCGGATGCCGTATTCGCCGGACCTGAACCGGTCGATGCCGTGTTCCCAGCCGGGCGACCCGAAGTGCTCGACGATAGTCTCGCCGACATCGGTGGTAGTGATGGTCTTGTCGAAGTCCAGGATGATGGTGAGTTGCTTAGCCAAAGAAGTTCCTTGCAGCGCCGGGGTTTTGCCGGATTCGCGACTTGCCGGCTTGGCCGGGTACGGACGAGATTGTTCCAGGCAAGACTAAGTTTGCGTGAGTGTGGCCTGAATTGGTAAAATTGGCGAGTTGGTGGGTCGAAGTGATACGGAACGCTTGAAAGTGGGCTTGGCCCACTTTTTTGTTAGCCGAAACGAAATAAGTTTAGTGGCTGTTGAGGCCGGAAAGGCGGCGCATGAAAAGCGATCTACTGCTGGCTGTGACTCAACTTGCCGCCGAGCGAAAATTACCGCATTCCGTCGTTGTTTCGGCTATCGAGGCGGCTCTGGCCTCCGCTTACAAGCGGGATCCCGCGGCCGGCGGGCAGGACGTTGTAGTCCAGGTTGACCCAAGCGACGGCGATGTGACCGTCAAGACGGTGATCCACGTCGTCGACGAGGTGGAAGAGCCGGGGGCGCAGGTCACGGTATCTGACGCCCAGAAAATCCAGGTCGGCGCGCAGCTTGGAGACGTGCTGGAGACGGGTTTCATCCACCACAACCCGGGACGCATCGCCGCGCAGACCGCCAAACAGGTAGTAATGCAGCGGTTGCGAGAAGCTGAACGCGATCTCGTATTTGATGAGTACGTGGACAAGGCCGGGGAACTGCTGACCGGCACGATCCAGCGCCTTGACCCGCGCTACATCACCGTAGACCTTGGCCGGGCGGAGGCGATCATGCCTCCCAGCGAACAGGCCCAGTTCGAGCGATACCGTCCCGGCCAACAACTCAAGTTTTACATCGTGGACGTGGCGCGTACCGTGCGCGGGCCGGAAATCGTGGTTTCGCGGTCCCACCCCGAACTGCTGAAGCGGCTGTTCGAGGTGGAGGTGCCGGAGATCTTCAACGGCATCATCGAGATCAGGTCGATTGCACGAGAAGCCGGCTCACGCAGCAAGGTCGCGGTCAACTCCACGCAGGCCGGAGTGGATGCGGTCGGAGCATGCGTGGGTCTCCGGGGCATCCGCATCCAGAATGTGGTCAACGAACTGCTTGGCGAAAAGATAGACGTAATCGAGTGGGACAGGGACCTGACCAGGTTTATTGCCAACTCGCTCAGTCCGGCCAATGTCGACCACGTTGCTGTAAATGAGGAGGACGGGTCGGCCGTCGTGGTCGTGCCCGACCGGGTCCTCTCGCTGGCGATCGGCCGAGAAGGGCAGAACGCGCGGCTTGCGGCGAAACTGACCGGTTGGCATATAGACATTCGCGGCGCGACGCAGGCGGCAATGGCCGCCGCGGCGGAAGCGGAAGCGGCAGCCGCGGTTGCCGCGCCCGAACCGGAGCCAGAGCCAGAGCCGACTCCCGAACTGGTGGAGGCCGTCGCGGTTGCGGACGAGGCGGCGGTAACGGAAGAGCCGGTGGAGGCGCCCGTCGCAGCCGAACTGGAAGCGGAATTAGCAAAACCGGTAGTGGAGCCGGTCAGCCTGGAAGAAGAAACGCCTGCCGTCGATGAGGCGGCCGTACCGGAGAGCGTGGACGAGGCGGAAATTGCCGAGTTCGAAGTCCCCGAAGACCAGGCTGCTATCGACGAGGAAGAGTTGGCTCTCCTGGCGCTGGAAGAAGAACTTGCGGCCCTGGAACGGGAAGAGGCCGAACGCCGAGAGGCCGCGGCGGCTGAGGTCACCGTTGATTTCTCCTCTGACGACCTGTGGCAGGCGGACTTCCCGGCGCCGGAAGAAGAAGAAGGCGTGGGCGTGATCAGGTTCGCCGAAGACATCGCCGGTTTCCGGGAAGAGGGCGAAGGCCGCAGACGGCGCGGCGGCGGCCGCGCGAGACGCCGTCGTTAAAGGACGCAGTCAGACCGCAGCGCGTAAACTGGAGGGGCCGCCCATTGCAAAAGCGGAAGCATGTTCCTCTCCGGTCGTGCGTGGTGTGCCGCACGAAACGGCCCAAGCGGGAACTGGTGCGCATTGTTCGTACGACCGACGGCCAGGTCGTGGTCGACGCTACGGGCAAACTGAATGGCCGCGGCGCGTACCTGTGTTCCGAACCGGCATGCTGGGTAGGCGGTGTAACGCGGGGTAAACTGTCTCAGGCACTGAAGACTGAGTTAAGGGGATCGACTCGAGAGCGACTGATCACTTTCGCTCCTGGTCGCGAAAACTATCAGCCACCGGATGAGCCGGCACGGGATGCGCGACCGGTCGAAAGCAAGTAAATGGCAAGACGACATTCAAACTCACCGAAAAGAGGAGGGGGCCGCAGACGCGCTCAGACAGAGTCGAGCACGCGCGTTGTCGAACGCCCTGAAGAGCCGATTGGGCCGGTCGAACTGCCCGCCACGATGACAGTGGGCGAGCTGTCCGGGATTTTGCGGCGCAGCAATGTAGACACCATCAAGTCGCTCATGCGAACGGGTGTCATGGCCACGGTCAACGAGGTTGTCGATTTCGAAACCGCCGCCCGCGTCGCCGCATCATTCAGGGTGCCGGTGCTCAAGCCCAAGGACCGGGAAGAGAGCACTGCGGGGGTCCAGGTCGGCGTCGATGAGGAGTTGACGGCCGAGAATGCCCAGACGAGGCCGCCGGTCATCACCGTGCTTGGCCACGTCGACCATGGGAAGACCACGTTACTCGACGCCATACGCGGCACGGCGGTCGTCGATTCCGAAGCCGGCGGGATTACCCAGTCCGTCGGGGCCTACCAGGTCAAGAAGGATGACAATCTCCTGACATTCATCGATACGCCAGGCCACCAAGCGTTTACCGCCATGAGGGCAAGCGGCGCGCAGGTGACCGACATCGCCGTACTCGTCGTGGCGGCGGACGACGGTGTCATGCCGCAGACCCGTGAAGCAATTGACCACGCCCGCGCCGCGGACGTGCCGATGGTCGTGGCCATCAACAAGACCGATTTGGCCACTGCCGACATCGACCGAACAAGAGCGGCGCTGGCCGACAACGACGTCCTCGTAGAGGAGTACGGCGGTGACGTGGTTTCGGTGCAGTTGTCTGCGTTAAAGGGTGACGGAATAGACGATCTGCTGGATTCGCTTCTGCTGGTTGCCGAGATTTCCGAACTGAAGGCAAACCCTGATCGCGCGGGGCTCGGAGTCGTAATCGAGTCCCACATGGACCGGTCCCGCGGGCCGATGTCCACCGTTCTCATCCGGTCCGGCACCGTCAAGAAAGGCGACAACGTCGTTGCCGGTGTCCAACGCGGGCGAGTACGGGGCATGGTTGATGGGTTCGGGCAGGATGTGGACGAGGCGGGTCCTTCGACGCCCATCGAAATGCTGGGGTTGGACGGGTTACCGGCCGTCGGCGATCAATTTGAAGTCGTGACCGACGACAAGACTGCCAGGCAGCTTGTGGAGACGCGTCGCCGGATTGCTGCGCGACGGGGTGAGGCCCGCCAGGCCACGACCCTTGCGGAAGTCATGCGCAGCGTCCATCGGGGCGAGTTCAAGAAACTGGGAGTGGTCATCAAGGCATCGACACAGGGTTCGGTCGACGCAGTCCGCAGGGCAGTCGAGCAGCTTTCGACCCGGGAAGTGCAGGTCAACGTCGTTTCGGCCGCTGCGGGCGCCATAACCGAATCGGACGTCATGTTGGCCGCCGCTTCGGACGCAATCGTCGTTGGGTTCGAGTCCGAACTCGACACCGGCGCCGCCCAGTTGGCGGCCGCTCGGGGTGTGAGCATCCGGTCGTACCGCATCATCTATGACCTCGTCGACGACGTCCAGGCAGCGGTAACGGGCCTGGTGGAACCGGAGGAACGGGAAGTCGTGACCGGCCATGCGCTGGTCCAGCAGGTCTTCCCCCTTGGCAGACGGCACAATGTCGCCGGTGTTCGGGTACTCGACGGCACGGTCCGCCGCAACTCCCGGATACGCGTGAAACGTTCAGGAAACGAACTCTTCTCCGGCCGCGTGGCCTCGATGCGGCACCTCAAGGACAACGTGCGCGAACTCGGCAATAACTTCGAAGGCGGTATCGTCCTCGATGGCTTTGACGATTTCGAGGAACAGGACATCCTCGAGGCGTACGAGATCCAGGTGCTCAAGCGCTGAACACCTGATTTCTACAGGACCCTGCAATCCCCATGACGAGGCGAATGGAACGCGTCAACTTCACGTTGCGCAAGGAGTTGGGCAGCCTCATCGCGGAGGAAATCTCAGATCCGCGCCTCGCAGACCTGACCTCTATCACCAGCGTCGACTGCGCACCCGACCTCGCCAGAGCCCGGATCTACGTGAGCGTGATGGGGGACGAACAGGCCAGGCAGATGAGCCTGGACGCGCTGAGGTCGGCTTCAGGCAGGCTCAGGAACCTTGTCATGAGACGGGTCCGGATGCGCAGGGTTCCGGCACTGGAGTTTCTTGCTGATTTCACGATCGAAGACGGCGCCGAAATGCTGGCCCTGATCGACAAGGTCAAGGAAGAAGACTCGCGCAGGGCCGCGCAGGGGTCGGCTCTGTGATCAGGAATCCACAGCGCGCAAGGACCGCCGTCGGTGGGTTCCTCAACATCGACAAGGAGTCTGACTGGACCTCAACCGACGTTGTTCGCAAGGTCAAGTCCCTCACCAGGGTCAAGAAGATCGGACACGGCGGAACGCTGGACCCGGTCGCCACGGGAGTCCTGCCCCTGTGTATCGGACCGGCGACGAGATTCGCAGACTCGATCCTGTTGGGCAAAAAGGCATACCGGTTGACGGTAAAGCTGGGCACAGCAACCGACACCTATGACTCCGAAGGAGAGACGGTCAAGGAATCTGACCCGTCGGATATCGACCGGGAGACTGTTGAAAAGGCGTTAACCCAATTCCGCGGCATCATCACGCAGGTCCCGCCGATGTACAGCGCGGTGAAGCACAACGGTCAACGGCTGTACAACCTGGCGCGGGCCGGTGTTGAGGTCGAGCGTAAGTCGCGCCAGGTAGAGGTGGAACGGCTTGAGTTGACGAGGTGGACTTCGCCGGAATTCGACCTCGAATTGACCTGCGGACACGGGTTCTACGCCAGGTCTCTGGCCAATGACCTGGGAGAAGCCCTGGGAGGGGCCGCTCATCTCTCTGCGTTGCAGCGGACGAGGGCGGGAAAATTCGATTTGGCCGGCGCGATCAAGATTGGCGAGTTGGAATCCGCCGTGGAAAATGAAGGGTGGCAGGACTTCCTGTTTCCCATCGACTGGACCCTGTACCACCTGCGTTCGGTAGTACTCGACCCGATGATGCAGGAGATGTGCCAAAATGGCCGCCCAATTCCGTTGTCGCGTTTCGAGCCGGCAACTCATGGTGAACAGGTGCGCGCTTACAGCCGCGGCGGAGACATAATTGCCCTGTTGTCTTGTGATCCGTCCCGCGGCGGTTGGAAGCCTGACAAGGTGCTTGCCCCACTGTGACAATTTACCGATTTGCCGTTGCCGTACCGGCTGGGGCCGGGACGGATTTGCCAAACGAGTCGTGCACGAACGGTGTGCGGCCTTTTTGTGAATTGAGAACAGATGGAGCACCATAACCCGCTTCACCTGGTCGCCGAGTTGGCCGTCCTGCTGGCGATCATACTGTTGGCGGCGAAGTTTGGCGGCGAGATCGCCGAGCGCTTCTTCAAGGTACCGGCAGTCCTGGGCGAACTTTGCGCCGGTATCGCCATCAGCCCATTTGCACTCGGCGGGCTGATCACACTCCCCGGGATAGGAACACTCTTCGAGGTAGAAGAGGCCGCCGCCGGAGCATTGCCGGTGGCGCCGGAACTGTTCTTCTTCGCGCAGATTGCGGCAGTAATCCTCCTGTTCGAGGCGGGGCTCGAAACGGACCGTCAGCAGTTCATTCGTTATGCCCGTCCGGCTACGGTCGTAGCGGCAGGTGGAGTAATAGTCCCGTTTCTCCTGGGCTTTTTCGCCACCGTGTGGCTCGGATTCGCCAGTTTCGATTCCACCCAGGACCTCCTGCCAGCCCTGTTCGTGGGAGCGATCATGACCGCCACGTCCGTCGGCATCACGGCGCGTGTGCTGTCCGACATCGGCAAGTTGGACACGCCGGAAGGGGTCACCGTTCTTGCCGGCGCAGTGGTGGACGACGTCCTCGGAATAATCATCCTGGCCATCGTCGTGGGCATCGGGCAGGAAGGCGCAATTTCAGCGAGCGGCATCGCGGTTATATTTGCCAAGGCGGTGGGGTTCTGGCTCGGCCTCACGATCGTCGGCAGCCTGCTGTCCAGGTACATCTCCAATTTTGCGTTCTGGTTCAAGAGCCCCGGCGCCGTGCTTGGCATCGCGATGGCGTTGGGATTGCTTGCGGCGGGAGTTGCGGAGGTGTATTTCGGCCTCGCAATGATCATCGGGTCCTATTCCCTGGGGCTCGCCCTTTCTGGTACCGACCTCAAACACCTTGTCGCGAGGCCCATGCGGCAGATCAACTACTTCGTTGTGCCGGCCTTCTTCGTCGTGATCGGTATGCAGGTTGACTTCACGGCTTTCGGCGGCGAGGGATCGGAACATTCCCTGGGCAAGACGCTGTTGTTTGCTGCCGTGCTCTCCGTATTCGCCGTCATAAGCAAGCTGGGGGGATCCGGCCTGCCGGCTTTGTTTGTCGGCTTCAACCGGATCGGGTCCTGGCGTGTCGCCCTGGGGATGTTGCCGCGGGGTGAAGTCGCCTTGATCGTGGCCGGGATCGGCCTTGCGAGCGGCGTGATCGGCCGAGACGTATTCGCCGTCGCCATTGTCATGACGGTAGTCACAACTGTAGTAGCGCCGCTGCTGCTCGTGCGCGCATTCAAGGGCGGCAGCGGCCTACGCTCTGATGACGTAGCCGACTCACCAGAAAGCCCGGCATCACGGGCCGACGACGGTCACGCATCACTGCCATAAGCAGACCCGACCGCGCCCCAGTTAACTACAATTGGCGTGACCGCCCCCGTAGCTCAGTGGACAGAGCACCGGTCTCCGAAGCCGGGTGCGTGAGTTCGATCCTCACCGGGGGCGCCATCGTTTCTCTTTCGGTCGAAAACCACGGGGCGCCGTGTTCACGGATAGTCCACTTCAGATGCGCCAGGTCTCCCGATTTTCAGGGAGCAATTGAACGCCCTTCCAGCAAACAGTATGAACCAGGACACCGAAGACCAGCCCGGCGTTGAGGCGGTACGCGCGGGCGCCGCAGTTTTTGATCGTGTCCAGGAGTTGGTCCGGGCGTATCGGACCGACGACCCGTTCGGTCTGATCACGGTCGTGGTCCCGTCGAACTACAGCTCCTTCTACATGCGAAGGAGGCTTGCGCCCGAGGGGTATTTCAACGTAAACCTCACGCGGCTGGACGACCTCGCCGAGAGGATCGGCGGGTCGCGTGTCGGGCGACCGCCGCTGACCCGGCTGCAGGCCGCCGCGCTCGTGTACTCGGCTGCAATGTCGGCGCCTCGCGGCAGTCGACTTGGACCAATCCGTTCGCATCCTTCGCTGCACTCCGCGTTGCGCCATACGTTTCGACAACTGGATACGTCAGGCCAGGACCCTGCGCCTGTGCTCCAGGGAGAGGGGGAACTGGTCCGTGAAGTAGCCGCCGTTTACCAGGCGTACCGGGTGTCACGCGGTCGCTGGCGCGAACAGGTGGAGGTGGCGCGGGCAGCGGCGCGCGCCTTGGAAACGGGCGACTACCCGGCATCCAAACTCGGCAAGCTGATCTTGTTGCGTTTCGAGACTGCCCCCGCGCAGTTTGCCCCGCTCGACCGGGCGCTTGGCCGCGTCCCGGGCGCATCGGTGCTTGCCGTGCAGACGGGCGTTGAAGAAGCGGACCGGCTCGTGGGCGTCAACGTCCGGGGTGATGGACCGTCACGCTCCTCAACGGGTGAGGGGCCTGCGGATTCCGCAGTGAAGCTGATCAGCGCGCCTGACCGGGCAAGCGAGGTGCGGCATGTCGTACGGGACGTTGTACGACGCGCCAAAGAAGACGGCACTCCGCTATACCGGATGGCGGTCCTCTTCGACGACTACTCGTACGGCGATCGCGTAGAAGAAGCCCTGAAATTGGCCGGTGTGCCGGTTTCCGGTCCAGACCCAGTTCCAGACTCCAGTTCACCGGAAGGGCGGTTCGTCACGGGACTGCTGGACCTGTTTCTGGCCCACCAGGAGGGTGGATGGACGCGGCAGGACTTTGCGAAGTGGCTGACGTCGGCCCCTGTCGCATTTCCTGACACCGATCAGGAAGTGCCGGCCGCGCGGTGGGACGAAATTTCACGGAGCGCGTCGGTCACCGCCGGGCTCTCCGGATTCAAAGCGCGGCTGGGTCGGTATGCGCGCAGCAAGAGGGCATACGCGGACAACATTTCAGATTCAGACGACTTGCACGAAATACGAGCGGCGGCCCAACGGGCGCAGGCTGAACATGCGGAGGCTTTGCTCGACTTCGCGGAAGGCCTGGCGGACCGCGCGCCGGCAATGGGGCGGGCCGACCTGCGTACGTACGCAAATTGGTTACGCGGCCTTTGGGACTCCTACCTGCTGAGTACAGGAACGCCCAGCCAGGTCGCCGAACGAATCGAGGCGCTTCTCGATGAGATGGAAGGGGTGGAATTCCCAACTGGCGAAACCGTGGACCTCGAACACTTTTCCGCGTTGGTCCGTGATGAACTTGACCGCAGGAAGGGCAGCTTGCGCCGACTCGGGCGTGGTGTTTTCGTTGCACCGCTGAACATGGCGGCCGGGTGCGAGTTCGATGTGGTCCACATTGTCGGGATGAGCGAGGGGTCGTTCCCGAGCCGCGACCGTGACGACCCTCTCCTGCCCGACCCTGTAAAGGCGAAACTGGACCCCTCCGGCGAGGCGATGCCGGACCGCCAGCGCAGAGCCCAACTCGAACACCGGACATTCCTGGTTGCACGCCATACCGCGCCGGAGCAGCATCTCTACTGGCCTCGCGGTGAAGCGGGCGCGCGTCGCGGAACCTGGCCTTCGCGCTGGTTCCTGGAGGCCGCGCGTGAGGTTACCGGTAACCAATTGCTGCAGCCGAAAGACCTGGTCTCGGCCAGTCCCGGTAATCCGGTGGTTATCCTGCCGGACGAGGCGCCTGCCCACGAGGACATTTTCTTCCCCGCCAGCAGGCACGAGTACACCTTGAAGTCCGCGGACGCGTGGCGTGGCTCGTCAGGGGCGCGAGGCGATCACTTTCTCGCGTCCGGTCCCGATTCACCCGTAACCAGGGCCCTGGCCCTTGAAGATTCGAGGCAGGCCAGCGCGTGGACAGTGTTCGATGGGAACCTGACTGCATACGGATCGACCAGAGCCGACCTCGGCATAGTTTCGGCGTCACGACTGGAGTCCTGGGCCAACTGCCCGTACCAGTACTTCCTCGGGTATGTCGCTGGAGTGGCGCCGACCGAACGCCCTGAGGACGAACCGGGAATTACGCCGCTCGAACGAGGGTCCATTGTTCACCATGTCCTGGAGCACTTCGTATTGGAGCGCGCCAAGCAACAGGTCGACGGGCGGACGGAGCAGTTGGACCTGCTCAAGACATTGACGGCAGAGGCCTTCGACGAGTTCGAAGGGGACGGGTCATCCGTGCCTCCCGCATTGCTGGCCATGGAACGCGACTCGGTGGTGCGAAAACTGGAACGTTGGTTGTCGGCCGAGTCGGAGATGATGACCGAATGGGGTGTGAAGCCTTTCGAAGCCGAGTTTGACTTCGGTTTTGGCAGTTCGACTGCGCCGGCGGTGGCTGTCCCGACTGTCGACGGTGCAACCGTACTGTTCAGAGGAAAAGTCGACCGTATCGACAGGTCAGACGACGGGCGTCGAGTCATCGTGTTTGACTACAAGACCGGCAGTTCCGGCAGCTACGGCGGCCTGGAAGACGACCCGGTCAAGGAAGGACGGCGACTTCAATTGCCGCTGTACACAAGGGCGGCGTCGGCCATTGAACACCCTGAGTCCGGCGAGCCAGACGTACGGGCCGCTTACTGGTTCGTTTTCGAGAAGGGTGGGGGCGTGCTGAAGCCGGATTTGGCGGACCAGCCCAATTCGGGGGAGCAGTTTGAAAGGGTTGTGTCAACTATCGCGGGCGGTATCAAGGACGGCGTTTTTCCGCCTGCGCCGCGGGGCAGACCGGGCTGGTGGGAAGGCAAGACAACACTGGAAAACTGCCGGTGGTGCCCGTACGACGCAGTGTGCCCGGCTGACCGCATGGCCACGTGGGACCTGAAGCGCGCGGGCCCCGGCCTGGAGCCGTACCGGAGGCTTTCCGAATGAGGGTTTCCGACCAGCAAGAACGGGACAGGATCAAGGAGTTGCTGGACCTCAACCTGTTTGTCGTGGCCGGTGCGGGTACCGGGAAGACGAGCGTCCTGGTGGAACGACTGTTCAACACGATCAAGACCGGTAGAGCCAACATCGGCGACATTGCCGCCATTACATTCACAGAAGACGCGGCGTCCGAACTCGTGCAGCGGATTCGCGCCCGGTTCGAAGAAGATCTCATCAATGGCAGCCCTTCGCAGGTGGAGGGAGACCGGCTGGAAGCGGCCCTCAGGGACATCGACTTCGCCGCCATTCAGACGATTCATGGGTTCGCCAGGTCCATGCTGTCGGAGATGCCGCTCAACGCCGGGCTCCCACTCGTGCTCGATGTGATGGACGAATCCGAAGCGCGGCTGAATTTCGACAACGCATGGGTCGCCTGGCTCGAAAGGGTCCTTGCCGATCAGGACTTCGTTTCGGCCCTCGAAAAGGCGTCCCGGCTCGGACTTGTCGACCCGATGGGAAAGCTCAAAACGGTCGCATGGGAACTGGACAAAAACCACGATCTGATCGATCCGGACGCGTTCCTGTCGAGTAGCGACGCGGAACCCATAGACGTCGGTCGCCTGGAATCGTTGTTGGGAAGTTGGGACCGGTTAGTCGAGTTTTGCGACGATCACGAAGACAAATTGTTCGTCCACGTCACACGAAACACGCTGCCCCTTATGAGGCAAGTGACCGAACTGTCTGGCAGCCCCGAAAGAGTTGAGGAGTTGCTGGCAGGCGAAGAGACTCTAGGGCGCTCGACGAGGCGGCTGGGCAGCATGACGAAATGGCCGGGCGATGAGGGGAGGTCGGCTCTTGAGGACCTTCGTGATGGGCTCGCGGACCTCCAGGACTACCTTCTGCAGTGGCTCGCTGAGAATCGAACAGTCGTTGTCGGGCAATTGGCCTCATCGGTCGCACAGATGGTGATGGGGCAGGTAGAGGAACGGCGGCGGACAGGTAAGGCGACTTTCCATGATCTGCTCGTCTGGGCCCGCAACATGCTGCGGGACGACCCCGAAGCGCTGCGGCGATTCCAGGGCCAGTACAAGCGCCTGTTTGTGGATGAGTTCCAGGACACAGACCCATTGCAGGTACAGATCGTGCAACGGCTGGCCGGACGGGACGCTAGTGGGAAATTCGCGCCGGGCTCTCTGTTTGTCGTGGGCGATCCCAAGCAGTCGATTTACGCGTTCAGGCGCGCTGATGTGCAGATGACCGAGCGGTTTCGGGAGTCTGCGACTATCGAAGAAGCAGGATTGACCGCCAACTTCCGGTCACGCCGCGCCATCCTTGCGTGGGTGAATCACGTCTTCAGGAAGTGGATGGCCGAGGACCAACTCTTCCAGGCCCCGTACGTGGACCTGGAACCGGGACTGACCGACGGCACTGGACCCGGCTCCCAGGTCCAGCCCGATCGCGTGCGCATCCTTGGGGGCGAAGTCGACGTGAATTCGGTTGACGAGGTCCGCTTCGAAGAGGCGGGGGCGATAGCCAGGGTGGCTACCGAGTTCGGCGCGGGCATGTATTGCGTAAGTGACGAGGACGAGAACGGGAAGATCCGCAAGTCTTCATTCGGAGACCTGTGCATTCTCATGCCGCGCCGGACGGCCCTCCCGGTCCTCGAACGGGCCCTTGGAGATGCTGGCATCCCATTCCTGGTGCAGGGAGAGTCGCGACTGTTCCAGACGCAGGAAATCCGCGACACGTTGAACTGCCTGTCGGCGATCGACGATCCGACCGACCAGGTGGCCATTGTAGGCGCCCTTCGATCTCCGGCGTTCGGATGCAGCGACGTTGACCTCTGGGAATGGGCGCAGGCCGGCCACCGATTCGACTATGTCGACCCCCTCCCGGACGAAGACCTGTACGTGGGAAAGTGCCTGAACGAACTGGCCGGATATCACCAGATGCGGAACCAGGCGACCACCCCGGAGTTGATCGAGACCTTCGTCAGGGACCGCATGGTGAGAGAAGTCGCGGCTCTCGGGGAGGACTGGAGCCAACGTCACCGGCGAATCGACCTGGTCCTTGAAATGGCGCGCTCGGTCCAAGACTCCGGCCGTCATTCCCTGCGGGAGTTCGTCGATTGGCTCCGCGTCCGGCAGTCCGTGGGCGAGAGCATGATAGAGAGCGCCCCTTCGATCATCGGGAACGATGCGGTGCGCGTCATGACTATTCATGGCGCCAAGGGTCTCGAATTTCCGGGTGTGGTCATTACGGGGCTGAACACAACGCCCATTAACCGCCGGGATGAGGCTGTTTTTCGCACCGGTCCAGGGGCGTTGGCTACCGCGGCGATCGGCCTGGGAGGCAAGGATTCGAGATTCGAAACCGACGGATATGGGCTTATCGAGGAGGAGAAAAGGGAAATCGGAATCGCTGAAGATGTCCGGTTGATGTACGTGGCTGCGACACGCGCCCGCGACCACCTCTTCGTGAGCCTGTATCGAAAAAGCCGCGACAAGTCCACGCTCGCCGCGAAACTCGCCGGATTCGTGGGCGAAACCTCCGGGCTGGGCGAGCGGTACACGCCAACCGGAGGCGTGGTTACGGCTGCCAAACAGCCGGTCGTCAATCCCTGGGGTGACAGTGCCGGAAAGGAAACCTGGGCATCTGAAATCGCAGCCGCTGTTGCCGCGTCGGGCGTACGGCAGTCGGTAACTGCCACGTCGCTGAAGGCACGCGAACAACCCTTGCCTCCGCAAAAGGAGTCGTCGGACACGTACGGCCTGGAACCGTGGCGCAAGGGTCGGGCTGCTACGAACCTGGGCTCTGCGGTGCACGCCGTGCTGCAGGAGATCGACCTGGAATCTGGCGAAGGACTGGTCGAGCTTGCCAGGGTACAGGCGGCGGCACACGGCGTGACGGAGTTCGCGGACGATGTGGCCGGCCTGGCCAAAGCGATACTCGCTTCGGACGTGGTCAGGGAGGCCGTCGAATCCGGACGGTATTGGCGGGAGACGCCGGTCGCAGCAGGCGTGGGGCAGGGGAAGTCACTTGAAGGGGTAATCGACCTCGTTTTTGAATCAGCGCCCGGCGAATTGGTGATCGTCGACTACAAGACCGACGCCGTGCGCGGCCGGACATTGGCGGAAATGGCCGGGCCTTACCTGGCGCAGATCGGCGCCTACGCGGCGGTTGTGGACAAGGCCAAGTCTGCCCGCATGGTCCGGGCTGTGCTCGTGTTTGCAAGTCCGGCACTTGCAGGCCAACCCTGTGAATTCGAACTGCCGGACATCGAAGACGCCAAGGCCCGCGCCCTGGAAGCGGCGCGGGAACAACTAGCCGTCCACTGAGAGATCCGGCGTTGGGATGTCCGGCGGCGAGCCTGATAGGATGCGGCGCCGGGAGAATCCGACACGCACGTATTGATCATGAGGATTGGACATGGGACTGCTGGACGGAAAGAAGGCGCTGGTTACAGGGGCCAGGAAGGGGATCGGACGGGGCATCGCCGTGCGCTTGGCCGCAGAGGGCGCGGATGTCGGCGTGAATGACATTCTCGATGACGAGGTCACCCGTCAGACAGCGGCCCTTGCAAAAGAACGCGGTAGCGCGGCTTCCGTGCATATTGCCGACGTCAGCAGATTGACCGAAATCGACGGGATGATCGACTCCTTCCTCGACGTGCATGGCAGGATCGACATCCTGGTCAACAACGCCATATTCCAGCCCCAGTCGAGGCCGTTATTCGAAACGGATGAGGAGTTCTGGGACCAGGTGATGGACCTGTCGCTGAAGGGCTACTTCTTCGCGTCTCAACGGGCGGCGAGGGAGATGGTCAGGCAGGGCAGCGGCGGGAGCATCGTCTGCCTTTCCAGCGTTCACGCGTTTCGTGCCTGGACGGACTGGACCGCGTACGGCATCGCCAAGGCGGGGCTGCGCCGGATGGTCAAAGGTCTGGCCGTGGACCTCGCTGGCACGGGGGTCAACACCAACTGCATCGCGCCCGGCTACATCGACAACAGCCTGCCGGAGACCGGCCTGGAACCGCCGCCGGATGATATGAAGGACCGGCCAGGGATCAAGGCCCGCATACCGGCGCGCCACGGCGGCGTGCCCAGCGACATCGCGGGCGCGGTCGTCTTCCTTTGCTCCGGCATGGGCGGCTACGTCAACGGGGAAACGCTGTTGGTCGACGGCGGAATGATCGCCTCGGGCGGCGAACTAAGGTAACGAAAACTCTGGACAGTATTGGGAGGAATCAGATGGGACTGTTGGAAGGAAAGAAGGCGTTAATCACCGGATCGCGACGGGGGATTGGCGCGGGCATTGCAACCGCTTTTGCCGCACAGGGCGCCGACATTGGAATCAACGACATCGAGCGCGACTCCGAGGCGGATAAGACCATTGCGGGCATAGAAGGCCTGGGGCGCAAGGCGTCATGGCACCTGGCCGACATCAGCAGCGCCGCCGACCGCACTCGCATGTTCGATGAATTCGTCGCCGAACACGGGCGGATAGACGTGCTGGTGAACAACGCGGTCTCAGGGGACAATGCCACGTTCACTGAAATCACCGAGGAGATGTGGGACTTCCAAATCGGCAACGCGCTCAAGGGGTACGTGTTCTGTTCACAGCGGGCCGCCAGGGAGATGATCGCCCAGGGCAGCGGCGGCAGCATCATCTCGATCAGCAGCGTACACAGCCTTCGCGCCTGGCCTGAGGATGCCATCTACGGCATCGCCAAGGCGGGTCTCAACCGTATGGTCCTCAGCATGGCGCTCGACCTCGCCGGCACCGGCATCAACTCCAACTGCATCGCGCCCGGATATATAGATTCGCGCGTCCTTTCGCCGGAGGAAGAACCGACCCGCGGGCAGCACGCAAACTACGCATTGCCCGCGATCCCCAGCAGGCGTGGAGGTGTGCCGGGCGACATCGCAGGGGCGGCGATCTTCCTGGCCTCAGACCTGGGTAGTTACGTCAATGGGCAGACGATCACCGTGGACGGCGGCCTGCTGACCTGCGGGACCCCGGTGGAGGAATAGGGACGGCGGCCTCGGTTACGTTACGGCGCTAACCGAACCACAGCAGCTCGGCGGTACCGCCGAGGATGGCCTGCTGCTCCGATTCGGACAGGCCCAGGTGTTCCTGGAACAGTTCCAAGTGCTGGGCATAGGTCACGTTCGGGCACCATAGTTCCGTGGGGTAGTCGGAGCCCCACACGCAGCGGTCGGGCCCGTAGGCGTCGATGATGCGCCGGCACCCGCCATGCATGTCCGGGAACGGGAATGGCTCGCGCGTTCCCGTGGGCAGAAACGTGAGCTTGGCGTGCAGGTTGGAAAATGAGGCCAATTCGATTACGCTGCTCAGCTTGGCCTCGAAATCGGGCCCGATTTCCAGTGCGAGGCAGTGATCGAGCACGAAATTGCAGTCCGGGAAGTCCGCCAGCATCGTCGCCAGTTCGCTTGCCGAGCGGACTTCTCCAAGGAGGGCGTTGACGGTCATTCCAAGGTCCCGTGCGGCTGCAATCAGTCGCCGGTTGCCGGGATGGTCGTAGTCGCGGTGGCCCACCGGGTAGGTCCTCAATGCACGCGCGTTTGCTCTCTCGAACAGGGCATAGAGGACATCAGGGCTGTGCGGGTTTTCCGGGTCCAGCGTCACGACAGACCGGGCCCAGTCGCCGGCTACCGCGCCGGTGTCTCGCACGAAGGTGTTGTCCCATCCGTAGAAGGTGCTGGTCTGGACCAGCATTGCGCGGTCGACGCCGGACGACCGCATGGCTTCCTGCAGGCCCTCCGGAGTTCCAGTGCCGGGCGGAGGACGCAGCGGATCGTCGATGGTGGGGTAGGTTTCGAGGTCTTCGGAGTAGATATGTGCGTGCGTGTCGATAATCATTAGCGCCTTGCCTGATAATTCACCTGGTCAGCAAACGCTACCATCAAGCGCAGAGTCAACCAACTTACGGGGAGCGCCCATGCAGGATATATACGCCCATATAGAGGATCACATCGACGAGAGCATAGCGATGCTCATGGACCTCGTACGGCAGCCGAGCATCTCGGCGCAGGGCATCGGGTTCGACAAGGCGCCGGGCCTGGTCAGGCAGATGTTCGAGTCGGCCGGGCTGGACGTCGAGATCATTCCCGTTCCCAACGACGGCAATCCGGTGGTGTTGGGCACATCGGACGGCGCATCAGAAAAGACGCTGCTGTTTTACACGCACTACGACGTGCAACCGACGGACCCGCTGGAATTGTGGGAGTCGGACCCGTTCGAACCCGAGCGCCGCGGCGACCGGCTGTACGGCCGAGGCATGTCGGACGACAAGGGGAATATCGTGGCGCGCCTCGCCGCGATCAAGGCGTTCCGGGATGTCCGCGGTGAGCTTCCATGCAAATTGAAGTTGTTCGCCGAAGGGGAAGAGGAGATCGGCAGCCGTAACCTCCGGCCGGTCATCGCGGAGCGCGGCGACGATTTCAAAGCCGACGCGTGCATCTGGGAGGGCGGAGGACGCAACCTCAACAACGACCCGTTCCTGTACCAGGGGTTGAAGGGTATCCTCACGATCGACATGCGGGCGCGGCAACTGAGCGGGGACGCCCATTCTTCCTTTGCCGCGATTTTGCCCTCCGCGCCATGGCGGCTGGTCCATGCGCTAGCGGCCATCAGGGACGTGGATGGTCGGATCCTGGTTCCCGGGTTCTACGATGACGTAAAACCCGCCACCTCCAAGGAGCAGGCCGCAACGGCAAGTCTGCCGGACGAGGGTCCAAGCTGGAAGGTGACATTCGGCGCGGACTCGTTCGTGGGAGACGTGGAGGGGGACGAACTGAAGACCAACCTGCTTTTCGACCCGACCGCGAACATCGCCGGAATGTTGTCGGGGTACACAGGTGAGGGGATGAAGACGGTCTTGCCGGCGGAGGCGTCGGCCAAGATGGACTTCCGGCTTGTGCCGGACATGCGGCCGCGCGACATATTCGACAAGGTCCGGGCGCACCTGGATGCGCAGGGATTCGATGACGTCGAAATCGTCCTGATGGGCGCGGTGAACCCGGCGCGCACCGACATCGACTCCCCGTGGGTGCAACTGGTCGCGGCGACCGCGGAGGAGATATACGGCCGCAAGCCGGTCATCGCACCTAATATGCCCGGAACCGGCCCCTGGTACGACTTCGGCGTGACGCTGGGAATTCCGATCTCTACGAGCGGAATCGACCACCCTTCCCATAAGATTCACGCGCCTAATGAGAACATCACCGTTGAAGACTTCTTGCTCGGCGCGAAGCACGCGGCGTTGATCATGGAGCGGTTCGGTGAAGAAGTTGGACCGGTGTAGACCACTTGTGCTTACGTAGCCGGTGTGCCGCATTACGGGACTGATTTCAAGGGAATGACCAGTGGATAGAAGGGACTTGGCTGAATGAACCAGGACAGCGCCCCCGGACCGGTCAAGGAAGGGACCTTACTCTGGGAACCTACCGAAGAACTTAGGTCCAATTCGAACGTCGCCAAGTTCATGGAATGGCTGGGTGAGACACGCGACCTTCAGTTTGAGACGTACGATGAATTGCTCCACTGGTCGGTCGACGATCTCGAGGCTTTCTGGCAAGGGATCTGGGACTACTTCGAGGTCATTTCGCACAGCTCCCACTCGCGGGTCCTGACCGAGCGGCGCATGCCCGGCGAATGGTTCCCGGGCGCCACGCTCAACTACGCGGAGCACGTGCTGCGGCGACGGGATGACCATCCCGCTTTCATCTCAAAGTCCGAGATCCGCCCAACGAGCGTCATGACGTACCGGGAGGTACACGACCAGGTCGCGCGCATGGCAGCCGGACTGCGGACCATGGGCGTGCGAAAGGGCGATCGTGTCGCCGCGTACTCGCCGAACATTCCGGAGACGGCGATAGCGTGCCTGGCCGCGACGAGCATCGGCGCGATCTGGGCGACCTGCGCGCCCGAGTTCGGGATTCGCAGCGTCGTGGAGCGACTACAGCAAATTGCCCCAAAGGTACTGTTTGCCGCGGACGGCTACCGGTTCAGCGGGAGGGACTTTTCGCGCCTGGAACAGGCCGCGGAGATCCAGAGCCAGATTCCGTCGGTGGAGCACCTGGTCGTCATCCCGTATCTATTTGAACAGCCTCCCCTCGACGGCCTGCAGAACGCCGTGTACTGGCGCGACGCCGAGCGGGACGCAACGGAAATCGACTTCGAACCCGTGCCCTTTGGTCACCCTCTCTGGGTGCTGTTTTCATCCGGCACGACCGGCCTGCCCAAGCCGATAGTGCATGGACACGGCGGAGTGATCCTGGAACACATCAAGTGCCAGTCGTTGCAGTTCAATCTCGGCAGCGACGACACGATGCTGTGGTTCAGCACCACCGGTTGGATGATGTGGAACTTCGACGTCAGCGGCCTGATGCTTGGGATGACTGTCGTGCTGTACGACGGCAACCCGGTGTACCCGGACATGCGCAACCTGTGGGACCTCGCCGAAGAGACTAAGTCGACGTACTTCGGCACGAGCGCGCCGTTCATCCACGCCTGCATGAAGGAAGGGATACGGCCGGGGAAGGAGTTCGACCTCCACCGGATCAAGGGTGTGGGGTCCACGGCCGCGCCGTTGTCGCCCGAGGGCTTCCAGTGGATCTACGACCACATAGGGTCGGACGTTCACGTGGGGTCGTTCTGCGGCGGGACGGATGTGTGTACGGGGTTCATCGGTCCCGTCCCGCTGTTGCCGGTCCACGCCGGTGAGATACAGGCGGCGTGCCTCGGAAGCAAGGTCGAGGCGTTCGATCCCGGCGGCAAACCCGTGACGAACGAGGTGGGCGAGCTTGTCCTGACCGAGCCCCTGCCCTCCATGCCCCTTTTCTTCTGGAACGATCCCGACGGCGAGCGGTACCAGGAAAGCTACTACGAGGACTTCCCGGGCGCATGGCGGCACGGAGACTGGGTCAAAAAGACGGAGCGCGGGACATTCGTGGTCTACGGACGCTCCGACTCCACGCTCAACAGGAGCGGGGTGCGCCTGGGGACGAGCGAGTTTTACAGGGTCGTCGAAGAGATGGACGAGATACAGGACAGCCTCGTCATCGATACCGGCCTCCCGGGCGAACAGGGGCAACTGCTGCTGTTCCTGCGACTGAGCGAAGGCGCGGAACTCGACGATGATTTGCAGGACCGCGTCAAGGCCAGGCTTCGCCGGTTACTGTCGCCCAGGCACTCGCCGGACCGGATTTACGCCATACCCGAGGTGCCGAAGACGTTGAATGACAAGAAGCTGGAAGTGCCGGTCAAGCGGATCATCACGGGGGCCGCAGCGGGGAAGGTCATCAACCGCGATGCGATGTCGAACCCCGATTCACTGGAATTCTTCGTCGAACTGGGCAAGGAGTTTTCGGGGACCGCTCCGAACGCTTGAACGCGGCTCATCCGCGTGGGCCATCGTGAAGGGATTGGTCGGGGCGGCGGGAATCGAACCCACGACCCCCTGCTCCCAAAGCAGGTGCGCTTCCGCTGCGCCACGCCCCGTTGTTTTGATTTTATACGCGTGAGGGAGTGGGCAGAGTTGGTGGGGCTGCGACGAGTCGCCTGCCCAAGGGTAACTGAGCTATCCGGCAGTTGCTTGGGACTCTACTGGCGCCTCCGTCGGCGGCACTGGCTCTACTCCGTCCTCGGCGCATGAATCCAGGTACAAATCGACGGACTTGCGGAACTCTCTCTTTATGCTCTCGATATCTGTCGCTTCTGCCTCTGCGACCGAGTAAGGCCCGATGTTAACTACCTTGGCATAGAGCACTTCCGCGACATCGTCGAAGGCGATCATCCCCACGTAACCCTTGTGTTCCAGCATCACTCGTCTCCTCCGACCCGACTGACAAAATCGACGATGTTGCGAACAGTATCACGCCTTGTCTCAGGCCTCGGGTGATTACGCCTTGCCCCAAACTTCGCCGAAATTCACTTGAAAAACGCTTGAGTTACGAAAAACGTAGGCAGATACTAGGATCAACGAAGCGCTGACGGGTCTGGCGCCGGGTGTGCCGGCGAACCCTCGAACAGCGTCTACGTATGAGGGATGCCGCCACGGCTACGATCACCGGACCCAACACAACTACAGCCGTGTCATCGAAAGGGCGTCGCGCTCGCGTCGCACGCCGAGACCATCCTCTCGGCGTAATCAGGTCAGGCCAGTTCCGCCTTTACTGGATGGCCGGCTTCGTCACTTTCACCGCGTTCGCCATGCAGACCCTGACCAGGGGTTGGCTGATGGAGCGGCTGACGAGCTCGCCATTCCTCGTCGCAATGGTCGTGGCCGGCATGATGCTGCCGATGCTGTTCCTGTCGTTGTTCGGCGGGGTGCTCGCCGACCGGCTGGACCGGCGGAAGGTAATCGTCGCGGCGGACATTTCTACGTTCGCCGGGTTCGCGGTAGTTACGTTGCTGGCCTTGATGGACATGCTGGCGCCGTGGCACCTGATCGCCATCTCATTCTGGAACGGCATCGGGTTTGCCCTGGCCATGCCGGCGCGGCAGACGATCGTCGGTGGACTTGTGCACCGGGAGCAGTTGAGGACCGCCGTCGGACTCTCGATGACGACGTACAGCACCTCCCAGATCGTCGGCGCCTCAATTGCCGGATTCCTCATAGCCAAGGCGGGTCCCGATTGGGCGCTTGGCGTTAGCGCGGCGATGATGTTGCCGGCCATAGTTGCCTACAGCATCCTGCATCGCCCGCGGCGCGTGTCCGCTGCGACCCGGCGCGAGCCCATGATGACCACGCTGAAGTCCGGCCTGGCGTTCACGTTCGATTCGACTGCGCTCCGAACGATGATGGTCGGCGCGTTGATAGTCACTTTCACGATTGGTCCCGTCCAGGCGCTCATGCCGATCTTCGCGGCGAAGGTCCTCAACGTGGGACCCGCGGCGCTGGGTAACCTCGTGCTCGCCGCCGGATTCGGCTCATTGGTCGGATCGCTGGGAATCGTCACCCTGGCCGGCGGGCTCGACCAGAGAAAGGTCGCCATCGCGACCGGGGTTGTAGCGGCATTGACGCTGACCGCCTTCGCGGCGTCGTCATGGTTCCCGCTTTCGATCGTGCTGATAACTCTAACGTCCATGGCGATGACGGCGTTTATGGTCAACAACATGACCGGCGTTCAAATGCTGGTCCCCGACGGGATGCGGGGCCGCGTCCTCAGCCTCCGCTTCCTAGTGATTGGTATGCAGCCGGTTGGCGGAATGGCGGTGGGAGCGCTGGCGGAGGTGTACGGCGCACAGGTGGCCGTGGCCGGGTTCGCCCTGGCTGGTGCGGTCCTCCTGGTTTCCGTTCAAGTGCTGCGGACGCTACACGAGAGGCGCGAGTCGGCCGAGGCCGCGCGCGGATAAACTGGCGGGGTGGCATCCTCCCGCCTTGTCGCCGACCTCCATCTCCACTCCCGCCATTCGCTCGCGACCAGCCGGTCCCTGGACCTCCTGACGCTGGCCGACGCCGGCCGCGCGAAGGGCATCGACCTGCTTGCCGCGCCCGACTTCACGCACCCGGCGTGGCTCGAGGAGATGCGCGCCGAACTCGTTGAATACGATGAGGGCGTGTACACGGCGCACGGCGGCAAATTCATGCTCGCCACGGAGGTCTCGTGCATCTGGCGCCACGACGGGAAGAGCCGTCGGGTACATCTGCTTGTTTGGGCGCCCGACTTCGCCGCCGTCGACCACATAAACAAGCGACTTGCCAAGGTCCAGAACCTGTCGTCCGACGGCCGTCCCATGCTGAAGATGTCGGCGAGGGACATGGCCGGTGCTGCGTGGGAGGCCGACGAACGGTGCCTCGTCATTCCGGCCCACGTGTGGACTCCGTGGTACGGCATGTACGGCTCGAAGTCGGGCTTCGACTCTGTTGAGGAGTGTTTTGGGGACGCCGCAGACCGCATCAATGCCATCGAGACGGGGCTGTCGAGCGACCCCGCCATGAATTGGATGGTGCCGGACGTGGACTCCCGGTCGATCTTGTCATTTTCGGACGCCCATTCAGCCCGAAACATGGGCCGTGAACTGACCGTGTTCAGGGCGGAGCCAAACTTCACGTCTCTCGCCGGTGCGGTCCGTAACCAGGACATAGTTGAGACGGTCGAGTTTCACCCGGGACATGGAAAGTACCATTTCGACGGGCACCGGAAGTGCGGCGTGCGGTTCGAACCGGGCGTTGGGAACGGGCAGGTGTCGACGTGCCCGGCCTGTGGCAAGCCGCTTACGCTTGGTGTTTTGAACCGGGTTACAGAGTTGGCGGCGAGGCCCGGCTGTGCCGTTGTCGATGGCGATGGACTGGTCACAGGGCCGGAACACCGGCCGCCGTTCCGGTCGCTCGTCCCACTGCGGGAACTGTTTTCGTTCAGCCTGTCGGTCGGTCCCGCCACGAAGACGGTGGGCCGGCATTACGACGCGCTGGTGGACGAGTTCGCGGGTGAGTTGAACGTACTCACCACCGCGCCATTTGACGGTCTCGAACGCATTTCCGGGACGCGTCTTGCCCTTGCCGTACTGGCCGTTCGAGAGGGCCGGGTAGACGTCGAACCCGGCTACGATGGCGTGTACGGCTCGGTCACACCAGTCAATAATTAATCGGCATAACCCCAGGAGGTTGGTAATCGGATGAAAATCACGTCCCTAAAGGCCGTTTATCCCCGCTACAGGCACGTGCCGCCGTCCTGGCGCACGCATCTCTGGCAAATCGTCGTGCGGGTTGAGACCGATGTGGGGACCGTCGGGCTTGGCTATGGCGGCGGCGGAATTGCCGCGGTCGAAATCGTCAACCGGCACATGGCCGAGATTGCAGTCGGGGCTCGCGTCGAATCTCCGGCCGACATTGCCGCCATCTGGGATGATCTGTACGCGGCATCAATCCCGTATGGCCGAAAGGGCGTGGCGATCATGGCCCTGAGCGGGATCGACCTGGCGTTGTGGGACGCGCTCGGGCGCGCTGAGGGGCGGCCGGTGAGGGACCTGATCAGCGGGCCGCGCCGGGACTCGGTCCCGGTCTATGCGACCGGTGGGGACTCACGCTGGTATGCCGAGCTTGGCATAACCGGCCAGAAGATACCCCATCGTTGGGCGGGCAAGGAATCTGACTACGACCGGGCGGAAGAGCAGGTGGCCGACGTACGCAGGGTTCTTGGGCCGGATGCGGAGGTCATGATCGACACGTACATGACGTGGACATTGGACGTCACGCTGGAGATGGGCAAGCGGTTGCGACACCTGAAAGTGCACTGGTTCGAAGACGTGCTTACGCCGGACCACCTGGACGGGCAGGCAGGCTTGAGAGGCAGAGTAGGTGAGACGTTGATAGCGGGCGGCGAGCACGAATTCACGCACCATGGGTTCCGCGAGATCGCCCGCGCCGGCGCGTTGGACGTGTGGCAGCCGGACATCACGTGGTGCGGCGGGATTACGGCTGGACTTAGAATCCTCGAACTCGCGAACGAGACAGGTGTGCCTGTTGTGCCGCATCGCGGCGGTGAGCCGTGGGGACTCCACTTCATCGCAGGATCGGGTTGTGAGCAGCTTGCCGAGATGGTGATGGGACCCAGGAACGCCCCCAGGGACGTGGTCTGGCTCGACGCGCCTCAGCCCGTGGACGGGCGCGTGCACTTGACGGACGAGCCGGGATTCGGAGTCAGGCTGAACGAAGCGGTGTTGTGAAGACCGGTCCGGTGCAGGCTGGTGCCTGCGTCAGGGCACTAGGGTGGAGCCGCTGTCGTCCACGGCGCGGTCCGACGCCTTCAGTCCGCTACCGGTGGTGAATTCCACGCGGTTGCCCTCGGGGTCGTAAACGTAGAAGGCCCTCTGGCCGTCGGCCCGCTCCAGGGGCCCCTTGATTATCTCGAAACCGGCTTCCCGCATGGTCGCGAGCGCGTGGTCGAAGTCCTCCACCTCGAAGGCGGTGTGACGGTTGGGCGGACTTTCCGGGGCCCGTCTGAGGAGGTGGACCATCGTGCCGTCGGCCGCCTCTAGCCAGATCAGATTGTCGCCGCCTGGCCCCTCCTGGGAAGGGACCAGCTTCAGTCCAAGCAGGTCGCGCCAGAATCCCAGCGCCCGCTCCTTGTCCATGAACGGCATCGCCTGGTGGTTGATGGTGCGGATGCCGATTGGACGCATATTTGGCGCCGTTCGCCTTTGATGCTGCGGTCAGGCGGTCCGGTCGTTTAGCCGACTGCCTTCCTGGCCTTGTCCAACGCGTCGTAGCAGAACTGGGCGGTACCCCAGGGATCGTAGTCCGGTTGCCCTGACTGCTGCATGCTCACCTCGTTGTAGACCGGCATGTCTTCGAGTCCGTTATTCCGGAGCGCCGTCATGAACAGGGGAATGTCGATCGTGCCCGCGCCGGTCAGGCAGTAATGAACACGCCCATCTTCGTCCTTGTGACCGTCCTTGATGTGGACCATTACGGAGTGCGGCGCGCACACGTCGACGCTATGGACCACCTCCGCGCCCTCGACGTAAAAGTGGCTGATGTCGAGGTCGAGCTTGAGGTTGGGGTGTTGCGTCTGCTCGATGACCCACGCGGCCTTTTCGGGCGTCTCGAAGTCCGTCCCTGCGTGAGCCTCGATGGCGATTATGACGTCGTACTCCGCCGCGACGTCGGCGAGGCGCAGGAACGAATCGCGAGTTTGCTCCTTACCTCCGGCGTCCCATGGCATGGCGGCATGGCCGGCGGTCGTGGTCAGGAGGATCGGTGTGTCGTCGTAGTGGACGTTCTGCGCCAGCACGAACTTGGCCTTTGCATCCGCCAGCACCGCTTCCGTCTGGTCTTCACCTGCGCAAACGTCGATGTTGCCGAAGATAATCGGTGACGGGAATCCCAACTCGCGGCAGAGGTCTCCCAGTTTCTTCTGCTGGGCGCTGTCGAACCTTGCCGGGAACGTCGGCCACTCGTCCTTGACGCATATTTCAATCGCTTCGTAGCCGATTTCCCTGCACTTGCGGACAGCCTCGAACGGGTCGACCATTCCGAGCGCGTATGTCGAATATCCTAATTTGAAAGCCAATTGCGTAACCCCCAGTGTTAACGTCGGCGGATTCTAGCAAACATCCCATCAAGGATTAAAATTTCGTAGGATTGTTGCCGCCAGTTTGCAGGCCCGTACCTGGGGGCCTGTCTTAATAGTCCCCTCTCCCGTTTCGCGGGAGAGGGTGAGGGTGAGGGCATAGCGTGAAATCGTAAGTCCCTCATTCGATACGACGATTTCGGTTGTCCAACGTCTCGCCCTCACCTCAATCCTCTCCCCCAGGAGAGGAGGCAAACTAGCCCGGGAGACTTCTGAGACAGGCTGCTGGGGTCACGATCGCGGCCGGGGACTGCTACGTCACTACCAATATGAACAAAGCTGAACCCATCGCGGCGTCTGCGCTGACCGGAATGCGCGTACTGGACCTATCGCGCGGCATCGCCGGCGCCTACTGCACCAGGCTGCTCGCGATATTCGGCGCCGAAGTCACAAAGGTGGAGCGGCCCGGCGAGGGCGACCCTCTGCGGGCGATGCCGCCGTTCTACAGTGACGAAAACGGACGGCAGCAATCAGTCCTGTTTGCCTACCTGAACGCCAACAAGGGCAGCGTCGAAGTCGACATCGAGTCCAGGGACGGCAGGACCGCAGTCCAGGAACTCGCAGGCGCCTCGGACGTGCTGGTCGAGGATTTCGAATCGGGGAAACTTGGGTCGCTTGGCTTGTCACCCGCCTTGCTGCATTCCGTGAACCCGCGGCTGGTGGTTACCTCCATCGCGACTGCGCCGCCCGGCAGCAAGTTTTACGAATACAGCATTTCGGAACTGAACCTTTACGCCATGAGCGGCCTGATGTCGCTCGTCGGGGGACGGGGACGTCCGCCACTCAAGGCGGGGGGCTACCAGGCCCACTACATGGCCGGCGCCCACGCCTGCGCGCTGACGATGTTCGCGGCATTTCGGGCGCGCAGGGACGGAGTCGGCTGTCACATCGACTCATCCACAGTTGAGTCGGCAACGAAGTTCTTCACGCACATGTCCGACTACAGTTCGTCCGCGGTGGTGGATGAGCCGGCCGATGAACGGCGTGAACATGCGTCGGCTGTTATGCCGTGCCTCGATGGGCACGTTTCCATACAGCTTTACTACTTTCAGATTGGCGCAATTGCCGAGTTGATTGGGAAGCCGGAACTGGCCGACGACCCGCGATTCGCGACCCAACCCGCATTCCACGCCAACGAACGCGCTCTGAAGGAAGAGATACGCGAATGGCTTTCGACGAAGCGGGGCGAAGACGCCCAGGTCGAGGCCCAGGCCAAGCGGGTGCTGTTTACGAGGGTCAACGACGCCAAGGCCGTGGTCGATTCCGTTCACTTCAGGGAGCGCGGTTTCTTCAGGCAGGTGTTGGTCCCGGGCGTCGGCAAGGTCGACTTTCCGGGACCGCCCTTCATTCTCGGTGAATCGCCCGCCGGACAGCTTGAAGCCGCGCCTGTTCTTGGCCGGGAAAACGGCTTGGTCAGCGCTTCCCGGGGGCCCGTGCCGGATGGCCGCTCCAAAGGCGACGGAACGGCTGGCCTCCGCCGGTTGCCGCTCGAAGGCGTTCGAATACTCGACCTCACGCATCGGCTGGCAGGCCCTACGATGACGATGGTCCTGGGCGACTGGGGCGCCGACGTGCTGAAGCTGGAGTGGTGGAAGCGGATGGACGCGTGGCGCGGGGTGATCTCGGTGGACCACGACGTGGACGGGCAAAAGATCTACAACAAGGGGCGAAACTGGCTGAAGCTCAATCGCTCCAAGCGGTCTCTGACCCTGAACCTCAAGACCGACGAGGGGAAGTCGATTTTCAAGGAGCTGGTCCGTCACTGCGACGTTATAGCGGACAACTTCTCGGCTGGGGTGTTGGACCGGCTCGGGCTCGGATACGACGTGGTGTCGAAGATTAATCCCGGGATCATCGTGATCTCCATGCCCGGATTCGGCAGTTCCGGTCCGCACTCGAGGTACGTCAGCAACGGCGCCACCATGGAGGGCTACGCCGGTGTGGCGTCCATGACCGGGTACGAAGGCGGCGCGCCCAGGAACTCGGTGAACATCTGGCCGGACCCGGTCGCAGGCGTCCACGGCGCCGCAGCCATTGCGATGGCCCTCTACAGGCGCGAGGAGACCGGCCGCGGCCAACGCATCGACCTTTCGCAGGCGGAAGCCCTCGTCAACATGATCGGGGAGGCATTGCTCGACTATTCGCTCAACGGCACGATTGCGTCGACGGTCGGCAACACGAGCGCTACCGCATCTCCCCACGGCGTCTACCCATGCCAGGGAGATGACCGCTGGGTATCGATCGCCGCGGGAACAGAGCGGGAATGGGAAAACCTGTGTAGCGCGGCAAACGGCGAAGCCTGGACGACTGACATCCGTTTTTGCGATCTGAGCGGTCGGCTGCGTCTGCGCGAGGAGTTGGACGACTGCATCGCGTCGTGGACCGCCCCTCAGGACGCGTGGGAGTTGGCCGACCGTTTGCAGCGGGCCGGGGTTTCCGCCACTGCCGTGACGCTGAATTCAGACGTGGTGGATAGGGATGAGGTGCCTTCGCCCGACTTCTGGCATCACCTCGATCACCCGCACCTGGACATGTTCCCCGGCGCGGCGGCGCGAATCGACGGCCGGACACCTGATATACGAAGACTCCCGCCGGACCTGGGCGCCCACACGGACGAAATTCTTGCCGAACTGCTGGGTAAGTCAGCGAGTGAACTCACCGCACTGAGGGACCGGGGCGTCATCTAAGAGGGTGTCTAAAAAGTCCCTGACCAATCACGAAGTGGCATGGCGTGAGTTGCCGCGCCCCGCCCACTCGGGCGCCCACAAGAGACGCCCCTACGAGTGATTGTCTGAGAGAAGTTGCGCGGGTCAGCGCATCCCAATGCCTTTTGGACACCGTCTAAGGTAAGGCGGGGCTGACTTACACGGACAGGGTGGCGGTGGCGAAACCCATTAGCTGGCCGAGTTGGTTCGTGCCCTTGATTTCGCAGTCGACGAGACCCTTGCCGTTGACCCGGCGCTTTCCCGTCACGACGCCGGTGAATACCACGGTGTCGCCCGGCCGGAAAGGCTGGATCGCCTTGAACTCCAACCTGCCGCCCTCGTAGAAGCTGGCCGCGGGAAACCAGCGTTCCAGCATGGTCGTGACGTAGGCCATCGTGATGACGCCGCCGTTTACCGTACCGGCAAACAACCCCCTCCTGGCGAAGTCGGGATCGGTGTGAATGTTCGGCCGCGGTGGTCTGGCCGTGATCTCCGGCATCCGTGTGTTGTCTATCGTCTCCTGGGTCTCATAGGTCTCGAACGACGGGATCTCGTCCCCAACGGCTATCGAATCGTAGGTAACGTGCTGGTCGGTCATTGCGGCGAAACCTCCGTGGCTTTGCCCTGGTCGGCCGCGTGCTTCTGGCCCTTCGCGTATTCGAAGATGCTCGTGTAGTCGTATTCGGCCACCAACTCGTCGTGCTGGTTGCGGGCTTCTACCCTGAACGTCACGAACTTGCTGCCCCTGCGTTCGTACTTGTCGATGACGCTCGCTGAGCTCGTTATCGTGTCGCCTGCGCGCATGGGGCTGTGCCACCGCACCTCGCATTTGGCAAACGGTGTCTGACGGGGATTGTCCTGGACGAGTTCCAGCGCCACGTATCCGTTGGCTTCTGCCACGTCGAAGCGGCGCAGCGGCGCGGCTGCGATCACCATCGTGGGCATGGCGAGGAGTTGGTCGTCCTCCACCTGATATGCCGGGTTGGGATTTCGCACGCGTTGCGCGTACTTCGAGATGAGGTCGTTCGTTACCTCGACGGTGAAGGGCGTGCCTTTCTGACCCACCTCCACGGCTTCGTACTCCCACCGCTTTTCTTCGACATTTTCCAAGTTGCATCATTCCTTATCTGTAACCCCCCGGCGCGGTTACCTGCGCGGATGATGATCTTACCGGCTGGGCGCTGCACGGGGCAGATGGTTTCAGGCCGGGTCATTGGCCGAAAACGTTCGACTACCGCCCGTTTCCGTTATACATTTTGCCCATGGCCACACTCTACGAAGCGGCGCGCAAGGCCGGAGTCCTGTTTGCCGACGAACTGGCGCCAACGGAACGCAGGTTCGATACCGGCGAACTGGAACTCAGCTACCTGGAATGGGGACCCCCGGACGCGCCGCCGGTCCTGCTGCTGCACGGGTTTGCGCAGAACGCCCACTCGTGGGACTACACCGCCCTGGCGCTGGGCCAGAAGTACCGGGTGATCAGCCTGGATGCACGCGGGCACGGCGACAGCGACTGGGCGGATGATTCCGATTACTCGACAGCCGCCCAACAACGCGACCTCGACCGGTTCATTGACCAGTTCGGCGGCGTTCCCGTGACGCTCGTCGGCCTGTCGATGGGCGGGCGGAGTTCGTATGTGTACGCGTCGCGGCGCCCGGACAACGTGCGCGGGTTGGTCATCGTCGACTCCGGCCCTACCTGGCCAAAGGCTCCTCGTACCCGCCAGTCAGGCGGCAGGCGGATCATGGACTTCGTCACGCTGCCGGACGAACTGGACACCTGGGAAGAATTCGTGGAGCGCATCCACAAATACAACCCGCGACGCAGTGTGCAGGAGGTCCGGGACACTCTCATTCACAAGGTCCGGCAGGCCCCAAACGGCAAGTGGACCTGGAAGTACGACCGCGTGCTCAGGGACCCGAGTCGACCCCGCGAGGCCGTGCCAGCCGATGAACAGTGGCGCCGGTTGGAGCGAATATCGTGCCCGACGCTGGTGGTGCGCGGCGCTGAAAGCGACATCCTCGCCCAGGAAACGGCGGCCGAGATGGCGGGCCGCATGCAGGACTGCAAGTTGGTGGAGGTCGAACGCGCCGGGCACCTCGTACCGGGCGACAATCCCAGGCAGTTCATTGCCGTGGTGACAGACTGGCTCGACGAACTGCACGCCGCGACGTGAACACGGTTGCCGCACCAGATGAACGCTAACGGTCAGTCACGAATCCGCAACCCGATCTTCGTTCCAGGCAACCGCCGGTCGATGCTGGAAAAGGCGACCGATTTCGCTACCGACGCTGTCGTCGCCGATCTCGAAGACTCGGTCCCCATGGCCGAAAAGGCGGCGGCGCGTGACCTGGTCGCCGACATGGTCCCTGTCCTGGCGAAAGCCGGTCAACGAATCGTGGTCAGGGTGAATTCACTCGACACGGGGCTGGCGGAGGACGACATCGCGGCAGTCGTCCATCCGGACGTGTTCGCGATCAGCGTGGGCAAGGTAACCTCCCCGGCCGACATTTCCGAGTACAGCCGCCTGCTGGATGCCGCTGAAACCAATGCCGGGCTGTCAACCGGTCAGACGAAACTGGTCTTGTGGATAGAAACGGCGGCCGCGGTCCAGCACGCGTACGACATCGCCTGTTCGTCGGAACGGATCGCCGCAATCACGTTCGGGGCGGAAGACTACACGAGAGATGTGGGAATCAGGCGCACGTCGTCGGGCGAAGAGGTGCGAATCCCGCGGGGCCTTGTGGCCCTGGCGGCCCACGCAGCGGGTGTGACACCGCTGGACACTCCATACGTGAACTTCCGTGACTCCGAAGGCCTGGAGTCAGACATCGCCGAGGCCGCGCAGTTGGGCTTCAAGGGCAAGTTCGCCATTCACCCGGCGCAACTCGAGCCGATCCGGCGCATGTTCGGCCCGCAGCCGGACGAAATTGAGTATGCACGGCGCGTGATAGCGGCATGGGACGCGGCCTCGGCGGATGGCCGGGGCTCACTGGACCTCGATGGCGCGATGGTGGACGTCCCGGTCGTGGAACGCGCCAGGAACACGCTGTCCGAAGCGGCCGAACTCGGTCTGGTCTAGAGAAGTGCGCTCGAACGGACCGGAGACGCCGGCGCTCGACGGCCTGCGGGTGGTGGAGATGGGGCAGGGCATCGCCGAGTCGTTCGCCGGAAAGATGTTCGCCGCCCAGGGCGCAGACGTCATCAAGGTCGAGCCGCCCCGCGGCGATGGGGATGAACGCCAGACTGGGCCGGACGCCGAGTCGCGTCGCTACGGGCAGTCGCCCGGCTATTTTCATTACCTGAACATGTCGAAGCGCAGTGTGACTCTCGACACGAATAGCGCCGATGGATCACGCCTGCTGGCGCAATTGCTGGCCACTTCGGATGTTCTGATCGACGGCACGCGCGTGGGCGCTCTTGGACCCGAATCCGACATGACCAATGCCGCACAAAAGAATTTCCCGCGGCTGGTCCACGTGTCGATTATGCCATTCGGCCGTTCCGGCCCGTACGCCGATTTCGCGGCGACCGAGATCGTTCTTCACGCCATGAGCGGCGAGCTGAAACTCGCCGGCGTGCCGGACAAACCTCCGCTACAAAAGGGTGGCCACTTCGCGCAGGTCCACGGCGGCCTGCACGGATACGTCGCCGCAATGGCTGCGCTGATGGCCCGCAAGCAAACAGGGCGCGGGCAGTTCGTCGATGTCTCAATTCTGGAGGCATGGACCAGTGTTGCGGGCGCGGCCCTCAAACGGCAGACCTACACGGGCGAATCCCCAAACAGGGTTGAACCCAAGGCCGAGGTACCGGGCAGCCTTCGGGGGTGTGCCGACGGGTGGGTGATCGTCGGAGGACGGGGCGGAAACCGCAATTGGTGGCGACCCTTCTCAAAGATGGTCGGTCGGCCGGAACTTGACGACCCGGCGCTGGAGACGGAAGAAGGCAGGGCGGCAAAAGCAGACATGCTGCAAACGGTCTTCACCGATTGGCTGATGGGCCATGGCAAGGTCGATGTCTACGAGCGCGCTCAGACCGGGGGAATGGCCGCCGCGTATGTCGCGGACGCGAACGACGTCGTCAACTCCGCGCATCTCCGGGCGCGGGACTATTTCGAAAAGACCAGGTTGCCCGACGGGGACGAGGTCGACTTGCCGTCACGGCCGTACCGGGCCCAGCGCATGGCCTGGACCAACCGGCCGGCACCGGGATTGGGCGAGCACACTCGCGACGTGTTTGTAGATGAACTCGGCATAGGGGTCGCCGAATTCGACAAGCTGGTCGAAATGAAGGTCGTGTAGAAGAATGGGACCACTGGACGGAGTACGCGTTGTCGACCTTTCCCAGGTCTGGTCCGGCCCCTATTCGACGCGCATGCTCGGTGATCTCGGCGCCGACATCATCAAGGTGGAGGGTCCGCATCGCCCTGATCCCGAGCGCGGCCCGGCGGACCCGAATGTGTCATCCGGGGGCACGTATCCGCACGACGACCCGGGCGATGAACCGCGTAACCGGGCCGGGAGATTCGTCGAATACAACCGCAACAAGCGCAGCATCGCCATCGATCTGAAGGCGGCGCAGGGAGTCGAACTACTAAAGACCCTGGTCGCATCGGCGGACGTGGTGATCGAGAACTTCAGCGTCGGCGTAACGCAGCGACTTGGCATCGACTTCGAACAACTCAAGACAGTGAAACCGGACCTGGTGATGGTCTCCATGCCGGCGTTTGGTGCGACCGGCCCGGACAGAGGGTTCGTGGCGTTCGGGCCGCAGCAAGAATGCCTTGTCGGACTTGCTGCTATCACGGGCTACGACTCAGAAACACCGATGTCGACGGGGATCTTCTATCCCGATCCCACTGTTGCCCTGTTTGCCGTTTCGGCCATCCTGACGGCGCTCTGGCATCGTGACGCGACCGGCGAAGGCCAGCACATCGAAATCGCCCAACGCGAAGCGGTCACATTCGTGCTGCCGGAGCCGTTGATCGAACTGGCCGAGACGGGGAACCCCCCCGGTCCTCGCGCGAACGGCCACCCCGCGTGGTCACCGCACGGGTGCTTTCCCTGCGAGGGAGATGACAACTGGATCGCTGTTTCGGTGACCAGCGACGAAGAATGGAACGCGCTGTTGGAGTGTGTCGGACGCGCCGACCTGCTGGGAGATGAACGGTTCGCCACCGCCGAGGGGCGCGTCAGAAACCGTTCCGCGACAGACGAGATCGTGGAGTCGTGGACGGTCCAACGTTCTTCCGCTGATGCGATGAACACCCTACAGGCAGCGGGTGTGCCGGCCGGGGCGGTGATGAGCATGGCCGACGTCCTTGCTGACCCTCAGTTTGTGGAGCGGGACTTTTTCGTAGATATCGACTACTCGGCCGGGGTTGGAAGACACCCTTCGCTGGGTTTCCCGTGGCAGTTCTCAGACACACCTGCATCAGTACGCCGCCCAACGCCGAAGTTTGCCGAACATACCGCGGAGATACTCCGGGATGTTGCAAGTCTGGCCGATGACGAGATTGCGCGCCTGTTCGAGGCCGGAATCGTGGGACCTCCGCGGGCAGGTTAAGCAGGGCACCGGCTTTCTACGAAAAACGCGCCCGAATTGCTCTGGTCGGGTATAGTTCCACTTACTGAATGCAGTACACCCCGAGATGCGTCAGGAGGCCCCGATGGAACCGGCTGTTTACTTCATGGATGCCAGGAGCGAATCGGCAGATACGAGTTTAGTTGCGAAAACGTTGACGGTTTTCGACGCCGCGGGGTTCGACAAGCTGGTCTCGCCAGGCGACGTGGTCGCCATCAAGGTCCACTGCGGCGAATGGAACAACACCGCATACCTCCGGCCCGTTTACGCCAGGGCTGTGGCCGACAGGGTGAAGGAGTTGGGAGGCCGGCCTTTCGTTTGCGACACCACGACGCTGACCTACAGTCCCTTTTCGAGCCGGGCAAGCGAACTGGACCTGCTGGAAACTGCGGCGCGCAACGGGTTCACTTCTGCCACGCTTGGCTGCCCGTTCATCTGCGCCGACGGATACATCGGCACCAGCGATTACCGGGTCGACATTCCCGAGGGCTACCTGCTCAAGGAAGCCTACGTTGCGCAGGCCATCGCCGCGGCGGACGTGCTGATTACCCTTACCCACTTCAAGGGTCACGGCATGGGCGTAATTGGGGGCGCAATCAAAAACCTGGGGATCGGCGCGCAGTCGAAGCGCGGCAAGTTCAACGTGCACATGGGCAGGCACCCGCGATACGGGATCGGGAGCGTTATTGAGTTCAATGCCGACGCGTTCGCGGGCAAGGATAACGACCCGGAATGGGACATCATCGAGGACTGCTGCCCGCACGGCCTGTTCAAGATCACCGAAGACGAAAAGATCGCCTGGGATAGAGAAGCCTGCATAGGGTGCCTGGGATGCATGGGGGTCATGAACCCGCGTGGCATTTTCGAGCCCTCCCAGGACCTCTTCGACGCAACGGACATCGCCATCGCCGACGCGGCGCTGGGCGTCATGAAGACAGTCCCGAAAGTGGGTTTCCTCAACCTGGCGCTCGACGTGTCGCCAAAGTGCGACTGCGGCGGATTCTCAGATGTGCCGATAGTTCCCCACCTGGGCATATTCGCAAGCAGCGACCCGGTGGCGATCGACCAGGCTTGCGTAGACAAGGCCAGGCACGCGCCGGGCATTCCGGGGTCGCTGGCCGAAGAGATGGGTGTGGAGGAACCCGGCGAGCGGAAGTTCGACCTGGCGGGCGCGGCCATCGAGGGTCTCAGCGAGCAGACGACCATCAACACCGGCGTAGTGATCGGGTTGGGAAGCCGCAAGTACGATTTGGTCGATGTGAAGCCTATCGGTAACGACAAGTTCCGCTTCCCGCTGGACCCGCGCCCGACGAGGCTCCGCTACCAGAGGTTGTTCGAGAAGTTCCAGCCGTTCCCGGCGGACCGGCACGGCGGCCGCGGGTTTGACCGGCTCGAAGAGGTCGACATGGAATCGGTCAAGCTGCATGACGGCCCGAAGGTGACGTCGGATTCCTACTCGCCCTACCACGGCGACGGCACCCAGATCCCGGTCAAGAAATCTAACGGCAGAGAAATGTGGCACCCGGGTGAAGAGGTTGTCAGGCACTCGAGTGACTAACGAGAATTGGAGTCCAGCGTTCGCCTAAGAAGCTGGCCGGCGATTCCAGACAGGGAGAAGCTAAACAAACATGGGACGCGCTCAAGACCTACTGGACGCGGCCGTCGCCAGCACCAGGGCGGCCGCGGATAATCTCGATGACGGCGACGCAACACGCCTGGGTGATGCGGCCGACAAGATGGAAGGCATGAGGGAGAAGTTCTTCTTCAAGTCGCTGGCCGGCGTGCCGCTGGCAAACAAGGCGAAGAAGGCGGCCGCAAGCCTGCAGTACGGCGGCGGGTCGGCGGGTATCGACGCCCTGGAAGCCATCGTTGCGGAGATGGATGAAAAGCTCGATCAACCGGGCGCAGTCCTGACTTGAGCCGACCAATACTCGTCACAGGCGGCGCCGGTAGCATGGGCCGCCTGGTGGTAGGGGAATTGCGCAACGCGGGCAAACGCGTTCGCGTCTTCGATCTGCCTGCGGCCGATTTTTCGCCATTCGATGCGGACGTGGAGGTCGAGGTCGCGTCGGGAGATATCACCTCAACATCGGACGTTGCCGCGGCCGTTGACGGTGTGGAAACGTTGGTCCACCTCGCCGCCGTCCTGCCGCCGGTGTCCGAATCCAACCCGGAGTTGACCAACCACGTCAACATTGGAGGCACGAGGGTCCTACTGGAAGGTATGGGCCGGTTGGCGCCGGGTGCGAGGGTCGTATTCAGTTCGTCCGTCAGCGTGTACGGCCGTCCAGCAGACCCCGGCCGTATCGTCACGGTGTGTGACCCGATGATGCCGGACGACCACTACGCCCACTCGAAAGCCGAGTCCGAGCAACTCGTCCGGGAATCTGGCCTCGATTGGATCGCCTTGCGGATCAGCGGCGTGGCCATCCCGGTCTTCCAGGAACCGCCAGCCGAGTGGCCGTTCCGGCCCGACCAGCAGATCGAGTTCGTCCATCGTGACGACGCGGTATCAGCGCTGGTCGCAGCGACCGACTCCTCAGTGCCGACCGGCCGATCCCACATAATCAGCGGCGGCCCGACCTGGCGAATGACCGGCGCCCGATACGTGGAGGACTTCTTCAGGCTGGTCGAAGTGGACCCGGAGGAGGCGGTCTACCAGTCCGAACCGGGGCACTTTGCCTGGTACGACTCGGCCGACGGCCAGGAACAGCTCGCCTACCAAGACAATTCTTACAGCGAATACCTCGGTCAACTGGCAGAGAACATCGAAGAGTTGT
This sequence comes from Dehalococcoidia bacterium, assembly GCA_034421215.1. Taxonomy (GTDB): domain Bacteria; phylum Chloroflexota; class Dehalococcoidia; order Lucifugimonadales; family Lucifugimonadaceae. Next base: position 85,089 of record DAOUKO010000006.1, read on the forward strand.
TGGCCGGTTGATCGGCTGATCAAACTGAGTTCATCCCGGCGGCTAGCCAGGGATGTCGGTTCTCCCTTACCGGGCTTTCGCCTACGCTCCAATGTCATCCCGAAACATCGGCCCGCTACGTTGGCATCCCAAGGGCCCTACACGTCACCCCAAGGCCATGCTTGTCATCCGGAGGTCTATGTGTCATCCAGTGGCCCATGTGTCATCCCGAGCGAAGCCGAGGGATCTGAGACGGTGTTAAGGCGCTACGCCTTGGTGGGGCGGTCCGCCATAGTCCGGGTGTGTGCCGCATGATCCGGGCCGCTAAGGTCATTTGGCGGCTTAGATTTCTCGGCTTCGCTCGAAATGACATCGTTGGAGGCCTGGTAGGCGGCTGTTGATCAACTCAATTTGCGTTCAATGCCACTCCTGTTGGGTCTTGTCGACAGCAAGCGGGTAAAATTCATCTCGTGAATGAACGAAGACGAGATCCCAGATTTGACATGGTCCTTGAACGCACGCGGGTCGTCCGGCCACCGCGGCAGGCGCTTGAGACCTTTGGTGTGACAAAGATCAAGTACCACCTTGTGACCGAACCGGCGTTTCGGGAGGTGAACCCTGTCGAGACCGTGGAAACGGTGGTTCGCGGCGGAATCGTCAAGGCGGAACGGCCTCAGGTGGTGACTCCGCATTTCCTGCTCAAGACGGAGTCTTTCAGCTCCGGAGCACGGGAGTTCCTGGAACAGCTCGCCCGCATCCAGGGCCCGGACTCGCCGGGCCTCCTCTATTCGTACAAGAACGAGCCGGGCGGGATGGACATAGTGTCGGGCAGCGTCGACGAGGTGGCGAGCCGGATCGCACGTGACCTGGACGCCCGTGAATCGGGGCTCGAAGCCGTGATAGTCGGCATCGACGAATTATGGGACGTGTCGCTGATCAAGTTCATCTACGAGTTGACCAACGATTCGGCGCAAAGGAACGTTGCGCAGATGAGGTCCGCCGGCATGATGGAGATGTCTGACGGCGTTCCGGCGGACGCCCGTCGACGCGTCGAGCGAATGCTCGAAGGCGCACGGCAGGGCAGGATCGAGCCGTCGGAGGTTATGCGGGAACTGAAGAAGTGGGACCTGTTCGAAGAGTACGAGGACCGGTTCCTGGGCCTGTTTCGAACTTAGCGGTCCTGCTTGAACACGTTATTCCGGGCGGGCCAGCAGTGTCCTGATGACCTGCGGCGCAGCTTCAATGGCTCGCTGGTGCAATTGTTCCGGCGTCAGGCTGCCTATCGGGTGTTCAACCACCGCGAACGGGTAATCAGGCATACCGCCCAGGTTTGCCATGGCGCGGGCGCTGGTCTCAAACGGCTCCGTGCAGATGGCCACTGCGGGGACGCCGCGCTTTTCGAGTTCGATCGAGTCGTGCAGACTGCACGATGAGCAGCTCCCTCAGTCGCCGTTTGCTGTAATCACCACGTCCACGTCGCCTGCGATCTTGTCGAGCAGGTCCGGGTCGGCTGGATTGCTTGCGTTTCCCTTGTTCACGCGGTGAGCTGGCGCCAGGGAGAAGCTGTCCGTGAGGACCTCGTGTATTGCGTCGAGCAGTTCCGGGGCGTTCAGCTTGTCGTTGGCCAGCAGACCGACTGTCTTGCCGTTCAGGTCCCGCGGCCTTTCGGCCATGGCCGGGGACGCGACCGCAGGGACGAAGGTCGGGTCCAGCACGCGTAGGGTTTCCTGGTTGGTCATGGAGAGTGCCTCCCTTGCAGTCGCTATCTATTGATTGCCGTCATATTAATGGGCCTGGTGACAACTTTCGACCGGTGGCCGTTCGACCATGTCGGTATCACCGCGCTCCAGCCGCCGCCGTCGGCTCCGGCCACCGTCACAATTGCAGACTCGGGCCGTTCGAGAGCGCTGACCAACTCGCTGCCTGCCACATTGTGGGACCTCGGCGTCGGGTTTGACCATAGCGCGGCCGGGCGTTTGGTGACTTCGTAAAGGTATTCGCCCACGCGTGATTTCGGCCAGCCGGCGTCCCGGAAGTAAGCCACGTGTTCCGGGCACAACACTAACAGCACCTCGCTCATGCCGGACGCGGTGGCCCAAAATGCGTTTACAAATGCGTCGAGGATGCCCTCGGGCGTATTCGCAGCGTGCTCGCCTACCTGTATCCCGCTCAGAGCCGACACCAACGTCACCGCGCTTCCGTCTGCAGGCAAGCCCCTGTCCGCGTGAATCGGAGCCCACGGCGACCGTTCAGCCGACTCTCCGAAGCACCAGGTGTACTTGCCGGGATGGCCGAGCGTCGCCTTGTCGATCTCACCCGACCGCGACCCAAACAGGTTGATGACTATCAGCCGGAGCGCGCGCCCGATTGTCGCGTTCGCCCGGTGGCCCGGTCCGAATGCCGAAATGCCCGAGTTGACGCCGAGGTCTGTGACGGCCGGGCCGCTTATGAGCACAAGGATACTGGCGCCCATCGTGCTGGCCGTAATGGCGTGGAGGTTGAACTCTTCGGCCGTGATGGCCTCCACCGCGGCCGTGATCACCGGCATGTACTCGGGCCGGCACCCGGCCATAATCGAGTTGATCGCCACCTTTTCGGCGGTGGCGACGCCGCCCTTTACCGGCTCCGTTCCCAGCACGTGGCCGGGCTCGAGGCCCGCGGCGTGCAGGAACTTGTCCACCGCGTCCTCCGTCGGCGGAACGATAGGCAGTCCGTCGCTCCAC
>DAOUKO010000007.1:0-321671 GCA_034421215.1 Dehalococcoidia bacterium
GGGGGAGGAATTGTTACCCCCGATGGCTGCAGCAGTTTGTCCCCGTTGCTGTTCGATCAGAGTGGCTGTCATGAACGCACCGCATTGCACGACTCGATATTGATATTAGAACAGGTGTTCGTGCGTGTCAAATGGTTTGTGGCGTGGATCTTTGGGGGTGGAGTGTCGGTGTGCGGGGGTGTGGTTGTGTCGCAGGTTGGTGGGGTAGCCGCGCCCGTCCCGCGCCCCACCGTGGGTACCGGGTTGCCCCGGCACGACGGGTTGGGAGAACGCCGGATGTGGGTAAGGTGTGGGAGGTTGGTGGGGTAGCCGCGCCCGTCCCCCGCGCCATGGGTACCGGATCGGAGTCCGGCACGACGGGGGAGGGGGGTGTGGCTGGGTGGGAGGTTGATGGGGGTAGCCGCGCCCGTCCCGTGCCCCACCGTGGGTACTGGGTTGCCCCGGCACGACGGGTTGGGGGAATGGCGGATGTGGGTAAGGGGTGGGAGGTTGGTGGGGTAGCCGCGCCCGTCCCGCGCCCCACCGTGGGTACCGGATCTGGGTCCGGCACGACGGGTTGGGGGAATGGCGGATGTGGGTAATGGGTGGGAGGTTGGTGGGGGTAGCCGCGCCCGTACCCCGCGCCATGGGTACCGGATCGGGGTCCGGCACGACGGGTCGCGAGAATGCCGGTTGTGTGTGAGGGCGGTGCGCCGGGGTGTGGTTGTGTAGCGGGTTGGTGGGGGTAGCCGCGCCCTCCTGGGTCCCCGATCGGAGTCGGGGAAGACGGGTTGGGGGAATGGCGGATGTGGGTAAGGGGTGACAGGTTGTTGGGGGTAGCCGCGCCCGTCCACCCCGGCGGGTGCCCACGAGAGGCACCCCTACAGGCGCGGTTGGCCGGAGAGCGGGTCGGGGATGACGAATTTTGGGCCGCGTGACGGTGGAACGCCAGGTGGGGCAGGGGACGGTGTTTGGGGCCCGTCAGGCGTCTTTGGGGAGGTCCCGGACCGGGGTGGGGGAGTGCGGGCGGCAAATTTGGTGTCTGCCGGCTGGGTCCGCGCGGGGCAAGATGGCGGCTTATTTCGAACTGAACGGGCTGGGGACAACGGCGAGCATTCCTGGCAAGACGGCAGAATAGTGGCGTGACAGGGGCAGATTTGCGGCGCAAATGCGCGATACTGGCAGATGCCGCGGCAACTTTACTTGAGTGGCGGCGTGTTTTGCGGCAAAATGCCTTGTGTGCAGTTCAGCTTGAGTTGAAGCCTGTACTGGCTGCATCCCGCCGCATCGCCGATTCAATTGAGGGTGGCCGGGAACGGCCCAAACAGCCCGTAGGCAGCGGGAACAGGTATCCGAAGTCATCCCGGAGGTTTGAAACGCCTGTATGGCCCGTTTGGGAGATTGGGAATACCCTGAGATCAACCTGAGCGCGTCGATCGACGTGGGCAGGAAGATCACGCGCGAGTTTTCCGGAGAGGTGTCCAGGACGGGTCTGGCCCGTTCGCTGGGCATGTCCGAGCGCGGAGGGGCCTTTGCGGCCAGGTTGGCCGCGCTCAGGCTATGGGGAATTGCCACGGGCCGGAGCCGTATCCGGCTTACTCGGGATGGTTTAAGGGTCGCGAACCCGAATTCCGCGTCCGAAACCGAATCGGCGATTCGGCAACTGGCGCGCTCCGTGCCGCTGTTCGTAGAACTGGGCAAGCGCGTTCCCAACGCTGCAACGGGCCCGGAGAACCTGGCCGTGTTCGTAGAGGAGATAACGGGCGCGGGCCAGTCTGAAGTAAGCCAGGCCGTGACGACTATCGAACGTGTGTTTCGGGAGGTCCGGCAATACCTGGACGATTCCGAAGAGCCGCGTGGCGAATACGATTACGACGGCGCGAGCGGACCAAACGGCGACGAATGGCTCGAACGGCGAGCTGACCGCAGCGGCGATTCGAGATCGAGGTCCGCCCGCCAGGTTGATACCGGGGGCCGGTTGGAATTGTCTATTCCCGGTTCGACGCTGTCGTTGCCTGAGTCGATTGAGAACCTGGACCTTGCGCTCGCCGTGTTGATGGCCCGGCGGCGAATCCTGACTGCCTCGGGCAGGTCGAATGAGGATGATGGGCCGGGCCGCGCGCCGGTCGGGTATTAGCGGAGCCTCATATGAGGGGGCGGGCCTGGCAATGCCGCACGAGGTGGTGAAAGTGGGGTGGCGCATGCTGGTTTGAGGTTGTACATGTCGGGCGTACCCACCTCAGCGCCCCACCGTGGGTACCGGGTTACCCCGGCACGACGAAGCTGAATGGGCCCACCGTGAGTACCGCATCGGGGTTCGGTACGACTAGTGAGGGTTTGGCAAGGGTGTCCAAATGGAGCAAAAACTGGCCTTTACAGATGCTCTTTGACCTTTTCCGCCAGCGTTGCGGTCATGCCAGGGGATGCGGCGAGTTCTTCGACGGTCGCTTCCCTGATTCTCTTGACCGAACCGAATTTCCTGATCAGGGACTTCTTGCGCTTGGGGCCGATGCCCGGCACCAGGTCCAGAGCCGACTTGATGGAAGACTTCTGGCGGGCCGTTCGGTGGTAGGTCACCGCAAAGCGGTGGGCCTCATCCCTTGCCCGCTGAACGAGGAACAGCGCGGGGGAATTGCGGGGCAGGACGATCGGTTCCGGGCTGTCGGGGACGAACAGTTCCTCGTTCTTCTTCGCGAGTGACGCCAGGGGGACCTCCTTGAGGCCCTGGTAGAGCATTGCCTCGAGAGCCGAACTGAGTTGTCCCTTGCCGCCGTCGATTAAGACGAGGTCGGGCATCTCGTCGAAGCTGTCGGGCTTCGCCTTCGGCTTCCCGTTGGACTCCATGGCGTCCTTCAGGCGCTTGAAACGCCTGTTGATCACCTCGCGCATCGACCCGAAATCGTCGTTGCCCTCGACGGTCTTGATCCTGAACTTCCGGTAGTGGGCGTTGCGCGGTCTGCCGTTTTCCATCACCGACATGCTTGCGACGGTGTTCGTCCCCTGTATGTGGGAGATGTCGAAGCACTCGATTCTCTTCGGGAGCCTTGGAAGGCTGAGTTGCTCCTGTAGCTCCGCCATCGCCTCTGCCATCAGGTCGGAGTCGCCTTGCCACTTGAGCTTGAGTTGTTCCAGGCCCTGTTCCGCGTTTTCCCGGACCATGTCTAGGAGCCGCCGTTTCGCGCCCCTCTGGGGCACCGCGAATTCCACCGGGCCGTTGCGCCGGGCACGCAGCCATTCCAGGATCAGCGCTTCGTCTTCCGGCCTGGCGTGGACCAGGACCCGGCGCGGCACGTGTGACGCCGAGCCGTAAAACTGCTTGGCGAACTGGCTGAGGATGGAGGGCAATTCATCGTCCTGCGTGCCCTCCATGATGTAGTTGTCGCGGCCGATGAGGTTGCCGTGCCTGACGAAGAAGACCTCCACCCAGGCCTCGTTGTTGCCGTAGGCGACCGCCACTGCGTCGAGGTCTTCCCGGCCGAGCCCTACGACTTTCTGGCCCTCGTAGACCCGCTCGATCGCGCGTAACCGGTCCCGCAGGGCGGCTGCGCGCTCGAATTCGAGCTTGTCGGACGCATCCCGCATTGCCGACTTCAGTTCACCGACCACCTGCCTCGTCTTGCCCTCCAGGAACAGCAGTATCTGGTTGATCACGAGCCGGTATTCATCCTTGTCCACGTAGCCGGTGCACGGGGCCACGCAGCGCTTGATGAAGTACTCAAGGCACGGCCGGTCATCGGTGCCGGTGATGGTCTTGGTGCAACTGCGGTACGGGAACAGCCGGTTCAGCAGGTCGAGCGTCTTGCGGACGCTTCCTGCGCTGGCGAACGGGCCGAAATAGCGCCCGTTGTCCCGCGATGTGTTCCGGGTCACGTAGACCCTCGGAAATGCCTCGTCCAGGTCCACTTTGATGTATGGGTAGGTCTTGTCGTCCTTGAGCCGCGCGTTGAACTTGGGCTTGTGCTGCTTGATGAGGCTGTTTTCGAGCAGAAGCGCTTCTTGTTCGGACTCCGTTACGATGTACTCGAAGTCCGTGATCCGGCTTACGAGGTCGCGGGTCCTGAACTCCGTGCCCGCCTTGGCCCCGAAGTAAGACCGGACGCGGTTTCTCAGCGACGCCGACTTGCCGACGTAGAGGACTTGCCCGCGGGCGCCTCGCATGAGGTACACGCCGGGTTGAGTGGGCAGGGCGGCCAACCGGTCCCTGAACGCGTGTTCGGTCGGGATTGGCATCGTCCCTCCGGATGGGACTTACCCGGCTAAGCGAGATAGCCGAGTGGCGGTGGGGCAGGGCGCTGGTGTTGCCTGGTCTATCTGAGAACTACGGTGAGCACCGCGAGGGCCACCGCGACTGCAGCAACGAGAATGGACAGTTTGCGGAGTTCGGCGGGAAGCGACCGGGCGAACACCTCGGACCTCTGGCGCGCCTGCCGGCGCTGTCCGCTTCTCGAGCGTGTGGCGACCGGGGTGCCCCCTATAGGGGTGGAGGGGCTGGCCGTCGCCTGCGCGGGCCTCGCATCAGGCTGGGTCCAGCGCGCGGCCGACTCGTCCCGCCGCTCGGGCTCACTTCCCTGGACGAACACATTGGGCTTGCTTTCGCGACGGCCTCGTTGCGCTGGGGTTTTTCGGTTTCGTCTTCTTGCAGGTCTCTTGGCTGGCATGGAATTTCAGTTGCCCCGGTCTCACTCAGTGGTCGGATTGAACATCGCCACGGTTTCCGTCTCCGCAAAGCGGAGTCCCTTTTCTTCCATCGTGCGGGCCGCGTCTATGGTTATCTGCTTCGCGTAGTCGATGGAGACGTTGGATGTGTTCCACATGAAATGATACAAGAATGGGTCGATCGGGCTGCTTTCGAAGGCCTTTTCGAAGTAGCGGTGCTGTGCGGCGTCTGAGTGACGGATCATTTCCTGCGCGGCTTCTTCGTCCACCCGTTCCCGTTGCATGGTGCGGGTTACGCGGTCCTCCATCCTTGCAACCACCCCGACGCGCAGCACGTCCGGGCGGTCGGCGAGGATGACTCCGGCGCCGCGATCGTGGATTACGCAGTTGCCGACCTCTGCGATGTCACGTATTACGCTGGCCGCGGTGTCTATGAAGTGTTGTTCGTCTATCTCTTCGGCGGCCGTGGCGGGCGATTCTTCCATCTCCGAATACGGACGGGCGAGGAGCGTGTCGATGCCCGGGCCGAAGTATGGGTCTCCGCCGAGTCCTGCGACGGCGGACTTTTGCAGCATTCGCTGTATGCCTTGCGCCAACCGCGACCCGAAAGTCGGGACCCTGCGCTCGTTGTCCACCAGCGCGCCCATGGTGACGCCGACCCGCCTGGCCACGTCAGCGAGGACGAGCCTGTCTACGAAGTCGATTCCCATTTCCAGAGCCACCGCCCTGGAAAGCAGGTAGGCTCCAGCGCCTACCCGGCCTTCAATCGTGATTATCGTCATATTGATCCCCTTGCCCGTCTGCGCCGAACTTTCCTTCTGACGGGACAGCCGCTCTTGGATGGGCGTCGTCGTATTGCCGCCTCCGGTGTTCGGAAGTGAGATGGGTATAAACCTGGGTTGTAGAGATGCTAGCGTGACCGAGCAGTTCTTGCACGTGCCTCAATGAGGCCCCGCCGCGAAGCAGGTGGGTCGCGAAGCTGTGTCGAAGGGTGTGCGGCGTGATGTGGGAGGTGATGCCTGCACGGGTACCCACGTTGCGAAGGGCCAGCCAGAACCCCTGTCGCGTCAACCTGGCGCCCCTTTGGTTCAGGAACAGCGCGTTGTCGGTCGAGTCCTTTTCCAGGTGGGGGCGGCCGCCTGCCAGGTAAGCGTCGAGGGACTCGATTGCGCTGTCGTGCAACGGGATGACGCGTTCCTTGCGGCCCTTGCCCATGGCGCGGACCTGTCCGTACGAGATGTCCACGTGTTGAAGGTCGAGCGCCACGAGTTCGCTGACGCGCAGGCCGGCCGCGTACATGAGTTCGATCATCGCCCGGTCTCGTAAGCCCGCGGGGGAGGTTTCCGAGAGCAGGGAGTCGAGGAGCAGGTCCATCTCATCGATAGACAAGGCCTTCGGCAGGGTCTTGCCGCCCTTGGGGGCCCGTACGTTTGCCAGGACGTTTGAGTTTGTTATGCCTTCTTCGTTGAGAAATCGCATGCAGGCACGCAGCGAGGCGATTTTTCGTGCTCGGGAGGTCGTCGCGTACCCTCGTTCGTCCAGGTCGTCCATGTACGCTGTGAAGGCGTCCTGGTCGAGTTGGTCCCATGTCCAGCCCGGGTTTCGCGCCCGCAGAGCGAAGAACTCGGCGGCGTTGCTCAAGTCCGCCGAGTAAGAACTGAGCGTATTGCTCGACAGGCCGCGCTCGACGGCGGCGTATTCGAGGAAAAGGTCTATGTGGTGTTGGGCGGCGCCCAGGGTCGCAGGCACTGTTGCCGTTCCTTGGCTGCTCAAGGCCGGTTTGACGCTGTTTATACCGGAACCTAGAATCGAACTCCGGCCCGAGCCGGGGTCAATGATAAAAGAACGGCATCGCGGACACATGAACATGACGGCGCCCCCAATCGCCCAGGATGATTCCCGCGGTCAGTGCAATTGGTACATACCGCAGTGAATCTCCTGTCAATCCCCATTCCGTTCGACCCGAACATATTCGGAGGCGGGTTCGTCCCGCTGAGTTGGCACGGCTTCCTCAGTTTCGTCGGCGTGGCTGTGGCCATCTATCTCGTGGTCCGATGGGCCCGCCGCGAGCAGATCGAGCCGGACATGGTCTACAACGTGGCGATCTGGGGGATCATCGGCGGGGTGATAGGCGCGCGGGTCGTTCACGTGGCCGACAACTGGGGTGTTTATTCGGGAAACATCGGCAGCATGTTCCAGATCTGGTCCGGCGGGATCGGCCTGTGGGGCGGGATCCTGGGCGGCTGGCTGGCCGGAATGGCGTATGCCTACTTCGCCAAGTACCCCATTGGCAAGCTGATGGACGTTACGGCCCCGGCGATGCTTATCGGTCAGACCATCGGCCGCATCGGGGACGTCATAAACGGCGAACACTGGGCGCGGGCGACTGATCTTGCCTGGGGTTGGTATTTCACACACGTCGACAGCCCGGCGCGGATAGGGGCGCAGAGGTTCCACGGCGACCCGGAAGCGCCGGTCCACCCGGCGGTCGTCTACGAGATGATCTGGAATATGGCCGCTCTGGGTGTGATTTTCATGCTGCGGGGGAAGCTCAAACCCGCGGGCAGCTTATGGATGGTCTACCTGGCCCTCTATGCGGTCGGCCGGTTCGGGATCCAGTGGCTGCGGCTCGATCCGGTCAAGTTCTGGGGCCTGCAGGAAGCGCACCTGATCGCCATTCTCGTGCTCCTCGTGGCCGTCCCGTTCCTGATCATAAAGACCAGGTGGGTCAGTTCCGGCGGGGACGACACGCCGGTTGAACGGCCTACCAGGGGCCGTGAGCTGCGCCGCAGGCGAAGGGCGGCAGCGCGGCAGTAGCCGGCACGTTCAGACCCGGCGGCGGTCCGAAGGGCGGATGTCGAGCAGGCTGAGTTCCCTGATGCGACGCCCGCGCCAGACGTTTTCGGTAGGCGTGAACGCCGCGTCTACGACACCGTTTCCCAGCGGCGCTCCTCCCAGCCTGAAGCCTATCGCCGGGTAACTTCGGCCGCCGGCTTCGAGGTCGACGCGCAGATGTTGGCCGCCGCTGCCGACGGTCCGCACGTTGTAGGCGCTCAGGCCCCTGCTGACGATGACCGGTTCGGGGTTTCCCTCCCCAAATGGGCTCAACAGTTGCGTGAATTCCCACGTGGAGGCCGGGAGTTCTGCGAGGCTGGTCTCGTAGTCGACCATCAATTCCTGCTGCGGCTCGACTCCCATCAGGGTCCACTCTGCCTGATGGTTCACGGCATCTAGGACCTCGTCTAGCGCAGAGGCGGGGGTCGTGAAACCCGCCGCACGGGCGTGGCCGCCGAACCTGGTCAACAGAGACTCGGAAGACTTGAGGGCCGAGTGAATGTCGAACTGTGGAATGCTCCTGGCAGACCCCTTTGCGACCCCGTCAACCACCGATACGGCGATTGCCGGCCGGCCCGTGGTCTCACACAGTCTTCCGGCCAGCGGACCGAGCAGACCAGAGGGGACGTCATCGAAAGTCACCGCTGCTATCGCTATTCGCTCTGTTTGACTGGCGATTTGTGTCGTGGCCCTGCAGAGCAGCTCGTCGCCCAGCCGTCGCCGTTCGACGTTGCAGGAATCCAGGTACCTGGCCAGTTCCAGCGCATCATCAGGGACCTCGTTGATGAGCAATTTGAGGCTGGGGCCGGCGTCATCCAGTCTGGCCGGAGCGTTCAACCTGGGCGCCAACTGGAAGGCGATCGAATCGGCGGTCGGGTTGCTCCACCTGCTTGCCGGTCCGGACACCTCCATCAGGGCCTGCAGTCCGGCGTGGTCGGTGCGCCCCAGTTCGGCGAGGCCCGCTTTTGCCAAACGGCGGTTGTCCCCGCGCAGCGGGCCCCGGTCGGCTATTGTGCCGAGGGCGGCCATGGCAATGTGGAACGCCGGTTGTTCTGATCCATCCAGTTCGAACGCCGCCCGGGCCAGCATGAATGCCACGCCCGCGCCGGTCAGGCCGGTCGCCGGAGTATCTGACAGTCCCGGGTTGACGACGGCGACGGCCGCGGGCAGAGTGGCCGGGGCGATATGGTGGTCGGTGATGATCGTGTCAATGCCGGCTTGCGAGGCTGCATCGACTTCCCGGACCGCATCCGTGCCGGTGTCTACGGTGACGATCAGGTCAGCGCCGGCGCGACTGAAGTGTTCCACCGCGGCGTCAGACAGGCCGTGTCCTTCCTTCTCCCTGTGCGGGATGTAGGGCAGGGCATGACCGCCGAGACGCGTGATGGTGTCGACCAGGATGGCGGTGCCCGTCATGCCGTCGACGTCAAAATCTCCGAAGACGCCGATCTTCTCTCCCGCTTCGGCCGCCAGGAGAAGTCTCGAGGCCGCGGCGTCCATGTCCGGCAGATCGAACGGGCGGGACAGCCCACTGAGGTTGGGATCCAGGAACGCGCGGGCCTGTTGGTCGTTCCTGATGCCGCGGTTGTATAGAAGCCTTGCGGGAAGGGCTCCCGATGGGCCGCCGACGCTGGCAAGGTCGAGGCGGAATCCGTCAGGCGGCGGCTCGGCGAACCGCCAGACAACGGACTGGCTCATGGCGCGTAGGGCAGGGCGCTGCTAATTCAGAAATTCCTTGAAGACCACGCTTGCGTTGTGGCCGCCAAAACCGAGGGAGTTCGTCATGGAAGACGCCACGCGGCCGCGCCGCGGCGTGTAGGGAACGTAGTCGAGGTCGCAATCGGGGTCCGGCTCTTCGAGATTGATCGTCGGGGGGATGGCCGATTCGCTGATCGCCATCACTGAGAACGCCGATTCGATGCCGCCGGCTGCGCCCAGAAGATGGCCGGTCATCGACTTCGTGGAGCTGACGGGGACCTTGTAGGCGTGGTCTCCGAACACTCTCTTGACGGCCATCGTCTCGAACTTGTCGTTCAGGGGAGTGGAGGTGCCGTGGGCGTTTATGTACGTGATGTCTTCCGGCGTCATATCGGCCATGTCCAGCGCGTGCTTCATTGCCCTGGCCGCCCCTTCGCCCTCCGGGTCAGGCTGTGTGACGTGAAACGCGTCGCTTGTGGCGCCGTAACCGGCAAATTCGGCGAGCACGGTGGCGCCGCGACTGCGGGCGTGTTCGTACTCTTCCAGGACCATCACGCCGGCGCCTTCGCCAAGGACGAACCCATCGCGACCGGCGTCGAAGGGCCGTGAGGCGGCCGTCGGGTCGTCGTTGCGCTTGGAAAGGGCCATGCAGGCGCTGAATCCTGCCAGCCCGATCGGGCAGATTGCCGCCTCGCTGCCTCCGGCAATGGCGATGTCGACCCGCTCCTGGCGGATAAGGTCGGCTGCTTCGCCCACGGCGTCTGCGCCGCTTGCGCAGGCCGAGACGGTGTTGAAGTTCGGGCCCTTGGCGCCGATCATCATCGAGACCTGGCCTGATGCCATGTCACTCAACATCATGGGAATGAGGAACGGGCTTACTCGCCTCGGCCCGCGGCGGGCCATGACGTCGTACTGCTCGGACAGGGTGATAATTCCGCCTACGCCGCTTCCTACGAGTACGGCGACGCGGTCTGGGTCTTGCCAAGACATGTCGAGGCCCGCCTGTTCGAGGGCTTCGAGGGTGCTGACGCAGGCGAACTGGGCGAAGCGGTCGAGCCGCCTGGCTTCCTTGCGCCCGAGGATGGCCGCGGCGTCGAAGTCGAGGACCTCTGCGGCGATGCGGGTCTCGAACCCTTCTGCATCGAATGCCGTGATGTAGTCGACGCCTGATTCGCCCTTCATGAGGCTCGACCAGGTACTCTTGCGATTGAGACCCAAAGGGGTTATCAGGCCGATGCCTGTGATGACGACGCGTCGTGTCATTGACAATAAACTTCCGGTTAGACGTGCCTTTGGGCACCTTGCGTTCGTGCCGATAAGTTTGGCCAAACGTGCCGCATGCCAAACCCGCGGCCGAGATTATAGCAATCCCGCGGCCGCGGACCGGGTTACGAAATTAGGTTCGCCGGGAATTGAGGCATTCAGTGCCGACAAGCTTCAGTAAACAAATGCCCATTGCTACGGAAGAGGCGGGGGTCTCGAAGTCCGAAAGTACCCGTGAGATCACCGACCAGCCGTCATTTCGCATCGAGACGCATGGCTGCAAGTTGAACATGGCCGATAGCCAGGTCCTTGCCGGTCAGTTCATGGCCCGGGGCTTTCGAGCGGGCCTCGACGATGAAGAGCCGAGCGTATACGTCGTCAACAGTTGCACCGTGACCGCCGTGGCCGACAAGAAGGCGCGACAGGCCATTTCGTCTGCACGCCGGAAGTATCCGGAAGCGGTCGTGGTCGCCGCGGGTTGTTATCCGGAACGTGACCGCGCGGCGCTCGACGTGCTGGAGTCTGTGGACCTCGTATACGGCAACAGCGACAAGGGCGAAATCGTCGACGTTGTCTCGGGCATATTCGGCTTGCAGACGGGGGAATCTGCAGACCGGGGGATGAATTCCGTAGATGCGGCCCGTTCGGTGGGCAGGTCACGGGCGGCGGTGAAGATCCAGGAGGGGTGCGACCAGGTTTGCGCGTACTGCATAGTGCCGCGGGTACGCGGCCGCGAGCGGAGCGTGCCGCCGTATGAAGTGGTGGGGCAGGTCGACGCCCTGTCGCGGAGCGGTTGTCCGGAAGTCGTCCTGACCGGCACTCAACTGGGCACGTACGGCTTCGACATCCCGGGGGTCGATTTGCGAGACCTCATCGTCCAGGTCCTTGCGCGCACGGACATTCGGCGGCTGCGGGTCTCATCTTTGCAGCCGCAGGAACTGAGCGAAGAGTTGTTGGGTGTTTGGACGCGGCACGGGGCCGGAAGGCTGGCCCCTCACTTTCACATGCCGTTGCAGAGCGGCAGCGACCGGGTGTTGGCGAGAATGCGGCGGCGTTATACGTCAGCAGAATACGAAAAGGCGGTCGCAAGGGTGCGAAACGCCGTTCCGGGCGCTTCGATTACGACGGATGTGATCTGCGGGTTTCCGGGCGAGACGGAGGAAGACCACGAGAACACGCTTGCAGTCATGCGGAGAGTGGGATTCGCGGACGTTCATGTCTTCCCATATTCGTCCCGTCCGGGTACGAGCGCGGCACACTTCGGCGACCACGTGGACTCGTTGACGAAGGCGAGGCGGGCGGCTGAGGTGAGGGCTGTGGCGTCCAGTTCGGCAGCAGAACACCGCCGGGCAGTGGTTGGGGAATGGCGCACGGTGTTGTGGGAAGGGGAGCGGGGACGGTCCGGCCTTACTGAGGACTATTTGCGGGTGACGCTTGCGGACATGGCGCAGGACAGCGCTGGCGCAGTTCGTACAGGGTCCATGGATGACGACAGTTTCGAACGGGTGAGGATAGTGGGTGTAAGGGACGGGGTCCTGCTGGCGGAGCCTGCTTGAGGGGATGGCACATGGGTTCGGGGTGTAGCCGCGCCAATCACCCCCCGACGGGCACCCACGTCCCAGCGCACCCTACGTGAAGTGTTGGATTGCGAGGGTGTTTGGTCGTGTCGTGGGGTTTGGTGGTAGCCGCGCACCGCGCCTGGGTACCGGATCGGAGTCCGGCAAGACGATAGAGGGTGAGTCGGGGTAGACGATGGAGGGCGCGACGAGTGAGTGTGGGAGCTGCCTGACAAGAGTCATTTTCGTACCAATCCAACATGTCGGCTACGGCCGGCGCCACCGCCATGAAAGTGCGGTCCGCCAGTAGGTAGTCGCAAGGTTTGGGCTGGAGCTTCCGGCGTTGATGGAGAAGACCGTCTCAGATTCCTCCGCTTCGGTCGGAATGACACCTTGGCTGGCCTCCGGTCGGGCCGGGGATGACGAATGGGAGTACGAGCAACCGTAATAGGACGTTGGTCGGGTGGGGATATTTTCTGAGGAATTGACGCAGGTCGCGAAAAAGGGGCCGCCCAGATTGGACAGCCCCTTTTCGTGGAGAGGGTGTTGTCTGCCTGCGCAGCAGACTGGTGAGTTAGAAGGTGACGGGCTTCAGGCAGAGACCGTTTTTGTCTCGCTTGAGATAGCCGGCTTTTTCCGAGTACCCGTGGGAGAACACCATAAGCAGGCCCTCCCGCTCGGCCCTTTCGAGCATTTCCTTCTTGGCCTTGAGGGTCTGCTCAGGGAACCGATCGAATGCGGTTATGTAGGGCAGGGGAAGGTGATTGGGCGTCGGGATGAGGTCTGAGAGGTAGACGATTCGCTCGCTGCCTGCGTTTACTGTGACGATCATGTGGCCGCTCGAGTAGCCGTCCGTCACGATTGCGTTGACGCCGGGGGTTACCTCGGTGTCGCCGTCCAGGAAATCAATCAGCCCGCGTTCTTCAAGCACTTTGAGGTGTTCGATTCCGTGCCCGTAGACGGGAATGGCGCGCTCGTTGGGGCTGAATGCCTCTTTCCAGGCTGCGCGTTGTACCAGGTACCTGGCGTTGGGAAACGTCGGAATGATGTTGCCGTCCCGGTCGAGTCGTGTGGCCCCGCCGCAGTGGTCGAAGTGCAGGTGAGTGAGGATCACGTAGTTGATGTCCCGGATGGACACACCGTGTTCCCTGAGGTTTCGCTGCAACTTGCTGGAACTGTGGCCGTAGATTTCCCGATTTACCTCGGGTTCCTTCGATCCCATTCCGGCGTCGACCAGGACATTTGCTTCAGGGGCCATGATGAGTAGGCTGTTCAAACCCAGGCGCACGCGGTTTTTGCGGTCCGGCTTGGCGGCTCTCTCCCACAGGATCTTGGGGACGGGACCGAAGACCGGACCTCCGTCCAACAGGTACGAACCGTCGCTGATGACTCGCACTGCGACTTTGTTGTTCTCCATGTGACACCTCAAGTCCGTGATTTGCGTTGCCGTGTCAACGTTCTGATGGTGGCGCCGCAGGCGGGCCGGACTTGCCCGCCTCTGTTTCAATTTGATTGGCAAACGTTATTGCCCTTCGAATAATTGGGACTAGGTACTTTGGTACTGTCTTTTTGGCCAAAAGTATAGTCAAAGTTTCGAACTTGTTCAAAACACCGAGTGAAAATAGAGCACCGAAAGTCCCGGCAGCTTTGACATTCGGGGCCGTCCCGATCGCGGAAATGCAACTACAATGCGCAACGAATACGGAGACCGGCCGGGCCTGAAATACGCGCCTGGTCCGTCGACGGCATTCGGCGAAGGAATTTGCATACGCGGAGGTACTGACGGTTGGAAATCAATGTGGCGATTGGCGACGTGACACAGCAGGAAACGCCGGCGCTGATAGTGAACCTGTTCCAGGGAGTGAAGACGCCGGGCGGCGCAACCGGGGCTGTTGACAGCGCGCTGGGAGGTGTGATTTCCGGGTTGATCTCGGACGGTGAGATCTCAGGCAGTGTTGGGGAGCTGACCCTGATACACACTCCGAATTCGGCATACCCATCGTTTAAACCGGGCCGGGTACTGGTTGCGGGTCTGGGCAAGCAGGAAGATTTCGGGTACGACACGGTCAGACGCGTCATCGCCAGCGCGCTACGTAAATTGGAACGTGCCTCGATATCGGAGGCGGCGACCATCGTGCACGGCGCGGGAATTGGCGGGCTCGACCCGACCGCCAGCGCCGCTGCGATCGCCGAGGGGGCCATCCTTGGCCTCTATAAATTCGACAAGTACAAGTCGACTGCGGGCGACGGCAAGCCCAGTTTCGAATCACTGACCGTCACGGACATCATCCAGGACAATCGCTCGGCCCTGGAATCCGGGGTTGTGCGGGGTGGAATCTACGCCAGGGCCGGAATTGCCGCGAGAGACATGGTAAACGAGCCGGCCAACCTGTTCCCGCCTTCAAAAATGGCGGAAACCGCCTGTGCCGTAGCAAATTCGGCCGGACTTGGATGCACCGTGCTGGAGAGGGAAGACGTGGCAAAGCTGGGAATGGGCGCTTACCTCGGCGTGGCGCAGGGCAGCAGCCAGCCGCCGAAGTTCATTCATCTCACCTACGAAGGAGACCCAGACGACGCAGGCAACAACATCTGGCTGATCGGTAAGGGCATCACGTTCGACACCGGGGGAATCTCCCTGAAGCCTGCCGGCGGCATGGGGGCTATGAAGGGTGACATGGGCGGAGGCGCGGCGGTCATCGGCGCCATCGGCGCGGTGGCGCGACTCAAGCCTCGGATCAACGTGCACGTGGTAGTGGCGGCAACCGAAAACATGCCCGGCGCTTCGGCCCAACGACCCGGCGACATCGTCACCGCCATGGACGGCAAGACCATCGAGGTGGACAACACTGATGCGGAAGGTCGGCTCACCCTCGCCGACGCGATCTCATACGCCAAGTCGAATGGGGCCAATCGCATCGTGGACCTGGCAACTTTGACCGGGGCTGCGAGCATAGCCCTCGGTCGGGGACAGAGCGCGGTGTTCAGCAACAACGACGAGCTTGCCGGTGCGGTGATTTCGGCAGGGAACAGCACGGGCGAGGCCATGTGGCGCCTGCCTCTGGACGAGGTGTCGAAGAAGCAGAACCGGTCCAAGGTGGCGGACATAAAGAACACAGGCGGGCGTCCGGCCGGTTCGATCACAGCGGCCCACTTCATAGCAGAATTCGCCGGCGACACGCCCTGGGTACACGTCGACATCGCCGCGACGAACATGGTCAATTCGACCAACGGTGTACTGGTGGCTGGCGCGACGGGGGTGGGAGCGCGATCGCTCGTGAGGCTGGTTGAAGACCTCTCCGCTTGATGGCCGCTATGACTCACCCGACCAACATTTTCGCACCCTCCAGAAACACCGTGGCCGCCTTAAGGCCGCACGAGGTGAAGAAAGTGTGGTGTCGCCTGTCGGATGGGAGTTTTAAATGTCGCGCGTACCCACCCCCGCGCCCCACGGTGGGTACCGGCCCCGTATCGGGTACGGGGTGACCCCGTGTCAGGCACGGGGCAGGCTGTTTTTACCCCGGTAAGACGAAGGGGGCCGGCACGATGATATGGGAGCTGACGGGTTTGATTTCGTACCAATCATCCATGCCGTTTGCCACCGGCGCCACCAATCATGAAAATGCGGTCCGCCGGTTGGTGGTCACTGCCTACGGTTTGGGCTTGTTCGTCAAGCGTTGTTGCGGGATGACCGTCTCAGATTCCTCGGCTGCGCTCGGAATGACATTTTTAGGGCTTCGGAGGACATTGGGAGGAGATCGGCGGGAGTTATTTTCAGAGGAATGAACAGGAGAAGAAAGGCTTGACCATGGCGTTCGAACCAAAGGTGCATATTGACGACGAGTTGCTGGAGCGGTTCCAGGGGGTGACCTCTGCAACGTGCTTCAGCGCCATGTTCAGGATGGGGCTGGAAGCGCCGGAGGGCACCTACGAGATGGCCTCCTGGCAGAACTGCTTCATGTACGGGGTGAAGCCGATGACGCCCGGCCGCAAGATAGCGGCGAGAGCCCGCACGTTGCGGTTCATCCCGCCCCGGCCGGACCTGTTGCAGATCACCCGCAAGGGCGAATTCTCACCGGAATATGAGGCGATGGCTACCTGTGGGCCCGGCGACGTGCTCGTCGTAGACGGGAACCGCGATGCGAAGCAGACCATCCTCGGCAACGTCAAGTCCAGGCATCTGCACATGAACAAGGCGGTCGGGGTCGTGACGGATGCGTCCATGCGCGACGTGGACCTGATCGGTGAGGAATACGGCATGGCCGTGTTTGCGGCCGACCGCTTGCCGACCGTGAACCGTCCCGGTATCGAGGCGTTCGAGTCGAACGTTCCGATTGGCTGCGGCGGCGTCCTGGTCATGCCCGGCGATTTGATCGTCGGTGACGATGACGGGGTGGTGGTTATACCGTGTCAACTCGCGGCCGAGGTTATCGACTGGATCGAGGAGCATGAGCGCGTCGAGCGGTTCATCATGGGCCTGATGGACGAAGAGAATGCTCCGCCCGGCCGCTACTATCCGCCGACTGACGAGACGGTGGAACGGTACCGCGAGTGGCTGAAAGGGCAGGGCGATTAAGGGTCGTAACGCGCGGGCCGGAGATTTGAACGGCCAAGTGGCCGGTGCTAATCTGGAATGACACCGTGGTGGGCGTAGTGTAGTGGTTAACACGTCAGGTTGTGGCCCTGAAGATCGAGGGTTCGATCCCCTCCGCTCACCCCAATAATTCCTCGTAGCGACTTTCATTGGCGAATTGGGCCGTTTGGAAGTCCACCAACAGGTACGTCATCCGCAGATTGGCGTAATCTTGATAAGACCGGACCGGCAATCCCGTTGGCGTCCGGCAGCCGTGCGCCCGTAGCTCAGTGGATAGAGCATCTGGCTTCGAACCAGGGGGTCGGGGGTTCGAATCCCTCCGGGCGTGCCAAACTCACTGCGCGTAATGCCGCGCTGCTGGGTCCGGCCTGTCATTCAGGCTGGCGCGAAAACACTCCCCAGAGACTCCAACCTGGACAGCCAAGAGTCGAACCGCGGGCATTCACCGCGGATTCTGTCCAGGCCGGTTTCCCTGGCAACCAAGGTTCCGTGGACGACCTTTTGGTATTCGGGTAACACGTTCTCGATTCGTTTGCTCGGAGCCGTGTCTGGGTTGTCATTGATGTCTTCGGGGCTTGGGAACCTCGAGCGAATCTCTCCCAAATCCCTGATCAAGCCTTCCGTCGCGCCCGGCAATACTGAGAACTTGCTCGCGTCGGAGAACAGCAATCCTTCGAATTCGTGCTTCTGGACGTATGGGATCACTTTTCTTTCATCCCATTGGTGCGAAACGGTCTTTTTGATTTCCTGCCCCAGTTGTTGTTCGAACTCCTCGACCGTCCTGGACTCTTTCCCTCGGAATCCGTAGAAGTCCACCAGCGAGGTCACGGCGTCGAAGCTGTAGTACAAACGGACCAATTCCGACGCGAGCCGTTCGATGCTGACGTTGCCGCCGCCACTGCTGGAACGGGCGCGGCCGAGGCGGATTGGAACTGGGGCGACTGATACGCCCAGTAAGTGGTCGGCAAGAGCGGTCTTGGCGAATTCCTCTTCCGTCTGCCCTTCCACCGAAATGGCGAGACGAATCAGGGGTGACCTCCAAGCAAATTTTTCTGCCAGAGTTCACCTGTCGAATATTCATCCAGCCATTGCTGGTAATCGTCTTTGCGGAGCGCGCGCACGTTTGTTCGTCCGTCTTCCAGTTCGAGCACGAATATCTCGTTTAATTCGAATGAATCTACGAGGAGCGGGGATTGGGTCGCAACGATCACCTGT
The DNA here is from genome assembly GCA_034421215.1 of Dehalococcoidia bacterium. Classification (GTDB taxonomy): domain Bacteria; phylum Chloroflexota; class Dehalococcoidia; order Lucifugimonadales; family Lucifugimonadaceae. The sequence continues at coordinate 17,794 of DAOUKO010000007.1, forward strand.
CTCTGCTCCGCCAGGGACTTGATCATGCCGCCGATGAGTGTGACGGCTGCCGGATGAAGGCCGAGTTCGGGTTCGTCCAATAGCAACACGCTCGGAAGCATCTCTGCCGGGAGGTTTAGCAGGGCTACGAGTGCAAAGAATCGCAATGACCCGTCGGATGTCAGGTGGGCTCCGAATGTCTTGTCGGTGTCTTTGGCTTTCCATCTCAACAAGACTTTGCCGTAGCTAGGCTCGATTTCAAATCGATCGAAAACCGGCAGTACCCGTCCGATGTGCCGACAGATCATCTCGTAGCGCTTTGAATCCTCTTGCTCCAAACGGTGCAGTATGGCTGCCAGGTTGCCACCTTGGCTGCGAAGCCGGTTGTTGTCTTCCACGTCCCACCTCTTTTTGAAGTTGGAGCCGTCGGAAGTGTCGTGGAACTGGAATGTCGCGCAATCTCTGAGCAGGTTCACGATCGCTGAAGCGGTCATCGAATTTAAGTACGACCCGCCGTAACGAGCGTCGACAATCGCTGCCTCCCGGTGGCCGCTCTGAAGGTCTTCCCAGGGCGCTTCATTAGAACGGTAGGCGCGGCTTTGCCGGAACCTTTCCTCGCTGAAAAAGAAACGGTCCGGGTGTGCGTAGGACAGTGCAAACCCGTAGTCGTTCCGTCCTTTCTCGGTCCGTACGCTGATCTCGGCGTCCAAACGCGGCGTTTGCCGGTTACCCCGAAACAACTGGTCGTCGGCGCCGCCTTGCCGTTCGATGAATTCGGCGAGATTGCGGGAACGGAGCATCCAACTCATCATTTCGAAGAAGCGGATGAAGTTGGACTTGCCGGAGCCGTTTGCGCCGATCAACACGGCTGCGTTGGGTATGTCCGTTATTGAAAAGTCCGCCAGGGACCTGAAGCCCCGTATGCTGACGCATTCGATCCTGGTTGGGTAATTCAAATTCGGTCCCTTTATCGACCATCTATCACGACACGATTATATTCGGCGCAGGGCGGGGACTTTGCGGTAGGCAGTGGCCGGCATGACGGGGTAGTGGCGCCGGGGGTTTGTCTGGGTGGTCAGGGTGGTTGTTGGATGGGTGGGAGGTCCTTCGCTTCGCTCGAGGACGACATGGGAGTGGTGGCGAGGGGGTAGCCGCGCCAATCACCCCCCGACGGGCGCCCACAAGAGGCGCACCCTACACTGGGTGTTGGATTGCGAGGGTGATTGGTGGTGTCGCGGGTTTTGGGTGGTAGCCGCTCCCGTGCCCCGCGCCATGGGTACCGGATCGGAGTCCGGCACGACGGGTTGGGGGAATGGCGGATGTGGGTAAGGGGTGGGAGGTTGGTAGGGGTAGCCGCGCCCGTTCCCCGTGCCATGGGTACCGGATCGGGGTCCGGCACGACGGGGTAGTGGCGCCATGGGTACCGGATCGGAGTCCGGCATGACGGGTTAGTCGCGCCGGGGGTTTGTCCGGGTGGTCAGGGTGGTTGTTGGATGGGTGGGAGGTTCTTCGCTTCGCTCGAGGACGACATGGGAGTGGTGGCGAGGGGGTAGCCGCGCCATTCACCCCCGTCGGGCGCCCACAAGAGGCGCACCCTACATGGGGTGTTGGATTGCGAGGGTGATTGGTGGTGCCGCGGGTTTGGGTGGTAGCCGCGCCCGTTCCCCGTGCCATGGGTACCGGATCGGGGTCCGGCACGACGGGTTGGGGGAATGGCGGATGTGTGTGAGGGCGGTGCGCCGGGGTGTGGTTGTGTCGCAAGTTGGTGGGGGTAACCGCGCCCTCCTGGGTCCCCGATCGGAGTCGGGGAAGACGGGTTGGGGGAATGGCGGATGTGGGTAAGGGGGTAGGAGGTTGTTGGGGATAGCCGCGCCCGTCCCGCGCCTCACCATGGGTACCGGATCGGAGTCCGGCACGACGGGGTAGTGGCGCCATGGGTACCGGATCGGGGTCCGGCATGACGAGTTAGTGGCGCCGTGGGTACCGGATCGGAGTCCGGCACGACGGGGTAGTGGCGCCGTGGGTACCGGATCGGAGTCCGGCACGACTGGTTAGTGGCGCCATGGGTACCGGATCGGGGTCCGGCACGACGGGTAAGTGGCGTCTGGTGGTTTGTCTGGGTGGTCAGGGTGGTTGTTGGATGGGTGGGAGGTCCTTCGCTTCGCTCGAGGACGACATGGAAGGGTCTTCAGGGTCAGCGCAGTTTGACGGCGGTGCCGTAGGCGAGGATCTCTGCGGCGGCGTTTGCTATGCCTGAGGTGTTGTACCGCACGGAGACAATGGCATCGGCGCCGAATGATTCTGCCTCCGAAATCATGCGCTGCGTTGCCTGTTCCCGGGATTCCTGCATCAGCTCTGTGTAGGCTCCCAGTTCACCGCCCACGAGGTTCTTGAATCCGGCCATGAAGTCCCGGCCGACGTGTTTGGCACGCACTGCGTTGCCTCTGACCAGGCCCAGCACTTCTGAGACTTCGGATCCCGGCACTGTTTCGGTTGTAACGACGATCATTGTTATGTCCTGCCTTTCGGATTTGGAATTTGACCGGTGAGACTTGATTGGGCGGCAAACGATAAGCCGCACCGTGATGGTGGCATAGGGGCATTAATCACACCGTGGTCACCGTACGCGCCTCGATGCCGTCCCAGTCTATGCGCCGGCCGAGGCCGGGGTCGGTCGGCGGGTACATGTAGCCGCCCTCGATACGGGTCGTGTCCTGGATCAGGTCTGCAAACGCCGTCTGGTGAGAGGGCGGCGGCGCCAGCGGGCTGCCGGAGTGCTCCCACCAGTCGTCGTTCCGCATAGCGGCTACCACGTGCGGATTGCCGCCGTGACACCCAACGCCGAACATGTCGCAGAGGTTTGCGAGCTTGATCTGGCCGGTGATGCCTAGACCGCGCTGGCGGACTATGTCCACCGCGCCTTCCACGAGGTAGGGGACCACCAGGTATGGGTGGCCCTCGACGGACTCCAGCGCGAGAACGGGGAGGTCCAGGGCGTCGGCCAACTTCTTGAGTCCGCGAATATCGACCTCCTGCAGCGGTTCCTCGATCCAGAGATAGCCGAGGTCCTGCAATTCCCTTCCGACGCGTATCGCCTCGTCGACGGTGTACTGCTGTACCGGGTCGTGCATCAGTTCGAAATCGTCTCCGACCAGTTCACGAAGCTCGCGGGCGAGGGCGAGATTGGTGTCGGGTCCGAGCATCATGTGGTCCTTGAAACCGAAGAACCCGTCCTCTTTGGCCTTTGCCGCCGCGCCGAGGTTGGCCTCGTAGGAGAGGGACGTGACGACCTGGTAGGCCTTGATGCGGTCCCTGAAGCCGCCGATCAACTTGTGCACGGGCACGTTCGCCATCAGCCCGCCGAGGTCCCACAACAGTTCGTCTATCAGCGCGATGGGGTCGGTCGACGGCATATGGAAGTATCTTCTCGCCATCCACATCTTGTGCCACATGCGTTCCCGATCGAGTGCGTTTTCCCCGAGTAAATCCTGCCCCCACTGGGTCTTGAACGCGTGTGCTTCCCACTCAACGTGCTCTTTTCCCCAGCTCACGCCCAGGAGCCCACAGGTCTCCAGGTTCGAGTCGGTCCTCAGGCGCAACACCGCTCCGTAGGCAGGCCGCGGCGCGAGGACCAGCGTTTGACCCTGATACGGCTGGTGGGCGAATCGGGCGCGGTACGTCTCCGGGTATTCCATCGACTGGCGTATCGGCCGCCATCTGGGCTCGATCGGGTCGCTCTCGATGATGTCGACTCGTATTTCTTCGATCTTCATGTGATAAACATCTCCGCTTGTTGGGTGGTCCGGCTCACGCGGACCCCAATGATGGCGTGTAAAACATAGGATGCGGGATTAACATCCTGTCGCAGGCTCCGTAAGGTTGCCGTTCACAGTGTCCAAAACCCCTGGAGAGATTATGTACCCAAGCAACATAAGGCAGAAGATTCGCGATGACGCGCTCATCCTGGGCACGTCGATGTTCACCTATGAGCCGCATGTTTCCGCGGCAATCTACCAGACTGGGCCCGACTGGGTCTGGATTGACCAGGAACACGCCCCGTGGGGAACTGAGTCGGTTGGGATAATCGCCGTCCAGGGCCGGCAGGCGGGCGTTGCGCCGGTGATACGGGTGGCGTGGAACGACCCTGGCCTGATCAAGAAGGCCTACGATGTCGGCGCGGTAGGGGTGATGGTGCCCCAGGTCGACGGACCTGAAGAGGCGGCACAGGCCATTGAATACGGCAAGTACCCGCCGATCGGCAACCGCGGCATCGCACCGTGGTTTTCGTCGATGCTGGGGATAGAAGCGGGCGACGTCATCAAGCACGCCAACAGCGAGACCATCCTGATACTCCAGATGGAGAGCCTGGATGCGTACGAGCGCCTGGACGAGACCCTGGCGCTCGAGCACTTCGAGGTCCTGCTGGTCGGGCCGAACGACCTTTCGGCGTCGCTTGGCAAGCCTGGTCAGATCTACAACAGCAAGACCGAGAACATCATGATGGACGTTGCGGAGCGGATGAAGGGGACGGGCAAGGCGCTGGCCACCACGTTTGCCGACCCCGAGGACTGCCGACGCTGGATTGGGGTCGGGTACAGGATGATGAACGTCTCTTCGACGCTCCCGCTCGGCACGATCCGGACCAAGGAGCTATTCGCCGAGTTTCGCGAAGAGTTCGCCTAGTTCGCCGGCCCCTCGTACCGGTTTGACCTAGCCCCAAGGAGGCTGTTGTTGGTTCTTGAAAGATTCCACGTAAAGGCAGATGAGGCGGTCCGCGTCCGCCACGAAGACATGCGCTCCACGCTGGAAGCGATGTTTTCGGTTATGGGGATGCCGTCCGAAGATGCCGCGCAGGCCGCGGACGGGCTGATCTACGCCGATCTGAGGGGGATCGAATCGCACGGCGTATCAAACCTGATGCGCGTGTACGTCAACGCCTTCAACGAGGGCTTCATCAACCCCCGGCCGGAAGTGCGCGTAGTGCGCGAGGCGGCGGCAGTCGCCACGATCGACAGCGACCGCGGCCACGGACTCGTTATAGGGCCGATGGCCATGAGAATGGCGATCGACAAGGCCCGTACCGCGGGGATAGGCGCCGTGGCGGTGGGAAACGGCCGTCACTTCGGGGCTGCGGCTTACCACGCGCAGATGGCCCTGGAACACGACATGGTGGGGATAGCGATGACCGTGGGAGGAACGTCTATGGCCCCCACCGGCGGAGCGAAGGCGTTGGTAGGGCTGAACCCGCTGTCGATCGCCGCGCCTGCGCGGAACGAGGAGCCGTTCATATTCGACGGATCGATGAGCGCGGTGGCCGGGAACAAGGTCGTGCTGGCGAATCGGCTGGGCGTGTCGCTTGCGCCGGGTTGGGTCGCCAAGGAAGACGGAACGCCCGTCATGGAGGAGAGTTGGCCGGAGGGCAGGCACCTCATGCTTCCGGTGGGAGGCACCCGGGAGGGCGGATCGCACAAGGGATACAGCCTGAGCGTGATGATCGACATACTTTCCGGTCTACTCGGGGGAACCGGTCCCGGTTTTCTGAACATGGGTACGGCATCTCACCACTTCATCGCGTACAACATCGAATCATTCACCGACGTCGACCAATTCAAGGACTCGATGGACGAGTACATGCGCGCTCTGCAGGACTGTCCGACTGCGCCCGGCTGGGACCGAGTTGTCTACGCCGGCCTGCAGGAGTCCGAAGAGGAAGTCGAACGCCGGGCGGAGGGTATCCCGTACCACCCCGAAGTGATCGATTGGTTCCGTGACATCACGGCGGAGTTGGACCTGAAGTGGAATCTGACCTCGTAAGGCACTGATTTTCGCTAGAATCGGCCGGATTCGTACCAACCAGAACAACAAAAAAGGCTTGACTGATGCCGAAGAGACTCAACCGCGCAATCGAACTGCTTGAAGCCGGACAACCGGCGTTTCCGACCTCCGCCGGGCCGTTGACGTACGAGAACGGCAAGGAGATGGCCGGCACGTATGCCGACATTTTGCTTGTCGACTTCGAACACGGGGCGTTTGACGTCGTGGGGCTCACCCAATTCATGCGCGGCCTTGTGGATGGAGGTCCGACGCCGAGCGGGCACAGGATTCCGTGCGTGGTATCGACCCTGCCTTCGAACTGCCGCACCAGGGACGAGGTGATTGCCAACCAGTGGCAGATCAGGCAGGTGCTGACGGCGGGGGTCATGGGCGTTTTGCACACCCACGCGCGGCAGGCTTCGGCGGTGCAGGCGTTCGTAGAGGGCGTCCGGTACGTCTGGCAGACCATTGGAGTCGGGAACGGACTTGGACAGGGTCAGCGGGGAGGAGGCGGCCAGCGCACTCCGGCGGAGATTTGGGGTCTGGACCCGGTCGAATACATGCGGCGTGCGGATCCCTGGCCGTTGAACCCCGAAGGGGAACTGCTGCTTGGCCTGAAGATCGAGGACCGCGAAGGGATGGCCAATGCCGACCAGATAGCGGCCGTGCCTGGCATTGCGTTTGCGGAATGGGGGCCGGGCGACATGGGCATGTCGCATGGCTACGCAGACGCACACGACCCGCCGTATCCCGCAGACATGGACGTGGCGCGGGAGACGATTAAGTCGGCCTGTGACAATAACGGGGTGAAGTTCTACAGTTCCTGGAACGACCCCACGAAGTCGACGCGGGAGAACTACGAGTTCGTGAAGGAGTGGGGCGTGGCGATTCCGGGCGGCTACGACGAGGAATCCGCCCGCATCGGGCACGAGGTGTACGGCCGGACGATGTACGTGTGACCGGTCCTACCGGTCATCCCGCTCGACAAGTTGTCATCCTCGACCCTGATCGGGGATCGTGATTGTGTTCATGCCATCCGCGGCGCGCTTCACGGGGCGAGGGCTATCATCGCGGCCCCTATTGCGATCAACACGGCGCCGGTGATCCTCGTTCGGTCCGGCCGTTCCTTGAGGATGTAGAAGCCGAGGACGACTCCGACCAAGATGCCGATCTCCCTGAACGGCGCGACGTAGCTGACCGGGGATAGCAGGAGGGCGCTGAGCACGAGGCCGTATGCGGCGAATTGCAATACGCCGCCCAATACGATTTCCTTCCAGTGGACGCGAAATTCGGCTGAAAAGTCGCCTGGCTTGTAGCTCCTCCAGATCAGGGCGAGCATGCCAAGCCCGCCGCCGATCGAAAGGCACCACATGTAGAGGAGCGGTGGGACGTGCTGCACGCCCTGCTTGTCGATGATCGAGTAGGCGGCGATTATCAGACCGGTCACGACTGCGTACCGCGCTCCCACGTCGTTCAGGGCCCCTCGAAGCATCCGATTCAACCCGCCCGGAGGGCCGCCGCTGATGCCCACGGAGAGGACGCCTCCTACGATGAACGCGGCGCCGACGGCTGCCGGCCAGCTCATGTGCTCACCAAGAGCCGCGATGCCAAGAACGGGGATCAGGGCGATGCCGAGCCCCCTGGCAACCGGGTAGACCAACGACAGGTCGGAGTGCTTGTAGGCACGGCCCAGCGTGAAGAAGTAGCCGGTATGAAGGGCCACGGTGGCAGCAATGAATCCCCATCCGGCCGCGTTCGGCGGGTCCGTGACGAAGTAGTAGACGGCCACCGGGAGGAATACCGTGCTGCCGGCTGCGGTCATCCACCAGGTGAACACCTCCGGCCTGGTGGCCCGTTTGGCCAGCAGGTTCCATGACGCGTGGGCAACGGCCGAGATGAGGACGAGGACTATTGCTGCAACTGTCATGGAATGGAGTGACTCATGTCGGTCAATCTGACGAGGAGGGCAAAGTCCCGGCCGGCCCTGATGTAATCACACCCCGGCGTCTGAGCGAGTTGGCGGCCTTCGGTATACTTCCGCCGGACCCACGTTTTGAGTAGTCGGGAGCGTTGCAGTTGCATTACCAGGACGAACGTACAAGCGGTTGCCGGATATCGGACTCCTGGACCTACAGGGGGCTGAAGGCCGTGATCATGGAGAACGAACTTCTTCGTGTAACCGTGCTCGCCGACAAGGGGGCCGATATCTTCGAGTTCGTCCACAAGCCCAGCGACACGGACTTCATGTGGAGAACGCCGTGGGGCGTGCGGGACCCTTCGTTGTTCATCCCGTCATCCGGATGGGGAGAAGGGGTGTGGCACGACATGTACGAGGGCGGATGGCAGACTATCGCCCCGACGGGCGGATACCCCGGCGAGTACATGGGCGCCGAGATCGGGCAGCACAACGAGTCTGCGTTGATGCCGTGGGACTGCCAGGTCGTCACCGACACGCCCGAGCAGGTGAGGGCGAAGTTCTGGGTGCAGTCTTACCGGACGCCGTACTGGATCGAGAAGACGCTCACGCTTGAGCAGGGATCGGCGGCGCTGAGGGTTAGCGAATCAGTCACAAACCTGGCCGAGGAGCCGACTGAGTGCGTCTGGGGGCAGCACATAGCGTTGGGCGAGCCGTTCCTGAACGCGGGATGCAGGCTGGACCTGCCCGGCGGCTCGGTCTACAGCCTGGGCGACGGCTCGATGCCGGGCAGCCGGCTGGCAGGTGAGGGCAGGGGAGAGTGGCCGATGGGCCCGGGGCCGAATGGCGAGGCGGTCGATCTCCGGGAGTTTCCGCCCAAGGGCGCGCGGATCGAAGACATCGCGGTATTTCACGAACTTACCGACGGCTGGTACGCGGTGACCGACCCAAACAAGGGAGTGGGCTTCGGATTCGCCTTTCCGAAGTCGATATTCGAGTACATCTGGTATTGGCAGGTGTTCGGCGGGCGCGGCGGCTATCCGTGGTACAAGCGCACGTACAACGTGGGCCTGGAGCCGTTTTCGAGCCTGCCGAGCGGTCACCCCATGCCGCCCAGTGACGAAAAGACCTCGTTCACGATGGAAGCAGGGGAGACCCGGACTGCGGAGATGGTGGCGGTTGCCTACGAGTCGAAGTCGGGCGTGGAGTCGATTTCCCCGGACGGCGCGGTGACGGTCAGCGGCGGGTAGGCTCATTGCCTGCGCCCCGGAGGCCCAGACGTGGTTCCTGGGCGTTCCTAACCGCCGAGTCTCGAGCACTGATACCCGACAAGGATACCGAGCAGCAACGTTAAGAAGTGCTGCAACAGGACCTGCCTCATCCTGCCACGGTTCGTTCGTTCGAACCACGTGATGTACGCCTGTATTGCGGCCAACGCCCGGCGTATCCACCTGCCGAGTTCGTCAAGCAGTTCCTGCAGGAAAGCCATGGCAGGATTCTATTTCACTTCGCACAGGGCCTCATCGTAACGAACCGACTGGGTGGACCGACTCACTTAACTCGCCCACGAAGCGGGTTCGTCTACGTTTATCGTCGTCAAGTGAACCACGCCTGGCGGGGTATCAACGTAGCCCTCGGAGAGTAAGGTTGAAGCCGTAATGCTGTTCCGATAGCCTTCCACGAACTGGGTCACAGGTGCGAGAAGGGAGGTAGAGATGTCTTCACCCAAACGAAGAGACGCCCCCAAATTACCCGCGTCCGTGAGTGATCTCAAACCGAACGACCGGCTGGCGCTGGCCGCCACGTTGATCGGGATCGTGGTGGTTTCATTGGGATTGACCCTGGAGTCTTACTTTGGCGGTCTCGGCACCGGGATCAGGGCGCTCGGCGGTGTGATCTTCCTGATTGGGATTTCCACGTTTGTACTTGGCGACGCTCGACGCCGGGCGGCCGTTCAAAGCAAGCTGAATGACATAGTCACGAGGTACATGGCCAGGACCGCCCATTGGGGTTGGCCGGACAGGTGGGGGTTGGCCGCGGTTTCTATAGGACTGGTCCTGGTTGTGCCGATGGTGGTCTTGCAGATAATGTTCGACACCACTTTTGGCGTCGTAATTGTCGGCGTCGTACTTTTCTGGGCCGGGATAGGTCTCCTGATTTACGGGAGGTTCTACCGGAAGGGCGAAGCAGGCGAACATCGTCCTTCGACATCGCCGACCACCCGTCGTAGAGAAGAGCGCGGGGGAGACCGCAAGTAGACGGCGTGGATAGCCTGGACCCTGTAAATGGCCCTCCCACGCCGCAGTAGGGCGTATCGACTGCCGTGAACCCGAACAGTCCACCGCCTCTCCCTGAGTGGGCCTTTCTCAGGGACCTGGGACGGACCTACAAGGTGGGCCTGGTCGTCGGGTCGGTCGGCGTGCTGGTGATCCTGGCCAGTGGAGTAATTGGCGCGGTCTTCAACGAACTGGTCTTAAGCCTGTTGGAGTCGATGGGAGTACCAGAAGACAGGGAATACCTGTCTCCGGGCAATCCTGATGCAGGACCGGGGTTGCTGCGATTCCTCGGTTGGGAGGTAGTTGCTTGCGGGGTCTTGATAGTGAGCGTACGGCTGGCTATTGGCCTAATGGGTCTTACCCCCAAGCCGGAACCGGCCGACAAACTGGGACCGGTGGACAGGGCGGGTCTGGGAATTGTCGTGTTCGGAGTCCTGGTGATTGCCGCAGCCACCATTCCGGAAGCAATTCTCTACGACATCCTTCCGCGAGTACCCAGATCGTCAGACCCACATCCGGCGTTTTCAATAGTTGCGTCCATCGGCTCGTTGTGCTTGTTTTCCGGACTCCTGGTAATCGCATTTGGAGGACCTCGCCGCCGGGAGGTCCTGCTCGGTTGGGGCGATAAACTCGGCTGGGGCAAGTTGGGCCACGGTTGGGTCAACAAGTTTGCGGTTGCCTTGTTGGTGATTGCCATCGTCGTTTCCACGGTGGGTCCGACGGATGCGGGGACGTTTGTCTTCGGGGCGGGAGTCGCCGTCTTCCTGTTGGGAATTGCTGTGAATTACTTCGCAGGGACCAACCCCTGAGCGGGTCACCTGTCTTCCGCGCGTTGCCTTGTTCCCGGGAGTTATGGGTCCGTGACCACAGGGAGCGCGTCTACAGGGACCAATTGAACAGCGCACTGCCGCGTCCCGGGCACAGGCAGGACCTGCGTACTTACTTGTGCAGAGCGGTTTGCGGCTCGTGCCCGTACGCCGGCGATGCTGCAGCGTTTGCGCCAACCAGGTCCACTTAGAGCACCGGAATTTTGTAGTCAGTAACGATTAGGAAGGCTCCTATGGCTGCCGCCAGAATCGTAACGGCGATTCCTGCCTTGCCTATGACTCGTTTCGTTCTCAGGGCGCCAATCGTTCCAGCAACGGCGACCCCTGCTACACCCGCGAAGAATATCCAAGTCCACACGGCATCTACAAAGTGGTCGTACAGGTTGGTGAACCTGACAATCAGGAAAACTGCGCCGGCCACCAGGTAAGCCGGGTGCTTCGTCCCAAAAAAGAAGAGGACCAGGATAATCCCGACGACAAGCAGGACGAGGTTCACCATGAACGAGATTGCATCCGTCTGTATTAACCAGCCCGCGAACATGACGCCGAATCCGCCGACCAGCACCCTTGGCCACATGTCGGCTCTTCGCGACCACTCAGACGGAGATGTAGGTTGCGCAGCGGGCGGCGCACTGGGTATGGACCGGGCCGTTGAGGTGCTTTGAGTTTCCAGCACCCGCCGGTATTCGCGTGATGCAGCGGGAGGGGGTCTTGACGGAGCCGGGGTAGCAGTACCGGTTGGGACCGGTGGCCGAGCCGGGGAGGCCGGCCGCACAGTACTGGCCGGCAGGCCCTGGAGCGCGGTCTCGAGGTCTGGAACCTGGCCGATGGGCGCCGCGCAATATCCTGCAAGACGTTCCGCCAGTTTTGTCACGGCGGGGTCGGGCGACGTCTTGAGCCGTTTGAAGAGGTCTGAGCCTTCCGGGTCGGCGTAGTCTTTGCCGGTGAATATCAGGTTGTCGTCGTTGTTGAAGGACCACAGTTCGGGTTCTGCGGCGATTGCGCGCAAGCTGAGATAGATCACCAGCACAGGGAAATTGTCCACCCGATCGTCGTAATCTTCCGGGGACCTTTGTGGGTGCTGGTAGTTCTTGTGTCCCAACTCCTGGCTAAGCTGCCCGCTGAATTGGGGTAGAAACACGCCGTCGTAGTCCACGAGGCGGATATTGCCGTCGGCCTGCACGAGCACGTTGCCGTGCTGCAAGTCGTTGTGGGCGATGCGCAGACCGCGAAGATTGGCGGATGTGCCCCCTCGCCATTGGGCTGCCAATCGACGGAGCGCATCGGTGTCGTCGACCCTGGCGCCGACGAATTTATTCAGCGTCTCGCCTTCGACCCAGTCCATCTTTACGATGGGATACCACTCGCCTTTGACGCTGATTCCGCGTTCCACGTATTCAAAATGAACGAACGCGGGCGGAAGCACGGCGATCAGGTATTCGCTCAGCTGGTTGTACCGGGCCTGCTGGTCTTTCACCTCGTGGGTAAAGCACCGGACCGCGATCGTCTGCCCTCCAACGGTCAGCGGATAGACGCAGGCGAATGCCCCGGCATAAACGAGCGGCATCCCGCGCGGATTGGTCTCTGCGGCGCCCGTTACAAGGTCCGTGCCCTTGAAGCACAGCCGGGGATTCTGGATCGCCTCGCTAAAGTCCGTTATTCCTGGCCAGGGCACGGCATCTACTCCTCGCACCCCTGAGTCTCGACGACTTCGATCATGACCAGTGCAACGTCATCGTTCCGCATCAGACCTCCAAGCCGCCGTTCTCCTACCCAGTTCCTCCAGCCCGACGGGTCCATAGCCAGGACCGATTGCCACGGCTTCTCCCCGGCGGCGCTGGCAGCCAGAAACCAACAGGCCAGCGCGTCGGTCGCCAGGATGAACAGGTCCCCAGGCTCGCACTCGCCCCGGTGTTGGCGGACCCCTTCCCATAAGCCTTCGGCGTTGGACGGGTTGCTGCAAACCAGCGCGGGAAGGTTGTCGAACTGGGCCGCGTCTTCAAGAGGGAATGACAGCAACAGGCGGTCTTCTCGAACAACGAACAGGCAACTGTCGCCGATGGCTACAGCTTGCCATGAGAGTTGCCCCGGATCATTCGGAGCGACCCCGATTGTCAGCCCCAGCAGGGTGGCGAAGGCTCCTGCCCGCGCCTTCGCTTCTCCGTGCCAGGGAATACTGTCCCAGGGTACGCCGGCGCGCCATTCCTCCTACGGCTTCGCCAGCCAGTGTTGCAGGGAATCTTCGGTCAGACTGCAGAGGTCGGGAGGGCTCGCAACGAATGAGTCGGTCAGTATCCTGGCCCATTCCCTGGCGAAGGCGGACTCGCTGGCCCCGTCCGAGACGGCTAACAGAGCCGATCTGCGGCCAGACGCGCCCATAGGTGCGGAGTAGGAAGTACGGAAGGCGTCTTCGTATTCGTCAAGACGGTTGCCCGCCTTGGGCAGCCAGAACCTTCTGGGAGGTCCAGGGACCGTTTTCACATTCTCGTCAGCGCAGGTCGGAGGCTGCGCGCGTGCCAATGTCCAGGAATTGCACCAGGGCGACCATATCGGCGTTGAACACGTAGCCTCGGGACCCCTCGGTCACCGGCAGTCCCAACTCTGCGGCCAGGGCGCTGACCGGCTCCGGAAACTCCGAAGACATGCGGAACATCCTCACCGCGTATTCGTCGGGGGGCAGGTCGTCCTCGTCGGCGGGGTATTGCACAGGGACGGCGGACATCTCAGAGAGATGGGCGTTGTAAACCAACGTATTGCCGTCATTGGTTTTCAGGGCCTTGATCCCCTGCGCCACGGGCTCCGGGTTGCCGTCGGTGGCATCGCCGTCGGTGACGCTTATGACCATGGGAGGATATGAGTCCGGATTTTGGGCCGTCCAGTCCTCGATCGCCTTCGATGCGGCGGTTAACGCTTCGCACATAGGAGTGCCGTAGCCGGCTTCTGCGCGAAGCCACACCGGGAACTTTCGATCTACCTCCACCACTCCACCGGCGCCGTCCGACTCCTTTACCTGCCTCTCCTCCACCTCCGCAACGTCAACTACCTCGCTGACTTTCAGGAACGGCTGCTCCAGGGAGGTCCCGGGCAGGACTGAACGCAGTTCTGAGCGTCCCCTTCCGTCAGTTCCGTACGTAATCAGCCCGATGTGGAAATAGTCCCGAACATCCATCCCTTGAGAGCAGCGTTGTGAGATGGCGTCGAGGATGCGGTTTACAGCGTCGGCCGCCCCATCCATCTTTCTCTGGCCGGGTTGCCCGCCCAGAGCGCCCGCCATGGAGCCTGACTGGTCGATCAAAAACAGGAAGCAGCCAGGGTTGTTGCGGCTGATATCCGCTTCATAAGGCATGCGGGGTACCTCCAAGGGCCGTGATAAGCAGGTAGGCCGCGCCAGTTTACGTTAACCGTGATTCAAAGGCTACGAATCAGCAGGGTCATGCGTTGAAGCCGGTCCCCTCGCGAAAGTCAAGCCACAGGCGGACGATTAGTTGACGAATAGGGAAGATTGAAAATATGACGTGCCTATAGGGGTCGAAGGCAAGAGTTCTCAGCGATTGACCGAACAAATTTGAAATCGCGGCAATTGCTAAAGAACCATCCATGCCGGTTGCCACCGGCGCCACCAATCATGAAAGTGCGGTCCGCCGGTTGGCGGTTACTGACCGCGGTTTGGGCTGGAGCATCAGGCGTTGGTGGGAGATGACCGTCTCAGATTCCTCCGCTTCGGTCGGAATGACAAAGAAGAGGGTCGGAATGACTATGGCCTTGTTAAGGCCGCACGAGGTGATGAAAATGGGCCGTCGCCTGCCGGTTCGTGGTTGTGCATGCCGGGCGTACCCACCTCCGCACCCCACCGCGGGTACCGGGCTGCCCCGGTAAGACGAAGGGGTGTGGGCACGACGATGTGAGGGGCTGGCCGGTTTGTTTTCGTAGCGATCCAGGAAGGGTGTCGTCTTTACGCTTCCGCCATGACCACGTGGCCGGTCTGGTGGGCCTTGACCCAGTCCCAGTCGATGGGAACTCCGATTCCAGGGCCCTCCGGGGCGTAGACGTTGCCTTCGCTGTCGATCCCGTCGAGGTCGTCGTTGAAGTCGACGTATACAGGTGATCTTGTCGATTTGACGTTGGGGTGTATGAGTCCCAGTTCGTAGTAATTTGTGTTGCGAATGGACGACATCACGTGGCGGTGTACCGGGCCGGGGCCGTGGAGTTCCACGTCGAGGCCGAATCCTTCGGAGGCGTGAGCGATCTTCAATGCGCCGGTGATGCCGCCGTCCTCGTGCGCGCCGGCCCTGACATAGTCCGTGGCCTCCTCGAGCAGGAAGTTGACGTGCTGCTCCAGCATGCGGATGTGCTCCGTTTGCAGGATCGGCGTCTTGAGCATCTGGCGAAGCTTGCGGTGGGCGTACGTGGAGACGCCGCCGTCCTTGAACGGGTCCTCGTACCAGAAGAATTTGGCCTCGTCGCAGGCCCGTCCGACAGCCAGGGCCTGCCCGAAGTTTTCGATCTCGCACGCCGGGTCGATCATCAACGCCATGTCGTCACCGACCGCCTCTCGAACTGCGAGCACGTTGTCGATCTCCCGCTGGATGTTCTCAGCGGCCAGACCCCAACCGTGGATCTTGAAGGCGGGATAGCCCATCTCCTTGCACTGAACGGCAAAGTCGGCGAACTGCTGGGGTGTGCCCAGCCCGCCGTTTTCGTCCCCGTGCAGGGTGGAGGCGTAGGCCGGCAGAGCCTTGCGTGTGCCGCCAAGCAGGCGATACAGGGGTTCGTCGTACATCTTGCCCGCTATGTCCCACAGGCAGATGTCGATGACGCCAATGCCGGTCATGTCATAGTGGCGCAGGCCTCGTTTGAGGTCGTTGTAGATCTTCTCTCGGCCGGTTACGTCCTTACCGACCAGGTAGTTGGCGCACATGGCGATCTGTTCGCGGGTCGGGCCACCGTGGATCGGGTATTCGCCGGTCAGGCCTGCATCGGTCTTGATCTGGATGATTCCGCCGGACATCTTCAGCATTCCGCCCGGTTCGTAGACCACGTTGAAGGTGTTGTAGTCCTTGCCGAGGTTCTCCACGGTGTGCTCGTACGCAGTGAATTCGACGCTTGTGATGGTTGGTCCGGTTTTCATGTGGGGCTCCTGGGGGGTCAGTTAGCGGGGTTCCTAATATCTTGGACGAGGTCTCGAAGTTCTAGGAACTCTATGACCATCCTCGACACGGGCCGATCATTTTCGTCCCGGCACAATTCGCTGAGTTCCTTTTCGTACGCCTCTGCCTCCGAACGTGTGCGAACCCTCGAAAACCATACCAATTTGGGGTTCTTATCCGCTGTGGACTTTGTTTTGCCTCTGTTGTGCTCCAAGATACGCGCTTTGAGGTTGTTAGTTTGGCCAGCGTAGTATTTGCTGTCGCTTAACGAGAGCAAGTAGACGTAGAAAACGTCCGTTTCGTCGTCCTTGCGCGGCCGCGGGTCAGGCGCGTCCAGCACGTATTCGGGTTTCGACTCGGCGACTTTGGTTTTGCGCGAGGGCTTGCTGGCCTTACGTTTGGAACGAGACAGTTCGCGCTTACAGGTCAGGCAGAGTTCATACTCTGACGCCTTGTACTGGCCGCACTTGGCGCACTCGTCAATAAAGTCGTCTTGCTCTAGCTCCCAATGAGGCCTACACAAGTAATGATCCGAACGTATCGACTCGTCGCATTCGACGAATTTACAGACTATTGGCATCGGCCCGTTCTCTGAGTTTGTTTGGTGTCATTATGGCCTTGTTTAGGCCGCGCTGGGGTGATCGGAATGGGGTGGCGGTGATTGGTGGTGGGGGTGCGAGGTGTTTTTGGTGATGACACAGAGGTCCAGGGTGTAGCCGCGCCATTCACCCCCTACGGGCGCCCAGAAGAGGCGCACCCTACATGAGGTGTTCGATTGCGAGGGTGTTTGGTGGCGTCATGGGATGGGGTGGTAGCCGCGCACCGCCACTGGGTGCCGGATCGGAGTCCGGCAAGACGGTTGTGGGAATCCGGCAAGTCGAGTGAGGGTGTAGCTCCTCTGGCGGGATGATTTCATGGGAATTCCTGTGGTTTCGCGCCGACGGCAAATGCTAGCACTCCGCTGAGTTGCCTGTAGTCGGTGGAATGTCGTCCTGTTGCCCGGTGTTGGCAGGCGTGAAAGAATTCCGCGCCAGGGGCTGTTTCATTCGAATGATCGGAGGAAAGATGCTGGCTCTCCGCTATCACGGGAACAAGGACCTCCGCCTGGAGGACATCCCCGAGCCTTCGCCAGGGCCGGGAGAGGTGCGCGTCAGGTGCAGGTATACGAGCATCTGCGCCACCGACATCGAGGAGTGGCAGTACGGTCCGTTGTGGGTCCAGGACGGGTCGCCTAACCCGCTTTCGGGCAGATCCGCGCCGCTCGTGATGGGCCACGAGATCAGTGGGGTGATCGACAGCGTAGGGCAGGGCGTTACCGGATGGACTCCTGGCGAGCGCGTGGTGGTGAACAACGTTCGAACGTGCGGCGTCTGCTTCTGGTGTACCCGGTCGCAACAGGCGGTATGTCCGAATATGGCCGTCGCCGGTCTGTCGGCCGACGGCGGACTGGCTGAGTACATGACGTGGCCCGCCGACATGATCGTTCGGCTGCCCGATTCCGTGCCTGACGAAGCCGCGCCGTTGACCGAGCCTGCGATGGTTGGCGTCCACGCCGCCAGGCGCTCGGGCGTCAAGCCGGGCGACACGGTGTGTGTCGTGGGGTGTGGAACGGTTGGGTTGATGACCTTGCAGGCCTTCGCCGCGACCGGGGCGAGGATGATAGCCGTGGACTTGCGCCGGCAGAGCCTCGAGAAGGCCCAGGAACTCTCGCCGGGCGTGATTACGATCGACGCGGGCTCAACCGACGTCTCCGAAGCGTTGCTGGAACTGACGGACGGTATTGGCCCGGACATTGTGGTGGAGACCGCCGGTGCGGAAAACACGCCGGTGCAGGCCATAGAGTGGTGCAGGCGGGGCGGGACTATCGTCCTGGTAGGCATTTACGCAGCGACGCCGCGCATTGAATTCAACAGCATCGTCGGCGTGGAGAAGACCGTTATCGGTTCCGTGGCCTCATCGCCAGGGGACATGAAGCTAACGGTCGATCTTATTGCGCGCGGCAAGATAAATACCGCGCCGCTAGTGTCGTCGGTGATCCCGCTCGAACGGGCGCTGGAAGACGGGTTCGGCAGGATGATCGCGCCCGGCAAAGACGTGTTCAGGATTGTCGTTCAGCCGACCGAGTGAAGACGGCTTTCCAACTGAGATTACAGCTAAGTTAAACGGCAAAACTACGGAATTAACCCAAGGAACGAGGCGGACATTCATGCATTACGACGACGAACGAACCAGCGGCTGCCGGGTGTCGGACGCGTGGACCTACAGGGGCCTCAAGACCGTCATCCTTGAAAATGAATTGATCAGGGTGGTCGTGCTCGCCGACAAAGGGGCCGACATATACAGCTTTGTTCACAAGCCCACGGATACAGACTTCATGTGGCGATCGCCATGGGGGGTGCGCGATCCGAGCCTGTTCACGCCCCAGTCCGGTTGGCCGGTTGCCCCGTGGCTGGACGTGTACGAGGGGGGCTGGCAGACGGCGGTCCCGCATGGCGGCTACCCGGATGAGGTGTACGGCGCCGAGATGGGCCTGCACGGTGAGCTGAACACGTTGCCTTGGGATGCGGTCATCGTGGAGGACTCTCCGGAGTCGGTCAGCGTGCGGTTTTCCGGCAAGGGCGTGAGGATGCCGTTCAGCGCCGAGAAGACGCTGACGGTGAAGGCGGGCAGTTCGATGCTCTACCTCGACGAGACGGTGACGAATGAGGGTGAGGAGCCGTTGGACTGCGTCTGGCTAGAGCACATCGCTATCGGGCCACCGTTTCTTTCGGACAAGTGCCGGTTGTACGTTCCGGACTGCAAAATCATCAATCACCCCGTACCTACCGCCGACTCCTCGGTCCTCAAGGACGCGGCGGTTACGGACTGGCCAATGGCCGACAAGGCCGATGGATCGCAACTCGACTTCTCAAGAATGCCGCCGAAAGAAGACCGGACCCTGGACATGGCCTACATGACCGGCATGGACGAGGGTTGGTACGCAGTACTGAACGAGGAGACAAACGTTGGCTGGGCCGTTTCCTATCCTGCCGAAGTCTTCCAGTACCTGTGGTTCTGGCGGAACCTTGGAGGCGGTTGGGGCTACCCGTGGTACGGGCGTTGCTACAACGTGGGCCTTGAGCCCTGCACGAGCATGCACAACGGCGGGTTGGAACAGGCCCAGGAAAACGGATCGGCGCGCACGTTTGCTGCGGGCGAAAAACTCAGGGTTGCGATCACGGCCGGAGCGTTCGCAGGCCCGGGCGCAGTCGAGAGAGTTGCGCCGGACGGCAAGGTCCAACTCGGTTAGCGCCGAGGAGCGGGCCGCAGAAGGTCGGAACCATGCAGATCATCGACACGCACTGCCACGCGGGGCGGAACTGGTTCGAGCCGATCGAGACCCTCCTGTTCCAGATGGACCGGAACGGCGTGGACGGCGCGGTGCTCATCCAGCACGGCGGGACCTTCGACAACGATTACCTGTTCGAGTGCGCGGCGGCGCATCCCGGCAGGTTCAAGGTCGTAGTGCTGGTCGATCCGGAGGACGCCGACCCGACCGGGACTTTGACGCGCCTCGCCGAACAGGGCGCAGCGGGCGTCAGGCTCGCGCCGTCGGCCCGCGTGGCCGGCCGCGATCCGCTGGCGCTGTGGAAGAAGGCCGGGGAACTGGGGATCGCGGTGTCTTCGATCGGGTCGGCCGTGGACTTCGGTTCCGATGAATTCAAGCGCGTCCTGGACTCTTGCCCAGACACCACGGTGGTGGTCGAGCACCTTGCCGGGGTGGGGATTACGAGCCCGCCGTACATGGAATACGAACGGGCGCTGGAATGCGCAAAACGCCCCAACACGTTCCTGAAGGTCCCGGGCCTGGGCGAAATCTGCCCGCGGCCCCCGCGGCTCGATCCTGAATTCCACTTCGATGACGTGCCGCCGCTGTTCGAAATGGCCAAAGAGGCGTTTGGCGTGCGGCGGATGATGTGGGGCAGCGATTTCCCACCCAGCGCAGGCCGGGAAGGCTATGCGAATACCCTGACCGGCGTGATGGACCACCCGGCGTTTTCCGACGGCGACGACAAGGAGTGGGTGATGGGCAGGACCGCCGCGGGCGTCTGGGGTTTCGAAGGGAGCGGTTAGGCAACCGCGGCCGCTACTCAGCCCAGTAGGCGACCGCCACCAGGCCGGGGCCGGTGTGGGCGCCCATGAACGGGTGAAACTGCGTCAGGAACAGTTCCCGGCAGTCAAACTCGCTGCCGAGATTGGCAACTAGCAGCGCCGCCTCTTCGGCCGCGTCGGCGTGCATTACGTTCACGTGGGCGCGTTTCCCAGCGAGGTCGGCGCGGACCGACCGCATCAGCCTGTCGAACGCACGTCTCCTCGAGCGTGGCCTTGCGATGATGTCGACGCGCCCTCTCGAGAACTCGAGAACCGGCTTGATGTCGAGCAACTGGGTGGCCCAGACGGCGATGCGAGGCACGCGCCCGCCCTTGTGGATGAACTTCAGCGTTTCGAGGAACGCCACGAGGCGGACCCGCGATCTGACTTTCTCGGCAGCGGATTCCACGCCATCGAGCGAGTCCCCGCGCGCCGCCGCGCGCGCCGCCGCCAGGGTGATGAGGGCCTGTGAACCTGCTGCGCTCTCGGAATCGAACACGCGGACGGTCTTGCCGGGCAATTCCTTCCGGGCGAGGTCCTTGGCGACCCGGGCAGCGTCATAGGCTGCGCTGAGGTTGGAAGACAACGTGACGCACAGGACAGAGTCCGCGCGGCTGGCTGCTTTCCCAATTGCGTCGAGCCACGCCTGGGGTTTGGGAGCGGACGTGGTGGGTAGTTTGTCGGCCGTAAGAAGGTCCCTGTAAAACGTTCTGAGGCTGACCGATGGTCCTTCGACGTGCGTGCGGCCATCGATGGTTACTTCCATCGGCGCGATAGCAATGGCGTGCTCTGCCGCCATCTCCGGCGGTATGGCGCTCGCCGAGTCCGTGACAACCGCCACGGGCCGCCCGGCCGCGGCGGGAGTATCCGGGTCTGAGTCCTCTGTCTCCATGGGACTCGGATTATTCACCACTGTGAAAGCCTGGTCAAAACCGGGTGGCAATCGGTATGCGAGGATGCTGGTAAGCGGGTGCGCGGCCCGATAGCGGAATACAATTGGACTGATTTTGATTTGCCGCGGCGTTCTCTTTGAAGGCGCGGCGCACTACTGGAAGATCCGAAAATGGACCTCAGACCGCTTGGCCGGATCAACATGGCCGACGTAGACGCCGCCGAATTGCGGCGGCGGGACAGCCTCGTCCGAGGTTTGACCGGTCTGTTTGCGCGTCGCGGCTACGAACCGGTCGATACGCCGCTCCTCGAAGAGACGGAGTTGTTCATCCGCAAGTCCGGCGGCGACCTCTCATCCCGGCTCTACAGCTTCAAGGAACCGGGCGGCTATGACGTAAGCCTCAGGCCGGAGTTCACCGCACAGGTCCTTCGGCTTGCCGCAATTGGCCGTATGGACGCTTTGCCCGCTCGATTCCAGTACGCGGGGCCGGTATTCCGGTACCCGGCGGACGAAGATGGGGAAAGGCCCGACAGCGGCCAGTTCTGGCAGTGCGGCGCCGAGATCGTCGGGCCCCAGTCGGCGGCCGCAGACGGGGAGATCATCGCCATGGCGATGGATGGCTTGTCAGTTGCCGGAGCGCCCAGTCCCGCCGTCAACGTGGGCCACGTCGGCCTGATGTGGAGCGTGCTGGAGCCGTTCGGGCTGTCGGGGCGCGTGAACCTGTTCCTCGTCAACAGTGTCGGAAGGCTTACCGACGGCGCAGATGGCGTAGAGGAAGTGCGAGACGAGAGCGTTCGTATAGGCCTGTTGAACGAGGCGGCGGCACAGTTGAGGGCCAGGATGTCAACGAACGGGGAGGAGGCCCTGACGCTCGTTTCAGCGGTATTGGGGGAGACCTCGAACCCGAATAATTCGTTCACCGGCGGATCCCGTACGAGAGCGGAGATCGCCGAGCGACTGGCCAGGAAGCTCACCCAGGCCGATGACCCGGCGCGATTCGAAGATGCACTCGAGTTGCTGGCTTCCTTGGCGGGGCTGAAAGGACGTCCAAACGATGTTTACGAGAGGGCGGAAGCAGTCCTAAAGTCCGCCGGGCAGGGCGAATCTCCTCTGCTGGGACTCAGCGAGGTTGTGAAGAGCGCGGTGGCGGAAGGGGTCGCGGAGGCCGATCTGCAGGTCGATCTGGGCCTGACTCGAGATATCGCTTACTACACGGGCATGGTGTTCGACGTCACGGCAGGCGGTAAAACGGTCGGAGGCGGGGGTCGATATGACGGCCTGACGCGGGCGCTGGGCTCAGATGTAGACGTCCCGTCGCTGGGATTCGCGTATAACGTGGACGCCCTTTCGGCCGTGATTCCAGCGGTCGAGTCCCGCGAGGTCGGAGTCCTGGTTGCGCCAGATGGGCCTGACGCCGGCGCGGCCGCGGCCCGGTATGCGGCCGAGATACGTGCAGATGGTTCGAAAGCCGTGTTGAGCTTCGAAGTTCCGTCCGACACGCCGACACTGCGCAAGTGGGCGGAATCCGCCGGCTGTTCGGAGGTCGTGGTAGTCAATGCGGACGGGACGACCGGAACGAGGGACCTGTCATGAGTCTCCGGCTGGCCCTGCCGTCAGAAGGAGCTTTGTTCGAAGGCGCGACCCAGTTCATGGCGAGCTGCGGTCTACGGGTATCCCGGGCCAGCTCGCGGCGCTACACGGCCACGGTACCGGCTTTGCCGGGCCTGGAGGTGCTGTACCAGCGGCAGTCCGACATAACGTCTGAAATAGACGGTGAGAGCGCCGATATCGGCATAGTCGGGCTCGACCGGTATCGCGAGGCGCGGCGAGAGGGCGGCGACACGCTGCTAATCCTGGACGACCTGGGATTCGGGTCCGCCAGCCTCGTGCTGGCCGTCCCCGACGCATGGGTTGACGTTACCAACGTCTACGACCTTGCCGACCTTGCGCTTGAGTTCAAGAACCGGGGCAGGGAACTGCGCGTGGCCACCAAGTACCCGCGCCTGGTGAAGCGGTTCCTCAACCGGCGGGGAATCAACTATTTTTCCCTGGTCCACGCATCGGGCGGTTTGGAAGCCGCCCCCATCATGGGCTATGCGGACATGATCGCCGACATCTCGGCGACGGGGGTGACCCTGCGCGAAAACCGGCTGAGACCGCTGCTGGACGGGACGGTGATTGAATCGCAGGCGGCATTGGTAGGCAACGGCCGGTTGCTGGCCGCAGAACCGGCGAGGCTGGGCATGATGCGCGCCATGCTGGAACGGGTCGAGGCGTCGATCCGGGCGCGGAAGTACCAGAGGATATCGGCGAATATCCAGGGTGAATCGGCGGAAGACGTGGCCGCGCTGGTCATGTCCGAGCGAGAACTCGCCGGAATCCAGGGCCCCACCGTCTCAGATGTCTATTCAGACGACGGCCGCAAGTGGTTCAACGTGCAGGTCGTCGTGGGAAAGGGCGAACTGCTTCCCGCCGTCGACCACTTCCGCGGCATGGGCGGGAGCGGCATTACCGTCAACGAGGCTTCGTATGTTTTCCGGGCGCGTTGCGACTCATTCGAGCGGCTGATGTCCAGTCTTGAGCCCTATTTCGGGGGCGACGCGCCTGAAGGCTGTCCCCAATGAAACGGATCCTGGGCCTGGAAGCCGCGGTCGAGTACTTCGAGCAGGTCCGGTCAAGTTCCCGCAAAGACCAGTTGTCCGACGGGAACGGGCTGTTCGACGAACAGCTGGAGCCTGCGGAGTTTGCGTCCCGGGTCATACGGGAGGTGCGGCTGGACGGCGACTGCGCGGTCAAACGAATTTCCGAACACCTAGACGGGGTCCCTCTCGGTTTCATCGAAGTCCCGTCTAATGCGATCAGCGCCGCACCTTCACAGATTTCAAGCGAGGACCGGTCGGCTCTGGAGTTTGCCCTGGAAAGGGTCCGGGCTTTCCAGGAATCGGCCAAGCCTCAGAGCTGGTCGAATGATTCAGGCGAATTTGGCGAAATAGTCACGCCTATCGATTCGGTCGGCGTATACGTCCCGGCGGGCAGGGCGCCGTTGGCGTCGACTGTCCTGATGACGGCCGTGCCGGCGCGCGTGGCCGGTGTAAGAGAGATCGTATTGTGCACCCCGGCGCCGGGCGATGAACTGCCGAACGTTCACGTTCTGGCCGCCGCCGCGCTTGCCGGTGTTGACCGGGTGTACAAGATCGGCGGGGCGCAAGCCATAGCCGCGATGGCTTACGGGACGGAGACGGTGCAGGCCGTCGACAAGATCTGCGGCCCGGGAAACGTGTGGGTTACTGCGGCCAAACGGGTGGTGTATGGAGACGTCGGCATAGACGGCGTCTACGGGCCTACTGAGACGCTGGTTGTGGCCGATGCAAGTGCGAGCCCCGAACTCGCCGCGGCCGACCTCATTGCCCAGGCGGAGCACGATACACACGCTATGCCGGTGCTTGTCACGGTCGGTGAAGGAACCGCCGACCGCATCGAAGTCGAGGTTGACGCGCAGTTGGACGCGCTGGAATCGCCCGAAACGGCCCGTCAGGCGGTACGGGGCAACGGCGTTTCCGTTATCGTCGATTCGGCGGAAGAGGCAATCGCCGCGGCGAATGCGTTTGCGCCTGAACACCTGTGCCTGCTGGTCGAATCGGCGCGGGAACTGCGCAGTTCCGTAACGGCGGCAGGCGGAATCTTCATCGGGGAACACTCGGGAGAGGTCCTGGGCGACTATGTGGCCGGCCCCAGCCACGTCATGCCGACG
The DNA here is from genome assembly GCA_034421215.1 of Dehalococcoidia bacterium. Lineage (GTDB taxonomy): Bacteria > Chloroflexota > Dehalococcoidia > Lucifugimonadales > Lucifugimonadaceae. The sequence continues at coordinate 42,526 of DAOUKO010000007.1, forward strand.
GGGGGAACGGCCCGTTTTGCGTCGGCCCTCAGCGTGAGGGACTTCGTACGGGTCACGCCGTTCCTTGACCTTGGCGAGAGGTCGCTTCTCGAAGTTGGCCCGGCCGCGGCCCGCCTGGCCGGCATCGAGGGGCTGGAGGGGCACGCGGCGGCGGCGGAACTGAGGTTGAAGCTACTGGTGGGGGAATAATTGACACTCTTGGGGGAGTCGTAACTGATCATGTCGGACATCACACGAATGATGCGCAAGCACCTCGTAGAGGTGACGACCTATTCCGGGGTCGATCCATCGGAGGAGTTGGCGCGCTCAGCGGGAATAAGGCCCGAGGACGTTATCCGGCTGAATGCCAACGAAAACCCTTACGGCGCGCCGTCCGTGGTCGAGGACGCCCTGTCCAATCTGCCGCTCCACGTCTATCCCGACCCGGAACAGCGGGAGTTGAGGAAGACGCTCTCCCATTACACGAATCAGCCGGTCGAACGGTTGATCGCGGGGGCGGGCGGCGATGAGATCATCGACTTGCTGCTCAGGCTCTTCGTAGAGCCGGGCGACAAGGTCATCGACTGCGAACCGACGTTCGGCATGTACGGGTTTTGCGCCCGCATAGCCGACGCCGAGGTGGTCTCACTGCCGAGAAACGCCGATTGGTCGATTGACCTGGAGGCGATCAGATCGACGGTAGGGCCGACGACGAAGGTCATCTTCATCGCGTCGCCGAACAACCCCACGGGCAATTCGATGTCCGAGGACGAGGCGGTCGCGCTGTTGGAAACCGGCCTGATCGTGGCCATAGACGAGACCTACTACGAGTTTTCGGGCACCACGTTGGCGCACCTCACCGAGCGCTACCCGAACCTGGTGATACTCAGGTCGTTTTCGAAATGGGCCGGTATCGCCGGTCTGCGGGTCGGGTACGCCATAGGATCGGAAACGCTGGTTCGGCACCTGATGGACATCAAGCAGCCCTACAATATCAACGTGGCGGCGGAGGCGGCCGCAACGGCGGCGTTGAAGGCCGCCGACAGCGTACTGGCGGGCGCCAGGACGCTCGTGGAGCAGAGGCGGCTGCTCGAAAGCGCCCTTGACGGGATCGATGGGGTGTCTTACTACCAGTCGGACGGCAACTTCCTGCTCTGCCGCTTCGACAACCTGACGGCCCGCGAGGCTTACGAATTCCTCGCCCGCCGCGGCATTTTCGTCAGGCTGTTTTCATATCCCGGGCTCGAAAAATGCCTCCGCATCAGCGCCGGAACCCCGGAGCAGACGGACAGGGTGATAGCGGCCCTTCGGGAACTACCCGGAAGTTGAAAGAGGACCAGGACTTGGCAGAACAGAACGCATACCCGGCGCGGGTCGCCTCCATCACGCGTGAGACCGGCGAGAGCAGTATCTCAGTCCGGATCGATCTGGACGGGACCGGAAAGGCCGAAATCGAGTCCCCGCTGGGGTTCATGAACCACATGTTGTCCCAGATCGCCCGCCACGGTTTGATCGACCTCTCGGTGCAGGCCAGCGGCGATGTCGTGACGGGTTCGCACCACACCGCCGAGGACACGGCAATCGTGCTGGGACGGACCATAGACAAGGCGCTTGGCGAAAGGCGGGGCATCGTCCGCATGGCCAGCGTGCTGGTGCCCCTCGATGAGGCGCTGGCGCGGGTTGCGCTGGACCTGGGCGGCCGCGGCTACGCGGTCATCGACATGGGTTCCAACAACAACCAGGGCGAATTTCCCACGGACCTTGCCAGGCACTTCTTCGAGGCGATGGCTATCGAAGGGCGGTTCAACCTGAACCTGCGCGTCATTTCAGGTCTGAACGAGCACCACGTCATCGAGGCATCTTTCAAGGCGTTTGCGAGGGCGCTGCGGGCCGCCTGCGCGATGGACCCGCGGTTGCAGGGCGGTGTGCCGAGTACGAAGGGGACCCTGTCGGGCTAGGCAGGCTCGAGATCGAACGTGAATCGTTCGATAACGGGGTTGGCGAGCAGCTTCTCGCACATATCGCCGACCTGCTCGCGCGCCGCCGACTCATCCGCTTCGTTCACGGTGATCTCGAAGTACTTCCCGGCGCGCACCGCGTCTACCGAATCGAACCCCAGTCTGCCGAGAGCGCGTGCGATGGTGATCCCCTGGGGATCGTTGATCGTGGGCTTGAGCGTTACGTGGATGCGCGCGACGTACACGACGGCTAGAACGAGTTGCCCTTGACGCTCTCCGGCGCCCGGTCCTGGTACTCCTCGACGAACAGGCGAATCGCCTCTGCGTCGACCTCATCGAGGTACAGGTGGTGCCGCCAGGCGGTGATGGCGAACTTCGAGGACATTCCGGGGTAGGGCGACATGATGTACTGGGACGGGTTGGCCGGTACCAGGTCCAGCAGGGCCTGTATGTCCTCAGGACACCCGTCCGGGCAGTTGTAGTGGAATCCCACGCCGCCGTATTCCAGGTTCTGCACCAGGACCTCGTCGGGCAGGAAAACATCGTAAACCCCCCAGCGGGCGGGGGAGCCGGACGGCGCCACCGAGTCTTCTCCGGGCAGCGGCAGCGTCCGCCAGTGTGGCCCGGAGGTGGCGGGAATGACCGAGTACGGGCCGTGGACGCCACCTGGTTCGATCTCCTCCCGGCCGTCGTCCACGTCGATCTGAATATGGCCGCCGGTATTCAGGCCTAGCGGTTGTTGGTCCGATGCGGAACGTTGCGGGGTAAGCCCGGGACCGACCAGCAGTGCGGCGATCAGGATGAGTGCGATGACCGAGCCGCCGATGATGATTAGGCGTCTCCGCCTGCGCCGCTTGCTCTGGCTGCGAGCCCGGCGTTCAGCCCTGATCTGCGACCTGGTCATGCCGCGCCGGCTTTCCGGGCGCGTTGTGGCTACTCGTTCAGTTCGTTCTGTCATGCGTGTTCGCTGTGGCGCTGCCGTCCGGTAATGTCCGCTGCGCCAATAAAATTCTAGGCTACTTCATCGCGACCGGTAAGTCGCCTGAACGCCTCCCTGTATCGATTTCCAGTTTCGAGGATAACTTCGTCCGGCAGGGCAGGGGCCGGCGGTTCCTTGTTCCATCCGGTCTCGTTCAACCAGTTGCGGACGTATTGCTTGTCGAATGCGTGCGGCGAACTGCCGGGCAGCCAGTCTTTGGCGTCCCAGAACCGGCTGGAATCCGGCGTGAGAAGCTCGTCGATCAGGGTGATCTCGCCGTTGATGTAGCCGAACTCCAACTTGGTGTCGGCCAGGACCATGCCGCGGGCCTCAGCCCTCTGGTGGCCGATCCGGTATACCTCCAGGCTCAACTCTTCCAGGCGGGCATAGAGGTCCGTGCCGACCAGGTTTTCGCCCTCTGACCGGGTCAGGGGGATATCGTGCCCCGACTCGGCCTTGGTGGAAGGCGTAAAGAGGGGCTCGTCGAAACGCTCCGCCTCCGGCATTCCGGCCGGCAATGGGGCGCCGTTGAGGGTTCCCGTGGATTCGTACTCCGCCCAGCCTGCTCCCGTGATGTAACCCCTGACAACGCACTCCATGTCGATTCGTTCGGCTCTCCTGACGACCATGGACCTGTTGCGAAGGGCAGGGGAGAGGTCGTGAATGACCGGGAGCGCCGACAGGTCTCCCAGCGAATCTGCGTCGTACGCCATGCCCACCATGTGGTTCGGCACAGCGCCCCGCGTGAGGTCGAACCAGAACGCCGACATCTGGCTGAGGACCGCGCCCTTGCCGGGGACCGGGGTCGGAAGGACCACGTCGAATGCGGAGATCCTGTCGGTGGCAACCATGAGCATGAGCCCGTCGCCGAGGTCGTAGGTGTCCCGCACTTTGCCGCGGTGGATGGGCTCGGGCAACCTGGTTTCAAATATCGCGGTCGTCATTGGGAAACCCCTTCCGCCACTGGCTGAATTGTCCGTTCTGTGAGGCCGATACGCTCGAAGATCTCGCCGGTGAATCGCAGGAAATATGCGTAGTCGAACAGGTCTTCCAGGTCGTGCTCGGATATTCGGGCCGTGACCCTGGCGTCTGAGCGAATGAGTTCGCGGAAGTCGGCATCCCTGTCGGATGCGGCAAGAGAGTGGGCCTGCACGAGCTCGTAGGCCTCATCCCGGTCCATCCCGGCTTCTACAAGGGCAAGGAGCACTCTCGGGGAGAAGACCAGGCCGCGGGAAAGTTCTATGTTTCGCTTCATGCGGTCGGGATAGACGGCCATTCCAGAGACTACGTTCCCGAGCAGGTGCAGCATGTAGTCGACGGCCAGGGCCGAGTCCGGAAGGACCATTCTTTCGGCGGAGGAGTGGGAGATGTCGCGTTCGTGCCACAGGGCGACGTTTTCTAGTCCCGTGACGGCATGGCCTCTCACCAGCCTTGCGAGGCCGCAGACGCGTTCCGATAGTTCGGGATTGCGCTTGTGCGGCATGGATGACGAGCCCTTGGAGACGAACCCCGGTTCGCCGAAAGGCTCCTCGACCTCCCTGATCTCGGTACGTTGGAGCGCCCTGATCTCTGTGGCGATCTTTTCCATCGTCGCGGCCAGCAGGGCCAGGGTCTGGACGAATTCGGCGTGGCGGTCGCGCTGGATGACCTGGTTCGAGACCGGCGCCGGGGTCAGTCCCAGCCGGCCGCACACGTGCGTCTCGATCTCGGGGGGGACGCTGGCGTAGGTGCCTACCGGGCCTGACAGCTTGCCCACGGCCACTCGGCGCTTCGTCTCGTCGAGCCGGTCGAGGTGCCTGGCAAGTTCGGACCACCACAGGGCGAGTTTAAGCCCGAAACTGAGCGGTTCGGCATGGATGCCGTGTGATCGCCCCATACAAGGGGTGTCACGGTGTTCGATGGCGCGGGCCGCCGTAGCGTCCATCAGGCGCTTGACGCCGTTCCGGACGATTCCAAGCGCCTCTACCATCTGCAGGCTTAGAGCGGTGTCTTTAACGTCGTTAGACGTCAGGCCGTGGTGGACCCATCTGCGTTCTTCGCCGAGCGATTCGCCAACCGCGCGTGTGAACGACACTATGTCGTGCTTGGTGTCCTCGAACCAGCGGTCGTATGAGGCGCGATCGAACCTGGCGCCGCGTAACAGGCCCATGTCCCCGGGTGGTATTACCCCGAGTTCGGTCCACGCTTCGCACGCCGCCACTTCGATGCGCAGCCACAACTCGAACATGTGGTCCTCAGACCACACGGCCTTCATCTGGGGCAGGGAGTAGCGCTCGATCATCCCGGCTGCGTCCCGGGATCCCGTGCTGGCTGGGAGTGCGTCTTCACGAAATCAACCACCGGGCCGAAGTGTTCAAACGGCGTTGCCGGTATCCGGTTCCGCCGGCAGTACCTGAGCAGTCTCCCGCGGGCGAACACGAAATCTGCCCTCGCCGCGGCGCAGGCGTCGCCCCTCGGGCCGTCTCCAACGAAAACTGTCTGCATTCCTGCTGCCCGTGCGTCATCGAGCGCTGCGCATTTGCATACCCCCCACGCGGGGTCGCAATCGGCCCTGCTCCTTGGGTAATCGTACCGAAACGGCCCGCCGGGCGCGCCTTTTTCATGAGCAGACACGGCGACGATGGGGATGTGGCCCAACCCGCCCGCGTCAAGCAGGGCCTGGATGTAGAAGTCGAGGCCGGCCGAGACCACCTTGAGGTCGTGCCCGGACGCGCTGCAGGCGTCTACGAGTTCCCTGAATCCCGGTCTGAGGGAGGCGTTCAGCTTCACGTATTCGGCCATCTCGGCCACCGATGCGTCCACGGCGTTGAATGCCTGCTCCTGATAGTCGCGAAATGTAGTCTCGGCGAGACGCCTGAGGGCTGTTTCAAGCTCCTCGCCACCGGAACTGATGAACCGGTCGAGCAGCAGGCGCGCCACGTTTGCGGTGGCCGCCGTCTCGTCGAAATCGACGCTTAACGAGAGGGCCACTGGTGTGATCTCAACTGGGTCCGGCGACTGCGCGTTCGGCGACGTCGGTCCGGTAGTGGGCGCCCTCGAACGAGATACGCGAGGCCAACTCGTACGCACGGTCCCTTGCTTCGCGCAGGGTCTGACCGGAACCGACGGCGGAAAGCACGCGGCCGCCCGCTGTAACTATGTCGCCTGTGGGCCCATTGCCGGTCCCGGCGTGGAATATAAGACCTGCGGACTCGGGTTGTTCGATGCCGCTTATGGGTACGCCCGTATCGTAGTGCTCCGGGTACCCGCCCGACGCCATGACCACGCAAACGTGCGGCGGGCCGCCCCATGTGACTTCAACATCGGCAAGCCGCCCTTCTGCAGTGGCAAGGCAGACGGTGGCGAGGTCCGTGGTCAAGCGTGGGAGGATGACCTGCGCTTCCGGGTCTCCGAACCTGGAGTTGAACTCGATCACCTTCGGGCCGTCGGCGGTGACCATGAGACCGGCGTAGAGCACGCCGCGATAGGGACAACCCTCCGCCGCCATGCCGCGAGCTGTGGGTCCCAGGATTTCCCGTCGCACCCGGGCAATGAGGTCCGGTTGAGAGAATTCCGTCGGCGAGTACGCGCCCATCCCGCCCGTGTTGGGTCCAACGTCGCCGTCTCCGACCCTTTTGTAGTCGCAGGCGGCTATCTCCGCGGACACCGTTTCGCCGTCGACGAACGCAAACACGCTCACTTCGGTCCCAAATAGGCGTTCTTCGACCAACAGGGTCGAGCCAAATTGCTGATCGCCCAGAAAGCCGGTTATGGCTTGTTGCGCTTCCTCGAACGTCTCGGGGACCACGACGCCTTTGCCGGCGGCGAGACCGTCCGCTTTGATCACGTAACTTCCGTCCGAGAGGGATTTCGCGTGTTTCAGCGCTTCTTCCGGCGAACTGAACGACTCCGCGCGGGCGGTTGGGACGCCGTGACGGCGTATCAGGCCCTTTGCCCAGTCCTTGGACGACTCTATCCGGGCCGCGTCTGCTGTGGGACCGAACGCGGTGATGCCGGCTCGTTCGAGTTCGTCAGCGAGGCCGGCGGCAAGCGGCGCCTCCGGTCCGATGACGACCAGATCGGCAGCGATTTTCCGTGCCAGGTCGACGATGCCGGGGATGTCCGAGTCAGGCACGTCGGATCTTTCAGCCAACGCGCCGGCACCGGGGTTTCCGGGCGTCACATATAGCTGATTTGACGTATTACTTTGCCGTAATTTCCATACGAGGGCGTGTTCGCGTGCGCCTGGACCGACTACGAGGATCTTCATTGGAAAACGCCCGCCCGCCTTGCTATTCCCACTCGATCGTCCCGGGCGGCTTGCTGGTTATGTCGTAGACGACCCGGTTCACCGATGGGACCTCGTTGACGATGCGTGAAGAGATGCGGGCCAGAGTCTCGTAGGGGAGCCTCGCCCAGTCGGCGGTCATGGCGTCGCTGCTGGCCACGGCTCTTATGGCCACGACGTGCTGGTAGGTGCGCTGGTCGCCCATCACTCCCACGGTGCGCGTTTCGGTCAGCACTGCGAACGCCTGCCAAAGTTCTTCATAGAGTTGGTCGCCTTTGACCTCGTCGATGACGATCCAGTCGCATGCCCTGAGCACTTCCAACTTTTCGTGGGTGACCTCGCCCATGATTCGTATGGCGAGACCCGGGCCGGGGAACGGCTGCCGGTTGAGCACCTCCGACGACAGGCCCAATTCGGCTCCGGCCAATCGGACCTCGTCCTTGAACATGTAGCGCAACGGTTCGACCAGTTGAAGCTTCATGCGTTCCGGCAGGCCGCCCACGTTGTGATGGGTCTTTATCTTGTGCGCGGCGGTGGACTCGGGGGTCTTGCTCTCGATCACGTCGGGATACAACGTTCCCTGGGCAAGAAAGTCCACCTGCCCCAATTCGTTGGCTTTCTCCTCGAATAGACGAATGAACTCCTCGCCGATCCGCTTGCGTTTGACTTCGGGGTCCGAAACACCCTTGAGGGCCGACAGGAACCTCTCTCCCTCGTTGGCGTAGACCAGTTTGAGGCCGAGATTGCGGGAGAACAGGTCCTGGACCCTCTCGGGCTCGGCGCGGCGCATCAGGCCGTTGTTCACGAATATGCACGTCAACCTGTCTCCAATGGCCCGGTTGATCAGGGCGGCTGCGACGGCTGAGTCGACACCGCCGGAGAGGGCGCAAATCACACGGCCATCGCCAACCTGCGTCCGAATGCGATCGATCGCGTCGTTCACGAAATTGACCGGGGTCCACGTTCCTTCGCATCCGCACACTTTGTAAGCGAAGTTCCGGATGATCTCGGCGCCCTGGGGCGTGTGGGCGACTTCCGGATGGAACTGGATGCCGTACATTCCGAGATCGTTTCCCATGATCGCGATGGGCGAATTCTCCGACGACGCCCAGACACGGAAGCCGGGGGGTAGTTCGTCGATCCGGTCGCCGTGGCTCATCCAGACCGGAACGGACGCGTCCAGGCCGTCCAACAGGCCGCCGTCGGAATAGGCGCGGCGCAGCACGGCAAATCCGTATTCGCGGGCGGCGCCGGCCGCAACCTTTCCGCCAAGCTGGTGCGCCAGGAGTTGCATGCCGTAACAGATGCCGAGCACGGGTACTCCGGATTCGAAGACCCAACCCGGCGCCATCGGCGCGCCAGGTTCGTAGACGCTTTCGGGGCCTCCGGACAGCACGATGCCGCGGACGTCCTGTTCGTCGAGCACTTCCGGTCCTGCCGTCGGAGGGACGATCTCGCAGTAAACGTTTGACTCCCTGAAGCGGCGTGCGATCAGCCGGCTGTACTGGGACCCGAAGTCGACAACGACGATGCACTGCGTACGCGCCGCATCCGGGGCGGAGGGAATTTGCCGTCCGGCGACACGGTCGCCCTGGGCAATTTCCAGGTAGGTCCCGAGCTCGATGTCGTCGGACGTAGAAACTCGGTGCGTGGAGGGCTTTTCGGGGAGTTTTGTCATGGTCCGCAGAGGCGTTTGCCGCCAGGGTGTTGTGCTAGACTCCGTCAAACTTAAATTGAACTGAGGAACGCGCCCCGTCAATCGGGGCGTGTTGGTGTCAGGCAGCGGTCTTCGCGGCCGCCGCCTCACAGGCCAATGCTACGACATGTCTCCCGTCGAAATAGCCGTCTCAGCCCTGAGGCGCGGGGGGATAGTAGCTTTTCCCACAGACACCTACTACGGACTCGGCGCAAACGTCTTCGATGAGCACGCGGTCGAACGAGTCCTCGATGCCAAGGGCAGGCCGCCATCGTCCCCGCTTCCCGTGTTGCTGGCGGACGCGGCGGACGTAGGAAAGGTCTGCCAGGACCCGCCGCCTGAACTGAAGAGCCTGGCCGAAGCATTCTGGCCGGGACCGCTTACGCTGGTGGCGCCGGCCATTGGCGACGTTGCGAGCGGCGTGACCGCCGGCGGAGCGACGGTGGGCATGCGAGTTCCCGACCATGAAGTACCCAGGAAGATCGCGCGACATTTGGGCAGCCCGATCACGGGCACAAGCGCGAACATCTCCGGCAATGGACCTCACAAGACCGGCGGCGCCGTCGACGATGACCTGGGTGACCGCGTCGACTACGTCGTTCCCGGCGACTGCGGGACCCACGCGGCAGCTTCGACGGTCGTCGATCTATGCGGAGATTCGCCCGTTGTGTTGCGCGACGGGGCCATTTCGCTGGCAGACTTGAAGCAGGTCGTGCCCGCCGTAATGCTGCGAAGTGACCTTCGATGATCCGGGCGCGGCGTTCTGGACTGAATAACGGGATTTCTGGTTGATCACAATGGGCGATGAAGTATTCGGAAGACTGCCCGGCGCGGCCGAAGACGAACTGAACGCCGCGCTGCGCGAATATGTCGAATCGAGGACTTTGCCGCTCTACGACATGATGTCGTACCAGCTCGGATGGGGCAGGGAAGAGGGGGAAGCGGCGTCGCTGGGTCCCCCGCCGCGACTACACGGCGGACTCACCCTGGCGGCGGCCCAGGCTGCCGGCGGGGACTACCGGCCCGCTATCAAGCACGCCGTCTCCGTCGAGATGATGAACAGCTTTTGGCTGATCCACAACGACATCGAAGACGGCAACACCGAACGGGCAGGGCGGCCGTCAGTGTGGTGGCACTGGGGTCCGGCACAGGCGATTAACGCCGGCGACGGTATGCACGCCATGGCCAGACTGGCGATTTTCGCTCTGAGCGAAGACGGCGTTGGGCCCAGGCGGATTGCCGCTGCGATCAGGGCGTTGGACGAAGCGGCGGTGAAGATATGCGAGGGCGAATACGCCGACATTGCCAACCAGGAACGCATGTCTATGAACGTCAGCGCTTATCTCGGCATGGTCGACGACCGGATTGGCGCGCTGTTCGGGTGCGCAGCGAGATTGGGCGCGCTGGCGGTTTCCGAGGATGCGGACCTGGCAGATGGCCTGGACCGGTTCGGCGCCAGGATTGGCTCTGCCCGCCAACTCGCGGAGGACTACTTGAACCTGTGGCCGGCGGGGGAGCGCGACATGATCCAACAGGGCCGGATGATCACCAAGAAGAAGAACCTGCCTGTTGTCCACACGCTGGAGACGGCCGATCCCAGGACCAAGCGGCTGCTGGGCGAGATGTACATGCAACGAGTGCTGGAACCGTCCGTGCTGGATGAAGTAGCCCGGCTGTGTGAAGACGCGGGCGGCCGCGAGTTCACGAAGTCGCAAGTCGACAGCCTGCTCGAAGAGGCGGATGGGAGCCTCGAACGGTCGGGCCTGGACAACCAATCGCAAGAACTGTTGAAGGCGACCGGCCGGGCCCTGGTACCGTCGTGCGCCTAGTTCAGCCCGAATGAGCAACGGCTGGAAAACCCTGTCGGACCTGGAACCCGCCGGCAGGCGGTGCCTGGTCAGGGTGGACTTCAACGTGCCGTTCGCCCCGGGCACGCAGACCATCATCGACGATTCCCGAATTGCGGCTGCGCTGCCGACTGTAGAAAACCTGCTCTCCAGGGGAGCCTCCCTCGTAGTCTGCTCGCATTTGGGCCGCCCGAAGGGCAAGCGCGTGCCGGAACTGCAAATGGCTCCGGTGAGACATCGGTTCGGCGAGCTTCTTGGCGCTGATGTCGTCGATTGCGGCGGCCCGGCGGGCCCTGAAACCGTGCGCATGGCATCGTCCCTCGGACCTGGTCAGGTCGGCATGCTGGAGAACCTGCGGTTCGACACTGGCGAGGAGTCGAATGACGATGACTTTTCGCAAAGCCTCGCGTCACTTGCCGACGTCTATGTGAACGACGCGTTCGGGGCTGCCCACCGGGCGCACGCGTCCGTCGTGGGGGTGACGAAGCACCTACCTTCCTACGCAGGGCTACTCATGGAAAAGGAACTGGAGATGTTGGGCCGCGTGCTGGGGTCTCACGAAAAGCCGTCGATTGCGCTTATAGGCGGCGCCAAGGTCGCGGACAAGATCGGGGTGATCTCGAACCTGCTGGACGTAGTCGACAGGGTCCTCATAGGTGGGGGAATGGTCGCTGCATTTCTTCAGGCCAGGGGAATGCAGAGCGGCGCGGCGACGCTGGACGAGGCCGAAGTGGAGACCGCCGGTATGTTGCTGCGGGAACACGGGGATAAACTCGGCCTGCCGACGGATGTAACGGTGGCCGGTGACTTCAGCCGCGATGCGACCGCTTCCGTCGTTAAGGCTAACGCCGTGCCCCAGGACGGTCTCATACTGGATATTGGGCCCGCTACAGCGGATTCATATGCAATGGAGATCGGGCGTGCGAGGACCATCCTCTGGAACGGCCCGATGGGTGTAGCGGAGTGGGAGCAATTCAGCCACGGAACGCGGGCCGTGGCTGATGCGGTATCGTCCAACTCGGCGGCCGTTTCGGTCGTGGGCGGAGGTTCGACGGCTGAAGTAGTCTCCCGTCTTGGGCTGGAACAGAAAATCACCCACGTTTCGACAGGCGGCGGAGCGTCCCTGGAGTTTCTCGAAGGGCGAGTCCTGCCCGGCGTAGCGGCGCTGGGTGGGTGACGGCCAGGACCGGCGACGACGAGGCCGATGACGGGCCAAGAGGCAGCAATATGCGTACTCCCGTGATAGCGGGCAATTGGAAAATGAACACCACGCCACGGTCTGCGGTGGAATTGGCGCGCGGCGTAGTCGACGGCACGGTCGGGTTGGCGGACGTTACGACGACAGTCTGCCCGCCCTTCGTGAGCCTGCAGGCGGTCAAATCGGCTGTAGAGGGATCGGACGTGAAGGTCGGCGCGCAAAACGTCAGCGCAGAGCCGTCAGGCGCATTCACCGGCGAAATATCGGTTGAAATGCTCACCGGGCTGGCAACGCACGTCATAGTCGGCCACTCGGAGCGACGTTCACTGTACGGGGAAACGGACGAGTTCGTGGCCGCCAAGGCGGTCGCTGCAGCGGCCGGCGGCCTGAGGCCGATCGTTTGTGTTGGCGAGTCGCTCGGCGTGCGCCGCGCAGGCGATGCGGAGCAATTCTGCCGTGCACAGATTCGCAATAGCCTGGCCGGGTATTCAGATTGGGAGAGCCTGCTGGTGGCCTACGAGCCGGTGTGGGCAATCGGCACAGGGCAAGCAGCGGCTCCGCGCGACGCACAGGCGATCGCCAGGGCCATCAGGGACGAACTGTCAGACATCGCCGGGCAGGCGTACGCCGACCAGACCCCCGTGCTTTACGGCGGCAGCGTGAACCCCGAAAACGCCGGACCCTTCATCGACCGCCCGGACATTGACGGGGCGCTGGTGGGCGGCGCGAGTCTGAAGGCCGACGATTTCTCGGCCATCGTGCGAGTAACGGCGGGTTTAGCCGTCAAATGAAAAGACTCGTCGCGGTTGTTGGACCCACGGCCGCGGGCAAATCGGCACTTGCCGTAGAGATTGCGCGTCAATTTGACGGAGAGATCATCAACGCCGATTCGAGGCTCCTGTACCGCGGCCTTGACATAGGCACGGCAAAGCCAACTCCGGAAGAACGCCGCGGAGTGCCCCACCACCTTGTGGACATCCTGAGTCCTGGTGACTCGTACAGCCTGGCCACTTTCCTGGACGATTCGAGGCGGTTAATCGAAGGAATCACTTCTCGCGGGCAGTTGCCGGTCCTCGTTGGCGGTACGGGCCAGTACGCCTGGGGCCTGCTGGAGGGATGGGACGTGCCGCGTGTGGGGCCCGATACCGAGCTTCGGCGGAACCTCGAAGAAACGCTGGCGGACGAAGGCCTGGACAGCCTCGTCGCTAAACTCGATGAATTGGACCCGGAAGCTGCCGGAACGGTAGACCTGCGGAATCCTCGACGGGTCATTAGAGCCATCGAGCGCGCACGGGCTGGCGAGCCGGGCACGGGCGGGCTGATTTCGACTGAAGGGCCCCCGTACGACGCGCTTGTAATCGGTCTGACGCTGGACCGACAGGCTCTATATGGGCGGATCGACGACCGGATTGACGGCATGATTGCCCAGGGATGGGCTGATGAAGTGAGAAGGCTGCTGGCAGCCGGTGTGACGGTCGATGCGGCCGGGATGTCCGCGATCGGCTACCGGGACATGGTCCGAAACGTCCGCGGGGAAATCCCACTGGACGAAGTGAGAGCCGCCGTGAAGAAGGCGACCCGCGCCCTTGTCCGGAGGCAGAACAACTGGTTCAAGCCGGCCGATTCGAGAATCGCCTGGGTCGAGGCCGGTCAGGATGGTGCATCGAGGGCCAGGGAATTGGTCGATCATTGGCTGCGCCTCGATGCTCAACCGCGCATCGGTGTGGAATCACTACGAACTTGATAAGCACACTTGGGGTGATGAATTTGAGGCGTTGCTTGAGGACGGGAGTTGAACATGGCCAGCGGACCCACCTCCGCGCCCCACCGTGGGTACCGGGTTACCCCGGCACGTCGATGTGGGGGCTGACCGGCTTATTTTCGTACCAAAGCCACCCTGCGGCGTGTCTGCCGTAACATCAAGATTGAGTACAGCGACCGCAAGGCAATGGGAATCGACGGGAACAAGGATGATCGAATTCGTCAAACTACACGGCGCCGGAAATGACTATATCGCCATTGACGGCCGGGGCATCGAACGGGACTGGGGCGAGCTTAGTCTGGCGATGAGCAGGCTCAATTTCGGCGTCGGCGGGGACGGCATCGTTCTCGTTCAACCGTCGGACTGCGCCCAGGTGCGGATGCGCGTGTTCAATCCCGACGGCTCGGAAGCCGAGATGAGCGGGAACGGCATTCGCCTGTTCGCAAAGTTCGTGATCGACCGGCAAATCGCCTTGCCCGGCAGCGACGGCCTCATCGTAGAGACCGGCGGCGGCGTCAGGACGGTCTGGCCTGAAGTCCGAGACGGCAAAATGGTGTCAGCGAGAGTTGCAATGGGCGAGCCGGTATTCGAGCCCGCCGACATCCCGGTTGCGGGCCACGTGTCGCCGGGCAAGGACCAGGTTGTCGATCACACCATTGAAGTCGCAGGTCGTCGGCTACCGGTCACGTGCCTGTCGGTCGGGAACCCGCACGCGGTGTCGTTCGTGGACGTTCCGGTGGACGAATTCCCACTACTCGAGATCGGGCCGTCGGTCGAGAATCACGCCGATTTTCCGAATCGAATCAACTTCGAAATCGTGAACATCATCGATCGCGACAACATACGGGCGCGTATATTCGAACGAGGGGCAGGGGAGACGTTGTCATCGGGAACCGGGAGCACGGCGGCCGCGGTCGCGTCCCACTTGCACGGTTTCGTCGATGATGAAGTGACGGTCCACGTTCCGGGCGGTGAACTGAAGATCGCCTGGTCCGGCGAGGGCGAAGCGTATCTGGAAGGACCGGCGGAAGAGGTGTTCACCGGCATTTGGCCGGACTGAAGCCATTTCGCGCTAACATCTGGACTACCGACGCCGCGCCGGTTCGTTGAGAACCGGCTTTTAATGAAGAGCGCCAATCTGAGGGAGAAACAAACCGGAAATGACACTGGCAAAACGCGTTCAACAACTGCCGCCATACCTGTTCGTGGGGATATCCCGAATCATCGCCGAGAAGCGGGCCCAGGGAATCGACGTGGTCGACTTCGGCATCGGCGACCCAGACATCCCGACGCCCGGGCCGGTGTTGGACGCCCTGAAATCTGCTTCGGACACACCGGCGAACCACCGGTATCCGGAATCGGAGGGTCTTCCGGAATTCAGGCAGGCCGTGGCGGATTGGTACAAACGCCGGTTCGGCATCGGGCTGGACCCCTCAACGGAGGCCATAAACCTCATCGGCGCAAAGGAAGGCATCGGCCACGCGGCTTTGTGCTTCATCGACCCGGGCGACGTTGCTCTCGTACCGGACCCGGCCTATCCGGTCTACTCGATCGGGACCATGTTTGCGGGCGGCGAGTCGCACTACGTTCCGTTGCTCGAAAAAAACGACTGGCTCGTAGATTTCGCGGACATACCGTCGGACGCCGCAAAGCAGGCCAAGGTGATCTGGCTCAACTACCCGAATAACCCGACGGGGGCTGTGGCGCCCGTGAGTTTCTTCCGGGAAGCGGTGGACTTCGCGCGCCAATTCGACCTGTACCTGCTCCACGATGCCTGCTACACGGAGGTCACCTACGACGATTACGTTGCGCCGAGCATTTTGCAGGTCGATGGCGCCCGCGAGATGAGCATGGAATTCCACTCGCTCTCCAAGACTGCCAACATGACCGGCTGGCGCGTGGGCATGGCCGTGGGCAATTCGGAATTGGTCAACGCCCTGATGCGTGTCAAGTCGAACATCGATTCCGGACTTTCGCAGGCCATCCAGGAAATGGGCATCGCGGCGCTCGAACTTCCCGAGGAGTGGATCGCGTCGAATAACGAGATCTACCGGCAGCGGCGGAATAAACTGGTCGGAGGGCTGCAAAGCATCGGGCTAAACCCGAACATGCCGCGGGCGGGCCTGTACATCTGGTCGCCGACCCCGGCCGGATACACGTCGGCTGCATTCGCGGAGTTGCTGCTCAACGAACTCGACATGGTGGTGACGCCCGGAACGGGATACGGGCCGTCCGGCGAAGGGTACATAAGGCTGTCGTTGACGACGCCGGATGAGAAGGTCGAAGAGGGGCTGAGGAGACTTTCAGGCTGGTCGATTCCAGCACCCGCAGGCACATAGTGAACCCAGGGCAGGCAGATTGAGCCGGAAACGACACATATATCCCACCGGACCGCAACGCGAACGGGCGATGCTGGTGGGCGCCGCCGTGCGGGGCAACGACGACCTGTGGGACATCGACGAGTCCCTGGACGAACTCGCCGAGTTGGCGAACGCGGCCGGCGCCGATGTCATTGGCCGGATGACACAGCGTCTGAGACAGCCCTCGCCGGTCTACCTGGGCAAGGGCAAGCTGGAAGAATTGATTCCCGAGTTGCGTTCGAACTACGTCGACGCGGTGATTTTCGACGATGAACTGACGCCTACGCAGCAGCGCGCGCTGGAAAACAAGCTGGAAGTCAAGGTCATTGACCGGACGGCCCTTATCCTGGACGTCTTTGCCCGGCGGGCCCGAACTAAAGAGGGCCAGCTTCAGATCGAATTGGCCCAGACCGAATACCTGTTGCCTCGTTTGGCCGGCCAATGGTCACACCTGGAGAGGCTTGGCGGGGGCATCGGCACGAGAGGACCCGGCGAAACGCAGATCGAGACCGACCGGCGCCTGGTCCGCAGCAAGCTGTCCCGCATCAAGCGTGAGTTGGACAGGGTCAGGAGTCACCGGGCCCAACAACGCAGCAAACGGGCGATTGGCGCCGCGAAGCTGGTCTCGCTGGTTGGATACACGAACGCCGGCAAGAGCGCCTTGTTCAACCGGCTGGTCACCGGTGAGGTCCTGTCGAGGGACCAGTTGTTTTCGACGTTGGATACCACCATCCGCAAGTTGTATTTGCCGTCCGGGGCGCCGGCTACGCTGAGCGACACGGTGGGATTCGTTCACAAGCTTCCGCCGGTGCTCGTGGCATCGTTCCGGGCGTCGCTGGAGGAGTTGCACCAGGCGGACCTGCTGCTGCACGTCGTGGACGTCAGCAACAGGCACGCGGCCGAGCAGGCGCAGGTGGTGGATGGGGTCCTGGCGGAAATGGGACTCGCAAATAAACCCCGAGTCCTGGTACTGAATAAGCTGGACTTGGTCACGGACGATCCCGATACTTTTGACTCAAGGATTCCAGCGCAGGACGGCTCGGCCGTAACCCGGGTAGCGCTTACGTCGGCCCTCGAGGGCTGGGGGATAAGCGAACTGCGACGGGCGATAGACGACGAATTGTCCGAGGCGGTGGGTCCCTTGCCAGCGGCTGCGGCGCTCTAGTCGGGGCGCCGACACCTTCCTGGCTCTACTGAACTCAACGATTATTGCGTGTCCCAGGATGGAACCACAATGCAGATGACAGAAGCCGAGAACCCACTGGAACAAGGAAGGTTGCCCCGACGACCATTCTTCACTTGCGAACCAGACGCCTTCCTGATCCTCGATCAGGACGCGCTAGGCGCCGGACTGATGACGGGCGACATGGAACCGTGGTACCGGTTTGAAGTCGGCGAGGACAACCTGTTCGAGGCCAGGCCGCTGCAGGTTTTGGACCACACACCGGAGTACGTGCTCATCGAGTGCGAGGACGGCGTCATTGAGCTGGACCTGGAAACCGGCGCCGCGCACAGGCAGACGCACGACGGCGCGCGATGGGCCTACTACGGGGGAATGGACGAAGCCAACGAAGGAACGGGCTGGATGCCGTTTACCGGACCGGAAGGCGCGACTCTTGCAATGGACCGGAACCTCTGGGCGATGCGGTAGGGAGCGTCGCCCGTATAACTTCGCACTAGATATGTTATGTAAAGTTACGGGTGTGGTTTCGTACTGAAAGTTGAATTCTGGCCCCTTGGAGCCTCCTGACGGTATCCCAGTCCTGGCCAGCCTTTTTTGAGTCGTTGTGACTGGCGGATCGTTTCCCCGCCCGGTGTTCGGTGTTGTGTGGGTAAGTCTCAAACCAACGCGGCATCGTATCCCCTTACACGTATCATTGAGCTTTTCACGACCCCCTCGTGCGGATGACATGAAACCGATCTCTCGAGCGCTGCTCCTGCTTATATTCCTTGGGCTCGCCGCGTCCGCGGCGGTTGCCTGCAGTCAGCCCGGTGAATCGGTCCGATACCCCGAGGGCTTCGATGAGCAGGCGCCCTCCGACGATTCCGAAGCGCAAACGACCGTTGCCGATGCGACGGTGCTGCCTGACGGGACCATTGCGACGCCGACCCCTGTCCCGGTCGCTCCACGGCCCGAGGTAGTCCCCGATGGCCTCGAGATCATCTGGGAGGCCTATAACTTCATCGTCAATGAATACGTTGACCAGGACGAGGTCGATCCCGCGGTCCTGGCCGAAGCGGCGGTTGACGCCATGGTCGAGGCCCTGGAAGACAACCACAGCTCCTACGTTGCGCCGGAAACTTTCAGACTTTCGTCGTCTAGCTTTGAGGGGAAATTCAGCGGGATAGGCGCGCAGGTTGCCCAGTCTCCCGACGGCAAGAGGCTGATTATCGTGGCGCCGTTGCCCAACACCCCGGCTGAGAAGGCCGGAATACGCGCCGGCGATTTGATCCTGGCCGTCGACGGCGAAGACACCGAGGGATGGAGCGTGCTGGACGGGGTCAACAAGATCAGGGGCCCCGAAGGCGAACCGGTGATCCTAACCGTCCGCCACGTCGGAGAGCTTTACGGCGTGGATATCACGATCGTTCGGGGGACCATCGATCAACCGAGCGTGACGTCGAGGCTGCTCGAAGACACTGAGTTCGGGGTCGTCAAGATAAGCACCTTTACGGCGGAAACACACACGGAACTGCGTGAGGCGCTCGACGATTTGTTGGACCAGGGTGTCGAGGGTGTCGTAATGGACCTGCGGCAGAACCCGGGAGGCCTTCTCTCATCCACCGTCGACATTGCGAGTGACTTCCTCTCAGGCGGCCTGGTTACGTATGAGTTGAACGGACGGAACGAACGGCGAGAGTGGCACGCAAAGCCAAATCCCAGGTATCCGGACCTCCCGCTCGTCATACTGGTGGACGAATTTTCCGCCAGCGGCTCAGAGGTGCTTGCCGGCGCTCTGCAGGACCACGGCCGTGCGGTCATCATCGGCACGACATCGTTTGGAAAAGGCACCGTGAACCTGCTGCGAGAGTTGAGCAATGGCGGCGGCGTATACCTGGTGACCGGCCGCTGGTACACACCGTACGGCCGTCAACTGGAAGAAGAAGGCATCACACCGGACGTCATCGTCGAATTTCCGGATGCGGCCTCCGCGCGCGACACGGACTTCGAAGACGTGCAGATGTCTGCGGCGATCGAACAGTTGGGATTCCAGACAACACACCCGGAACATCGCTGAAGCCGGCCGGTTTTAAACGCCATGAGCGATGAAATCACCAACGTGATCGCCACCAACAGGCGAGCCCGGTACGACTACGAGATCCTCGAAACCGCCGAGGCCGGGATTGCCCTGACCGGCGCCGAAATCAAGTCGGTCCGTGAGGGCCGCGTCAACATCAGGGAAGCCTATGCCCAGGTGCGTGACGGCGAGATGACGCTGTTGAACATGCACATCTCCCCTTTCAAGGGCGCGAGTCACTATTCGGTTGAACTGGACACGACCCGGCCCCGCAAATTGCTGTTGCACAAGGCCCAGATCCGCCGTTTTGGACTATCGGTGGAACGCGAGCGTTTGACCATCGTTCCATTGCGGCTCTACATTCGGAACCACCTGGCGAAGATCGAGATCGGGTTGGGCCGCGGCAAGCGCCAATACGACCGCCGCGAGACGATCAGGCGCAGAGACGCCGAACGCGAGATGGCGAGAGCCGCCCGCCGGGGCGAATGAGCCTCCGCCTCGGGTCATTCCCTGACCCAAGAATCACCCTGACCTTGCTGAGGCCGCACGAGGTGACGAAAATGGGGTGGCGCCTGCCGGTTGGGTGTTGTACACGTCGAGCGTGCCCACCTCCGCACCCCACCGTGGGTACCGGCCCCGTATCGGGTACGGGGTGACGTTGTTACCCCTGTAAGACGAGAGGGGGATGACCGGCTCATTTTCGTACAAATGGCAAGGGTTTACCGAACGCCCGGCCGCAGTCCCGAGGCCCTACGACGTCATCCCGAGCGTCTCAGGTGTCATCCCGAGCGAAGCCGAGGGATCTGGGACCTGCGCCACGGGACCCGCGGGTTGTAAAGCGATGCGCAATGGCGCGAGAGATTTCTCCCTGTACCAGGCCTCGTCGGCTGATCGGCGGCTCGGATTTCTCAGCTTCGCTCGAAATGACATTGGGGAGTTGAAGTCCTGTTTTCGACTTCCGTTGCAATGTCCCCAGTGCCAGCCTTTGGCGGAACCGGTCGAGTTAGGGATATCATTGAAGACAGTAATGGGGACGCGTGGATTCGACAGGGAGGACTGTTGCCAGACTGCGGGCCGAGGTGTCGCCAACCTCGTTAATCAGGCGGCAAAAAAATAACTGGCGATCAAGAACTCGCCCTCGCTGCTTAAACAGTAGTGACGTCTCGCCACTCCTGACCCCGGGTGGAGTGGATGAGGCGCCGAAAATCCGGGGCGCTTTGCCGGTGACGCCGATGCCCGGCAACCAAGACCGTCGGCTGGCCGTTGCGAAATTTTGCCGGAGGGAGCAGCAGCGGTAAGAACCATCCCTCCAGCTACGCCCGTAGACGTCGAAGCAAGACCCTTTCTGGACGGGGAGTTCGACTCTCCCCCGTCTCCACCATTTCTTTGTTTTTTTCACGCGCCGCGCGGGTGGGGTTCAAACCCACCGCCATGTCGTTGGATCGTTGTCGAGTTGAGCCTGGCTCACTGCGCGCCCGGCGACCGCGCCGGTGACTTTCAGGGTCTCGCCAGGGTTCATAGCGGCGGGTTTCAAACCCGCCTTCGGCCGCGGGGATTTCCAGCGTCGTTGACAGCCACAGACCCCTTCATGGGATTTTCCATGTCGAGGCTGTAAATGTGGCGAGGGTGGGTTTGAAGAGCCTGTTTCAAAAATCCCCTCTCCCGTTTCGCTGGAGAGGGTTAGAACCGGCCCCGTACTCGATACGGGGGTGAGGGCAAAAGGTGAAATCGTAAGTCCCTCGATCGATACGACGATTCCGGTTGCCCGACGTGGCGCCCTCACCTCAATCCTCTCCCTCGGGAGAGGAAGTTGTTTAGCAGCGCGACTTCTGAAACAGGCTCTTCAGACCCACCCCTACGGCGGTGAGTCGCCGTTTAACTAAGCCCGGGCGGCGCACACTAGTCGCTCTTCGCCATCTCAGCTTCCGCCCTGGCGCGGTCGCGATCGTAAAGCTCCTCGCGGGACAGGTTTTCGGACATGTCCAAACCTACGCCCCTCGCATCAAAATCGGCCACCACTTCCGCAAGCAAGCGCCGGCGAACTTCAACAAGCTCCCGATTGTTCCTGACAGGGCGCCCTGTTAATGCCTCGGCTCGTGCCCGCGCCTCTGCGTACAGTCGTTTAACGTGTAGCCGGACCGCGTCATCAGTTGACGCGTCCTCTGTTCGGCCGTCATCTGTCGCTGTCTCGTCCTGTGGCGAGTCGTTCTCCCCCAGCGCCCGCAAATAGTCGCGCACCAGGGCGGATACGGACGTGTCGAGTTGCGCGGCCCTGATTCGGGCCATCCGGTGGGTCTCTTCGTCTACGGATACGGTGATGTTTCTCATGTCACAGTCTCACAGTCTCTGTGATTCACAGTTTAAGGCGCCGTCAAAACCTGTTCAACAGGGTCCTGTGTGAGCCGCGCGGTTTCGCGGCCGTTTTGACCTCTACCTGGTGACGATACTAACCCCAGTCCTTCGTTTTCAGGTCGGGCGCCTCGTGTTCGAAGGGCCTGATGTCCTGTACGACGATGCTGAGGGTGCCTTCACGCTTCGAGACGACGCCTTTGGCCACCAGCAGCGGCGCCGTGGTGCGCAGCCGGATGCGCTTGTACACCGCCGGGTAGATGATGAGCGGCGAATGGCCGAACTCGTCCTCCAGCGTGATGAACGTGGCCTTTCCCGACGGGCGCTGACGTCTGATAACGATGCCGGCCACCAGGACCTTTGTGCCGTCGGCGAGTTGGGCCAGCCGGTCGCTGCGCTCCAGGTTTGGCGGCAGCATGGACCGCACGTGGGCCATGACGTGGCTTTCCGGGTGTATGCCCATTGCGCCGTACTCGCCCATCATGCGCTCCCATTGCGACTCCTGCGGCAGGGCTACCATGTCCTGATCAACGGGCATGTCGAGCGCCAGTTGCTTGCCGATGGGCCGGTAACGCAGGCCCGTCTCCCACCTGAGAAGACGCCGGTCCGACGCCCTGCCTTCAGCTACAACCGCCCTGCCCTGCTTGCCTGTGTGCTGCCTGCGCGGCCGGTAATGGGAGTCGAAGAGGTCGAGCGCGCCGGCACGGGCGAGGTTGTCGAGCGGCTCCTCCTGCAAGCCGGTGCGCGCCATGAAGTCGGCCAGGGACCGGAACGGCCCGTCCGTCCTGCGGGCCGTCATGACCTTTTCGACCGTTGCCGACTGTACGCGCGCGACGTGCTTCAGGCCGATGCGCAACGCGTTGTCCTCGATGGTCGCCAACTCACCGCTGAGGTTCACGTCCGGTCCCAGCACTTCTATGTCGTGTCGCCTGGCGTCTTCCTTGAGGGTTTCCAGGTTGTAGAAGCCCATGGGCTGGTTGTTGAAGAGTCCCACGAAGAACTCGAGCGGGTGATAGTGCTTTATCCAGGACATCTGGTATGCGGTTACGCCAAAGGCGTATGCGTGCGCCTCCGGAAACTGGTAAAGCCCGTGGAACTTGCGGAAAATCTTCTCCGCCGCTTCACCGGGCACGCCCTTCTTCGCAGCCCCGGCCATGAAGCGGCTATGCCACTCCGGCACCTGCCGCTCGCTGTCCCGGCGGGCGAAGGCGCGGCGCATGCGGTCTCCCTCGATCGGCGACATGCCGGCCACGTGGACCGCCAGTTCCGCCAGTTGGTCCTGGTACAACGGGACGCCCAGCGTCCGCTCCAGCGCCGGCTTTTCCAGTTCGTGGTCGTACTCGACCGGCTCGAGGCCCAGGTGCCGCCGGATGAGCATGGATACGCCGTTGTTGACGCCCACGCCGGGTCGGACGGCGCCCACCTCCCATGCCATCTCCTCCAGGTTGCGCGGTTTGAGGCGTATTACCGTCTGCATCTGCGCGGCCGACTCGATCTGAAAGACGCCGATCGTGTCTGCCGCCCATATGTCTGCGTAGACGTTCATGTCGTTGAAGTCGATACGCGACAGGTCGATGACCTCTTCCTTGCGGCGGCGTATCAACTGGAGCGCCTCGGTCATTTGAGAGAGCGCGCCGAGGGCCAGGAAATCTATCTTTACGAAGCCTGCGTCTTCCGCGCTGTTCTTTTCCCACTGGCATATGAACCGCCCGTCTATGGCGCTGCGCTGGAGGGGCACCGAATGAGATAGCGGCTGTGCGCTGAGGATCATGCCGCCGGGGTGTTGCGCCAGGTACTTTGGGAAGTGGTTCAACTGGTTAGCCAGTTCCAGCAGGTCCTTCCAGAGCGGCGCGTCGACCCGGTCCCGGTACTCCGGCAATGCCGCCATTTCGTTGGCCAGTTCCCGGATGCCGGCGTGGCCGTCCATCTTCTTGATCAGCTTGTCCAGGTCTTCCTGGGGCAGCCCCAGCGCTTTTCCCAGATCCCGTATGGCCCCGCGCACGCGATAGGTGGAGATCATGCCCGTGAGCACGGCAAACTCCGGCCCCTTGCGGTTGTGCACGCGAAGGATCAGTTCCTCACGAATCTCGCGGGGAAAGTCGAGGTCGATGTCGGGAAGGGGTATCTCCTCCCCTTCGCGGGCGTCCGGCATGAATCGTTCGAGGCCGAGTCCGAACTGGATCGGGTCGATGTGCGACAGGCCGATCAGGTAGCCGACGACGAGCGCAACGGACGAGCCGCGCCCGCGCCCCGGCGGCTGTTCATCGAGGCGGGTGTGCGGGTCGACGATGCCCAACTCGATCTGGATCTCGTGGGCTATCTCGACGATGTCGCGGTACTGGAGAAGGAACCCGGCGAGCTTGTACCTCTCTATCAGCGAGAGTTCCTCATCAAGCCGGGCCTGCAGCCTGTTCCATACCTTTTCATCGGCCGGATCGTATTTGCGGCGCGCCGTCTGCTGGCAGATTTGGCGCAGCCAGGACACGGCGGTGTGGCCCTCCGGCGTCTCGTAATCAGGGAATTTGTAGACCTTCTTGATGTCGTTTGCCAGGTCGAACTCGCACCGTTCTGCGATGGCCGTTGTGTTGGAAATGGCCTCCGGGTATTCGCTGAAGAGGGCTGCCATCTCGGCTGGCGACTTGATGTAGAACTGGTCGTTCGGCCGGCGTTCGCTGTGGGTCTCTTCCAGAGATTTGTTGTGCTGTATAGCCGTAAGTGCATCGTTCAGGCGGTGACGCTCCCGTACGTGGTAGTGGACGTTGTTCGTGGCAACGAGGCCGATGCCGAGATCACGGCCGAGCCGGGCGAGCAGCCGGTTTCGGGCCGTGTCCCCCCGGACCAGGTTTTGCTGCAACTCCAGGAAGTAACTGTTATGACCGAACCACTCTGCGTACTGACCGGCGAGCGACCTTGCTGCTTCATACTCGCCTGCGAGCAGCAACTCCGATAGTTGGCCCTTTCGGCAACCGGACAGGCATATCAGCCCCTCGGCGTGTTGTGCGAGGTGCGCGGGATCCAGCGCCGGCTGGTTGCGCTCCTCCGGCTCCATGTGGGCCTTCGTCAGGAGTTGGCAGAGGTTGCTGTAACCGGTCGCATTCCGGGCGAGCAGCGTTATGTGATGACCGCCCGTGCCGCTGGAACTTGGGGTGGACAGCGTTGCCTCAGCGCCGATGATGGCCTTTATGCCGACCGCTTTTGCCGACTGCGAGAACTCCATGGCGCCGCACAGGTTGTCGTGGTCGGTGATAGCGAGCGCGTGGATGCCAAGGCTGTGGGCGCGCACGAGCAGGTCCCAGCCCTCGGACGCCCCTTCCTTGAAGGAGTAGTTGGTGTGGCAGTGCAACTCTGCGTACGGGATGGCAGCTTCGCCGTCGCTTGTCCCCCGCCTTTCGCGGTCCCGGGTATCGAAATCGGCTGCGCCGGCATTGCGGGCAAGGCTGCGGCCGCCGCTTATCCACCCTCCATATACGTGGTTTTCCCAGTTAGGACGGATGTATCCGGGCGGTCCTTCTCTTTGCTCGTCTCCTGCCGGGGAATACGGGCCGCCGCGACTGTTTTCCTCTGCGATACGCCGTTTCCACGGGGGCCGTTTATCGAGCCGCGGCGAGCTATACACCTCCCCTGCCCTGGGCAAGTGGTCCAGTTCTTCCTCCGGCATTCTGACCGCGTCGTTCTCACTTCTCATTATTTATCTTGACCCTTGCGATTCACGTGGACGGGCGAGTGCGTGATCTGGACGAGACGTACGCCGTTGCCGGAAGTCCGTACGGGCCTTTGCGTTTGACAGAGGCGGGCGCGTCAGTCGGACCGGCGGGTCCCAGGGTCCGACGCGTCAGGTAATGCTCACCAGGTACAGTTCAGGGGTTGGTATCAGCCGCTCGTTGGTCGTGTCGGGGATCAGTCCCAATACCTGAAGAGATACGGCCCCCAGGAGGCAGATGCTGTCCGGGCCGAATATCACGGGCGTTGTCCGTTCCAGGTCCCCGTCGAACCGGAACCGCGCCTCACCCATTTCATACTTCCGTTCAACGCCGTCCGACAGGGTGAATGTCTTGTCGCCATCTGGCGTGATCCCCAGTTCCAGCAGCAGAGAAGACGGAATCATCGAATAAGTGGCGCCGGTGTCTACAATCGGCGTTATCCGCCGGAAGTCCCTGCGTTCGGGGTTAGCGACCTCGATTTCTACGCGGAATAGACCCATTACCCGGTTCCTCCCTCTGGAAGCCTCTCGGTCTTATGCCGCGTAGCCATGGTGTTTCCTCCGGGCTGTCGCCCTTGATCTGTCTGTGAGTCTAGTTGCCGACTTGAAGAGTTCAAAGACGGCTTGTCGCTTGCCAACTTCAACGGCTCACTGCCCCGCACGTGTCGGTAATCGTCTGCCTTGCGCGCGCCGTTCTCACTTCTCCTTGACCCTTGCCAATGGCATATTCGGGCGCGTCAGTCGGCCTGGCGGCGCCAGGTCCGGCTTGTCAGATCATGGAAGACGGTGACGTGTTGGCCGTTTTCCAGGGTCAACGAGAAGTAGATCCGTTCGATCTCCTCGTCCGGCCCTCGCCACCACTCGTCATTGATCTTCCAGATGTCTTCCACCTGGGACACGGCCAGCCACGTCTCTTCAACGCGCCTTGTCCGGCGTCTCGTCCTCGATCGGTCAAAGCCCCCTGCCGCGGCCTCGATGCACACGGCGGCCGGAGAGCCGTACGCGGTTGTCCTGACCTGTATGGGTCGCGGCGCGTTGAGCGGCTTGATGGTGGGGCGAGGCGCGCTTTTCACGGTGTCAACTCCACCAGGGCGTGTCTGCGCTCCGGTATGCGTGACTGCGGCTCCAACTCCCTCACCTGGTAGATGGGCGGCGGGACGCCAAGACGGGCCCGGAGCTGGCTCACCGCCTGCCTCAGGTGTTCTGCCTGCTGGACCTCTTTCCACATGGACTCCTGCTGCCACGCTTCTCCGCTCAATTCAGACAGGGTGAGGCGCATGTCCTCCAGCGGGCCCGGGATATCCACGTTGTCCAGCTTTGCCTTTATGGCGAATAATGCGTGGTTCCTGGCGCCGACCGGCTCCCGGAAGGCGACCTGCAGTTTCCACGGCGGACGGCGAAACACCTGCGCCTGTAGATCGGCCCGCCGGGCGTAGCGATTGGCCATGACCGGCCTGCTGAACGCCCGTGTGAGCAGACTTTCGATGCCGGGGATGATGGTGGACAGGTTGACCGTGGCGTCGGGGAAAGAGAGGCGCTCCGACACTGTGGGGACGGACTTGCGCGGCAACAACGGGCGGTCGTCCAGGCTGTTGGCCAGCCGCCATATCGTGCGTCCGTAAGCGCCGAACTGGGCTTCGAGCGGTCCCTGTGAAAGGCTGGCCACGTCGCCCATCGTCCTCAGGCCGAACGAGCGCAGCTTTTGCAGTACCGCGTACGGTACGGGCAGCATGTCCACCGGAAAGGGGCTCAGGAAACGTCCCGGATCGCCGGTCACCTTGCGGCCGCTGCCCGGCCGGCTGATGGATGCTGCCACGTATGCCAGCCACTTGTTCTCGCCAACGCCGATGCGCGCGTCGAAGTCGTCGAAAGCCGCTGCGAGGACGCGCACGATTTGTGCGTCGTTCCCGTAGAGCGCTTCCAGTCCCCCGATGCCCACGTATGCGGTGCCGGGTCCGGCGTCTTCCACGTCCGGCGCCAACTCTTCGAGTCGTTCGAGCAGGTCCTCGAATACGGAGATGTAGTTGGGAAGGTCCGCCTCCACCAGTATGGCGCTCTTGTGACGGGACACGGCCTCGCTCAGTGGCATTCCGGACACCACGCCGTCCAGGTTGGGCGAATGGTCCAGGACGATCCGTTCTGATGGGTTGCCGGGGCTGCGTCGCCGCCGCGCAGGCGCTGAAGGGTTATCCGGCAGATCGGTTGAGGCGCCGGTGATCAGGACCGGCCCGTGATCGCGGAGGGACGGCCGTCTTGCCGCCTCTACCTGCCAGCAGAAGCTGGGTATGCGTATACAGGCGATCGATCTGCCGGGGGCATATGAGTAGGACATAGCCTTGTCCATGCGCATTCCGCGGGCGCGTGACGCTTTTCCATGCCGGGGAGGCTCAGACAGCGATCCCCGCTGACAATGGGCCGACCGTTTCGAAGAGGCGGTTTTTTGGCCTCCCAGCCATCGAAACGGCGGCCGTTTGACCGCGTGCCGGGAACAGAGTTCCCGCTGCGGGCCCTAATCATAGAACAGACGTTCTATAACGCAAGCCTGTTTGTCAGTGTTTGTGCGCGCGGCGTAGAGCCGGCAAGGACAGCCGTCGATACCGTCGTTCCGGCCTTCATTCGTCATCCCAGGTTTCCACTACCCATCATCCCCGACGACATATCCGCTCACCCCCACCGTTCCATCTCGGCATCCCTAATCTCACGGGCCTCCCGAATCAGGTCAGCAGAGTTCCCGGGTAGAGTCTTGTCCCCGAAAATCTCCTTCTGTAGTTCCGCGAACAACTCGTGGTCGGGCTTGTCGGACAACAAGCCGCCCAAGCCGTTGGCTTCGTCCCTTGACAACTCCCGATCGATGGCGGTCTGGCAGTACCCGCGCATGCTAACGCCCTTTAGCGCGGAGACGGCCTTCAGCCGTCGCTGAAAGGCGGGTTCCAGATCCAGGGTGAGTCGTTTCCTTTTGGCTTCCATCGCTATGCCTTTCGCATATGACTTATGAGGAGAGAATATCCTAAACACAGAAACACCCCAAATGATCCCTGGCAATGGCAGAGAATGGCAATCCTGCGTGATTGGACGGTGAGTTCCACCGAGGCCGTACGAGGTGATGAAAACGGGGCGACGGTGAGTGGCGGCGGGGTGTGAGGGTCTTTTGGTGATGGCCCAGGGGTTCAGGGTGTAGCCGCGCCATCACCCCCCGACGGGCGCCCACAAGAGGCGCACCCTACATGGGGTGTTGGATTGCGAGGGTGATTGGTGGTGTAGTGGGTTTGGGTGGTAGCCGCGCACCGCATCTGGGTCCCCGATCGGAGTCGGGGAAGACGGGTTTGGGGGGCGGAGAGAACGAGTTTGGAAGCCGGGGATGACGAATGAGGGCCCTTGACGGGCGGGTCATTGGTGTAAATTTGCACAACACCAGCAAGCGTCCGGAGAAAGTGGAGCATGTACCAACTGGAAGTAGTCAATCCCGTATCCCCGCAACAGGGCGAGGTCAGCGCATTTCCCTACGCCCAGCGGCCGTCGAGCCTGGAGGGCAAGGTCATTGGCCTCATGTGGAACGGCAAGGCCCACGGCGACGACGCGCTCAAACGGGCCGGAGAACTCATAAAGCAACGCGTGCCCAGCGTGGACGTAAGGTTTTATTCCGGCGCCCTGCCCTTCCCAGACCCCATCCGCAACAAGGCGATATCTGAGATAGACGTCGCAATAGGCTGTACCGCGGACTGAGGGTCCTGCACGTCGTGGCTTGTCTACGACATGGTTGAACTGGAGAAGGCAGGCGTTCCGACCGCCGTGATTCTTTCGGACGGCTTCCAGCACGATGCCGATGCGAGCGCGCGCGCCTTTGGAATGGGCCCCATCCCGCGGGTGGAGGTGCCCAAGGTCTACAACAACATCACCACCGCCGAGGCACATAGCCAGACCGAGCCCGTGGTGCCGGAGTTGATGGAACTGCTGACGAAGCAGGTGACGGGCGAGACCATCGAGGAGGCGGCCATACAGGCTGCCCAGTCGAGGCGAGAGGTGTTCACCGGCGAGGACCAGTTTGACGCGCTGGAGCGTTTCAACGAAGAGTTCCTGGACCGTGACTGGGGAGACGGTTTTCCGCTGATTGCTCCCACCCCGTCACGAGTGGAACACATGCTCACCGGGACCACTATGGCCCCGGATGAAATAGTGTGCAAGCTCCCGCCCGGCAACGGCATGGTGACTGTTCAGAAGGTGGCCACCAACTGCGTCATGGCCGGATGCAAGCCGGAACACCTGCCGGTGGTAATCGCAGCATGCCGGGCCCTGGCACAGATGGAGCCGTTCGCCGCACGCGGCCTGCTCATGTCGACGAGCGCGGGCGCTCCCCTAATCCTGGTCAACGGACCTGTTGCGCATGAGATCGGGCTCAATTCGAAGCGAGCCGCGCTCGGCCCGGGCAAGATATCGAAGGTCAACGTGGTCATAGGACGGGCGTTTACGCTCACGTTGAAGAACGGTGGACACTGGTACCCCGGCGTGCTGGACATGGACACCATCGGCACACCCCGCAAGTTCAGCTTGTGCGTGAGCGAGAACGAGGACGACACGCCCTGGGAACCGTGGCACGTGGAACAGGGCTTCGCGCCGGAACAAAGCACGGTCACCATATTCCCGACCGGCGGTGAACGAGACCACGGCAACCAGGGAGTCGATACAGCCGACGGTCTGCTGAAGTCGATCGCCAACTCGATAGAGGGCCGCGGCGGTTACATCGCAGACTTGCAGGGCGAGCACGACCGCACTTCAGCCGGACAGATTCGCAGCGGCGGAGGCACGCTCATTCTCCTGGCCCCGGCTCACGCGCAGCCGATCGCCCAGGGCGGGTTCAGCAAAGCGGCGGCGAAGGAGTTCCTGCACCACCACGTGAACGTGCCGGCCAGCAAGCCGATGAGCAACTTCAACGTGCCGGACAAGGTGCGGTTCCAATACCGCTGGCTGTACGACTTGCCGGAGTCTGAACGCGAAAAAGTGATGCTGCCGGGGCATCTCCACGCAGGCGCTTATCACATCGTGTGCGTCGGCGCGAACGATCGGGCGAAGAACCTGTTGGTCGGCTCTGGGGACCCGTCGATAGTCGAGATCACAGGGAGAGTCGGGGGGCAGGCGTAGGCGGCAGCCCGCGTTTGCACACGTTGGTATAGAGACCTGGCCGGATATTCAGGCACCCCCCTGGCGAAGAAGCTGGGCATCAAACCGGGCGGTCGAGTCGTCCTGGTGCAGGCGCCCGGCGGATTCGAAGACGAACTCGAGGGCCTTCCGGACGACGTCACGATGTCCCGGGACGCCGCGCCGGCCGGGCAGGCGGACGTGATCGTACTGTTCACGACAGCGCGGTCGGAACTCGAAAGCCGCCTGCCGGACCTGGGAGACAGCGTGTTCCCTGCCGGCGGCCTGTGGATAGCCTGGCCAAAGCGGTCTTCCGGAGTGCCGACCGACCTCACCGAGGACGTGTTGCGCGAAGTGGTCCTGCCGACCGGCATGGTCGACAACAAGGTGTGCGCGGTTAACGAGGTGTGGTCCGGGCTGCGCTTCGTGTGGCGAAGGGAGTTGCGCTCGCGAAAGCGGCCCGGGAGGGCCGTCAAGCGCCGGGCAAGCGGATGAAATGGGCCGAGGGGCCTTGCCGGACGTACGTCTGCTCCACGGCTTGAACAGGCGAGAGACGCTCGAATCGACTCCGCGGCTGGAGCCTGTCGCGATAGGCGTCGCCGATAAACATCGCGATCAACGCCAATATGACTGCCGAGACGGCGATCGATGTGGCCAGTCGAGCGAAACCGGGGCGGCGCGTTTCGATGTGCACGTATCCCATGGGCCTCCCGGGCGAGAAGTCGGCTACGACGGGGTGTTGCGTGGGAGATATGACCAGCGCCAGCAATGCGCCGCCGAAGAGGCCGCCCAGGTGGGCCATGTTGTCGACACCGGACAGCGTGATCCCCAGGACGAAATTGATGCCGACGATGAACAGGACGGACATCATGGCCTGCCGCCCCATCTGGCCGAGGACGTGCCGATTCAACAACAGGTAAGAGCCGAATGCGCCGACGATGCCGAAAACGGCTCCGCTGGCGCCTGCCCCGATGGGCGTGCTGTGGTAGATGCCTATGTCTGCCCAGTAGCTGAACAGGTTCCCCAGCACGCCGGCCACGAGGTAGATGGCCGCAAAGGCGACGCTGCCGAAGATGCGCTCGACCATGCCCCCGAAGATGAAAAGGCCGAAGGAATTTGCCAGGAGGTGGAAAAAACCGATGTGAAGGAACATAGGCGTGATGAGCCGCCACCAATCGCCCAGCGCAATCGCCGGCCCGAACTTGGCGCCGAAAACAATCAGGTTTTCGCTGTTCTGTGACCCGCCCGTGGCCTCCAGCAAGATCCACATCAGCACGTTGACGACAAGCAGGACGATCGTGACCGGTGTTCCCTGCAGGGAAACGGCGCTTCCAAACACGCCCGAAACGTTCATCCGGTCCATGTGATGCCTGGAATTTGCAAAGTGCTGGAGGCCGGACGCAACAAAGCCAAAACCGCTTGCATCGACACTAAAGGAGTTGCCGAAACCGGGTGGTCTGCGGCATGTGGCGACAGTCCCATTCGGGGGAACCTTGTCGAGTGGCTCTTGGGGTCATGAAGTTCAGCAGAAATGATAGGCCAATTCACGAGCCGATGGACAAAAACAATCGCCGTCACGAACCGGGCATTTCTGATATTGCGTATCATATGACTTTTCAACGCGCTACGCGCGACTTGCATATGTGTGCCCTGCCAAGATATGTTTTGTAAATCACTGGCGGCATTACTTGTGTGGATAACGCTGGCAATGCCATGAAATAAGTCAATCGCACAAGGGGAACCGAATTGGCACTCAACATAGTAGATGCAGACATCAGCGCGTTACGCAAGTTGACTCGTCCCGGTCGAGCCCGATCAGCAGAGACTCTCAAGCTGATCAGCGCGATCGAGTCGCTCAAACCAGGCCAGGCGAAGGCCCTGGTGATGGAGGCTGGGGACACTATCCCAGCGCTCAGGTCCAAGCTGGGATACGCCGCACGCGCCGCGGGCGTGAAGCTCCGGACGGCCAGCGACGGGACCAGGCTCATTTTTGCCCTCCAGAAGAAGACATCCTCCACCGCCCAGAACCGGGAAGGTGCAGATGAACGGAAAGAACTCGTGCGGTCGGGCGCATTGGGACTCGCCAACTCCGGAAAACGGGAGATAAGCGCCGAAGACGTGCTTGGCGTGCTGCCCAAGGGCGACCAGATATTCCAGATGGCCAGGCCCGCCACGGTTGTTGGGGCTGTCCTTCGGTCGATGCCCGAGTTCGTGCGCGTCGCCAAGAACAGGTTTCAGTTCAAGAGCTGATTCACGCCAGGTCAAAGGGTTGATCCTGCGGCCGTCCGTTCCCAGATTGCTTGATCAAGCCACCCGCGGCGACATGTCTCCGCGGGTGGTACTTGTCTTCGAGTAGTACCGGCGCTGACTCGCCTGGACTTTAAGCTGAGACGATGTCGAGTTCGGGGACCGCTTCGATAATCCCCCGCTCAGCCGCCAGGGTAAACAGGGTCTCCAGGGCCTTGCGCCCCTCTTCGCCCATGTCCTCGGTATCGTCGTTCACGTACATGCGCACGAACCGGCGTGCGTCTTCCTTGTCGAGCCCCCGCCCGAATGCGAGCGCGTAGTCCAGGGCGTCATCCTCGTGAGACCGGGCGTATTCCACGCTTTCCCTGAGAGCCCTGGCGACGGCCATTGACAGATCGTCGCCCAACCTGCGGTTTACGCAGTCGAGTCCCAGGGGAATGGGCAGCCCGGTCTCTTCAAACCAACGCTTTCCCAGGTCCATGACGGCGGTGAACCCCCGCTGCTCGTACAGGATCTGCCCTTCGTGGAGCAGGATCCCCGCATCCGCCCTGCCCTGTTCGACGGCGCCTTCCACATCGTCGAAGTCCATGAATTGCGGTTCGAAGTCACGCGGACCGAACGTGCGCCAAAGCAGATACGAGGTCGTGAACTCACCCGGCACGGCGATCGACTTGCCCTCAAGGTCCGCCTCCCGCATGGCCTGACTGGCCACCACGACCGGACCGTAGCGGCGCCCGACCGAGGCCCCGCACGACATGATGCGGTAGTGTTTCGCCACGTTCGGATAGTGCGCTGCCGAAATTGCCGTTACGTCGAGTTCGCCTGAACTGGCCCTGATATTCAGAGACTCAATGTCCTCCATATGGTGGCCGATCTCGAAATCGCCGATTTCGACGCGCCCTTTCGCCAACGCGTAGAACATGAAAGCGTCGTCGGCGTCGGGACTATGTCCAAAAATGATTTTTTTGTTGTGGCTCATTTGTTACTTGCAACTCCGGGTATATGGACTATGAGCATGATCGAACGGCGATACGCGGCAATCGCGGTCGTGTTCGAGACAAGACTTGTGTTTAGCGGATGATGAAGGGACCTGTTCTTTAGTCGATTAGACGGCTGCTGGCGCCCCAGTTTTCGAAATGCGTCGTTGCCCTATGTGAGGGTCGATGATCTCGTACTTTGTCGTGCGTTGTGCCGGTTCGAATCCGGCCTCCGATATTAGTTCTCTAACTTCGTCCAGGTTTGTGCGGTTATAGAATCCGGCGGCCAGCATGACGTTTTCGTCGAAAAGCGTGCCTCCGAAATCGTCCGCGCCGAACTGGAGCGCGATCTGCCCCGTTTTTCGGCCTTCAGAGAACCACGAAGCCTGGATGTGGGGCACGTTGTCGAGGTAGATCCGGGACAGCGCGATCAGGCGAACGTAGCGGTTGGCGCCGGCTTCGACAGCCACCTTTTTGGCGAGCGCGGTGTTGTCACGCTTGTAGGACCAGGGAATGAACGCCGTAAACCCGCCTGGCTGCCCCTCGGACCGGTCCTGCACGTCCCGTATGTGCTCGAGGCTTTCGACGATGTCTTCATCCGTCTCCACGTGGCCGTACATCATGGTCGCAGTCGTCTGGAATCCGACGCGATGCGCCTCGACGTGGACCTCCGTCCACTGGTCGACGGTGTCCTTGGGCTTGAAACGGCTTATCTCGGCCTTGACCCTGTTTGACAGGATTTCCGAGCCTCCGCCGGGCATGGTCCGCTGTCCGGCGTCCCACAATGCCTGCATCACTTCCCGTATCGAATGGCCGGAGACCTCGCACATCTTCATGATCTCCGGCGCGGACCAGTAGTGGGGAGTGACGCTCGGGTACTGGCGAACGGTCTCGCTGACCATCTCCGTGTAGTAGCCGAGCGGCAGGTCGCTGTTCAACCCACCCTGCATCAAAACGGTCGTTACTCCCTTGTCGGCCGCCCTGCCGATCTTTTCCATGATCTGGTCGACGGTGTAGGTGTATGCAGACGGGTCGTTCGGGTCCGTGCGGTAGAAGGCGCAAAACGAGCAGTAGGCGTCACACAGGTTCGTGTAGTTGAGGTTGGTGTCGATGACGAAGGTGACCCGGTCCTCGGGGTTATGCCTGTACCGCCACGCGCGGGCAAGCGGCGCCAGGTCGAGCAAATCCGCGTCGCGCAGCAGGTACATGCCCTCATCGGCGCTTATGCGGTCGCCGGCATCGACCTTTTGTCTAATTTGGCTCAGCATCATCCTGGTCCTTCTTGCCCTCGGCTGATTCACCCGCAACCCCGGTCACGGCACTTGCCAGGGCGACATTCAGAATCGTCCGATCTAAAGTCTGCCCGCTTGAATTGCCAACTCCGGACCGGGTCGCAGTGACCTCAGCCTTTCCCGGAATTCGCTCATGCCCCTGTACTCCTCTTCCCCGAGTCTGTAGGTGAAATGACGAATATAAGACGCTGCCCGGGCCCGGTCGCCCTCGAACAAGGACGTTTCAGCAGCGATTTCGTCGGTCTGCGCCATGCCACGTTCCAGCGCGGTTTCGAGCGCAGCCTGGAATTTCCCGGTCAAGCCGCGGGGCGCATCTGTTCGAGCCACCCACATTGCGAATACGAAAGGCAGGCCGGTGAGTTTGTACCACTCTTCGCCCAGATCATACCGATGCGGGTAACCGGCGAGCCGGGTCAGGGCCCTGATCGCCCTGTCGCCAATCAGCACCAGCGCATCGTTCGGTTCGTCGTTCTTGACATACTCCTCCGGCTCGATTCGCCACCAGTCACGGAGGAGTATTCGGACCAGTCGTACGGACGTGGCGGATTCGGTCGTGAGCCCTACCCTGCCGCCGGCGATGTCCTCAACCGGACGTCGCGTGAACAGGATGACGCTCGTTGCCGGCCCCGTAGCGGCGACGCCGATGCTTCCGAGGGCGCGCAGCTTGTCTCCCAGGCGGAACACCTCCGCCACGGGCAGTGGCCCGGCCTGCAAATCCCCGCAATCGACCGCGTGGGCCATGGCGCGCGGGGTCATGTCGGTCAACTCCCAGGGACCTGTGGCCAGATACCGGTAGAACACCGCAGAATTCAGGAAGGGCATGCGCCCTACCCTGAGAGTGTCAGTTTTCATAGACCGTAATCTCGTTGTAAACGGCGTCCCGCTCGACCGGCGTTCTGCCGGCGTCGTTAATTAGCCGCACCATCTTTTCCCGTGCGATTCCGGCGGGAGACTGGGCGAGCGCGGCATGCGCGATGCGTTCCTTGCCGATGGTGCCGTCCAGGTCGTTCGCTCCGAAGTTGAGCCCGATGGAGGCCGTCGCCTCGCCGAGCATTACCCAGTAGCTCTTGATGTAGGGGATGTTGTCCAGCATCAGTCGCGCCGCGGCGATCATCCGCAGATCGTCCATGGGCGGGGTGTGTCGGGGTCGAAGCAGCGTCATGCCGACCTGGTATTCGAGCGGTATGAAGGCCAGGAAACCGCCAGTCTCGTCCTGCAACTCCCTCAGTTGGACCAGGTGGTCGATGCGTTCTTCCATTGTTTCTACGTGGCCGTATAGCAGCGTGCAGTTCGTCTTGATGTCCATGCCGTGCGCCGTGCGGTGAATGTCGAGCCACCGATCGGCGTTGGCCTTGCCCGGCAGCAGGAGCCGGTGGACGCGGCTGGAGAACACCTCAGCGCCGCCTCCGGGCATCGTGGAGAGGCCTGCCTCTTTGAAGCGTGCCAGCGACTCTTCGGGGCTCACCTTCCACCGGCGCTGGAAGTAATCGATTTCGGACGCCGTGAAGGCCTTGATCTGGACCTCCGGGTAGGCCTCGTGGATAGCCTTCACCATGTCCACGTAGTACTCGAAAGTCCACGTCGGGTGGTGGCCGCCCACGATGTGGACCTCCTTGATCTGGTCGTCCATGTGATCAAGGATTTCGTCGAGCGACATCTCGTAGGCGTCTTCATCGCCCGGTTTCTTGGCGAAGTCGCAGAATTTGCAACTCAGTACGCAAATATTCGTGGGGTTGATGTGGCGGTTGAGAACGAAGTAGACCTTGTCGCCTGAGATGCGCTTCGTGGCGAAGTCGGCAATCTTGCCCGCCGCGGCGAAGTCCTCCGTTTCGAGGACCTTCACGCCTTCGCCGTGGGACAACCGCTCCCCCGCGCGGACCTTTTCCCAGATCGGGACGAGGTCTGCGTCCGTGAATTGAATTCCGTCTACTTCCAGTAATCGTCCCATCGAGAGTCCACCCTTTCGATAATTTCCTGGTCCATGACCAGCGGCTCGGGATATCCGGCCTTCCATGTTGCGTCGATGCCCATGACGCCGCTGTGCAACGGCTCGATTCCCCGCAGTTCGGACTTTGTGAACGAAATGTCCCTTGCCGGGTCGAACCTGGTGAAAACACCCCACAGCAGTTCCACGTCGTCATCGATGTCCACGTCTACCGACACTGCGGCTACGATCTTCACCCCGCCCACGAGCGGGTTTGAAACGAGGTCCTGAACGACTTGCCGCCCGTTTCCGGAGACCTGGACGGCCAGCATCGTCCTGCCGACCACCCGGACCCGCTTGATGCCCGGCGCCAGTTGTTCAAGGTCGGCGGGCAGCGCGACGCCCCCCATGTCCTGCTCTGAGGCCGCAGGACCGGTGGCGTCGATGATCATCTTGCTGCCCTTGTGCATCTCTTCGCCGGTGAAGTCCAGCGTATCGATGGCGGTCCGGGCGATCAGGTGAAAGTCGGTCACGGGATTGAAATTGCGCCTGATGGCCTGGAGGACGGCGCTCGGGTCACGCGGGTTCACGTCCTGGCTGACAAGCACGAGCGCCTTGGTCAAGGACAGTTGCCCCTCGCCGAGCAGGCCCAACGCCGTCTTCAACGGCTCCCGCGTGTACCGTTCCTCGACGGACACGACGAGCAAATTGTGGAAACCGGCTTCGTAATAGGCCCAGAGGTCGACGATCTCTCGCCTCAACAGGCGGATTATCGGCTTCAGCGCCACCTGCGCAGCATCACCCATGTACCGGTCTTCCTGCGGGGGCTTGCCCACGACGGTGGCCGGATAGACAGCGTCCTTCCGATGGGTGATCGCAGTCAGTTCGAACACAGGAAATTCAGCCGCTTCAGAGTAGTGCCCGAAATGGTCGCCGAACGGCCCCTCGATTCGCCGCTTGCCCGGTGGCACGCGTCCTTCGAGTACGAATTCGGCGTTCGCTGGAACGTTCAGATCGACTGTCCGTCCCCGCATGGTGGGCGTCCGGGCGCCGCGTATGATGCCGGAAAAGGCAAGCTCGTCTATCCCTTCCGGCAACGGCATGACGGCCGCCAGCATCATCGCCGGGTCGCCGCCAAGCGCCACGGCCATCTCGAGGGGTTCATTCCGGGACTCGGCCCGGTGATGATGAAAACCGCCGCCCTTCTGGATCTGCATGTGCATGCCGGTGGTAA
Source organism: Dehalococcoidia bacterium (assembly GCA_034421215.1). Classification (GTDB taxonomy): domain Bacteria; phylum Chloroflexota; class Dehalococcoidia; order Lucifugimonadales; family Lucifugimonadaceae. The sequence goes on from DAOUKO010000007.1 coordinate 80,667, forward strand.
CCGGGTCGTAAATATGCATCCGGTAGATGCCCATGTTCGGCGCCGCCGTGTCCGGGTCGCGGCTGATCACGAGCGGGAACGTGATGAACCGGCCTCCATCTCCCGGCCAACACTTCAGCACCGGCAAGTCCGACAGGCTGGGCGTATCGTCTACGACTTCGCTCGCCGGCCCGCGGCGGACGCGTTTGGGTCGAATGCGTAGCAGGCGGAAAGCAGTGCGCCTGTTCGCCCAGAGCGCGCCGAGAGTGGGTGGATTAATGCATTCGGCGAAGTTCACGAGTTCCTCGCCGATCTGTTCGGGGTGCATTCCCAGCGCCAGTTCGATTCTGCGTTCGCTGGCAAGGAGGTTGATGGCCAGTGGGAAGTTTGCTCCTTCCACGTTTTCGAACAACATCGCGCTGCCGCCGGACTTGACCATCCTCGTGGCGATCTCGGTGATCTCCAGTTCAGGACTGACCGGCGCAGTGACACGTTTCAACTCCCCCTCGGCTTCGAGGGCGCGGATGAATGTCTGGAGGTCGGTAAATGGCACGTTTTAACGCTCGGCGGGCGCTTTGGCGCCGGACTGGGGTCCTCGCCACTCCTTCAGCAGCGGCGTGGCTACACCCAGGTGGTGGATGATCCTGCCGGCGACTGCGTCGACGAGGTCCTGAATAGTTTCGGGCGAGTGGTAGAACCCGGGGCTGGCCGGCAGGACTATCGCCCCGGCCTCCGTCACGGCGGTCATGTTCCGAAGGTGGACCAGGCTGACCGGGGTCTCTCGCGGAACGAGGATGAGCCGACGTCGTTCCTTCAGGCACACGTCCGCCGCCCGCTCTATCAGGCCGTTCGAGATCCCGTTGGCGATTCGGCCCAGGACACCGCCCGAGCACGGGACGATCGCCATACCGTCGATGGGGTACGAGCCGCTTGCGATGGGCGCGGCCACGTCCTGGTGGTGCAGCAATTCGAGACCGGTGTCGATACCGGACAATCCGAGCCAGTCGTGGACCGGACCGATGTCGGCCTGCGTGTTTCCGGTCAGCGAGACACCCGATTCGACCTGCAACACCTTGCGGCCCGAATCCGAAATCACACCGAAGACCTTGTGACCGCCCCGTAGCAACTCACGCAGTACGGTTTTGGCGTACGGCGCACCGCTCGCGCCGGTGATTCCGATGACGAATGTTCCCATGGTTACGGCTCCCGTCCCTCGCCAGGTGTGCCATTACAAGCACCGTTAACCGGCGTCCGGGTTGGCATATCCCGATGCAGGGCTTGGAGCATATTGCAACTGGATTTCATCAAATCACCACGTCAAGAATTGCGAATACGCCGAATGCGACGGCGATTATCCCATTCATTGTGAAGAATGCCATGTTCAGCTTCGACAGGTCCGTCGGTGAGACCAGGCTGTTCTCGTATGCGAGCAACGCCCCCGCAACCCCTGCGCCGATGTAGTACAGCGGCCCGACACCAAGCAGCACACCCGCTATGACGATTCCCACCACCGCTGAGAAATGCAGCGCCCTTGCCCACCACAAAGCGGCCCTGATGCCGAACCTGGACGGAATAGACTTGAGGCCCTGTGCCCGGTCGACTTCCAAATCGGCGGTCGCGTACAGCACGTCGAAGCCCGACACCCACATCATCGCCGCCGCGCCCAGCCAGATGATTCCGGCGGGCAATTCTCCGGTTACAGCGATCCAGGCTGCCGGCGGCACGATCAGGTATATCAAGCCCAGACCAAAGTGGCTGAGCCAGGTGAATCGCTTGAGGTACGGGTACCCGAGCATCACCAGCACCGGGACTATCGCCAGCCGCCACGCGAGCGGTTCGAGTTGGGAAACGGCCAGACCGTATACGGCCAGCGAGACCAACATATAGGTCCACATCTCCCGGTGAGAAAGCAGGCCGGCGGGCAACGCCCTGTCCGATGTACGGGGATTGCGGGCGTCGATTTCGGCATCTATCACGCGGTTCGAACCCATTCCGAATGTCCGCATGGCGACCATGGCAACCACCACCCAGCCAAGGCCGACCCAGTCCTGCTGTCTCTCCATGGCCATGAGGGCGGCCACAACGGCAAAAGGCAGGGCGAATACGCTGTGCTCGAACTTGATGGCCTCTGAGAAGACCAGGAGGCGTCGCCACGGCCGAAGCATCGCGCGTTCACCTTCCACAGTCGTGCCGCCGCTCATGTGATGCCTGCCTGTTCGGTCTGTGCCGGGGTCAGGCTGCTGACGAACATCTTCCGCATGGTCGGCAAAGTGTCCTGTGGTGAAGGGCCGTCCGAGTAGAGCCAGTGGATAAGCACCTCGCTTATCGCCCCGAGCCAGATACGGGCTGCGACTTTGCAGTCGATCTGGGGCAGTTCGCCGCTTTCGACCGCGAGGCTGAGCTGCCGTTCGATCATCCCTGCAAATCGGTTGAATATGCGGGCACGGGTCTGCTGGAAGGAGTTGCCCATGCTGTACCCCTGCAGTAACAGCAACCTGGCGAGCTTTCGTTTGCCGGCCAGTGCATTTACCACCGCCTCAATCGCGGCTTCCGCGCCCGCAAGGTGCGTAGGCGAGCTCCCTACCGCGCGGTCGATACGCGATTCCAGCCTGTTCGCAAGGCGGTCCAGGACGGCGAAGAACAGGTCCTCCTTGCTGGGAAAGTGGAAATAGATCCCGCCTTTGGACAGAGAAGTGACGCGGCCGATCTCCTCAACCGGGGCGTCGTGGTAGCCCATTTGGGCAAAGACGTCTTCGGCGGCGTCCAGAATGCGATGCCGGGTCTTATCCGAGTTGGTATTTACTACCGAGGCCATGGACTGATGGACCAAAACCGACCGACCGGTCGGTTTGTTGAGACCTATCTTACCGTCCGCATTTCCTTCGTCAACCAAACTGAAGCTGCGACGGGCGGGGACGGTCACGTGATCAAAGGGTCCATTGCAATCGTCCATGCCGGCTGGGGCCGGCGCCCCAGGGTATGAAAAGGGGGTGTGCCGGTTGGCGGTTGCTGCGCGCGGTTTGGGCCGGAGCGTCGAGCGTTGGTGAGGGATGACCGTCCCAGATTCCTCCGCTTCGGTCGGAATGACTATGGCCTTATTAAGACCGCACGAGGGGATGAAAATCGGGCGTTGCCTCTCGGTTGCGCGTCCAACTTGCCGAGCGAACCCACCTCAGCGCCCCACCGTGGGTACCGGGTTACCCCGGTAAGACGATGGGGCCTGGCACGACGATGTGGTGTGTGATCCCCCTGGCGGGTTATTTTCGTACCAACGACACTTGAGGAGGTTACGCAAAGGTCTTCGCCACATGAGCGGGAACTTTGCAGGCGCCCTCTACGGGTTTGCGACGTTCTGGGGCCTGCCTTCGAGGTAGGAGATTACGTTGCTGACGCAGCCTTCGTTCAGACTCTCGACCCCTTCGGGCGTCTGGTCTGCGATGTGCGGCGTGAGGACGACCTGCTCGCAGGTAAGAATCGGGTGTTCGGGAGGCAGAGGTTCCTGGTCGAAGACGTCCAGGCCCGCCCCGGCCAGGTGGCCCGAATTCAGGGCATCGACCAACGCGTCGGTGTTAACGAGTTCGCCCCGGCCGCCGTTCACGAATATGGCGCCGGGCTTCATCAACCTGAACTCGCGGCTGCCCAGCATCTCCCTGCTGTCGTCGCTGAGCCTGACCTGGATGCTGACGACGTCGGACTCGCGGAGCAGATCATCCAGCCCTACGAACTCGACTCCCAGGGCTGACGCCCGCTCGGGCGAAGGATTGTAGGTCCACGCTATGACCCTCATGCCGAGGGCGTTGGCAATCCGGGCAACCTCCGCGCCGGTGTTGCCGGTCCCTATTACGCCCAGCGTCTTGCCACTGAGGTAGATATTGTGGCGGAGACGCCAGCGGCCGGCCTTCAACTCGGCCGTCTGGAAGGCGGCGCGCTTGGCGGCCGCGAACATCAGCCCGATTATGTGCTCCGCCACGTACGGCGCGATCTTGCCGGGCTGGTTGCAGACGGTTACGCCGCGTTCCCTGGCGGCCTCCAGGTCGATCATGTCGGTGCCGATGGAACAGGTGGCGATGAGGCGCAGGTCGGGAAGCTGCTCGAGCGCTTCCTTGTACCACTTCACCGCGCCGCGCGTATTCATAATGATCTCGGCGCCTTCGACCCTGGCAAGCTGCTCGTCCATGGTCGCGGGGCGGTCGGTATACAGGGTCACTTCGCCGTAGGATCCCAACCGGTCGAGGTGCGGTGAACCCTGGACCTGGGGCGGGTCGTCGCCTGGAATTACGATCTTGAGACGCTGGTCTGCCATTTGGTCATCCTCGCTGGTCCTGGCTACTCGGGCAGGTCTATGAGGGCTGAGCCGGCCTGCTGTGACGCCAGGAAGCCGGTTAGCACCTTGGCGGTCTTACGGGCCTCACGGGCCATCGAGACGCCCTCCCCGCCGTTCTCCATAAGGTCTGCCAATTCCTCGTAGCCGGCCCCTATGTCCTCGGAGACATATGAGCCGGGGACGATGCGGCGCCGGACGCCGTTCTGCCCGCCCGCGCCGGACGAGAGCACGGTGGCGCCACCATCCGTCACGTATATCTGGCCGTCCGGGCCCGAAAGCTGGAGCGAGAACATGAACTGGGTCTCCTTCATGCCGCAGTAGAGGGCACGTACTCCGTTTTCGAACTGGATGAATCCCATTGCGCCGGGTTCATTCTCCGGGAGCTTGCCGCCGTCTCCCTTGTAGCTGTCCCAGTCCTCGAAGCCCTCCTCGAGTCTGGCCCAGACCTGGGTGGGCTCGGACTCGGCGTACATGCATATGGCGTCGATTATGTGAGTGCCGTTCCTGAACAACATCGCCCTCGGCCCGCCCAGCGTGCCCACGATTGTGGTCAGGTTTCCGATTGCGCCGCGCCTGATCTCTTCTCGGACCTGTATCCACAAGGGCAGGTATCGGCGCGTGTGTTCGACGGTGATGACCACGCCGTTGTCCTCGCACGCCTGGATGAGCCTGTCCACGTCCTCCAGGCTGGTGGCGAAGGGCTTCTCGCAGAATATGCCCTTCACGCCTGCCCTGGCGGCCTCGATGCCCAGATCAGCGTGAGTATCGTCGCCCGTGGCTATGGCCAGGATGTCCAGGTTGGACTCTCGCAACATTGCGCTGAAGTCGGTGTAGTGGCCCACGTCGGGCCATCTCTTGCCCCAGGTCCGCTCGAACTCGTCGAGCAGGTCTGGTAAGAGGTCGCACACGGCGACGACGTCGAACCTGTTGGAGATAGACAGGCCCGCGGCGTGGCTATGGCCTATCGCGGTGCGGAACGGCGCCGGCGGCTCCTCTGCACTGTTCGAAGTGATCCCTCGCAAGCCGACGAGGCCAACCCTGTATGTCCTGTCAACCACGGGTAATCTCCTGTGTTGGGTCTGCATCCCGGCCACTTGTACAACAGCCCGTATCTACATTCAACTGTTCTGAGTCGGCGGACCACAGACAGCTTTGCCCCTCAGCCGGCTCAAAACAGACTCTCAGACAACCACTCGCAGGGGCGTCTCTTGTGGGCGCCCGTGGGGATGGGGCGCGGCGACTGCCGCGACTCCTTTCATTCTTGTACAAAAATTGGCGTGCTAGACTCACCCACCGCAACGGGCTCCGTAGTTGGACGCTGAATTGAACTCGCTCATACACCCTCCCCCGTCATACCGGGTACTTGCAACAGGACTGGTCCTGCCTGAAGGTCCGTGCGTGGGGCCCGACGGCAACCTGTACGTTGCGGATGCCGGGACCGGCGCCATCTGCCGCATTAGCGAATCAGGCGAAGTTTCTGAGTTCGTTTCGACCCATGGCCGGCCGAACGGCCTGGCTTTTGGACCGGGCGGCGATCTCTTTGTCGCAGACTCAGGCCGCCGCGAGATTCTGAGAGTCACCCCATCCGGTGAACTCAGCGTGTTTGCAGCCGAATACGACGGACAGGAGTTCACCGGGCCGAACGATCTGGCCTTCGGCCCGTCCGGGAACCTGTTTTTTACCGACCCCGGCCGAAAGCCGCCTCCCGACCCTTCGATCAGCCCCGTCTACAGGGCCACACCGGACGGCGTCGTGTACCCCTTTGCGCTGGACCTGGCGTATCCGAACGGCGTGGCGTTTTCTCCTGACGGCAAGGAACTCTACGTCTCTGAGATGCGAGCCAACCGCCTGCTGGCCTTCGAAATAACGGCCCTGGAGGAGCTTGCCGAGTACAGGATGGTCCGACGCTTCCGCGAACCGGCGCACCCGGACGGGTTGGCGGTTGACATGAAAGGGCGGGTACTGGGAGCCCTGCGGGGAATCGGCGGACTGTCGATCGTATCCGCGGATAGCAAGCTGGAAGAGCTGTACTACGTCGAGGGTTGGAGGCCATCGAACCTGGCGTTCGGCGGCCCGGACAGGACGACGGTGTTCGTGACCGATGTGGCGAACGCCTCGGTGGCCGCCTTCGAACACGACGCACCCGGCGCTCCCCTGTTCTGAGAGGGTGTCCAAAAAGTCCCTGGCCGATCACGAAATGACATCGCGTCAGTTGCCGCGCCCCACCCCCTCGGGCGCCCACAAGAGACGCCCCTACGAGTGGTCGTCTGAGAGCGTGTCTGGCGGATGTAGCGCGGGTCAGCACATGCCAAGGCCCTTTTTAGACACCCCCTTAGGGCCTTGCCCATCCTGCCCGGCCGGGAATGTGCCGGCCGCTGGTTAGCGCCGGCCGAACTGGTACTCCAGCGCACCGGCGTCGAGGTGGATCATGGTTGGACGGCCGTGCGGGCAGGTGTGCGGCTGGTCGGCCTGTTCGAGCCGGCGGATCAACTCCCGGCTCTCGTCCGTTGTCAGCGGCATTCCGGCCTTTACCGCCGCGTGGCATGCCATCGTGTAGAGCAACCTGTCTTGCCACGAGTCGCTACTACGACCTTCACCGATTTCGTCGAGGATTGCGCCAAATGCCGCGCCGGGTGTCTGACTCTGGTTGCTGTTCGCCATCATGGCGGGAATTGCCCTCAGTACCACTGACGAATCGCCAAACGGTTCAGCGAGGAATCCGGCTTTTCTTAGTTCCTCGCCGTGTTGTTCCACTGCTTCCATCTGCCGCGGATCGAGTTCGACTGATTCGGGCATCAACAGCGGCTGGGCTTCCGCCGCCTGCGACTTGGTCCGCTCCCTGATCTCTTCATACAGCACGCGCTCGTGGGCGGCGTGCTGGTCCACCAGGTAAAGGCCGTCGGGTCCTTCCGCCAGTATGTACGTCTCACGCGCCTGCCCTATGACGCGCAGGATCGGCAGCACGGACCGCTGCGTCGTTGGCGGCGGCGGAGGCTCGACAATCGCGTCTGACGAGGTCGAATGGGCTTGAGTTTCGGTCCCCTGGCCCGTTTCTGCTTGTTCCGGGGGCTTGATCGAACGGTCCGGCCACATGGCGACCGCGCCGAACGGGTTGGCGGCGTTGGCGACCGGCATTCCCCGGCCCGGTGCACCCGGTCTGCCCGGGAGGTTCATCGTTCGGACAGGGGCAAAATCGCCCAGGGCCAGGCGGATGGCGCGCTGGATCTCCCGGAACACCAGGTCTTCGCGGAGAAGGCGGACCTCCAGTTTGGCCGGATGAACGTTCACGTCCACGTCATCCAGCGGCGTCCTGATCGAGAGGACAGCCACCGGAAAGCGGCGTTCCGGCAGGAACCCGTGGTATCCCTGTTCGACCGCGAAGGCCAACCTGCGGTTCTCTATCCACCGGGCGTTGACAGCCAGCGTCACGTAACGCCGCGTGCCCCTTGAAGTTCCCGGCTCGCTTATCAACCCGCCGACGCCAAACGCACCGGAACCGTCGTCATCGATCTCCAGCATCGAGTCCGCCAGCCGGGCGCCGTACGCGGCCGCCAATGCCGCCCTGACGTCGCCGGAGCCGGGAGTGGCAAAGCGGGAACTGCCATCGGCAGCGAATGTGAACGCCACCGAGGGGTAGACGATTGCGTACGTGCTGATTAGTTGGCGAATGCGCGTGAGTTCTCTTCCGGCCGACCCCATGAACTTGCGGCGGGCCGGCACCATCTGGAAAAGGCCTTTGACCTCGATGCGCGTCCCCGGCGGTCCGGCGGCGGGCTCCTCTGCGATTGCCTGGCCGTTGTCGATCACGAACCGAGCGCCGAAGTCGGAACCCTGCAACCGGCTGACCGCCTCAACGCGCGCCACGGAGCCGATTGACGGCAGCGCCTCTCCCCTGAATCCGAGCGTCGCAATGCCGGACAGATCGGAGGACTCGTCGATCTTGCTGGTGGCGAATCGCTCGAACGCAACGGCGATCTGGTCTGCCGGTATGCCGTGGCCGTTGTCGGTGACCGAGACCAATTTCGCGCCGCCGTCTTCGACCTCGATACGGATTCGCGTCGCGCCTGCGTCGAGAGAGTTTTCGACCAACTCCTTGACCACGGATGCCGGCCGTTCGATTACCTCCCCGGCAGCGATGCGCGAGGCTAGTTTCGGGCTGAGGACGCTTATGGCCATGTATGGCGACCGATCAGGGGGTTTTGGCGATGCTGCGAGTATAGCCGGGCCCATGCCGGCGCCCGCCACAGGTGTCCCTGCGAACGTCCTAGAGCCGCCACAGTCGCCGCGTGAGAGTCCCGGACAGGGCCGCGGCGGCTATCAACAGCGAACCCGCGCCCGCAAACGCGATCGTGATTCCCACGCCTTCGGCCACCTCGGCAAGCGGGATGACTCCCAACGGGATCAGGCCGAAGTTCATCATGTACATCCCCATCACCCTGCCGCGATGTTCCTCGTCCGTGTTCTCCAGTATGAGGGAGGAGTTGAGGGAACGCCTTCCCGAGTCCCCGATGCCCAGCAACACCATGACCGCAACCACCAGCGCGTAGGACGGGGCGAAGGCCGCCAGCACTATCGCCCCGCCGGAAATGGCGGTCGTGCCGATGAGGACAGGTCCCTTCCTGCTGCCGCGCCTGAGTCCGGCGATGAAGAGCGAACCGATCAAGGAACCCAGCCCGATCATGCTCATCAACAGGCCGACCGATTCCGCCCCCCTGCCAAATGACTCGTCGACGAACGCGGGCATCAGGTTGCGGAACGGCATGGCGAACAACGTGCTTGACAATGCCAGCAGCAGCAGGAACATCACCGTACGGTTCCTGGCAACGTAACGGAGCCCGTCGGCTATGTCGGACGCCATGCGATTGCGCGCGTTCGAAGCGCCGCCCGCAGGCAGACGCGGCATCTGGCTGGTCAGCACAAACGCCAGCATCGCAAGGCCCGCGATGGTGAAGTAGGCGACTTCCGCACCGGCAAACGCATACAGCACGCCGCCGATTCCGGGCGCGGCGAGGGTCATCAGGGACATTCCGCTGGCATTCAGGGCGATGGCGTTCGTCATGTTCTCGCCGCCGACGAGTTGAGGGACGACGGCCTGCCGCGCCGGCATGAGAAATGCCCAGACACATCCCTGGAACAGCGCCGAGCCGATCAGGTGCCAGATCGTCACGGTGTCGGTCAGGACGGACATCCCGACGAACAACGACATGATCGAGATGGCGAACTGGCCGAACTGGATGACCCGTTTGCGCTCGACGCGGTCCGCGATTACGCCGCCGAAGAGGGAGAACAGCAGGATTGGCGGCGCAAAGGCCGCGCCCGCAAGGCCGACCATCCTGATCGAGTCGGTCAGGTCCCACGCCAGTTGGGCACGCGCCACCATCTGCATGTTGACCGCGGCCATGAGCGCGATCAGCCCGAACCAGTAGTAGCGGTAGTTCTTCTCCCGCAGGGAGGCGAACGTGGTCCCAAAGTACCCGCGCGCCCGGGGCTGCGCGGCGGCCGCGCTTCTACCGGATGCAGGATTCTTCAATGACTCTTGAGGACTGTTAAAAGGCCAACTGCGGCTCGGACGGGCGAACCTTTAAGGGGAATACGCATCTTGCCGTCACGGCATCCGCCGGAGGGTGGGCCTGACAACGATATAGAACAACGTGACCGCGAGTAAAACTACCCCCAGGCCCAAGACCGTGTCCTCGGCCCCGAAACGGTCGAACGCGTAGCTGACGGGGAGGATGCCAATCGGCATCAGACCGTAGGTCATCATCAGAAGGCTCATGACCCTGGCCCTGTATTCGTCTCCCGTTTCCTCGACTGCGAGCGCCTGGGAAAGGGCCCACCGGATCGACTCGCCGAATCCGATTCCAATCATCAGGAAGACACCGACCACGTAAAACGGCACCGCGGCGATCAAGAGCATGACCAGGCCGGACACCGCGGCCGAGCCCACCAGCACGAGCCCCCTCTTCTGGCCTCGCCGCAGCCCGGCTACGCCAAGCGAGCCGATGAGGCCACCGACGCCCGCTACGGCAATGAGTACGCCCACCTGTTCCGGCCCTGCCCCGTAGACGTCCTTGGCAAACACCGGCGTCAGCATCCTGAACGGCATGCTCAGCAGGACGACCGCCACCGCGTAGATCAGCATGGTCTTCACCAGCGGCCGGGAGTTCACGTAGGCAAGCCCGCTCTTGATGTCGGAAAAGACCGATTTCTTGTCCGCCCGGGGATCGGGGTGATACTTGGGGATCATGCCGGTGGTTACGACTGCCGACCCGTAAAAGGCCGCAATTGCGTAGTAGGCCCCGTCCGGTCCCACCCATGCGTAAAGCAGGCCGCCAACGGCAGGTGCGCCCATCGTCATCAGGCTCATGCCGACGGCGTTCAGGGATATGGCGTTCCCGGTCTGCTCTTTTCCCACCATCCCCGGGATCATGGCCTGTCTCGCAGGCATCTGGAAGGCGAACATGGCGCCCTGCAGCACGGAGGCGACCAGGAGATGCACCCAGTTGATCAAACCGGTGGTGATCAGCACCGCCAGGATGGCGGCCATGATGGCGCCGCCCAGTTGAGTAGCCTGAAGTATCGTTCGCCGTTCGAACCTGTCGCCGAACGCCCCGCCGAACAGGGACAGGATGAGCATGGAGGGAGCGAATCCGAGGGACACGATGCCGGTGAGAACGGCTTCAGACGTCAGGTCGTAAACCAGGATCCCGCGTACAGCCATCTGCATCTGCACGCCACCCATCGCGAGTACGAGTCCGATCCACAGCCAGCGAAAATTCCGGTTTCCCAGGGCTTCGAATGTCCGGGAAAACCGGGAATTCACACCAACCGGCGTTCTGCCTGCGATGTCTTGTCCCCCCGCGCCCGGAGACGGAGAGGGAGGTTTGTTTGCCGCTTCTTTCATGGCAGGATCACGGGACTGCGTCCGGTCCTACGGGGGACGGCAGGGACCAGCGCCCTGCCAACGCGTGTAGTTCGCGCCGAGCGTAGAATTCGAACAGATACCAAAGGATACTCCGCATGACCTTGAAAGAACCCGTGTTTCAGGACGTACTGGACGCCCGCAGGGTGATCCAGCAGCACATCTACCGGACTCCCCTCCGGCGCTACCCTGCCCTCTCCGAGCTAATCGGAGCCGAAGTCTGGGTGAAGCACGAGAATTTCCAGGTCGCCGGGTCGTTCAAGGTCCGCGGCGGGCTGAACCTGGTAGCCAGGACGACTGAAGCGGAGCGAGCCAGGGGTTTCATCACGGCTTCAACCGGCAACCACGGCCAGTCGGTCGCCTTTGCCGCCGGCGTTTACGGGTCGAACGCGACCATCGTAGTCCCCGAAGGAGCGAACCCCCTGAAGGTCTCCGCCATGCGCGCCCTTGGCGCACGAGTCCTGCACCACGGTCCGATGTTCGACACCGCCCGTGAGTTCGCCGAGAGAATGGCGGTCGAGGACGAACTGCGCTACGTTCACCCGGCGAACGAGCCGCATTTGATCGCGGGAGTCGGCACGTACACGCTGGAAGTCCACGAGGACCTCGGCGAAATCGACTACATCATCGTCCCGGTGGGCGCAGGCAGCGGCGCTTCGGGTGCATGCATCGTGTCGGACACCGTGTCGCCCTCAACCAGGGTGATTGCGGTCCAATCGGCCGAGGCGCCGTCCGCCTGCCTGTCATGGAAGCAGGGAGAATTGGTGGATGCGCAGATGCAGACGGAAGCAGAAGGGCTCGCCACGGCGAGTTCCTACGACTTCCCCCAGGGGATCCTGCGGAAGCGCCTGCATGACTTCGTCGTGGTGAGCGACCAGCGGATAAAAGAGGCCGCCGGTCGCTTCATCGAGAGCACGCGCAGCCTGATCGAATACGCCGGCGCTTCCTCTCTTGGCGCTGCGATGGACTTGAAAGAGACCCTGGAGGGCAAGAGAGTCGTCCTGATCGCCAGCGGCGCCAACGCCTCAATGACTCAACTGGACGATTCGCTGGCGGCGATACGCTGACCTGGACCGGGCGGTCAGGCGTCGCTGCCGTCTGCGGCGTTCTCGCCCAATTCGGCAATCTGCCCTTCGAGCGTGCCGACCCGCCTGTAGTCTTCCCGCAGCAGAGCGTACGCCCTGTCGACGTAGAGCCTGATCAGGTCGGCCGACTTGCCGTCCATAGCCGTCGCAGCGGCAACTATGCGATCGACCCGGCGGTTTTCGGGAAGACGCCCGCCGATTGCCCGCAGTCTTGCGACCGATTCGTCGATGGTCGCCTGGTCACCGCCCTCAGCCGCGTAACGCAGCCTGCCGACGAGCGTGGACATCTCACCCAGCAGGTCCGCCTCTCCCATCATGTCGTACATGACCTCGTCGATTTCCGACACCGTTGACGAGACAGTTTCCTCCAGCGTTTCATGCTGCGATGCGGTCGACTCCTGGTAAGCCCGGTGGTACTCGGCCACCATGTCACCGACTCTACTCATGAGTTCCGCCGTGTCCTCCAGGTTGCCGCTACCGCCGAATATGAGGTCATCGCCTCTCAACTCGGCGATGCGCTCGATGAAACCAACGTCTTCGACCGGTTCCGGAGCGGGTGGGAATGCGAAGCCCGACACGTCAGACGAGCCCATCCCTTCCAGGTGGCCCGAAAGGAACGGGGGAACGTACTTGGCCACGTCTACGGAGATCGGCAGGACCATGATGTACGTGGCGCCGGTTTTCCCAGGATCGGATGAGTCGCTGAAGTAGACGATCGCATGGCCGACTGGGGAATCAGGGTTTCCTCTTTTATATTCCAGCGCCATTTTGCGGTCCGCCGATCATTGCGTCTGCTGCCCGACAGGATGCGTCCGGCTGCCTATATTCTAATTGTGGCCGACAGCCGAAGTGACGCCGGATCGGGGTGATTCGCGCGCCGCTTTCTGGGGCCGTGTCTCACAGAATCCGACGGGGACAACAACATCTTCTACAAATCGCTTATTCGTCCGGTAACTTTCAGGCTTCCTCCCGAGCGCAGCTACCGCGTCTCCGAGGCGGTACTGCGCATGGGATGGATGTGGTCCGCTGCAAGGCCGTTAATCGCGGGATTCGACGAAAGACTAACTACCACCGTCGCCGGGTTGGAGTTGCCGTCGCCTATTGGGGCAGCCGCCGGGCTCGACAAGGAATTCAGGACTTTCGGTTCACTCATGAACCTGGGTTTTGGATTTGTCAGCGGCGGCACGGTCACCCTGAATCCCAGACCGGGCAACCCGCGCCCCCGTTTCTTGCGCCAGGTCGAGCAGAAGGCCATCGTGAACGCAATGGGCTTCCCCGGTCCGGGCCTGGACGTCATTAGCCGCCGCATCGCATCCTCACGCCCCCGTTCGAGGCTGTTCGTGAGCATTTCCGGCACCTTGGAGGACGAGATAGTCCAGTGCCACCGCAGCGTGGAGCCGCACTGCGCCGCGGTGGAAATCAACGTGTCGAGTCCCAACACCAGCGGCCTGCGCGCGTTCCACGACCCCGGACGGCTGAGGGTGCTCGTACAGGCCGTCGCCGCCAACATGAAACGGCCGCTCTTCGTCAAGCTGCCGCCGTGGGAGCGCGAACGCCAGTCCCGCGAGAACGGAATTTCACTAGCGGAAACGGCCATCGACGCCGGCGCAAGCGGCGTGATCGTCGCGAATACCCGTCCGGTTGAACACAGCGGGCTGAAGGTGGGCCGCGGCGGACTGAGCGGCGCTCCACTGTTCGACGACACGCTCCGGATGATTGCGGAAACGCGGGCCAGCCTGGGGAACCGGGGCGCCATCATCGCCTGCGGCGGTGTCAGCGACGCCCGGCAGGTCTGGCGCCTGTTGGCCGTCGGGGCAGAAGCCGTGCAACTCTATACGGCCCTCGTCTACGAGGGACCCGGCCTGCCGGGGTCGATCAACCGCAACCTGGCCCGCCTGATGGAGCGAGCCGGGTGCAGGTCGGTCAGCGAAATCGAGGGCCCGCCGCCCGACTAGGCCCGGAATCTCGTCCTAAGACCCGGCCGCCCGTCGCCGCCTGCCGGTCAACACCGCGTCCACTTCTTCCCGGGTGGCCATCGATTCCTGCGATCCGGGCCGCGAAACGCTGACCGCCGCCGCGGCCGAACCGAACCTGACCGCGTCACTTAGCGGCATGCTTTCGCACAGTGCGTAACCCAGCGCGCCATTGAACGCGTCGCCGGCGGCCACGGAGGCCGCGACAGGTGTGTCGAACGCGGGGACATGGCCTGAGTATTCGTCCGATTCAACGTAAGCGCCTTGTTCTCCGAGAGTAACGATTACGATCGGTATGCCCAGGTCCCTGATGCGCCTCGCGGCAGTCGCAGCATCCTCGGGACCAGTTACCAGAAGCCCCGCCAACGCTTCGGCTTCCAGTTGGTTAGGGGTGAGTATGTCTGCGCTCTCCAGGAACCCGTCCGGCAGGTCTCGCGCCGGCGCCGGGTCGAGGACCACCGTGACGCCCATCTCCCGTGCAGCCTGCATGGCCTCCAACGTGGGCGCCAACGGGGTTTCCTGCTGGACCAGCAAGACTGCGGCGTTCTTCATCGCCTCTTTGGCGTCGCCGTACTGCCAGTCGTCGCATCGTGCGTTGGCGCCATACACCGGGTTCACGTAGTTTTCGCCGTCCGGCTCGACAAAGATGACCGCGATTCCGGACGATTGGCCGATGTCGGTCTGGACGTACTTGGTGTTGACGTGCTGTTTCTCGAGGTATGAACGGAGTTCTGCGCCGAACACGTCATTGCCTATACGGCCGACCATTAGGACCCGGTCGACGCCGTCAGCGAGCCGCGCGGCCGCCACCGCCTGGTTTCCGCCCTTGCCGCCCGGCGCGGTGTAGAAACGGGTGCCCTCCGCCGTTTCGCCGGGACCCGCCGGCCGGGGTGTTTCGACGATCAGGTCCATGTTGAGCGCGCCAAACACGACAATCTTGTTCTTATCGCGTCTCATGCTCTTCCCAACCTGCCGTACTCAAGCATTTCTTCCAAAACCCTCGCCACCGCTATGCCCGGCGGCCCCGCGGCGCACCTGTCCGCCGAACGGATCGCGTCGGGGTGGCCGCTTTCCATGGCCACTCCCATTCCGGCCCAACGCAACATGCCCGCGTCCCCGGCCCCGTCGCCAAATGTCACGAAGCGGGCCGAGGGAATATCCCACATCTCGGCGAGGTGTTGAAGGGCCTTCTCCTTGCCCGCGTCCTTGTGGCCGACTTCGCAGAAGTGAGGCAGCGAATGCGTTACCTCTGCCCTGGCGCCGACTACCGAACGGGCCGCTGCGACCAGTTTCGCGGCGTCCGGCTCCATTACACCCAATACCAGCGTAGGCCGTTGGGCTGCCACAGGGGCAAGGCTATAGACGATTGTCGGTTCAAGGTCCATTCGTTCCGCGTAGCCGTCCGACCACGTGGATGATCGCCTGATGTGGACCTTGTCGTCCACGTAAACATTGACGTGGGCGCCCAGCTTGTCGAATGTCTGGATGGCAAGGTTCGCGACGTCCTCGTGGAGCCTGACATGGCGGAGGACCGTCTCATGGTCGTCATCGACCGTCAACGCCCCCTGGTAGCAGATTACCGGGCTTGTCGTGCCCAACTGTTCAGCGAATTGGAGTGAACTTCGGAGCGTCCGCCCGGTCGCAATCACAACTACGGCGCCCGCTTGTTCCGCTGCCCCGGCGGCGACTTTGAGCCGTTCCGGAATGATCCGGTCCGGTCCCACCATCGTGCCATCGATGTCGAGCACGACTACCGAGTATTTGTCGTTTCTCGCCATCGTTAGCCGTGTTTCCTGTCAAGACACCGCGATATTGGCGCGCCAATCGAATGTGAATGGGACCGGGCATCGTGTTGCGGCGAAGGATTGGTGTGTCGCAAGATATTCAGACCGGCCTCGTGGGCTTGTTCTCTGCCCGAAACGACGACGGGGTCGAATGCGGCGCGAATGATCTCATATTCAGGAAATGGTGCGTATTGAACCGGATTAACCCGCGGTTTGTGATGTGGGCCATCTTCCTGGCCGTCGCCCTCTATATCTTCACGTTGGCCTTGCGGGACCGTAGCTGAGACTGTTGGTCCTTCATATCGGCGATTCCGTCGAAACTGTGAGTCTTCAAGTATCTTGGGAACACGGCGACGGCGACAACCAACGAAGCAATGCCCGCGATCGCGGTCGCCATAATCGCTGCGGGAGCGCCTAGCCAGGTCGCCACCAACCCCACCTGCAATGCGCCGATGGGTCCGGTTCCGATCGCGACCGCCAGCACTCCCAAGACTCGGCCGCGCATTTCCGGCGGCGTAGACGTGATGATGATGATGCTCTGCAGAGTGCCGAACGCAGCCATACCGAATCCCCCGATGAATAGCAGCGCAAGGGCCAGCGCGTACCACGGAGCTAAAGCGAACATCAAAATTGCCAACAAGAATAGTAGCGAGCCGAACAGGTAAGCTCGCGTATAGTGTTTCGCCTCCGCCCGCGTCGCGATGAGCAACGACCCGAGAGTTGCTCCGGCGCCCTCCGCGCTAAACAGCAGTCCCAGCCCCAGCGCGCCTGCGCCAAGCTTCTCGTCGGCGATCACCGGCACCATGTGGCTGTAAGGGAAGGCAAATGCGTTCATGGCAACCGTGATCGCTAACGTCATCACAACTACGGCGTCGGAACGGATGTAGCGGATGCCCTCTATGAAATTTCGGGCTGGTTGAACCGCGCTGCGGGCGGTGACAGGCGCGCTGTAGTTGAGCGTCGCCGACATCAGGAATGCGAATACAAACAAAACCACCCCGGCTATGTAAGCGCCCTGAATCCCCACCGTGGCCAGGAATCCGCCGGCCGCCAGAGGCCCCAACATCCTCGAGAAATTGCTGGTAGCCATCTCGAGCCCCATCGCAGTGCCCACGCGTTGCGGCTGGACCACCTCGGCGATCATGGCGCGCCGGACGGGAAAGTCTGTCACCCACACCATCCCCGCCACGAACGCACCCGCCAACACATGCCATAGCTTGATGTGTTCGGTGATCGCGAGCGCTGCCAGGGCTGCGTAGGTCACGGCGAGCGAGCCCATGGCGCCCATCAGCAGCAATCGACGGTCGAACCTGTCAGCGATTACGCCTACGAATGCGCCCAGCACGAACATAGGCAGCATCCTGACGAGCCCCACGAAAGCCACCCAGAAGGGCGATGCGGTCAACTCGTAAATGAAGAACCCGAGGGCTACCGTCTCGAGCCACCGCATGACGTTCGTGGTGGCGCCCATGGCCCAGAGCCGACGGTACGCAGGGTCGCCGAATAGCGCGCCCCACACCGTTTCCCGTCGGGCGGCGGCTGTAGGTCTCAGTGGTCTATTGGATGTCAATTGAAAAACCAGTCGCGGCGGATCACGTCGATGGGTCGGGTGATGAGTTCGAAGGCGTCGGGCTTTCCTCGGGCTGGTTGGCCCAAATTCCCAACTGCTCGCTCCGGGCTTCGGCCTCCAGCCGGCGGAAGCCCTCCGCATACCGCACGTTCTGCCCTGTCGCCGCGCTTCCAAGTCCAACGGCGATGAGCGCCGCGTTCACCATCGCCCCGTCGAGGTACACGTACCTGAGGAGCCTCCCCTGAGCGTCCGAGTCGACCCTGTCCCTTTCCAGGTCCACTTCCTTGCCGACCACCCAGTTCCTGTTCACGTCGGTCACCAGGTCGTACCAGGGGTGGCCGTACTCGGGTGTTTCGACTCCGATGTAACGGACTTCGACTTCAGTCTTCCCGACCCGCACGAAGATGGTGCGACCGTCGATTACCCGAACCACGGTGGCGGTTTCCAGTTGCGGCGGCGGCGGCTGGACGTTGGCATTCCTCGAGCGGAGAGGAAGTACGGTGATGACGAGAGACACGATAATGACGATCCCGACCAATGTGATCAGGATCTGCCACCACCTCTCCGTCCAACCCCCCGACTTCCCGCCATCGGGCCCGTCCGACCAGGACCGCTCGATGTCTTCTTCGCTCGGCCCCTCGTCTTTCCACAGACGTCTAAGGTCCTGCGGATCGTTGGGCTTGTTCATCTCGCGCTACGGTGCTCTGCCGGGCCAGGCCGGCGGAAAGTCCGGTCCCCGAGCGCACAAGATACAGGCATCGATCAACCTGCAAGATTCGCAACGAAAAACCGGCCCGAACGGCCGAATGCGGATAGCCGCAAACGCCCGGACGGGCCTGCAACCGTGGGCAGCGGAAGGGGACGGCAAGGTTGGCACGCTTCTTAGGGCGCAATGAATATCCTTGCCGCCCCAACCACTCTCTGCCACCCTACCACGGGAAGGACGCCGCCCAATGTGGTGACGGCGTTCTGGTCTCACGCTGGCCGTTGGGCAACCAAGTTGCCGGCCGGCAACCCAGTTCCCGTTCACTTCGGTCACCAGGGCGCACCGCGGGTGGCCGTACTGCGGCATGGCGACGCCGTTCACCTGCATGATTAACATTCTCACGACGTTTCCGGGGTGAGACCGACCATGCCTGGCTGTGTGGGCGCACGGTTGATCAGTTCAGGCCCCTGCGCCCGCGCTGTGTTAACGGTCTTCTCTACCGGATAGTGCTCCAGCGCCTCATCCGGATACGGTTGGACGAGAGCCCTCAGCGGTCCCGGGTCCTGTGTAAGCGGATCGAGCCAGAGCGCTTCGGCTTCGTTGCTCAGTATGGCCGGCATGCGGTTGTGAATCGGCTCCAGGGACGGGCTAGGGGACGTAGTCACGATGGCGCAGGACCTGGTGACCTCGCCCGTGTTGGGGTGCCGCCACACATCGAAGAGCCCTGCGAACGCAATCAGCCCTTCGTCCTTGCGGCGAATGTACACCGGCGTACGGTTTTTCTTCGGCCCCGTCCACTCGTAGTAACCGTCGGCAGGTATGAGGCACCGCTGCCTTCTCAGCGGCCTGCGCCAGAACCCGCCGGTCGCCATCCGGTCGTCCCGTGCGTTGATGTTGAGCGGCAGCTTTTGGCCGTCTTTGGCCCAGGACGGGATCAATCCCCAGCGCATCGGCTCGATTACCCGTTCGCCGTCCTCGTTGGTGACTGTGAGTAACTGCTGCGTGGGCGCGATGTTGTACCGCGGCGCGTCTACGTAATCCGGCAATTTCCTCAGGTCAGGCCGGTATTCGCTCGGGTACCGGACGATCGCCGAGAACCGCACGCCGATGTGCCCCACCTGCACCAATACGAATCTTCCGCACATACGGTCATTCTATTTCGCTTACCGATGCCGGGGCCCCTGCGGCGAGGTCTGCTTTAGCCGTTTTGAGGCAGTGCGCTTCCTGATACACGAAGTTCGTGCTTCCAGGCAATTGCCAAAGGGGTGGCCCCAATTGACCATTTACCGGCCCGTTGCTAGCATTGCAACCCAGGTTCAACTTTCGTCGACGCCCTTGACTGAACACTTTGGGGCGCTGACGAAGTCGGTGAATCAGCGAGCTTGAGTCAAAAGCTGCTGCTGTCACTCCCGGCAGACCTCCGGAAGTGCTAGCTGCTGCCGAGAGGTCACAACCATTGCCACACGTCACCTCCCTGCGCTGTCGCGCGTGCGGCCGTGAATACCCTGTAGAGCCGATTTACGCTTGCGATTTCTGCTTCGGCCCCCTCGAAGTCGCCTACGACTATGACGCCATCAGTAAGGTCGTCAGTCGCGAGAGCATAGAGAGCGGCCCGCACACAATCTGGAGGTACGACGACCTCCTGCCGGTCGACAGACGCCACGCAGTCGATATCGGGGCAGGCATGACCCCGTTGATTCGCTCGACGAACCTTGCGCGCCAACTTGGCCTGAACAACGTCTGGCTCAAGAATGACGCAGCCAACCCAACCTGGTCGTTCAAGGACCGGGTCGTTTCCGTCGCCTCCACAAAGGCGCTGGAATTCGAGTACGACGTCCTGGCATGTGTTTCGACCGGGAACCTTGCGGGCGCAACAGCCGCCCACGGCGCCAAGGCCGGAATGAACACGATGGTCTTCGTGCCCGGCGACCTCGAACCCGGCAAGATACTGGGCGCCGCCGTTTATGGCCCGACGCTGGTTGCGGTGAACGGCAACTATGATCAGGCGAACCGCCTCTGCAGCGAACTGGGCGATGACCGCCGCTGGGCCTTCGTGAACATCAATATGCGGCCGTACTACTCCGAGGGCAGCAAGACCCTTGGCTTCGAGATCGCCGAGCAGCTCGGCTGGAAAGCTCCCGACCATATCGTCGTCCCGGTCGCCTCCGGTTCGATGTTGACCAAGGTCTGGAAGGGCCTGCAGGAATTCGCGAAGCTGGGGCTGATCGACGGCCTGAACACGAAGATGCACATCGCACAGGCGGCCGGCTGCGCCCCCGTGTCGGAAGCATTCCTCGATGGCAGGACTCACACGCGGCCTGTAATACCCGACACGGTGGCGAAGTCTCTTGCCATCGGCGACCCAGCCGACGGCTTCTACTCGATACGCATAGCCAACGAGTCCGGTGGGGCCGCGGCGGTCGTACCCGAACCGGAAGTCGTGGAGGGCATGAAACTCCTCGCAGACACGGAGGGCCTCTTCACCGAAACCGCCGGCGGCGTCACCGTCTCCGCCCTGCGAATACTTGCCCGTGACGGCGTCATAAAGCCTGATGAGTCAGTGGTCGCGTTGATCACCGGCAACGGACTGAAGACCATCGAGTTGATGGAACCGTACCTTGCCCCTGTGACTATCGACGCTACAGTCGAGTCATTCGACGCCAATATCGAAGGACGCGTTAAGCAGCGCATCCCGGCGTGAAAAGCAACGCGCGCCCTGCCCCGCTTCCAAGGGCATCGACCGGGTTGGGCCGTGCCTGTGCCGCCCGGCGCGTTATCATGTGCAACAGGAATTGTGACCACCGGACCGAACCCTGCACGACCGGCTGACGGTCCGGCAATTGAAAGGACTTTCTCGCATGGCAGTCAACGTAAAGATTCCGACGCCCCTCAGGCGGCTGACCGGCAACCAGTCCAGTGTCAGCGCAGAAGGCGGGACGGTTAGTTCGGTGATCGATTCGTTGGACGGCCAGTTTCCCGGCATAAGGGAGCGGCTCTGCGAGGAAAATGGCGAGTTGCGCCACTTCGTCAACATCTATGTCAACGGCGAAGACGTCCGTTACCTGGACGGCCTCGGCAGCGCCGTATCCGCAGGCGACGAAGTCAGCATAGTCCCCGCAGTGGCCGGCGGCTGACGAGTACGTCTGGGACCGCCGATAAAAGATTACGGTCGTAGAGGCGGGTTTCAAACCCGCCGGCGGGGCACCCAACTTGCTTGGTAATCCGTGGTCCGCGGCTATCTATTCCCGCGCCCACGCTACCCTGCCAGCACCTCTTCCACCGCGTCGCGCACCACTGACTCCGGCACGTCGCGCCTTGTGGTGGCTTTCCCCGGCCCTTCCAACAGCACCCAGCGGATCGTACCGCCGCGGGACTTCTTGTCCGACCGAGTGGCTTCCAGCACTTCGTCGACGGAGACGCCGGGCGCCTTCACGGGCAGGTCGTAGCTGGTGAGTACGGCGCGATGGCGTTCGACGAGGTCTCTGTCGATCATGCCCAGCCGGTGGGCAATGCCCGCCGCCGCCATCATCCCGACGCTGACCGCCTCACCGTGTAGAAAATGGCCGTATTCGGTCACCGCTTCGAGCGCGTGACCGACGGTGTGGCCGTAGTTCAGCAGTACCCGTTCGTCCCCAGTTTCGAACTCGTCGGCCGCCACGACCTCCCCCTTTATCGCGACGCTTCGCCGTATGGCGGCGACTACGTCCTCGCCCTGCAGGGCCATCATTTCGCCGGGGCTGGCTTCGAAGGCTTCCAGTAAATGCTTGTCGAGTATGAACCCGGCCTTGATCGCCTCGGCCCAACCCGAAGCCAGCACACGCTTCGGCAGAGTGTCGAGGTAGTCGATGTCCGCAAGCACCAGCCGCGGCTGATGGAATGCGCCCACGAGGTTCTTGCCAGCCGGAAGGTTGACCGCCACCTTGCCCCCGATCGACGAGTCGACCATGGCCGCAAGGGTCGTGGGGACCTGCACCACCGCAACCCCGCGCAGCCAGGTGGCGGCCACATATCCCGCCAGGTCCCCCATCACTCCGCCGCCCATGGCGACCACGACATCCCCTCGTTCGGCGCGCATTTCGGCCAGCCAGCCGTACATGCGGGCTGCGCTGTCCAGGTTCTTTTCCATTTCGCCCGATGGAACGGCCAGCATGTGGGTCTCGAAACCGCCGGCCTCCATGGTCTCCTGCGTCATCCTTGCAGCGTCCGGGAAAAGGACACGGTCTACCATGAGGAACGCCCTGCCCTTCAGCCCCGCGTGCGCCGATTCGGCGCCGAACGACTGCACGACGCCTCGACCCACCACGACGCGATAGTCGCCCTGGGAAGTCGTGACCACGGCCGCCAGGTTTCGGTCGTCAGGCTCATTCACCGCTCTGGGACTCCTCGTAAGTGCGCCATGCCTCGGCAATGTCCTTCGCTACGTCGGCATGAGCCCTCACGTCTGTGTTGACAGTGAAGTCTGCCTGCGAATATGCGTCCTCCCGCTCCCGCAGCAGGTTGCGCACCCGCTCCACGGGCGCATCATCGCCCAGGAGAGGCCTAAGCGCCCTGTTCCGCCTCTTCCCGCTCGACAAACGCTGGTGAATCATTTCCGGGCTGGCCATGAGCCGGATGATTATCCCCGTCTCCTGCATGAGTTTCCGGTTGGAAGGGTCGACAGGCATCCCGCCACCTGTGGCGACCACCTGCCTGGAGCCGGCCGACACATCCAGCAGCACACCGCTTTCGATGTCCCGGAAGCGCTCCTCGCCATCGTCGGCGAAAATCTGCGGAATCTGCTTGCCCGCCCGCTGTTCTATCAGGTCGTCGGTGTCCACGAAGGCCCAGCCCAGCCGCCTGGATGCCATGCGTCCGGAAACCGACTTGCCTGCGCCCGAAAAGCCTGTCAGGTAGATGTTTGCCTTTTTCGACATCGTGGTCGTCCAGGAACGATGGGTTTCAGGGTTCCAATGGACCGGACTGCGGTCCAACCCTGGCGGAACGCCCGGACCTTCAAGGTTCGACCGGATCGTCCGGATTGCCGAAGGCGCTCAGCGACTCGATGTACGAGCGATAGTTCCTGCCGATTTCGGTGATGCTGTCGCCCCCGAACTTCTCGAGAAACGCGTCTGCGAGGACCAGCGCCATCATCGCTTCACCTATTGGACAAGCGCGCGGGACCTGGCAGATGTCGCTGCGATGATAGGCGGCTTCTATTACCTCGCCGGTGTTGATGTCGACGGAAGGCAACGGCGCGGTCATCGTAGCTATCGGCTTTATCGCCACCCGGACGACGATTGGCTCGCCGTTGGACATGCCGCCCTCTATGCCGCCGGCGTGGTTCGACAAGTGCGTAAACCGGCGCGGGTCTTCAGGATCCGGTACCAACACGTCCTGCACTTCCCTGCCCGGCCGGCGCGTGTTGGCGAATCCGGCGCCGACCTCCACGCCCTTCACCGCATTAATACTCACCATCGCCTGGGCGAGCCTGCCGTCCAACTTGCGGTCCCAATGCACGTGGCTGCCCAACCCCACCGGCACGCCGGTCGCAATCACCTCTATGACGCCGCCGATGGTCGTCCTGGCCGCCTTGGCGATATCGACCTGTTCCTTGAACGCCGCGTCGGCTGTCTCACTGGCGGCCCGCACTTCAGAGCGTTCGACCACATCCCAGTCCGGTACCTGGCCCGCCGGAGCGTCGAGTTCGGCGCTGCCGATGGACACGGCGTGAGCGTGGATCGCAATCCCGAATTCCTCGCACAGTTTCCTGGCCACGGCTGAGGCTGCGACGCGGGCTGTGGTCTCCCTCGCGCTGGCCCTTTCGAGCACGTTCCGCAAATCATGGTGGCCGTACTTGAGCGCCCCGGGAAAGTCG
Source organism: Dehalococcoidia bacterium (assembly GCA_034421215.1). Classification (GTDB taxonomy): domain Bacteria; phylum Chloroflexota; class Dehalococcoidia; order Lucifugimonadales; family Lucifugimonadaceae. The sequence continues at coordinate 104,864 of DAOUKO010000007.1, forward strand.
GCGTGGCCCGGCACGACGCGAGTGTGCACCTTGCGGTCAACGTCGTCACCAACCGGCGCGGAGGACATCGCGTCGGTCCAGTTGGCGAAGTCCCGGTTTTCGATCCACATCGAGATGGGTGAGCCGAGTGTGACCCCGTGGCGCACACCGCCAAGGAGTTCCGCCCTGTCCTTCTCGATCTTCATGCGACCGCCGGAGCCGTAGCCGCGTTGGCGGCGCGCCAGGTGAGCTTCTATGTACTCTTCGGTGATGGTCAGGCCCGCGGGCACGCCCTCGACGATGAGGGTCAGGCCGCGTCCGTGGGACTCACCGGCGGTCAGGTATCTAAGCATTGGTAGTCAAGCCGTTGCAGTTCGATCACTGTTCTCTACGGGCCCGGTAGTCAGCAGCCCGGGACATGGCGTGCTAGCCAGTCTAAACAGCGGTCGGTTTCCCGTTAACCGGAGCTCAGTTCCCTCTCGTGGCTTTGGCTATCGCCTCGAACATCACGTCAACCGGCGCATCTCGCCCTGTCGCCAGTTCGAAGCCCTCGACGCCCTGGAAAACCAGCATCGTCTGCCCGCCGGCCGTCGTCCCGCCCGCCCGTTCGACCTCGCGGAGGAACGGCGTCATGGGCGGAGCGTAGACGGCGTCGTAGGCCAGCGAGTCCGCCGAAATTAGCTCAGCGGAAACGGGTGACTCATTGGCGGCATCACCGCCGGCCATCCCCATGGAACTCGCATTGACCAGGAGGTCTGCGTACGGAACGACGTCTGCTAGTTCGTCCCGGTCCAGCCCAATGGGATTCGGCTTGAATCGGCCGTCGGTCAGGTCGGCGGCCAGTTGCCGGGCGCGGCCGGGCGTGCGGTTCGCGATGGTCAACTTGGTCACACCGCCGGTGCGCAGTCCGTGGACGATAGCCCGCGCCGCGCCTCCCGCGCCGAACACAACCGCCGTCTTGCCGGCCGGGTCGAAGTTTGCCTTTTGCCTCAGCGCCCGTAGAAATCCGGGCGAGTCGGTGTTGTGGCCGACCAGTTTCCCGCCCCGGTTTATGACCCAGTTGACCGCGCCGATCAAACTGGCGGTCTCGTCGATCTCATCGACAAGGGCCATGACTTCCTGCTTGTGGGGAAGTGTCACGCATCCGGCCATGAAAGATTCATCCCGCCAGGACGCAATGGTCGACTCCAACTCCGCCGGAGGTGTGGGCCACGCGCTGAAAGTGGCGTCGATGCCGAGATGGTCGAGACCAGCCTGCTGGAACACCGGCGACAACGTGTGCCCCAGGGGGTATCCAATGATTCCCATTGACTTTGTCATTAGCGCCTCTTTGTGCCGTCGCGCCGTTACCGTGCGCAATCGCGAGCCGACTAGCGGTCACACCGCAACTATGGGTTAAAGATATCAGTTTGGCTTGAGCGCATTGGCCATTCCTGGGTCGCTGGCCGTAACGTCTAGTACGAACGCTTATCTACGTAATATTCGGCATTACCGTCGCCGCCTGGCCAGGTACGCCTCAAGGATGACCGCTGCGGATGCCGAGTCCAGTCGCCCGCGATTCCTGCTCGCGCTGACCCCCGCTTCCCTCAACTTGGCCGCCGCTTCGACAGTCGACAGTCGTTCGTCCCACGTCGATACCGGCGTCGCGGTGGTCTTCTTCAGTTCATCGCAAAACTCTAGCGTCTTGCGGGCCTGTGCCCCCCTGCGGCCGTCCATTCCAAGCGGCAGGCCAATGACAATGGCTGCGACTTCCCATTCACCGGCTGCTGCGGCAATGGCCGAGACGTCGGCCGCTCCCCCAACTCGCGTCAATGCGTCTAACGGGGTAACGACTGTTCCTGTCGGGTCGGAAACGGCCAGTCCCATACGCGCGTCGCCGAGATCGACCGCCAGCGTTCGGCCGCTGAGACCGTCTATTTCGGATCTCCAGGCGAACCGGCCGCTTCTTCGATTATTTCGCGGGCCGCGGCAAAAGCGTCATCGAGTTTGGACGGGTCCCGACCGCCTGCCTGGGCAAGGTGCGGCCCTCCGCCTCCACCTCCTCCCATGACCTGGCCCAATTGGCGAACTATGTTGCCGGCGTGCATACCCTGGCCAACCAGGTCCTTCGTGACCATGACCATGATCAAAGGGCGGCCGTCGAACACTGCGCCGAGTACGGCGATGCCAGTACCCATCTGGTCCCGCACACTGTCCGACGCGCGCCGCAATGCCGCCGAATTGGACGCCGGAATCCTGCGGACCTGCACCGGCGCGTCGATGCCGCCGCACTTCACGGTGAACTCCTGGCCGGAGGGGTCCGTCGGTCCGCCGCCCAGGCTGGCGGTCATCAATTCATCTTCGAGGGTGGCTACGCGTTGGCGATAGTTGTCAATCTCCTCCAGGAGCGTCTGGGTGCGGCTTACGAGTTGGTCAACCGGTGTACTGAGAGAAGCTGACAGGCTATTCAGAACGTCAGAAAACTCCGATATAGCCCGCTCCGCGCCAATCCCGGTAAGGGCTTCCATCCGGCGGACGCCCGCACCGATACCAGACTCAGACGTGATCATGAACGCGCCGATGCCGCCCGTATGGTCCATGTGCGTGCCCCCGCAGAGTTCGAAGCTCCAGGGGTGATCTATGCGGACCGTGCGGACCTCGTTCTCGTACGTATCGCCGAAGAAAGCCAGCGCGCCGTCGTCGATGGCCTTGCTGTAGGTCGTGTGATGAATATGCACGTCCCGGTTCGCCCGTATCTTTTCGTTGACCCGGTCCTGCACCTCCCTTATTTCATCCTTCGTCAAAGGACTCATGTGGGTGAAGTCGAATCGCAGGCGGTCGGGCGCGACCAGCGAACCGGACTGGCGCACGTGTGGGCCGATAATCTCTCTCAGGGCCGCGTGGAGCAGGTGCGTGGCGGTGTGGTTTCGCCGGATCTGCTCGCGTCTCTTGAAGTCGACCTCGGCCGCAACGGTGTCACCGACCTTCAGCGTGCCGCCGTCTATGTGGGCGTAATGCACCGCCAGGTGGGCGTACGGGTTCTGCGTGTCGGTAACGGTTACTTCGGCGGTGTCGCTCGTCAGCCGACCGGTGTCCCCTATTTGACCGCCCTTTTCGGCATAGAACGGAGTCTTGCGTAGCACGACCTCAACGTCTTCCCCCTCCGACGCCGACTCCACCGACGCGCCGCCCTTGATCATGCCGATCACGACCGATTCGGCGGTCGTTCCCTCGTAACCGAGGAATTCGGTGTAATCGACTCCCAGTTGCTCGTAGACGCGTCTCTGTTCGGCGTCCCCACCGAATCCGGCTGAGGCTGCCCGCGCTCTTTCGCGCTGGCGCTCCATCTCGGCGTCGAAGCCTGCATGGTCCACTTCCATGTCGCGTTCGGCCAGCAACTCCGTGGTCACTTCAAGCGGGAACCCGTAGGTGTCGTAGAGCAGGAACGCTTCCCGGCCGGTGATTTCACGCGACCAGTTCGTAAGGGACGTTTTTGCGGCCCTGGCTGGACTTTCGCCCTCCCCTTCTTCACCGGTGGTTTCCATAGCGGACCTCAGCGCGCCGATGCGGGCGTTTACCGCCTCGATGGCCGCGATTGAGCCCACCGAACCGGCATCCTGCCCTGAAGCGGCCACTTCGATGGAATCCAGATTGGAGTCGCCGTCGCTTTCGCCAGACCCGCCCAACATGATCTCCACTTTCCCGGCATTGTCTGACCGGCTCTGGATCATGCTCTCCAGCACGGCTGTGCCGAATTCGAGCGTCCGTGCAAAGTTGTTCTCTTCGAATTCGAGCGTGCGCCTGATGAACGGGAAGTTGCTCTTGAGTTCCGGGTAGGTGTCGCCCAGCGTATCCGCCACTACGTCGGCGACCTCTGCCAGTACGGGCGACTCAAGCTCGATCGATCTGCCGAAGAGCATCCCCCGTCTAATCAACCGGCGCAGTACGTAGCCGCGGCCCGTGTTCCCGGGGACAACGCCGTCGCCTATCAGGAACGAGGCGGAACGGGCGTGTTCTGCGACCACGCGGATCGCTCTCTGCACCTCGCCGCCCTGCCCCATCGAACGGCCGGACAACTCTTCGACACGCTTCACGATCGGCAGGAAAACGTCCGTCTCATACGGCGATTCCACGCCCTGGATGGCGCAGATCGTCCGTTCGAGCCCCATACCGGTGTCGATGTTGTTCTTGGGCAGTGGCGTGTCGTTGCCCTCAAGGTCCCGGTAGTACTGCGTGAAAACCAGGTTGTACAACTCGATGAAGTCGTCGTGGATGTTAGGGCCCCACGTCGTACCCAGGGCCGGGTCGCCGTCGGGCGGGATCGCCGCCATATCGCCCCGGTAGAGATGGATTTCGCTGCAGGGTCCGCACGGCCCTTCAGTCCCGGCAGGCCCCCACCAATTGTCGGACGCGTCGAAGCGGTAGATGCGGCTTGCGGGCACGCCGAGGTCCAGCCAGATCTGCTCGGCTTCGTCGTCGTTCTCGAATATCGTTACGTAAAGCCGCTCCGGTTCGAAGCCCAGGCCTTCGGTCATCAGTTCCAGTCCCCACTCGCACGACTCTTCCTTGAAGTAGTCACCGAAGCTGAAGTTGCCCAGCATCTCGAACAGCGTCATGTGAGTGGCGTCGCCGACCTCTTCAATGTCGGTGGTCCGAAAGCTCTTCTGGCAGGTGGCGATGCGCTTCCTGGGGGGCTCCAGTTCACCGGAAAAGTACGCCTTGAATGGCGCCATCCCGGCGTTCGTGAGCAGTAGAGTCGGGTCGGCAGCGGGGATAAGCGATGCCGACGGCATTATGAGATGGCCGCGGTCTTCAAAGAACCGCAGGAACGTTTCGCGCAAATCGCGTGCGGTTTTAACGTCTGTCAATGCTGGGTCCTCGCGCGGTCCTGCAGCCGCGGGCACTGCCTGAGTCTGCAGTCTTTGTTCAAAGTCGGATGGTCTGAGCTGGCCGGTCTCGGAAGGGTCCAACTCAGCGCCAAATTTCAGTTTAGGAACCGTGGAACCGGCATGTCAAAGCGGGATGTGGGCCGTTCTGTCCGTGAACGGCGGCCGATTACCTCTTATTCCACGGCAGTTTCCTGGACGCTCTGGCGCCGGTCGCCGTCCCGCCTCGTGTTCGCGGCCAGTGCGAGTTCGGCGAGGGCGATCTCACGGTCTTCCGGTGTCATCATCTCCGGCCGAATGAACTCGTCAGCCGTGGGAGCGGCCTCCACCTTCGGCACTTCGGTGTCCCACGGCAAATTGGCCTGGTCGACGCCCCAGTACAGGGTCTGGTGCGGGAATGGGATCTCTATGCCCGCGTCGTCGAATTCCCGCTTGATTCGCAACCGAAGCTCGCCGGCGATTTCCCACTGCTTGAGAGGCTTGCACTCGCCCATCATCTTGATGGTTATCGCCGAGTCGTCGAACGAGTTCACCCTGAGCACCTGCGGCGGTGTGATGATGAGCAGGCCGAAATAGGGGTCCTGTGCAAGGTCATCGCCGATGCGGTTGAGCACCGAAATGACCTGCTGCAGGTCTTCCTTGTAGGCGACGCCCACGTCTATGTTCACGCGCGACCAGTACTTGGTGAAGTTGGTCGTCGTGGACACGTCGCCGTGTGGAATGACGTGGACCTTGCCGTCAAGGTCCCGCAAAGTTGTCCGGCGCAGGTTTATGGACTCGACGAGCCCGGCAATTCCCGCTATCTCCACCACGTCTCCCTGGCGGTACTGGTTCTCCCAGAGGATGAAAATTCCATTGATGAGGTCCCGAATGAGGTGTTGCGCGCCGAAACCCACCGCGATTCCCGCGATGCCGAATCCCCCGAGGATGGGGCCGATAGGCACCGTCAGCACGGTAAGGATCATGAACACCACAATGAGAATTATCAGGACATTCGCCGTGCCTACGAACACGGCGGAAAGTGTCTCGGACCGCTTCGCCATCTCCTCGTGATCGTCGGCAGCCTGTGGGCTGAAATTCGCGGCGTTTGCAAGGCGTGGGAGCCAACGCTTCACGAGCCTGGATAACAGCCAACCCAGGAAGATGATCAACGCAATCCGGGCGCCTTGGGCCCGGAACCAAGATCCCGCGTCCAATCCGATGTCACGCAACACATTCAATGCAGGTTCGATGTCCCGCCCGAGGACGACCAGGATTCCCAGTATTGCCGCCAACGCCAGCATCCCGCCGGTGACCGCGTCGAATGTGATCAAGCTGACCGATCTTATCGACAGACCGGTTTCTTCGGGCGACTCGAACTCGTCGAGCACATCGTCGCCCGGCCTCAGCCAGCGACGGATGGCGATGCGCAACACAACCCAAAGGCCGACTGCCGCCAGGGCGATCAGGACCGCCCATATGCCGGTGTCGGCCACCCAGGCGAGGAATGTGCCGTCCGCGGGATTGCCGAAGAGGTTACGCATGGGTCGGCTCGGGGAATGGATGGGTTGAAGTCATGGTTCGGGTTGCCATTTGGGGCGCCGGGGTTCTCGTCGGCTCGCTCGATTCAAGGGTGATTCGTCACGGCAGTTCAGGCCTGCCCGGATCTAAATCAGTCTTTGCGCCTTTCCCACAACGTTGCATAAGTTCCACCCTTTCCGTTGATCATCCCTCCGAGGAACGACTTGGTGGTCTGCGCCTCCGCGTCACTCTGCTTCGTCATCAGATCGACAATCATCTCGGACAGGTCATTCAACAGGCCCGCCGGCAGGCGTTTGCCAAATAAATCGTCTGCGAGCTCCCTGACCTGTTCGCCGTCGATGCGCAATAGCGCGCCTGTGAAGAAAAGGACGCCCACGCTCGCGGCTTCGCCTTTCGTCACCTCATCCGTGTCCTGGCTGACCAGGTCCAGCATGTTCCGTATCGCCCGATTTCGCACCAGGTCCTCGACCTTGCCGGGGATCCCCATGAGCCCGACGAAACCCGCTTCCCTCTCCCGGACGATCCGATTGAACTCGTCTTCGAGCGAGTCCGCAAACCCCGGACCTGCGACGTCCGCAAGGTCCAGTGAATGAAGCATCGGCCGGCCGGGCAGTTTGGCCCTGGTGTCCACCGCCAGGAATTCAGCCAGGTTCGGAAACACGACCAGGGTGATATCGGTGTTTCCTTTGGACGACTGTTCGAACACGGTGATGCCGTCTGAATGCGCTGGGGCGTTCGAGGCCGGAGGCCCCTAGCCGGAGAAGAGGTCCTTCAGCTTGTCGAAAAACGACCTGCCGCCACCCCTGCGGAACCGATCCCAGTCCTTTTGCGCAGACCCGGCCCGCGACAGATTGGATACCCGCCTTTTCATCACGTCCCTGATAAGAGAGTCTTCTCCCTGGTCCAACCAGAATCCGGCGTCGACTGGGCACGCCTCTAGTTCGAGGTTGTATCCCCGGTAGCGAAAGCGGGTCATCTGCCCGTTGCAGTGTGGGCAAGCATGGTCGATCGGGCGTTCGCCGTATCGCCTCTGGCCCTTGACCATGTCATCTCGAAAATGCCTGTCCTCGAGCGCTTCCAGGTCTTCGAGCGAAATCCACGAGCCGCCGCACTCCGGGCACTTCAGCGACGGCTGCCCGCCGAGTTTCGAGTCGGCGAGGGTCGACGCGTGTATGGGGCAAGTGAGTGTCTTCATCAGAGAGGCGTTTGTAGTGGGTAACCGTGGTGGGCATCAATTGCAGAGATATGAGAATAACACTGCGCGTCATCAGCACGCGCGTGGACCCGGTCGATGGTGAACGGTGGATGTCGCGCCGCGGGGCCGAATGATCGACGCGCCTAGAGCTGCCTCAGGTGTGGATCGAAACGGTCGCGCAGCCAGTCTCCCAGGAAATTCATCGCAAAGACCGTTAGGAAAATTGCCATTCCCGGGAAGAATGTGATCCACCACTCTACGCTGATGTAGGACCTACCCTGCGCCACCATCAGGCCCCACGCGGGCGTCGGCGGCGGGATGCCGGCCCCCAGGTAACTGAGGATGGACTCCGCCAGTATCAATGAGCCCACACGCAACGTCGAAACGACGATCAGCGTGTTCACAACACCGGGAAATATGTGCCTGAACATGATCCTGGGGGTCGCAGCGCCCATCACATGGGCCTGTGACACGTAGTCCCGCGTCTTCAGGGACAGCGTCTCCGCCCGGATCTGGCGCGCAAAGCCGCCCCAGCTGAATATCGCCAGGAGCGTGATGAGCACGGTCAGACTCTGCTCGAAGACGATCACCACCACGAGGGCGATCAACAAGAACGGCACCGCCAGCGTGAAGTCGACGATCCGCATCAAGATTTCGTCCACTTGCCCGCCGTAGTACCCGGCGACTATGCCGACCACCGTGCCCACGATGCCGCCGGTGGTCAAGACCACCGCCGCAACGATCAGTGAAATCCGAGCGCCGTAGATCACCCTGCTGAGGATGTCTCGCCCGTTGATGTCCGTCCCCAGCAGGTGAGCTGCCTCGCCCCCTTCCAGCCACACCGGCGGTTGCCCGCTCTTGAACAGGTCCCCTTTCAGCGGATCGTGTGGTGAGACCAATGGAGCGGCAACCGCGGCGAAGATCAGGAGCGCGACCAACGCCGCCGGGACCACCGGCCACTCCCTGACGAACCGCCAGGTGACGCCAAGCAGGCTCGGCTTCGTATCGTCCGGTCGGATATCGGGGACTGCGATCGATTCGTTCACGATGTCCCTTAGTATCGAATCCGCGGATCAACGTAGGCGTACAAAATGTCCACCAGCGTGTTTATGCCGAGGTAGATCACCGTAAACAGCATGACCACACCGGTCATGGTGGGAAAGTCTGTGTTGGTAACTGACTGCACCGCCAGCCGGCCAAGTCCAGGCCAGCCAAAGACGGTTTCGGTAACCACGGCGCCGGTGAAGAACGCAGCGAGAATGAGGCCCCCGAACGTCAACGGCGCCAAAATGGCGTTGCGCAAAGCGTGTTTCCACACGATGACTGTCGAACTGACCCCCTTCGCCCTGGCCAACTTTATGTACTCCGACCCGAGTACTTCCAGCATGGCGGAACGGACGATCCTGAGAATGCCGGACGCGGTCAGCCAACCCAGCGTTATTGAAGGCAGGATGTAGTGGTTTATTCCGCCCCTGCCGGACGTGGGCAGCCACGAAATCTGCACTGCGAAGAGCAGTATCAACATGATGCCCAGCCAGAACGGCGGCAGCGCCTGGCCGAATAGTGCGAACGTGCGGCCGATGTAGTCCCAGGCGGTGCCCCGTTTGACCGCGGACAGGATGCCCAGCGGCACCCCGACGACCAACGAAAACACCATTGCCCCAGCCGCCAATTGCAATGTGGCCGGGACGCGCTCGAAGATTACCTCCCTCACCGGTCGGAGTTCCCGGAGAGACTCGCCGAACTCGCCCCTCAGCGCGTTCCCGAGCCAAATGCCGTATTGGACGACCAGGGGCTTGTCCAGACCCCAACGCTCACCCCAGGCCTCATATTGCTCAGGGCTCGTGTACGAAGTGAGCAGGACATCCCTGGGATCACCCGACTTGTGCGCAAGGGCGAACACAAAGACGCTAACCGCGAAGGTAACGAACACCGCGTACACGATGCGCGTCAAAATGAATCGGCGCAATAGTCTTTACCGGGGCGCCCATGCAGCGATCAGTCGGCGCTGCATGGGCGAACTTGCGGCTACCTGTATGTAGTAGCACACGTGATTCACGCCCTGGCCGCACACACGTTGGCACGCTCGTGCCGGCCAGGGCGCTTTGATTCGTTAGCGGATGACGGCCCTCTCGAAGTCACCCGCTTCTACGCCGGGCAAGGTCGTCGGCTGCCAGTCGACGTTCTTGGCGACGACCGCAAAGATCGGGACCTTCACGATCAGCGTGGCCCAGCGATACTGGTGCAGGCAGTCCTGGGCAGCCGCATTGGCCTCCAGCCGCTTCTGGATGTCAAGTTCCGCCCTGATGCTGAACCACGAGTCGTCTACGCAACCGATCTCAACGCCGGGGTTCCATCCGCCGACCACCGGCCGCTGGTTGTAGTGTTGCGGCGTGTCAGGTGAAGGCGAACCGTAACGCCAGATGTAGGCGCCGATGAACGACCTGTCGACCAGGCTGGGCCTCTTGGCGGAGTAAGCCGTCGAATCGATGTTCACCGTGATTCCCAGGTTGTCGTTCCACATCTGCGCAATCGCCTCACCGGTTTGCGGGTTGACAATGGTGGGCAGGTCCGGGGTCACGAAGAAGTCAATCGAAAACTCACCGAATCCGGACTCGTCCAACAGGGCTTTCGCTCCGTCCGGGTCGAACGTGAACTCATCCCGCCACTCTTCCTTCCAGTGTGGATCGTCGGGAGAGAAGTTGTACCAGGTGTTCGGCCCGACCTGTCCCAAACCGCTCAGAATGGCGAGGTTGATCGCGTTTCTGTCTATAGCCATGGACATGGCGTGCCGCACTTTCGCGGACCGCTCCATCCTGTCCGGATCATCCGGATCTCCGATCCATGGGTACTCGTCGGTGGGCTGGAACCCGGGCCTCGGCGCGACGGCGTCGCCGCTAAGCAGGTCCGTCTTAATCCAGTGGTTGCCTGTGAACCAGACTGTCGTCCTGGAAGCCGTGTTGGTTTCGACCGCGTGGGCCCCGGTTTGGCCCAGAATTGAGCCAAGGAACCTCAGCGATACGGGAGTGATTTCTACTTCCCCGGAACGGAATGCGGCCAATCGGGTCGCCTCTTCCGGAATTTCCCGGATTATCACCCGTTCGACGCTCGGGGTGGCCCGGTAGTGGCTCTCCTGGGCGTCCAGGACCACTTCCTCATTCGCTACCCATCGGCTGACGCTGAACGGGCCCGTGCCTATCGGCGTCTCCGCGGCGCCGTCGGGGCCAAGTTCGTCAAAGACCTTCTTGCTCCAGATCCCGCCGATCTGGCTGTTGTTCGAAAGCTGGCGGTCCCACTGCGGGGGAATGAACTCCCCGTCAACTGTGGTCATTGTGACGGCGTAATCGTCCTCCTTGACCCACTTGTCCATCCACTCCTTCGCCTCTGCGATCTTGGCAAGCGTCCCCTCAGCAAACAGGGCGTCGTCGAACGTGTAGACCACGTCGTCCGCTGTCAATTCGCCCCAGCCGTCGTGGAATTGCACGCCCTGCCGAAGTTGGAACGTAACGGACGTGCCGTCCGATGCGGCTTCCCATGAAACGGCAAGAGCCTCAGGGACCGTGTCGCCAAGGACAGGCGCGACATGGGGGTGATAAGTCAGCGGATCTGCAACGCCCCAGGCCACCTTGTCGAGGTTGACTGGCCACTTCAGAAGGCTAGGCCTGAATACCGGCGGAGAAATACTCCCCACCGCCACTCTCAACGTTCCGGACTGCTCTACCGGAGCTTCCATCGCCGGCATCGCGGTGGCGACCACAACGACGGTTTGGACCACCTGCTCGGTGCGGGTGACCGGTTTTTCGACAACCACAGTCTCGACCACCTTGATGGTCTGGCCTTCCACCTGTTTTTCGACCACGACCGTCTCGATGACCTTTTCGGTGCGAGTGACCTCCCGGTCGACGACGACCGTCTCAACCACCTTCTTCTCTACGGTGACCTGCTTTTCTACGACAACGGTCTCCACCTTGGTGACGACCTCGGTTTCGCCGCCGCAGGCGACGGCAATCACGGCGAGTGCGCCGCCAATCGCCAGTAACACCAGCGCCAGGCGCCGCGTCCACCTCGATTTAAATGAATTCATAGTGTCCTCCTGGTCAAAACTGCGCTTGCAACCGGTTACCTCGGTTCCAGCCAGATCCTCAAAATCGTCCTCCCAACCCACCGGCATCTTAGTACGGACGGGATAACGGCGCAACGCCAAGACGCTAAGCCATACGGTACCGGCCGTTGAATCGGTTGCACAAAGCTGCCAACGTGCACACATTTTCGTCGTCAAGGCGCACAACAGTAAGTAAATTCGAAGAGACGACTCTGCACCGCCACCGGCCAGGAAACTGTCTTAAAACACCGACCCACAGTGGCACTGGCCGGTTTCGGGGACGATTCGCATGGCTTCCAGAAAAGCATCGGAGGGAACCGAATGGAGAATGCAGGACCCGGGGCCGCACGCCGCTACAATGTGGCCCCGGTATCGGTCCACTCAATACGTGCGGCTATAACGCAAATCACCGGCAACTGGGAGGCTACTCATGAACGACCACGAGCGCTACCTATTCGATCTCAATGGCTACCTCGTCGTGCCGGAGGCGCTAACTCCAGAACAGATCGCCAGCCTCAACAACGTCCTGGATGAGCGCATCGCCGCCGAGTGCCCACCGGACATGCGCACACACCGGTTCGTGCCCCTGCTCGAATGGTCCCAGGACTATCGTGACCTCATCGACAATCCCGCCATTAACGGTCACTTGAAGGAATTGCTGGGTGATCAGTTCCGCCTCGACCACGTCTATCTCGATGTCATCAGGTCAGGCAAGGGCCCAATCGGGACCAGCCTCCACGGCGGCGCTGTTCCTTTCAACCCCACGCACTACTACCGCTTCCAGGACGGGATGATGCACAACGGCCTTTCCGTGGTTGCCTACAACCTGAAGGATGTTGGCCCCATGGACGGCGGTTTCGGCTGCGTGCCAGGCTCGCACAAGAGCAACTACAAGTTCCCCGATGAGTGGAAAGAGATGGACGAGCCGGGCCCCTTCGTGGAGCGGGTGACCGGACCTGCCGGCACGGCAATCATCTTCACCGAGGCGCTCACCCACGGCACCCTTCCCTGGAACGGCGCCGACGAGCGCCGCACCATCTTCTTCAAGTACAGCCCGCACCCGCTCTCATGGTCGGCCAGCGTCCTGGACTCCGACGACTATGCAGACCTGACAGATTCCCAGCGCGCCATCCTCGAAGGCCCGAACGCCCGTTACACCGGAAGGTTCGAGTGATTCGTGCACGTAAGACGGCCGCGCTCGTCCGCCCTACTCGCCGGATTTGACCCTGTAACGAAAGTTACAGTGGGACGCGCCCTTCATGATCGTCTGCGTGCGCGTGAGATGGATGTCTGGGTTGAACCCGCGGGAGAACTCGAAGTCCCGCGTGCATGAGAAGACATCGCCCAGGTCGGCGAATCCGAGTTCGCGGTACATCTCGGCATAGCGGCATCGCGTCACGTTGAAGGAATACTCGGTATCGGACTTTTCGATCACGTCGATCTCGAGCGCGCCGTTTCGAGTCCACGGCTCCTTGTTGTCTGCGAAGTCCCTGAGGCCGTTGGCGCCGATCTTCCCGGCCATCGCGGCGCCCTGCTCACGGGCAATGTCGGTAATCACGCGTCGTGCGATGTCCGACGCCCTCTCCTGCCCGATCTCGTCCTGGTAGGCCCTGATCAGCGGCCCGAGGACCATCGCTTCGATACGTCGCCGATCGAGAACGCCAATTCGTTCTTCGATCGGGGGTAGCTCTCGATTCGACTCCGGCGTATCCATGAGTTGCCTATCCCGTCGACGGTGATTCAGGCTGACCGTCCCGTTTACAGGGCCTCCACGCTGATCGCCACCGCCCCGCCCCCGGCGTGGCATATAACCGCAAGACCCTTCTCAAGGTCCGATTGCCGCAGGCTGTGGATGAGGGAGACCATTATTCGCGCCCCGCTGGCGCCAAGCGGATGGCCAAGCGCAATGGCCCCTCCCCTGACATTTACCCTGTCCCAGTCCCAGTCGAGAGCCTTGCCGTTCGCCAGCACCTGCGCCGCGAACGCCTCGTTCACCTCAATCAGGTCGAAGTCGCTCAACGCCATTCCTGTCCGTTCGAGCAGTTTGCCGACCGCCGTCCGTGGGGCGTCGAACAGCATCCCCGGGTTGTTGGCGGAATGGGCGTATCCGGTGATGCGGGCGTAGGGCTCCGCGCCAGATTCCGAGGCCTTGTCAGCAGACATGATGATGAACGCCGCCGCCCCGTCGCTGATCTGCGACGCGTTGCCGGCGGTGACCGACTCGCCGGGAGGGAATGCGGGCCTCAGTTTGCCGAGCGATTCCGCCGTGGAGTCCGGCCTGGGACCTTCGTCGACCGAAATGACGTCGGTCTTCCCTCTTCGCCCCTTGGTAACCACCGGGACGATTTCAAGGTCGAACCACCCTTCCGCCGACGCGGCGCCGGCCCGTTGGTGCGAACGCGCCGCGAACTCGTCCTGTTCGTCCCGGCTTACGTTGTACTCGGCGGCTATTACCTCCGCCGAGCCGGCCATGTGCCGGTTCTCGAAGGGGCACCACAACCCGTCGTGGACCATCGAGTCGGTCAATTTGGCGTCGCCGAGACGCTGGCCCGTCCTGCTATTCACCAGCAGGTGCGGCGCAGCGCTCATGTTCTCCATCCCCCCGGCCGCGACAGTCTCCGCCTCGCCGAGTTGGATCATCTGCGAGCCGGCGATGACCGCCGCCATCCCCGACGCGCACGCCTTGTTGAACGTGATGGCCGAGGTCGTTTCGGGGACCCCCGCCGAGATGGCGGCCTGCCGTGCGGGTGTCTGCCCGAGTCCGGCCGACAGCATGTTGCCCATCACGACGTAGTCGATCTCCGCCGGGTCGATTCCGGACCGGTCGATCGCGCCCGAGAGCGCGGTTGCGCCAAGTTGCGTGGCGGGCGTGGACGACAGGCCGCCGCCGAACTTGCCAACCGGCGTCCTCGCCGAACCGACTACCACCACGTCACGTTTGAGGGATGTTTTCAATGTCTTGCCAACCCCGATTTCTCTGTTCGCTGGTTCGGGGAAAGTATACGCCGGGGTGGGCAGAGACCGTTATACGGGAGTGCGCGGCCGGTACTGCAACGCCTCTGCCATGTGCGCCGTCAGGATACGTTCTTCGGCGTCAAGGTCGGCGATGGTCCTCGCCACCTTGAGAACCCTGTGGAAACCCCGTGCGGAGAGTCTCAACTGGGCCATCGCCATCTGGAGAAGCGAACGGGCCGAGTCCTCAACCGCGCAATGTTCCCATACCTCCACCGGCCCCATCTCCGCATTCGCCACCGGTCCGCCTTTTTCGAACCGCGCATGTTGCAACTCCCGAGCCTCCGTGATCCTCTTGCGCACGATCTCTGAGGTCTCCGTCCCGGGCGGCTTCACCAACTTTTCATACTCGACTCTCGGCACGTCGACGAAGATGTCTATCCGGTCCATCAGCGGCCCTGAAATCCGCCGCTGGTAGCGGGAAATAGTCGTCAGCGAACACGAGCAGTTCTGCGCCGTGTCCCCTGCGTAGCCGCACGGACACGGGTTCATCGCGCCGACCAGCATGAAGTTGGCCGGGAACGTGACTGTCCCCTGCGCCCTGCTTATCGTCACTACCTTGTCTTCCAAAGGTTGCCGCAGGACCTCCAGCGATGCATGGCCGAACTCAGGTAACTCGTCCAGGAACAGGACCCCCCGGTGGCTGAGAGTTATTTCACCCGGCCTGGGAATTGCGCCTCCGCCCACCAGGCCGGCGCTCGAGATCGTGTAGTGGGGAGAGCGGTACGGGCGTTCTTCGATGAGGCCGCTCCCTGACGGCAACAGCCCGGAAACACTGTAAATCTTCGTAACGTCCAGGGACTCGTCCGCCGTCATCGGCGGCAGGATCGACGGCAGGCACCTCGCCAACAGGGTCTTACCTGAACCGGGAGGACCGGTCATCAACATGTTGTGCCCACCGGCCGCGGCGACCTCCAACGCACGTTTTGCGTGTTCCTGCCCCCGGACCTCGGCCAGATCGGGCGCGTTCCGGCCAATGCCCTCTCGCGGCTTGTCCACGCTCTGGTGGACTGCCTGGTAGAGGGGAATGGAGATTTCAGACCGCAGGTGGCCCGCCAACTGGGACAGGGCATCCACGCCGGTCACGTTTACACCTTCCACCAGGGCCGCTTCCGCCGCGTTCGGACTGGGCACGAAGACGTTCTTGATGCCCATTTCCCTGCCGACCGCGACCATCGGCAGGATCCCCTGTGTCGGCCTCAGCGCCCCGTCGAGGGCCAATTCGCCGAGTAGCAGCGAACCGTTGATACTGTCCGGAACTTGACCGGACGAAAGGAGAATGCCGATCGCTATGGGCAGGTCGTATGACGGCCCGGACTTTTTGACGTCGGCCGGCGCGAGGCTGACCGTGATTCGCCGCATCGGAAATTCGGCGCCGGAGTTCCTGATGGCCGCCCTCACCCGCTCCTTCGATTCCTGGACCGCGGCGTCCGGCAATCCCACGATGTGAAATGCCGGGAGTCCCGGTGAGATGTCTACTTCGACTTCGACGAGGAATCCGTCAAGCCCCACCACGGCGCACGATTTGGTCTTTGCTAGCAATTTCGCCCCCACTTGGCGGAAACTGCACTGTCCTGCACGATGGAACATTTGTTCCGGTGTTCCGCCGGAGGGATGTTACGCGCGTTAGGCTCACACCTCGAAATCGATTTGTCGCAGTCAGTCGATCGGATCGAAAAACGTCAGGTCAGCGCCGAAATTGTCCATAGCAACGACTGCGTCTCCCTCGAGAATCGTCCGGATGTTGCGTGTGCGGTGAGCCAGCGTGACCTCGGTTCGAGGCGCCGCGTACTCCAATTGAACGGGCCTGCCCGGCGTCGGACGGGCAACAAACAGGTAATCTCCCAGGACCCGGTGATCATCCGTCCCCGAAACTCGCATGGAGTCTCTGTAGACCCATTCCGGCAGCCTCACCCACAGTGGACCACTGCGACGCGTGGTGATGCTGACCCGGCCCGGTGATTCGCCCGCATCGACGCGTGCGTCCGGCGTGTCCTGGTCCAGCATCAGGTTCACCCGCACGCCGTCTACCCCTTTCACCACGCCCTCCCTGAGCGCTTCGCAGAGCGTGCCGACCACGCCGCCAACAATGTCCATGTTGAAGCTGACCCTCTCAAGTCCGACCGGGCGGTGGCCATACGGCGCCGGAAAGCCGAACGCTCCCAGGTGCCTGCCTTTCACGTCACGCAGGCCGTCCTCGTTTGCCGGATTGGCGGGTTCGGGAATGAACCCAACGTCCCTCAATTGGGACGGCAACAGGTGGCCCCGAAGTATGCGTTCGGCGTCCTGGAAGTAGCCGCGATACCCGTGCCGGCCCAGAATCAGGGCAGTCTCAACGATGTCCCCGGTGTTATTGCCCTCTCCCCTGTCGGGCGGGCTGTCGTCGGCGCTGCTTTCGATCACCCAACCCAGTTCGTCACGTATGGACCACAACCCGTTATCGGCGAAGGCCCGCACTCGGTCGAGTAACGCCGCGTCGCCGGTCAGGTCGGCGAGTTGGGCCAGCGAGGACATTACGCAGGTGGTGGAGTGCGTGTGTGTCCCGAACTTCTCTCGATCGTACGAGCCGTCCGGCAAGAAGAATTCCGCGGTGGCCTTGTCGGCCAGGAGGGACGCGAGTTCGAGGGCCATGCCGGAACCGGTGGCCCGGTAGTACTTGACCAGCGGCCCGATGGCGCGTGCGACCCCGGTGATGAACGTGTTTTGCCTGGTCCAGCGGATGCCGTGAGCCTCGGTCAGTCCCTCCTTGTCCCAACCGTCTACCGGGTCCCATGCATCGAGGATGAACTCGATGCTGGACTCGGCCAGTTCCTTCGCCCTCTCTGAGTCGCGGTATCTGACCAGGGCGTAAAGGGCGTGGAACCCCTCTCTCACGTTGTGATCGTTGAATTTCTCGATCGGCCCGTCCACGCGATCGCGGTTCATGGGCAGCGGCACTGGGCCGGAGTACGAGAAGAATGCCGCAGCCGCGTGTTTTTCGACCGCCTCCTCCGAGATCGAGACGCCCGCCGCGTTTTCGGCGTTCAACAGGGCGTTCAGGTGCCTGCCCGGTACGTGTGACTCGGAGTGGACGTTGCTGAAACTGAGCCTGGGGTTGGGCAGGACCTCCGACCCGAAGAACGGGATGTCGTTGTCGTCGGCGTTGAACACGTTAGACATCGTGCGGCAGCCAAGCTCGATGGCCGCCTTGATGTCTGTTGTGTTGACGTTGGATACCTTCACGCTTCCGCTCCTGTGGTCCGCCCGTAATCGGTCCACCCAGGTTGAATTACACTTGCGTCATGGACGACAGATCATACCGGCGGGCGGCACACCCGCCCTACTGCACCTGCGTGCAGTGCGCCAGGCAAGCTGCCGAAGCCCGGCAGAGAACGGGAATCACTTCGTTCGGACCTGTGCGTGCGGTGCTCGACATGATCGCACGCCTTATTGGGCGCAAGTAGGCCGACCCGGTTCTGTTTCAATCGCGAGCTAGGCCCCTTCATTCACGGCTGCATTGCTTGTCGGTTCTGCAAGTCGGGGGGTTTTTGCAGTCGTCCCCAGGTCCGTCACAGATTATGTGGCGTGGCCTCTCGTATTCCGTATGACCGCACATTTCGCAGCCAGTGCAGTCAGGCGGACAGCCGTAATGATGGCAGGGACACTCCCAAGCCCTCTCTCGCGCGGCATACGAAGACCAGCCTTCTTCCCTCGCCCTAGCGTCTCGCCGCTGGTGAGCCTCTTCTATCTTGCTCAGACGCTCCAGGCTGCCGTTTGACTTACGGGAGTTACAGGCGCGACACAACAGAGCTAGGTTGTCCAAGGCGTTGCCCACATCAGGGTCGATGTGGTCTACCGTCGCGTTTCGCCCGTCAACGACGCTGCCGCACCATTCACATTTACCGCCAGAGCGTTCCATTAACGCAGGTTTCTGCTTCCGCGCCTCAAGTCGTCGTGTGTTCGCCGCGTCCTCTTCGTTTCGCCACTCTCGCCAAAGTGGGTGTTCGCGCGGGACGCAGTTCACGTAACGGAACGTCGAGTAGTTAAGTATCCGATGAGCTGAAGCGTAGTTGTTGCCCTCATGACCCCCCATGCCGTGCTCAGCCAGATAATTCAGGCTAGCCTCACGCCCAGCTGTCATGTCTAATCGGCGGGCTTTAACGATAATGGCCACCTTCTGTTTGTCCCGTAATCGTGCCAATTTCCCCTGCTCCGCGAATGCAACGAAACGCCCGGCCCCCTTTCGCACCAACTGCGCCGGCGCAGGGGCTTAAGTCAGACTCTGCGTCATCTTGTCCCAGACCCAGCCCGCGAGTACGCCCCCAACCACCGTAATGGGCATGCCGATCAGCAGGCCGACCATGAGCGCCTCTCCAACGCTGGTCTGCGCAGGATCGATCCTGAATAGAGATATGACGGTACCCGCAAGACCCACCAGGGCGCCCAGGCCGGCGCCCGCCATCATGCTCCTGCTCAGTCTCACTGTTGGTTCATCCTGTTCGGTCTCGTACGGCCCATTCGGCCGAACCTAGGTCAGGGAGTACACCTCATAGGGATTTGAACAGGGATTGCCCCGTGTCAGGTGCATCCTTCCTTCCGAAGGTTCCACGATCATAGAAATCACGCTGGTCCAGTGACCGTCACCCGGGTGATCATTCTCGTGGCGGCATATAGACATCGGGTAATCGACGTGGTCGGACAACAGCGACTTGACGTGTTGGACCCCGACACGGTCCCCCTTGTCCTCCAGAAGCGATTCAGCCCGTGACATACGCGGCACGGACTGGATCAATTCGGGAAACAGGTCGTTTACGTGCGCAAGGTCGGGGTGCACGCAGTGGTTTGTGTGCACGAGCGCTCCCCTGCCGTTTGCCCGCAGAACGTGGACATCATCGACCGTCACTTCCAGGTCGGCCGCGCCGTCGGCAGTCAGCAGAGCGACGTTGGCCGGGACGGCCCGTCGCGCCCGGCGCACTTCCTCTACGACCGGTCCCAGCGCCGCGTGCAGGTACATGCGGCGTATGAGGAAGTACCACGGCACTCCAACTCCCCGCGCCGGCGCGGGCAGCGTGTTCATCACCACGCCCAATCCCGCTTCGTTGAGCCCCATGTAGCCGATGATTCCGGGCTGCGTGAAGTTCATGTGCGCCGGGGCGTTTTCCGGCCGCCGGATCAGGACGATCGAGAACCGGTCCATCGCGGGGTCGTTATCCCAGTTCTGGCCCGCAAACCCGGTCCCCGACGTAGCACGACCGGGCTCGATTACCACCCCGGTGCACGCGCCATCGACGGCCGCGGGCACCTGGTTGCGAACGTTCACCAGCATCACCTGCTCAACTGCAAGTCCTGCCCCCTCGGCAATGCCTTCGATCTCGGTCATCAGTGCAGGAGAATAGTCGGCGGCGTAGGTAATTGACGATCGGGCGACTTCCAACGCCTGCTCGTTCGAGATGTGTTCGTGCCCTGCCCTACCGACGTTGATGCGGTCCGTCACCACATCCACGAGCTCGCGCAGCAGGTCCCTCGTCGCCTCTCCGGTCTGCCTTCCCATTTCGCGGTGACTTCCCGCCACTTCGATGACCGGGAAACGGGATGTCTTGACAGGCGCGGTTGTATTCAAGCCGTAGTCTCCATCGATGCAGATTGTCCTTCGGGTGAGTTTATCGCCCTGCCCCGGCACGGCAAGCGCGCGAACGGCATCCCATGCCCGGCCATTTGGCCGCTGCTAAACTCGTTTGCCCTGTGAACCTGCCCGAGTATGCGGAGAAATTGATGAGCCGAAGCAACGGACATGATGAACGCGTCCTGAGAAGCGCCGAGTGGTTCGGCACGCGTGACCTCGAGGGTTTCCTCCACCGCTCGGGGTTGAAAGCGCAGGGCTGGTCCGAAGAGATCTTTGCCGACAGGCCGGTCATAGGGATCGCCAATTCGTGGAGTGAGGCCACGCACTGCAACGCGCATCTGCGGGAACTGGCCGGACACGTTAAGCGCGGCGTCCTGGCGGCAGGCGGTTTCCCGCTCGAATTCCCGACGATTTCGCTCGGAGAGTTCTTTCTCTCCCCAACGTCGATGTACTGCCGCAATCTCATGTCGATGGACGTGGAGGAGATGATTCGCGGTCTGCCAATCGACGGCGTGGTGCTCCTGTCCGGCTGTGACAAGACCACGCCGGCCATGCTCATGGGCGCGGCTTCGGCCGATCTGCCGGCCATATTGCTCACCGGCGGACCGCAACTGAAGGGCAACTGGCGCGGCGAAGAACTCGGCTCGTGCACCGACTGCCGCCGTTACTGGTCGGAACTGCGCGCCGGGACGATCACCCAGGCTGAGTACGACTCCATGGAGGAGGCCATATACAGGTCCCCGGGTCACTGCATGGTGATGGGCACGGCGTCCACCATGGCCGGCATTACGGAAGCCCTCGGTATGACGCTACCGGGTGGAGCGGCCATTCCCGGCGCCGATGCGCGCCGCAGCGCCTTTGCCGAGGCAACGGGACGACGAGCGGTCGGCCTGGTCGAGGAAGGGACGCGTCCTTCCGAGATCATGACTCCCGCCGCGTTCGACAACGCACTGCGTTTTCTCGCCGCGGCCGGTGGCTCGACGAACGCCGTCGTCCACATGACCGCCATCGCCGGTCGCGCCGGCGTCGACCTGCCGCTCTCCCGGTTCGACGAACTCTCGCGCGAGTCGCCGATGATCGTAAACCTCAAGCCGACCGGCAAGTACCTGATGGAAGACCTGTTCTACGCCGGCGGAGTCGGCGCAGTACTTCAACAGTTAGGCGATCGGCTGGACCTCGACTGCCTTACGGTATCCGGAAACACCCTGGGAGAGGACATAGCCCGGGCAGAGCGCTACAACGACGACGTAATTCGAGACGTCACATCGGCCCTGTCGCCGGAGGGCGGGCTGGCGTGCCTGAGCGGCTCGCTGGCCCCCGACGGGGCGGTCATCAAGCACGGCGCAGCGTCACCCGATCTCCTGCAGCATCGCGGCCGTGCCGTGGTTTTCGACAGTTACGACGACCTGAAGGCCCGCATAGACGACCCGGACCTGGATGTCGAGCCGGAAGACATACTCGTCATGCGAAACGCCGGACCGGTCGGTGGTCCCGGCATGCCGGAATGGGGTTTCCTGCCGCTACCGCGCAAATTGCTTGAGCGCGGCATACGAGACATGGTGCGCATCAGCGACGCGCGCATGAGCGGGACGGCGTTCGGCACCATCGTGCTGCACGTATCGCCAGAATCGGCGGTCGGAGGTCCCCTGGCGCTCGTGCAATCGGGGGACCAGATCGAATTGAACGTGCCGGAGAGGCGTTTGGACCTCCTTGTAGATGACGCGGAATTGGCGAGACGACGCGCCAAGTGGGACTCAACACCAAGAGAACCTCATCACGCGTACAGTCGCGGTTACGGCCGAATGTATGCCCAGCACGTCATGCAAGCCCAGGACGGCTGCGACTTCGACTTCCTACGCGGCCGCACCCCCGTAGAAACACACGTGTAACCAAACTGTGGGCGTATTCCCGCCGTCGTTCCTCTGAGAGCAGCGCTCCCCGCCCGCGGTCCCGCTGACATTTCGCAGGTTCCCATTCGTCACCCTCGACCCGACCGTAGGCCCGCGAACACATCATTCCGACCGAAGCGGAGGAATCTGAGACGATCATCCCACACCAACCCTCAACTCTCCAGCCCGTACCGCGCGCAGCAACCGCGAACCGGAGTACCCCAATTTCATACCTTGGGGCGCCGGCCGGCAGCCGGCATGGAGGATTGCTATGAACATGGCCCGCGAGGGAGGTCACACCCTCCCCTGACTTGCCTGACTCCCTCCATCGTCTTGCCGGATGCCCTCTCCATCGTCTTCCCCGACCCCGATCGGGGACCCAGGCGCGGGGCGCGGCTACCGCCCAAAACCACGACACCACCAAACACTCTCGCAATCCACCACGCCTTGTAGGGCGCGGCTCTTGTGGCCGCACGTTGGGGTAGGCGGGCGGCGCGGCTAACCCAGCGGGCTCATTTGAAACCAGACCCTGCGGGGAGTTAAGACCGGCGTCGGGGTGGGACTGGATTGCGTTGACAGGGTTGGCAGCGCACCATGCCTGGGTCCCCGATCGGAACCGGGGACTTTCCCTCACATCGTCTTCCCCAGCCTCTCACACCTCGTCTTCCCCGACTCGATCGGGGACCTAGGTCATGAATGAGAGGGTGATTGTGAGACGGGCGGTTCAGATTCCTCCGCTTCGGTCGGAATGACGGAAGCAGGGTTCGAATTGACAAAAAAAGGGGGCGAATGATGGAGACAGGGTGCGGAATGGCGCGTTGGTCGTGTCAAGGCCGCACGAGGTGATGAAAACGGGGCGATGTGGTGTGAGGGTGATTGGTGGTGGCCAGGGGTTTCGGTTGTAGCCGCGCCGCCCGTCCACCCCAGCGGGCGGCCACAAGAACCGCGCCCTACATGGCGTTTTGGGTTGCGAGGGTGGTTGGTGGTGTCGCGGGTTTGCTCCTAGCCGCGCACCGCATCTGGGTGACGGATCGGAATCCGGCACGACGATAGAGGGGCGTCCGGCTACCGCATCTGCGTGTTCAGGGCGTGGGCGCGTCCGGGTGGATGAGGTTTTCGGAACGTAGTTCTTCCCAAAGCGCCGCCGGAATGGTCGCCTGGATCATTTGGAGGTTCTGCTCCAACTCGGCCAGGGTCGTCGCGCCGGGTATCACCGATGCGACGGCTGGGTGGGCAAGAACGAACTGCAACGCAGCCGCCTTCAGGTCCACGCCGTTGCGTTCGCACACCCTCTTCAACGCCCTCGCACGTTCAATCATGTCTGCGGGCGCAATTTCGTAGTTGTATGAGACCGGTCCATCCAGGTCTCGCGCCAGTATGCCGGAGTTGTACGGGCCGCCCACGGCGATCATGACGCCGCGTTCGACGCAAAGCGGCAGGAACTCATCGAGCGCGCCCTGTTCGAGCAACGTATAACGCCCGGCGAGCAGGATGAAGTCGAGGTCGAACGCCCGTACGAACCGCGCCGTCATCTCCCATTCGTTCATTCCGCAGCCGATCGCCTTGACTACGCCTTCCTCCCTCAACTCCACCAGCGCAGGCAGCGCCGTCTCGAACCCTTGCCGTTCCAGCCCGCCCTGGTCCGCATCGTGTAGCAAGAGGATTTCGACCCGGTCGGTCTTCAACCGGACGAGGCTCTCGTCCAGCGACCGCCGGATGCCGTCTCGGGTGTAGTCGAACTCGTCTTCGAGTTCGGGAAGATTTTCCGGACCGCGAGATTCATTGCTGACTGGATTCAGCACACGCCCGGCCTTCGTGGATATCGTCAGCGAATCCCGGTCCCGGCCGGCGAGCGCCATGCCGACCCTGACCTCGGCCAGTCCCCATCCGTAAAGGGGCGCGGTGTCGAAGTACCGCACACCGGCCTCGTATGCTCTGTTGACGATCTGCTGCGACTGTTCGAATACGGCCCCGCCGTACAGACCGTCCGCGGCGGTGTTCCCGCCAAGCGGCGCGGAGCCGAGACCGATCCTCGTAACTTTTACGCCGGTGTCGCCTATCGGAATTCGTTCAAATGGGTCCATAACGGTTCCTGGGGCATCAAATGCCGTTGGCTATTGCGTCGCCTACGCTGGAAGTGCTCGAGTTGCCTCCCAGGTCCGCCGTGAGTATCTCGCCCTCGGCAAGCAAGCGCAGTACGGATTGCTCGACGAGGTCCCCCGCCTTCTCTTCCCCTAGGTGCCGGAGCATCATCGCCCCGGTCAGGATCTGCGCCATCGGGTTTGCCAGTCCCTTCCCCTCGATGTCGGGCGCCGTCCCGTGGGTGGGTTCGAACATCGACGGGCCATTGCCCACCGGATTCAGGTTGGCGCTCTGCGCCAGGCCCATGCTTCCTGTAACCATCGCTCCTATGTCGGTAAGTATGTCGCCGAACAGGTTGGACGCCACGATCACGTCGAACTGCTCCGGCGCCCGGATCATCTCCATGCACGCGCGGTCGATCAACATCGAGTCGGTCTCGACGTCGGGATAACGTTCCCTGACCATGTCGAACGTCCGGTCCCAGAGGACCATCCCGTAGCCCATGGCGTTCGACTTCGTGATCGACGCCACCTTTTTCTCTTTGCCGCGCCGCCGGGCCAGTTGGAACGCGTAGTCCACGACGCGTTCTGTTCCGCGCCGTGTGAATACGGAGGCCTGGACCGCCACCTCTTCGGGAAATCCCTGGTACTGGAAGCCGCCCACGTTGGCGTACTCGCCCTCGGTGTTCTCCCTGATCACGACGAGATCGATGTCGTAGGGCTTCTTGCCGGCCAGCGGAGAGTCAACTCCGGGATAGAGCACGGACGGCCTTTCGCACACGTACTGGTCGAACGTCCTGCGAATGGGCAGCAGCAGACCGTTAAGGGTGATGTGGTCCTGGATTTCGGGGTGGCCGACGGCGCCCAGGAAGATGGCGTCGAAGCTCGCCAGTTGGTCCACCCCGTCGCCCGGCAGCATCTCGCCTTTTTCGAGGTAGTAGTCGGACCCCCACGGGAACTCGGTGAAGTTCCACGAGATGTCTTCACTCGCGCCAACCGCGTCGAGGACCTTCAGGCCCTCTTCCACCACTTCCTTGCCGATCCCGTCACCCCTGATGACGGCGATGTCATAACTGCTCATTTGCTGTCTATTCGGAGCGCGAAGGTCAATACCCCGCGCCCCGCTCCTTCCTTAACCGTTGGTTGCCGCGGCGGCCCGTTTTTCCAGTACCAGCAACGCCGCCGATGGGTCGCCTTCAGGGTAGCCGCCCGCGACGAGGTCGTAAAACACCCTTGCAGATTCCCGTGTAGTTGGCATTTCCAGTTTCAGGTCATCGGCCAGCTTTTCGATGATGCCGATGTCCTTGACGAGGTTTCGTGCCGGCGCTGCAGAATTATCGAAATCACGTTCCGCCGTGATCGGCCCGTTCCGCTCCAACATCGTGCTCTGTCCCCAGCTCACGCTGAGTATTTCCAGGGCGGCCGCTATGTCGACACCCGCCGCGTTCGCCAGTGAGAACGCCTCAGCCGCCGCTACGCAGTGAATTGCGACGAGGGTCTGATTTATGAGTTTCACGGCGGTTCCGGCCCCGGTCGGCCCCATGAGCCTCACACTCGCGCCCATCATTTCGAAGTAGGGCTTCGCCTTTTCGAACGCCGCGTCGTCACCGCCAACCATGATCGAAAGGGTGCCGTCCGCCGCCCGTAGCGGACCACCGCTGATCGGAGCGTCGAGGAAATGTGCGCCGGCATTCTCCGCCGCGGCCGCGCAGTCCCGCGATGTCGTCAGGTCAACCGTGCCATGATCGACCAACACCGCTCCCGGCCGCGCGTTTTTGGCCAGACCGTCTGCGCCCATGAAGATGTCACGAGTGGTATCCACGCTGTCGAGACACGTCATCACCAGGTCGCACCGCCGGGCCACATCTGCTGGCGAGTCGGCGCCCACAGCGCCCTTTTCAACCATGGCGTCTATCTTGGAACGGGTCCTCGTGTACACGACCAGGTCGACGCCGTTCCGGAGGAGGTTGTTCGCCATCCCCTGTCCCATGTTCCCGAGACCTATGAATCCTGCTTTCATCCCATATACCTTGTTTTTTGCGTGTTATTTAGCCCGAATTTGGTCTCCGCAAACGTGAGTACGGCGCACCGGGCCGGCCGATTATAAGCCGTACGTGGTCCGCAATGGCCCATTGGAACTGCGTGAGTCCAGCTACCCGTCTGACACGCTGGTACCATGTCGGCTCTCTGCATCCCAGGGGCCAATTCAATGCGAACAGTACCTGAAACATCGGCGTGCGCGTGGCTGCTGACCGGGCCGCCCCTCGAGTCCCTGCATCGATTGCGGGGCCTCGGATTCGACATGGTCGATCTGCGGACCGACTGCTGGGACGGAATTCACTTGGCCGACCTCAGAAACGCCGGTTTGACGGTCCCGTGCGTGGGCATCACGCCTGCGCCCCTTCCGGACGGCCTCACCCTCGACGCACTGGCCGCGGCCGACGCGGAAACCGCCCTGCCCTGCCTGGTCGGCTCGCTCGAACGGACCGCTTCCCTTGGCGTCAAGACGGCCTACATGGTCACGCCGCCATCGCGAGTCGGCAGCGATCAGACCTACATCGCCTCGATGTCCCGGTTGGGGGACGAAGCAGCGCGACTTGGCGTGAAGCTATGCGTCGAGCCGTCACCCGGCTTCGCCCTCGGCGACTACACCGAAACGATGCGCCTGTTGGACTCCGCGAATTCGGACGGCCTGTACGCCCTGCTGGACCTTGGACACCTGCTTCTTACAGGAGAGGACCCCGCCGCCACAATTCGCATGCTTGGAGACCGTCTCGGATACGTACACGTCGACGATAACGACGGCCTCTCAGACGTACACTACGGCCTGCTCGAAGGCGTCCTGTCCAAAGCCGCTTTGCACAGTTTCCTGGATGCCCTCGCCGCTTCCGCCTACGACGGCCCCCTCGCCATCGAGATCAAGTCCGACATTCCCTCTCCCCTGGCGTCCCTGGTCAAATCCCGGACCGCAATCGCCAACTGGGCCACGGCCGCCGCATAGCTCAGTCAATCGGCGGAGCTAACGCCAGACCGGTATGGCGATTTCCGTCGAATGCTAGGATTGAGGCTTAAACCGCGCTATTTCCTGGCTGGAGGGACGGCAAGCGGTGGCCCAAGTCAGAGTTATGTACTGGAAGGAGATTCCGGTGCAGGTCCAGGCCCGGGACGGGGACGAGTCCGTGTCCGTCCCGCTTGACCACGCGTTCCAGGAAGCGGTGGACAGCATAGCCATGTTCGAGGGCAGCGCAGGCAGCGATGAATACCTCGACGGATGGGACTGGTGCGAATTCCGGGCAGTCGAGGGCGGCGCTGAAGAAGCAGCCCGCGCCGCGGCTGAACGCTACAACTCAGGCATGCCGGATGACTTTGTGGCAAGACTGAGGGACCTTCATAAAACAGGCCGCCGGGTAGGAGTCCCAGGGGCAATCGACCACTGGTTCGACAAATGAGTTGGGCCATTGGGACAGCTAACACCATGGAAACAAACGGAACATACAACCACGGAATCCTCGACCGGCTCGCCGCCGGAGACATCCTGTTGCTCGATGGAGCGACCGGGACCTACCTGCAAGACCGCGGTCTTGAACCGGGCGGGTCGCCCGAACTCATGAACGCTGATGCTCCGGAAGTAGTTCGCCAAATGGCCGAGGACTACTTCGCCGCAGGGGCCGACATGGTCCTGACCAACTCGTTCGGCGGCTCAAAATTCATGCTCAAGAAGTACGGCGTCGGAGAACGTGTGCAGGAGTTGAATCGCCTCGCCGCCGAACATGCGAAGTCGGCGGCCACGCCGGGCAAGTATGTCGTCGGTTCGGTGGGCCCCACCGGTGAGTTCATGGAACCGTTGGGCGAAGTGTCGGAGCAGGAGATGTACGACGCCTTCGCCGAGCAGATCACCAGCCTCGAGGCAGGCGGCGCCGACGCCGTGGTGATCGAGACCCAGATGGCCATAGAGGAAGCCGTCACAGCCATCAAGGCCGCACGTGACAACACAGAATTGATCGTGATGTCCACGATGGTGTTCGACAAAGGGCCGCGCGGCTACTTCACGATGATGGGAATAACCCCCGAACGGTCCGTCGTGGAGTTGCGCGAAGCCGGGGCCCATATCGTGGGCACGAATTGCGGCAACGGCATCGAAAAGATGATCGAACTCGGGACCATGATGCGGTCAGTCACGGATGATTACCTGATGGTCCAGTCGAACGCCGGCATCCCGTCAATCGTGCAGGGGGAAATCTGCTATCCCGAATCGCCCGAATTCATGGCGGAAAATTACTCGAAGTTGGCGGAGTTGCCAATTAACGTCCTTGGCGGTTGCTGCGGCACCGGGCCGGAACACATCGAGCACCTCGTGAGAGCCGTGCGGGATGCGCAGGGCTCCGGGGTCGCCTGAGCGGTGACGAATACGCGGAGGGTTAGGAAATGACACAGACCAAGGCGCCCCCAACCATCAAAGAGGTGGTGAAGAAACTGGGCCGCTGCCTGGAATTGGTGTCGATGGACCCCCATTTCCACGATGTGACGGTAGGCCTTTACTACCGGGGCACGCACGTCACCATCTGGTCGTTCAGCAAGGTCCCGGGGATCGAAGGCCGCATCGAGCAAATCAGAGACCGGCTGGTCGCCATGGGCGGCCTGGCACCCGTCGAGGGCACACACGATCAGGCCGTGTTTCCATCAGACGCAATATTCGAAAAGCCCCTGCGCTTCCTGTTCACGGAAGCAGTCGAAAAAGATCCATCGCTGGCGCCGCCGGATGGACCGATTACGTCACCGGACACGAAGTCAAGGCTCACTTTCACGGTCACAGGCGCCCAGGTGGATGACAAATACGTCTACACCGTCACGGCTGAGGGCGAGGCCCCTCGCCCGCAAATCCGCATCCGCGCCGTGGTGGGCGGGTTCATGCGGTACGGCGAATGCGAACGCGTCGCTCCCGACAGTTTCGTCTTCCCTGACAATGCCCGCCACGATGAGATGGCCAGGGTCCTGTTGCCGTTCGCCCGCAACGTCAGCGCGGTAGAGAACATGCTTGCCGCATCTGAACTTGCCGGACAGATGACAACCCAGACGTTGGGATTCTCGCAGACCTGATCCAAAAGACCTGACCGGTCCCCTTTCGCAACCCCGCAGGCTGGAGCAATAGCGATGGCAGTAACCCAGGAAATGACACCGAAGGAACGGGTGCTGAACGCACTTGCAGGAAAGCCCGTAGACAGGCCGCCCGTGTCCAATCCCACCAGCATAGCCACGGTGGAACTCATGGACCTCGTCGATGCGCCCTTCCCCGAAGCCTGTCGCGATCCCGAACTGAACGCTCGGCTCGCCGTGACCGGCTACACGGAGTTGGGGTTCGACTCGATCCAGCCCTATTTTTCGATCATCCAGGAGTCATCCGCCCTCGGCTGCGACATGCAGTGGGAGCAGAAGGACAACTGGCCGACCGTCCGCATGACCAATCCGATCTGGAAGGGTCCTGACGACGTGAAAATTCCGCCCCGGTTCCTTGAACACCCCGATAACCGGGCCGTAACCGAGTCCATTCGGCTCATCCGACAGGAGGTGGGCGACGACGTGGCCATCATCGGCAAGACGATGGGCCCGTGGACTCTCGCCTACCACGTGTTCGGAGTGGAGCCGTTCTTGCTGGCGACGATCGACGACCCCGATGAGGTCATGCGTTCGATGCACAATCTCAAGGAGATATCGGTGCTGTTCGGACAGGCCCAGATAGACGCCGGCGCCGACGCGCTCACCTTCCCCGACCACGCCACCGGCGACCTTGTAAGCGGCGAGTATTACAAGCGATTCCTGCTGGAGATCCACCAGGAAATGGTCGAACGACTCGACGTGCCCATCATTCTGCACATATGCGGCAAGACGGTGGACCGGATGCCCTACATCGCACAGTCCGGCATGGCCGCCTTTCACTTCGACTCCAGGAACGACCCCGAGGAGGCGATGGAAGCGGTGGGTGACGGCATCAGGCTGGTCGGCAACATCAATAACCCTCAGACCCTCTACGCCAGGGGCCCCGCGGAAGTGCGCGAAGAAGTGAATCGGGCGCTCGAGGCGGGAGTCCAGATGATCGCTCCAGAATGTGCAATTCCTTTGAAGACCAAGTTGGAAAACCTGCTTGAAATCCCGGCCGCTGTGGAAGATTGGGCCGCTGAGAGGATGCCCGGATAGGCGCAGAATTCCGATTCAAGTACAAGGCTCAATCCGGTAGATTTCACGCTGGCCGAACTGCCTGTTCAGGGCCAGAATTGATAACTGCAGGATTTTTTGATCGCCCGACGCAGCTCATTTTGCCAAGGACTAACCCTGTCCACACAACATGGACCGGCGCGGCTTTTAGGCAGCCGGTATTCCAAGGTTGAGACTGAATAAAACCATGCCCATAACCAACGACGGCCTGAAGCAAGAATTCGAATGGGTCACCCGCCCGGGTGAACGCAAGCACATTGGTGAAACGCTGGACCAGTCCGACGAACTCATGCAGGAGATCGCCTACGCCCTGATCACCGGCAAGCACCTGGAGATTGACCGCCTCACAAAAGAGGCCCTGGAACGCGGCTATACGGCGAACCATGTGCTCGACTACGGATTGCTCGCCGGCATGGCAATCGTAGGTGTCAAGTTCCGGGACAACATAATTTTCGTGCCGGAAGTGCTCGTTGCGGCAAGGGCGATGAAGGCCGGCATGGCCCACATCGAGCCGATTCTCTCCGCTGCGGGCGTCGAGCCCAAGGCCACGGTAATCATGGGCACGGTGAAGGGAGACCTTCACGACATCGGCAAGAACCTGTGCATCATGATGCTCCGCGGCGCCGGTTACACGGTGCACGACCTCGGCGTCGACACGTCGGCGGATGAATTCGTCGATGCCATCGCAGAACACGAAGCCGAACTGGTAGGCATGTCCGCCCTGCTGACCACGACCATGCCCAACATGGGACGTACAATCAACGCTATCGAAGAAGCGGGTCTGCGGGACGAAGTTCGCGTAATGGTCGGCGGAGCGCCGGTCACCCAGGAATTCGCAGATGAAATGGGCGCAGACGGCTATGGCGAAAACGCGGTCGAGTGCGTGGACCAGGCCGACGAACTAATCGTACTGCTCGAAGAACTCAGAAGTGGCTAGCGAACCGGACCCATCTGTAAACGGCAAGGCCGCGCCGGCGGTCGATGCCGACCGCTTCAGGGCGAGCATGGAGCGCCTCAGCGCAATCTACCGCGAAATCGCGGTGAAGGCCGAGGAAGTTACCCTCACGCGCTGCCCGTACAAAGACGCCAGTTCGCGCTGCACCGCCAAGTTCGGCTGCCGTCACCAATACTTCACGAAAGACCCCGCCGCGCCCCCCGTCTGCACCGGCAGCGACAAGCTGGACTACCGCGACGCCTGGGAAATGTAATCGCGGCCGGCACATATGCCCTTACGGCCGCATTTTCGCCGTATCTGCGGTCCTTCAGGGTTTGACGGGCCCGTTTAAGACCGCTTCCGCGAATCCCTTGAAACTGGGGCTGCGCTGAGCGACGACATGAGCGTCTAGCGCGCCTGCGATTTCTTCGGCCACGCGAGCGGTATAGACCCTGCTGCCCAGCAGGTTCTTCAGATGTTGTTTCGGGTTTTGGATTTCATCTGGCCGGGAGGCGTCGACGCTTCCCAGGTCTCGACCGTTTAGCCAACGACGGAGATTGACAGAATCTGCAAAGAACCATGCCTCGAGATGTTGCTGCGCGTATGCAAACAGGACAGCAGCCTTGATGTCGCCTCCTAATCGTCCCGGTAGCGTCTCGCTGAACGGGCCAACGACGTTTTCGGGGGTCTTTCCGTTTGTGTCCACCAAGACGACAAACTTGTCCGGCGGCGCGGCGATATTGCTGTACCACGCCGCCTTGATCAGCCTTTCGGCCATCCGCACGTTTAGCGCCCGGTTGCGCGGCGGAATCCGGACCTGGCTTACCGAAACCCCAGCGCATCTGAGATGGCTCAAGAGGTGAGGGAGCGCCAGTCGCTCGGTCTGGCCCGAAGCGACGACGACGACGCGCTTACCCACCCCGGCTAGTTACCAAAGCCAGTGGTTTCGTAGAATTCGCCGAGGCCGAATCCCGAGGCTTCGAGGGCACGACGAACATCGCCGGCGTTCATTGGATTCTCGACTGTGGTTCCGGCCCCGTCGCCGCGGCTTACTACGCGCACCGCCGCCGGATCATCGAAGAGATCGAGAAGCATGGGCGAGTGGGTAGTCATCATGATCTGGACTCGGCCGCGGGCGTCGATGAGGTGCTCGACAAACGAAGACAGGGCCGCAGGGTGCACGTAGTTCTCCGGCTCCTCGATGCCGAGGAGGTTTGCCTCCGGGTGTCCATATAGGGCCGTCATAAGAGCGAGCATGCGCAACGTCCCACTGGAGACTCCCGCCTGTTGGACGGGGTACTGAAGCCCCGGTTCCTCCTGGACGAAATAGAACCGTCCCTCAATCTCCCTAGTCCCGATACTCGAGGGCAGCCCCACAATCGAACGGGTTGAGTCGACGATTTGATGAAATAGGTCCGGCGACGCAATCGTGAGGCCATGCAATGTTTCGGCCAGGTTTCGTCCGTAAGGATCGAACCTGCCCGAATCAAGCATGCCCCAGTCGTGGCGGAGCAGAAACGGGTTCGGGTCAAAGAAGCCCCACCTACTTACAAAATCCGCCAGGGCGCGGGCCGGGAACGAGGCCTCCGCGGCGGCGGCAGCTAGGGCGCACGATGTCGGTCCCTGGGCCAGATCGGCCTGACCCCCATATCCGAACCTCCATGTGCCTTTACCATTCTCGGAATACAGCAGGTTATCGCCGCCCACCTGATCGACCCGCTCCGAGACGTAAAAATCGTGGGCGTTACTGATTAGCCGGACCGACCATTCGTAAGACTTTCCTTCGTCCTCACCGTCCACGCGCACCTGCAGCCTAATGTCCCTTGCGCATTCGCCCTTCCAGGCAAGTTGGGCGAAACCTCCCCGGGTAGAAACCGGATTCCTGAAATCCCTTGCCTGAACTCCTTCCTGGAGGAATCGGAGCGCGTCAAGAACCGTGCTTTTGCCTGAGGCGTTGGCGCCGATAAACAGGTCGAGGTCGCCGAAATCGATTTCGGCGTTTCGGATGCTGCGGTAGCGCTCCGCGTGGAGTTTCAGGAGCTTCATGGTTTCAAGTATCTGTCACCAGGTTGTTCGAAAAGAACCCGCTCAACCCACGCCAAAACCCAGGTCTAAGCCAGTTTCGGCCATGCAGACGTTCCGTGTATCAGAGTAACAGCCGCCCTCGTCATTGGGACCTTTTGAGTCAATCACTGCGGCCAAAGGGGGTAACAAACGTGAGACATCCCCAATTCCGTCGAATCAGTTGGAAAAGATGGACACAGACACAATTGCCCCGCGACAGTCATCTGCTACTTCAGCGGCGCAATTATCATTGGTGAAACGCGCCTCACGCGGCCAACTGGCTCCGTACCCGTACCTGCCCCGTCTCTCCCCTCAATGTCCCCACTCATACACGGAAACACCCGGCTGGCACTCGAACCCGGCCAGACTCTCTTCGATCACGCCGACTCCCTGCACGTTCGCGTGCCCACTTCCTGCGGCCGTACGGGCGAATGCCACGAGTGCATCGTTGAGGTCAAACAGGGTTGGGACGCGCTCAGCCCCATGACCGAGCCGGAGTCGTTTCTCCGGGGCGATTACCGCCTTGCATGCCAGGCGCGCGTCGATGACGAGACTGCGGACGTCGAGTTCGCTGTGCTTCGCCGCCAGCCGCGGATCCTCACCCGGGGCATCAGCCGGGACTACGAACCCGACCCGTACACGGTGGAACAGGACGGCAAGGTCGTATTCAACGGTCCGGGCGGTCCACGGGTCATAGACCGTTACAGGGGTTCGATATTCGGGCTGGCCGTCGACCTCGGCACTACTACTGTAGTGATGAACCTGGTCGATATGGAGACAGGCTCCGTGGTGCGGACGGCGTCGTTCGAGAACCCGCAACGCTTCGGCGGCAGCGACATCATGAACCGCATCTCCTACGACGGCGGCAAGTTCGCCGGCGAGCTTCAGGCAGTCATGCTGTCCTCGATCAACTTCGAGATCGGAGAGATGTGCAGGGCCGAACGCATCCGCCGCAGGCAAATCTACGAGGTGGTCGTTGCCGGAAACTCCACCATGCGGGACCTGTTCTTCGGCCTCGACGTCCAGCCGATCGGACTGAAACCGTACCGGTCTTCAACTGAGACCGACATGATTGAAAACCGGCGCGACACCACGGCCATCTACACGTCCGCCTCCGAACTCGGCGTCAGGATCCACCCCGACGCGTCCGTCTACGGCGGCCCTCTGGTCGGGTCGCACGTCGGATCGGACGTCGCTGCCGATATGCTGGCCGTCGGCATGGATGAGCAGACCGAGCCCGTCATCCTGGTGGACGTCGGCACCAACACCGAGGTCGTGATCGGTACCCGGGACCGGATGCTGGCGGCTTCGTGCCCCGCCGGCCCCGCTTTCGAAGGCGGCAGCGTCAAGTACGGGATGCCGGGCTACGAGGGCGCCGTCGAGTCTGTCGTCATCAACAACGGCCGGACGGAGTGGAAGACGATCGGCGACGCCGAACCCCAGGGCATCTGCGGCTCCGGTCTCATCGACCTGCTGGCTGAACTGCGCCGCAACGGCATCATGACCGAACTGGGCCAACTCGATGAAGAGGCCTCTGAATTTGCGTTTGTTCCTGAACGGGACTTGACCATTTCCAGGGCCGACATCTCCGCGTTGGCACAGGCCAAGGCCGCCAACTTCTGCGGCCAGTCGATAGTCCTGCGCCGTTACGGACTGCCCATCGATAAGTTCAGCAAACTCTACCTGGCAGGTGGGTTCGCCAACTATGTGAACGCGGGCAACGCCATAGCCATCGGATTCATCGCAGACGTGCCGGAAGACCGCATCGAAAAAGTCGGGAACGCCTCTCTCGAAGGGGCGACCATCATGCTCATGTCCGGGCCTTTGCGCCGCAAGATCGAAGAGCTCGTCAAAACGGTCGAACACGTTGAACTGGAGACGGAGCCGGACTTCTTCGACTTCTTCGTCGAGGGCTGCCACTTCAAACCCCTGGCGTCGCCGGCGTAGCCGGCCCAAATGTGCGCTCCCGCTGGCCCGACAAGGCCCACCGCAGATATCCTGTACCCCATGGACAAGAAAGTACTCATAACCGACTACGTATGGCCCAATCTGGACGCCGAACGGGAAATCCTCGAGGCGGCAGGCGTTGAACTGGTGGTGGCGCCTGACGGGTCGGAGGAGACGCTGTCGGCCCTGGCGACCGACGTCGACGCCATCATGTTCTGCTTCGTAAGCGTGACCGGCAAGGTCCTGCGATCAGCCCCGAAGTGCGTCGTCGCATCGCGATACGGCATCGGCGTGGATAACGTCGACATAGCCACGGCCACCGAGCTGGGTATCGTCGTCACCAACGTTCCCGACTACTGCATCGACGAGGTGGCCGATCACGCCATCGGGATGGTCCTCGCGCTCAACAGGCGGCTCGGCCAGCACGACCAACTGGTCAAGAAGGGCGGCTGGGCCGATCTCAAGCTCAACCAGTCCATGAAGCGGATGAGGGAAGCGACGCTGGGCATCGTCGGCTTTGGCCGGATCGGGCGCGCCGTCGCTGCTCGGGGATCGGTGTTCTGCGGCAAGGTGGTCGCATACGACCCGCTGATCGAATCAGGTACGAACATCGATGGCGTCGAGTGCGTGTCGTTCGACGACTTGATACGGGAGAGCGATTTCATCACAGTCCACGTGCCGCTCATGCCGTCGACCGAAAACATGATCGGCGCAGCCGAGTTGGAAGCGATGAAAGACGACGCAATCGTCATTAACTGTGCACGCGGCGGACTCATCGACGAAATGGCCCTTGCGCACGCCTTGGCCAGCGGCCAAATCGGAGGCGCGGGCCTCGACGTGCTGGAACCCGCCCCTCCTCCGGACGATCACCCGCTGCTGGCGCTAGATAACGTGATCATCACGCCCCATACGGCCTTCTTTTCCCAGGCGTCAACCGTCGAATTGGAAGTTCGCACCGCGCGGGAAGTGGTTAGGGTGCTGAACGGGGAACGACCGGAGAACTTCATCAATCCGGAAGTCTCGGGCAACTCGAGGATCGGACTTTAGCCGCCTGGCTAGTCGATACCGACGGTCCCGGAACCGCCCTGCCCTGCCTGGTTCCGCGTCGCGTAGACCGGGCTGAGTCTGCTACTCGCCGCCCTGACCGGACTCACGTTCAGGTTTTGGCGAGTCTGCCAGTCGGGAAATGCCGAAAAACCCGACCGCCGAAATGACGGCGAAGACCGCCAGGCCAATGCCCCCGCCAACGAAAGCGCCGACGAGTCCAGCCACAGTCAGCAGGACCACGATAGCGCAAGAATAGATGAAGTCGTTTCGCATTCCCATTTGTCGAAATATTACCGCGTTTTCATCCCGCGTTACAGGTCGTCGGAAGCGAACTTTTTCGTCCGGGGCGGATATGATTAATGCAAGAGGCAAATGGAATCGTTGATGTCGCGGGATCGGCGAACAGCCGGCCAGATCGAAGCGAACGCCGGGTGTCGCATCGAGACACCCCTGCTGCGGTTTCCGTTTGCCGCGCCGTTCCGAGAATTTCGCCGGTGGCCGGTCATCAGGCCCAGCCACCCGCATATCGGCAGAGCCAGCGTAGCTCAGAGGCAGAGCAGCTGTTTCGTAAACAGCAGGTCCCCGGTTCGAATCCGGGCGTTGGCTCCAATCCCATTACATGTACATCGACTCCGCATCCACGCGCCTGCGGAGGGCATCTAAATCATTAGAACTGCCGGAAAGCGCAGTCACCGAAGTAGCGAACTAAATCTGATCGGCGAGGTGCCACATGAACATCCTCAACTTTTTCATAAAGACTCGAACACGCAAGATTCTGACCGCGGCAGCCCTCATCGCCGCCATCCCCGCCATCGCCCTGGCGTGGTGGCTTGCTTCTCCTCTCTTCATCAACACCACCGTAGACGAAGAGTTCCCGCTGACCGTCTCTGCCGACATCCCTGAAGGTTTCACCCGGGAGGAAGTCGAAGACACGATGGCCACCATGGCCAAGATGGACAACACCATGACGGAGCCGATGATGCCCGCCATGAGTGCGGCGATGGTACTGTCCATGGGCAACTTCCGGGATGCCGACAGCTTCCATAAGGGATCCGGTACGGCGACCGTCTACCAGCTTGAGGACGGCTCACACGTCTTGAGGTTCGAGGACTTTCGGGTAACCAACGGCCCCGACCTGCGTGTATTGCTGAGCAAAGCGGCCGACGTAAGCGACAAGGGCGAATTCCAGCAGTACGATTACGTGGAACTGGACCGCCTCAAGGGCAACATCGGAAACCAGAACTACGTGATCCCCGCCGACCTGGACATCTCGGCATACGGGTCCGTGGTGATCTACTGCAAACCCTTCCACGTGCTGTTCTCCGTCGCTCCCCTGACGGCAACGTCATGAGAGCCGACCCCCGGGCATCGTTCGAGGTTAGGGCTGGCCGCGGCGCGATATGATGTTGCAGGGTCCGTTTCAGGGGCTTTCGCCGCGGCCAATCTAAAATCCCTCAACGAGGCACACATTCGAAACAGACAGGGAAACGGCCTCAACCCCTGTTTCAAAGGTCAGCCAAAACAATGGAACCCGAACTCAGGGAATTCAGGGTCTCGAACGACATCCTCTGCTCACCCGATGACCTGAAGTCGAGGCTGCTTAAAGAGGGCTACCTGTTCTTCAAGAGGCTCATCGAACCGGACCGGATTCGCAACCTCAGGATTGAGATCCTCGAGCTCTACCGGCAACACGGCTGGCTGCTGCCTGGTTCCGATCCGTCCGAGGGACGCGTCGACAAGCGAAAGAGTTGTGCAGAAGGCGAACCGCCGTACCTCGAGCTTTACCACCGCCTGTACGGCCTCCATTCGTTCCACGCCGTGGCGCACGCGCCTGAAGTCGTGGAAACCATCGGAAAGCTGGTAGACGGTGAGGTGCTGGTCCACCCCAGCAAAGTCGCTCATATGTCCTTCCCCCAGTCGGAACGACACACCACACCGGTCCACCAGGACTTCGTTCACTTCCAGGGCTCCTACAAAACTCTCACTTGCTGGACACCCCTGTCGGACTGCCCCGTGGAGTTGGGTGGACTCGCCATTCACCCCAGGCCGTGGTCGGAGGAGATTTTCAGCCACCACTTTTCACTCGGCGCCGGCATGTTGAAGATCGATGAAGACCAGTTGTGCGGAAATTGGTACACCACCGACTACGAGGTCGGCGACGCGCTTATATTCCACAGCCTCACGGTCCACAAGGCGTTGCCGAACGAGACGGACGAACACATCCGGCTTTCCCTGGACAACCGGTACCAGTCCGCAAACGACGTGATCAACGACAAACAACTGACTCCGCACCTTAGCGGCGCCGGCACAAGGTGGGGTTGGGACTCGATCTACGCCGGCTGGCCGGAAGACGATCAACTCCGCTACTACTGGGATGAATCGGAACTCACAATCGTGCCGTGGGACGACAGTTTCGCCGACATGGGCGTGATGGACGCCATCGCCCGAGCCCGCGCCGGCGACGAAGACGCCATCTACAGCCTCGACATACTGCTCAAGGCAAACCCCGGCTCGAAGTGGGCCCCCGAAGCCGCCAAGACCCTGGCCGCCGTGTGACTTCGGCTCGCAAAACTGAAGTAGGACCCCACCCAGTCTCAAACACACGGGCCACCCGACTGACCTGAGCCATGCCTCAAAAACCCCCTGCCATAACACCGGACGATTGGATACGCGACGCCTGCGGCGTAGACAGGGACGGTCGGGTCGTAGATGCCCTTGTTCACGAGAACGCTTACGACCGCGAGAGCCAGCGGGCGAGCATCTTGTTCGTCGGCGACCTTTCCGGCCGGACTCCGGGTGATGTAGTCCTCGACGCCATCGCGGACTTGGCCCAACAGTTGCGAGATGATAAACGCGAGGTCCCCGCAATCTCGGTCGTCCCGTCCCCGTTCGTCGGCGTGTCCGGCGTTCCCAAATCCACGCCCTACCCGCCCGTCGACGGGTTTTTCGACCACGATTCCGACCCTGTAGCCCGCTACCTCTGGCGGTGGGTAAGTCATCTCGCCCCCGACCTGATCGTGGAACTACGCGAGGGTGATTCGGCTAAGCGTCAAGCGACAGACCGCGAGACCGCTAAGACCTTTGGCGCGACCAATTCCGGCATCGAGGACGACTCGTTGCTCGGCGCATTTGGCCGGGGCGCAGGCGATGCCCCGGGCCCCATTTCAGGATTGAGGATCATCGCGCCTCGGGGCGAGTTGGGCGCCGAAATCGAGCGAGTTATATCCACCGTGGACGCTGTCGGGATCGGACCGTCAGGCGCACGGCGCACGCTCGCAAAGCGGCAAAGTCGCAGCCCGGCAGACGTAGTGCGCTCCCTCGTCGGGGTCTACGGGTACACGCTCGACCCGGTCGTCTACACGCAGGGCGTCTCCATTGGAGGCCGGCTGACCGCCTGGGAAATGGGCATCACTCAGGATGACCCCACGGGAAATATCCGCCGGATCGCGCAGGCGTTGCTCGCCGACCCGGGCCCGTTTCTCGAGTCAGGCCCAGACGGCGCCGCGCTCGCCGGTCTCACCTGGGCTTGTGACCTGGCCCGAATAACCGGCGACGAGCAGGCCAGAAACCTGTTCCTGGCTGCAGCCAACCAATTCGAGGACGGCGGCGACTCCCTCCCGCCTCCCCCTGCCGATGACGACTTTCGCGTGGAAGACATGTTCTTCGTCGCCACCGTGCTGGGACAGGCACATCAATTGACAGGCGACAACCGCTACAGCAACTTGCTCGACACGTTCATGGCGAACTGCCTGGAGTCGGGTGTGCAGAGGCCGGACGGGTTGTTCGACCACAGTCAAAACTCCAGGTTCCCATGGGGACGCGGCAACGGGTTCGCAGCCCTCGGGTATGCGGAGGCGCTGACATACCTCCCGCCCGATTCGCCCGTCCGCACGGAACTTTCGAAGGCCCATCGCTCCCATCTAAAGGCGATGCTCGCCCACGCCGCGCCATCGGGGAAACAAAGGCAGTTGACGGACTTCCCCGGCTCCTACGAAGAACTGAGCGCCACCTGCATGCTGGGAATCGCGCTCGCCCGCGGCGTCCGTCAGGGCTGGTTAGGTGCAGCCTACCTTCCGGGACTGACACGCACCTGGGCTGCCGCGTCGGAATCGATCGACGAAAACGGCGGCCTGGTAGATGTCTGCGCCGGAACCGGACCCCAATTTTCGGTCAGGGAATACCTGGACCGCCCGGCAGTGTCGGGGTTGGACGAACGGGGAGGAGCGATGGCGATGTGGTTCGCCCTGGAAATGGCAAAACTGGAAGCAAACGCCGCCTGAAGCACTGCTCGCAAGACGTCCGGTAGTTCTGCCGGGCAGGCTGAATCGTAGTCCCTGTACCCCAAACATGCGTTAAAGTGTGCGAAATGCCTGCGCGCCAACTAGTCGCACGCGGGCGGCGCGCGCAAATCAGCCGCCATCGAGGCCGCGAATCGGCCGCGCCGAATTGTAGAATTACGGATGGTTAGACTCGTCTGGAGTAGCTACCGGAGGGTGATAGATGACAGACGAAAACCGCCAACTGACAGCACATTTGCTTCGAAGAGCCGGTTTTGGGGCTTCGGCGGAGGACCTCGATAGGCTCGCCGGCCGGCCTTACGAGGACATCGTCGAAGAATTACTCCATTCAGAGAGCGTGCAAGGGGTCGATGACGATGTCGTTTCCCGGTACCTGCCGCACACCACGAGCAAAGACAATCCGGGCGAATGGAACGCCCGGTGGATGTACCGGATGACCAATTCGCACCGGCCGCTCGAAGAAAAGATGGCCCTTTTCTGGCATCACGTCTTTGCAACCGGCTGGACCAAGAGCGAACACACCCCCACGATGATCGACCAGATCCAGATGTTCCGCGAGACGGGCCTGCTGAATCTGAGGACCATCCTCCTGCGCCTGTCTCAGGACCCCGCCATGATCTACTGGCTGGACAACTGCGAAAACCACGACGGGGCGATAAACGAAAACTACGGCCGGGAACTGCTCGAACTTTTCTCAATGGGCATCGGGAACTACACCGAGACCGACATCAAGAACGTGGCCAGGGCCTTCACCGGCTGGACCTTCGAGCAACCCCTGCCCCTCTATCCATACGGCCACTTCGACAGCAAGTTCGTCTACCGGCCGGACGATCACGATGACGGCGAAAAGACCTTCCTGGGCCACACCGGGAACTTCAACGGCGAAGACATCATCGACATCATCGTCAAGCAGGAAGCCACTGCACGGTTCATCTGCAGGCATCTGTGCAACTTCTTCGTCGCCGACGAGTCCCAGGTGCCGGCATGGAGCATCGAACCACCCAGGGACCCGGCCGCAGTCGACGAACTGATCGCCTCATACCAGGAATCCGACGCCGACATGCGCTCGGTAATGAGGACGCTCTTCAACTCGGACTTTTTCAAGAACACAATGCACTCCAAGGTCAAGTCACCCACCGAGTACGTGGCCGGCGTCATCAAGCTCACCGGTGAATTCCGGACAGTCGAACCCGGCCTGGAGGGCACCGAGGGCATACTGGCAGCCATGGGCCAACGCCTCATGGACCCGCCCACCGTCGAGGGATGGCACACGGGCAAGGAGTGGATCGACGGGGGAACTCTCACTGAACGAGTTAACTACGCCGTCGACATGGTCAGCGACCCGGAAAAACCCGGTATACGCCGCATCGTAGACGCGCTGACGGCGTCCGGAGCGCCCATCTCCGCGGAGCAGTTCGTCGACACGGTCGAAGAGGTGTCGGGCTTCGTCGGGCTGACGCCGGAGACCAGGCAGGAGTTGATACGCACGGCCGAAGAAGAGGGCGAACTCACCTTCGGCAACGAGTCCGAACGTACGCGAAGTGAAGAGCGGATCCTGGAGATGTTGACCCTTGTCGTGGCGACAAGGGAATACCAGTTCGCTTGATTGACAGGAGGCGTCCCGGCATGGAAAACGGCCGAAACGGAAAGAAAAAAGAACCCGTCCTGGTAATCATCCAGCTTTCGGGCGGTAATGACTTCATGAATACGGTGATCCCGTTCACCAACGGGATCTACCACGACGTGCGGCCGCTGGTCGGCATTCCGGAGGACAAGGCCCTGCCCATCAACGGGGAACTCGCCTTCCATCCGTCCGCAAGCGTGCTGCGGGACCTCTATAACGAGGGCAACGTCGCCATCGTCCAGGGCATCGGCTACGAGAACTCCAGCCGGTCCCACTTCAGGGCGATGGACATCTGGCACACCTGCGAGCCGAACGAGATCGCCACGGAAGGTTGGCTGGCCAAGGTGATCCGGGCCATTGACCCGGAGGGCAAGAACCCGCTGACCGGCGTCAGCTTCGGCCGTGGCCTCCCCCGCGCCATGGCCGCCCCGGGCGTAACCGCCACGTCGGTCGGCAATCTCGACAACTACGGCCTTATGACAGGCATCGAGATACAGCAGGACCGGGAAAGACGGCTCGACACATTCAAGCGGGTCTACACCCCCGCCGTAGGCTCCGGGGTCGTCATGGACTACCTCGGCCAGACCGGCCAGGACGTGCTGCGCGGCGCCGACATGATCTCCGTAGCCCCGGAGCGATACACGTCGACCGTCGAGTACGCCGACAACCCGATTGCCCAGAGTTTGAGGGACGTGGCGAGAGTGCACACCGCGGGCCTGGGCACGCGCATCTTCTACACACAGCACGGCGGCTACGACCACCACGCCCAGGAAGTGCCCGTACACGCCAAGCTCCTCGGCGAGCTCTCCACCGCCATTTCCGACTTCCTGACCGACCTCCGCGAACACGACGCTGCCGACGAGGTTGCCATCCTCGTATTCACCGAGTTCGGCCGCAGGATCCAGGACAACGGGAGCGGCACCGACCACGGTTCGGGCGGCGGCGCATTCATCATCGGAGAGCACGTCGACGGAGGCCTCTACTCCGAGTACCCGTCCATCGAGCGCAAGGACTGGCTCAACGACGAGGACATGCGTCACACGATCGACTTCCGAGGCATCTACGGCACAATGCTCGAACAATGGATGGGCATCGAGCCAAAGGACTTCGTGAACGGGGAGTACGAGCAGATCAACCCGTTCAAAAGGACCCTCGTAGGCGTTTAATCAGGATTCAGGACAGGACCCAACGTCGTAGGGGCGGGTTTCAATCCCGCCCTCGCACTCCACACAGGCGACACAATCACAATCGAACTGAAATGTTCGACCCCGAATTCGGTCGAACGCAAGTATCAACGATTCATCTGGGGATAAAGGGCCATGCAGGCACAAGACACCTCTAACGGTAGCCGTCCCTACGCCCTGCTCAGGGCGGGCTACCCCTACTACGCAACGCTGGGCATGCGCCGGGTCACCCAGAACCCGGTGGATATTGCGTTCGGTGACGACGGAATCCTGTACGTGCTGTGCAGGCAGAAGGGCATCGGCAACAACCTGAGGCTCATTAACTGGGATGACGAAGACCTCGGCACCATCGGAGGAGGCCACTTCGAGTGG
This sequence comes from Dehalococcoidia bacterium, assembly GCA_034421215.1. GTDB lineage: Bacteria > Chloroflexota > Dehalococcoidia > Lucifugimonadales > Lucifugimonadaceae. Next base: position 148,790 of record DAOUKO010000007.1, read on the forward strand.
CCGGTCACCCTTCTGCGGGCCGGTGACGGCACGTTCTTCGTAAGCGATGAGGCGAAACACCAGGTGTTCGTACTCGACCCTAAGGGCGATCTGATCAAGGCCTGGGGCACACATGGTTCGGCGCCCGGTGAGATGGACCGTCCATCCGGAATGGCGTTCGACGCGGACGAAAACATATACGTCTCGGACACCATGAACCACCGCATCCAGAAATTCTCCAGGGACGGAGATTACGTGTCTGGATTCGGGTCGCTGGGAGACGCCGACGGGCAGTTGAACATGCCCTGGGGAGTCGCCGTGGACGACGAGGGCATGGTCCTCGTCTCGGACTGGCGTAACGACCGCGTCCAGCGTTTCACGCCGGATGGGGACCACCTGATGAGTTTCGGCAGTTCAGGAAGCGGCAACGGCCAACTCAACCGCCCGGCTGGGATCGAGGTGGACTTCCACGGCGATATTTACGTCGCAGACCGCGGAAACAACCGCATCCAGTTGTTCGACCCCAACGGGCGGTACGTGCGGCAGTTCACCGGTGACGCCACCTTGTCAAAGATCGGCAGAAGATACATCCAGAACAACGGACCCGCGTTGAGGGCCCGTGAGACCGTCAGCACGGAACCGGAGAAGAATTTCGTGTCGCCTTGCGCATCGCGAATCGGCCCAGACGGCCTCATGTACGTGCCGGACTTCGGCCGGCACCGTGTGCAGGTGTACAAGAAAGAGGCCTACCGCCTCGCCGAGGGAGAGATCGCCCCGCCGCGGAAGAGCCCGACGCTCTACACGGTTTGACACGGCCAAGGCCGACGCTGCAAGAACCCGATCCCCCCAGATGACTCCTGACGCCCAGCGGACGATGTTCCCGTGCCAATGATGTTCGGGTTTTCCCGACAGCGCCGGATGCTGCTCGAAGCGGAACTGGAACGCTTCACCATGGAAATGCCCCCGCTCGGGGCTAAACGCGGTTACCTCATTGGCGACGTGGCGAAGGGACAGATCCGGCCCGACACTGATTTGGATTTGGTCCTCATCCAGGAAACCACGGAACCGTTCCACCGGAGGGCCGACTTTTGGGTGACCCACCTGCGGCCGACGGTCGGCATCAGGTTCCTTGTCTATACGCCCGATGAATTTGAAGAACTTGCCGGTTCCGATCCGTTGCTGATCGAGACTCAGGCATACGGAGAGATGCTCTTTGACGACGGCTGACCTGACTGCTGAGTCCCAGGCCAGGCGGTGGCTGGCCCAGTCCGAACACGACCTGAACGACGCGCGCATGGCAGCCGAGTCCGGGCGCCACGCCCTGGCCTGCTTCATGTGCCATCAATCCGCCGAAAAAGCAGTGGCAGGCTACCTCTACTCGAAAGGCGCCGAAAGCGTCTGGGGCCACTCCCTTTCGGACCTGTGCCAGGACGCAATGGCGCTGGACCCCTCTTTCGACTTCATACGGTCGGTCGCAATGTTGCTCGACAAACACTTTCTCGGCGCACGATACCCCTCGGGCCTGCCCGGTGGAGTGCCGGCTGAGACCTACGAAAGTCTCGACTCCGAGAGAGCCCTCGAGGTGGCCGGAGACGTAAGAGACTTCGTAAATGAACGCTTGCCATACAACGAACAGGCAAAGGAGGACTGAATTGCCTGTGTTGCGCGGACTGGTCGCAATTTCACTGTTGGCGACTATGGCCTTCATCGTGATTTCCTGTGGCGACGACGAGCCGGAGCCCACCGGGCCCACCGGCCAGCAGTCTTCAGCCGCCCAGCCGGCTGCGGCCCAGCCGGGCTCTGCAACGACAGTAGCGGTCGTAACTGAATTCACCGTCGTCAGCGATGCCTTCTCCGAAGGTGGGCAAATACCCCAGAAGTACACCTGTGACGGCGAAGACCTCTCTCCCGATCTTCGCTGGAACACTCCCCCCGACGGCACCAATTCGATCGTGATAGTCGCCGACGACCCCGACGCTCCCGGCGGCACCTTCTTTCACTGGACCGTCATCAACCTGCCGGTCGACATACGGGCACTGGCGGAAAGGGTCGGTAACGCGACCACCCTGCCGGAAGGCGCCGTCCACGGCCAGAACGGGTTCGGCAACAACGGCTACGGAGGACCCTGTCCACCACAGGGAAGCGAACACGAATACCGCTTCTGGGTCTACGCGCTGAACGAGTCACTGTCACTGACCGAAGGCGCAAGCGGCGAGGACGTCATAACCTCTCTCCAGGGCAAGGTCCTCGCAACCGGCAAACTTACGGGCACCTACAGCCGACCCTGATTCCAACTACCGCATTGCTCTGGACTCTGCCCGGCCAACCCACACGTCGTCGTGCCGGGGTAACCCGGTACCCACGGTGGGGCGCGGGTGGGCATGGTTACGCCCCATGCGCGTAACCGCGCAACCGTCGTCCACAGGAGCCCTCCCCTGCTGACCCATTCCTTCCTGCACCTGACCGGCGTCGGGCGCGTCACAGAAGAGTCCTGGTGGGAACAGGGCATCACCGACTGGGATGAACTCGCCCGGTCCGATCAAGCCGACGCGCGGCAATCCAGCGAACTCGAACATTCCGCACTCAAACTGAATCAACGGGACCCGGACTGGTTCGCGCAACGCCTCACAGGCACCGAACGATGGCGGCTGTACAACGATTTCATCGATGACACCGCCTTCCTGGACATCGAAACGACGGGCCTGTCGCCGGACTACTCCTACACCACCATGGTCGGGATTCTCGACAACTCCGGATTCCATGCCTTCGTCCGGGGCGACAACCTCGACGAATTCCTGGGCCGCCTTAGCAGCTACAAGCTGATCGTCACCTTCAACGGAGCGTCGTTCGACCTGCCCTTTCTGCGTAAGGAGTTCGGCGAACTGCCAGGCGGATTCGCCCACATGGACCTCCGGTGGGTCCTCGCTGGGCTCGGATACCGCGGCGGCCTCAAGAAAATCGAACGCGCAACCGGCCTGGCTCGCCGCGGCGGCCTGTCAGACCTGGACGGCCGGCACGCCGTCACCATGTGGGAAATGGCCCAACAGGGCGAGGACCAGGCGTTGGACACGCTGGTTCGTTACAACGCAGAAGACGTGGCGTCCCTGCCTCTCCTTGCGGAACTCGCCGTCGGTGAACTGTCAGCCGCTACCCCCATGGCGGCAGTACTCGTTCCTCTCTTCCCCCGGTTCGATTGCTCCACCCTCCCCTACGACCAATCCCTGGTCAAATTCATGACGCGATAGTAGCCAGTGGACAAGAGGGACCCGTGTTCAAGTCTCGCAACCCGGCCGCCCTACGCCCACTCCGTAGGGGTGGGTTTCAAACCCACCCTCCCGCGCCTACGTCTCACACTGATCAACGCATAGGCGAGTTTCAACCCCGTGTTCCCCGGCACGCAACCAACCACCCCGTGCCACGTTGACGGGCCGGTGCTAAACTGTGGCCTTATCCAAAATTAGTTGTCGAAAGGCCGGTTCTCCGGTCGAATCACGTCCCGGCGACTCGCCGACCCTGACATACCTCGAACGGCCCAATTTCAGGCGCACGATTCTGATCGCAGCCTGGGCCGGCTGGCCGGACGCGGCAGAAGCCGCCAGCCGGACGATTCGAGAGGTCAACCGTCGGCTTCCAACCAGGAAGTTCGCCTATATCGACCACGAGCACTTTTACGACTTCTCCCAGCAACGGCCGGTCGTGAGTTACCGGGAGGACGGTGTCCGGCTGCTGGACTGGCCAACAAACGAATTTTTCTACTGGCAACCTGACGAATCGGCGGCGCCTGGCCAGAAGGACGTCATCGTATTCCTGGGGGTCGAACCCCACTTGCAGTGGCGGCGCTATGCCGACCAGTTGCTCGAGATAGCCGATCCCGCAAACGTCGACCTGTTGATCACGGTCGGCGCCCTGCTCGACTCCGTGCCCCACACAAGATCGCCGCGCGTTACCGTCTCGGCGGGACAGGACGACCTGGGACCGGGCTACGAGGGGCTGAGCTTCCCGCGCCCAACGTACGAAGGGCCGTCCGGAATCACCTCGGTCGTCACGGACCGTTACGCAAGCCGCGGGGTGCCCTGGGTGAGCCTGTGGGGACACGCCCCTCACTACGTACAGGTCGCCCACAACCCCTCTCTCGCTCACGCCATTCTTCGAGAGTTGCAGCAGTTCCTGCCACGCGAAATGGAGATGGACGAACTCAGGATCGAGTCCGAGGAGTACGCCGCCAACCTCACCCGCGCCCTGGAAGGCGAACAGGAGATTGCCGGGTACGTCAAGCGACTCGAAGAACGCTACGACACCGAAGAGGAAGCGTCCCGGCACCCGGAACCCGGTGAGATCCTCCAGGAACTGGAAGACTATCTCCGCCAGCAGAGGGGAACTTCAGGTCCGGAAGGGCGATCTGCCGGTTGAGCAGGCTAGCGGATACCCTTTCGCGGCTTGGCCAGACCGATCCTGCCCGGATCGGCTTCGGCCAGCAGCAAAGTCGAAGCAAGACGCCCCTGATTCTCCTGGCAGGCAGGACGAGCCGCGGCCAGACTCCCGGGGATGTGGCCGCCGCACTCGACCTCATCGTGTTCGAAGTCGACGGCGCTGTGATTCCCAATCCTCCCGACGACTGTAAAGGCGCCTGGGGAGTATCCCTGGCGCGTGCCGGTTCGGAGGCATTGGACGCCCTCAAGGAAGCAGGTTGCCAGTTCGTCCTTATTAGTGCCGAAACGGCCGGATCGGTGGTCCTGCGCGATGACGGCATGGACCGGGGTTTTGCTCTGACCGGCGAGTTGACCGACCGGCGCGCACGCGCCATCGAAGACATGCCGTTCGAATTCATCGTCATTCAACACGACGGCGGATCGAGCCTGGAAACCGTCGCCAACATAATCGCCCTGCAGGAGACCGTGTCCCTGTTCAACATGCACGTCTTCCTGGAGGTCTCGAATTTGCCGTCGGCGGATGCCCTCGAGGCCTTGCGCGATCTACCCGTATCGGCCTTGCTCTTCGACGCCGACAGCGTCGATCTAAAGGAACTGGCCAAACTGCGTGACGCTATCGCAAACCTCGAACAACGCGAGGACCGGGGCAAGAGGGTGCCCACGTTGCCGATGACCCGTGAGCACGGGACCATCCCCACCCAGCCTGACTACGACGAGGACGACTGGGGGGATGACTAAACCCCAGCCGGTTGCGATGCCCTGCCCTGCTTGAAACTCGGCCGGACAATCGGACTGTTTGATAACTTTGATAAATGCCTTGCGCGTGCGGCCGACCGCAATATCCCCTGAAAGGAATCCGTCGCGCGACATAGTCCGGTAACCCCGGCATGGATCACCCGGACAACAAGAAAGAGGAAACCGATGGACCGCATAACCATTATCGGGCTGGGCTACATAGGCTCCTCCCTTGGAATGGCGATAAGAGCAGCACACGGTAATAAGGTCGAGGTTGTCGGCTACGACGGCGAACGCAGGGTTCATAACCAGGCAACGAAGATTGGCGCTGCTGACAGGGCCGAGTGGAACCTGGATGAGGCGGTCCAGGGCGCAGACATTATCGTCCTGGCAATTCCCGCTTACGCCATACCCGAAGTTCTCGAAGCAGCTTCCCGCCACCTGAAGCACGGCGCAACCGTTACTGACACCGCCAACACGAAGCGCGCCATCATCGAAGTCGCGGAAGAGATCCTCCCATCTGGAATCGGATTCGTGGGCGGCAACCCGCTCGTGGGCGGTGGCCAGACGGGCCAGGACAACGCTTCCGGCGCCATATTTGCGGGCTCGAGGTGGGCCGTAGTCGCGAGCCCCAGCACGCCCCAGGCCTCAGTCGCTGAGGTAACCAACCTTGTCGAGTCCCTCAACGCCAAGGCGTTTTTCGTAGATGCGCATGAGCACGACAGCTACATGGCCGCGGTAAACGGGCTGCCGACGCTCGTTTCGGCTGCCCTGATGTCCACGGCCGCCTCCAGCCCCTCCTGGCGGGAAATCAGCCGCTTCGCCAGCAGCGAATTCAACAGCATGACGGAGTTGGCGGAGGTGGACCCGGCGGCGAACTACGCCATGTGCAACACCAACTCAGACATGTTGGTCCACTGGATCGAACAGGTCACGGACCGCCTCAACGGCATGAAGACGTTGATCCAGGATGACGAAGACCGTGAAGACCCCGACGGTCAGCTTATGGACACCTTTGTCCATTCATGGGAGGCCCGCGTTCGCGTAGTGGCAGGAATCGAACCCGGGTCCGAAACCTCATTGCACGGTCAGCTGCCCAGCGCAGGTGAGGGGATCATGCAGATGTTCCTGGGCGGCGCCGGCGCCAGGCTGCTCGGCAGGACCGGCGACAGCAAACGGGACCCGACCAAGTATGACCGGTCCCGCCTGCGATAACTCCTGACAACATGGCCATAACAGTCAGTCAACCTTCGACCCTGCGGGGCGTGATTAAAGCGCCCGGCGATAAGTCGATTTCACACCGGGCCGTCATATTCAACAGCCTTGCGGACGGCGACGCCGTGGTGACCAACTACTCACCCGGAGCCGATTGCACGTCTACGGTCAACATCATGAGGGCCCTGGGCGTTCAGATCGAACGGGAGCCGGCCTCCGACGATTCAGGGGACACGCTCCGCATAACGGGCGCCTCCGACGACCTGGCCGAACCGGCGGTCACACTCGACGCAGGCAACAGCGGCACCACTATGCGCTTGATGTCCGGCGTCCTGTGCGGACGAGACATGTTGGCGGTCATGACGGGCGACAGCTCGCTAAATTCCCGGCCCATGGGGAGAGTGGTCGAACCGTTGTGCCGGATGGGCGCGGTTATAAAGGGCCGGCGAAACGATACGCTGGCCCCGTTAGTATTCGCCGGCGGTCAACTGAAGGGGATTGAATACCACCTGCCCGTCGCAAGCGCCCAACTCAAGTCGACTTTGATACTGGCTGCCCTTCGAGCAAACGGGCAGGCGCGATTGCAGGAGATCGGCCAATCGCGCGACCACACCGAGCGCATGCTGTCCGCCATGGGCGCGCAGATCGAGGTCGACGGCCTTTCGATATCCATATCACCGGGCCCGCTGACCGCAGCAGACGTCGAAGTTCCCGGCGACATCAGTTCCGCCGCATTCTGGATGGTGGCCGCCGCGGCTCATCCAGACGCGGAGTTGTGCATCACTGACGTCGGAATTAATCCGACTCGTTCTGGAGTGCTGGAAGCCCTCGGTTCCATGGGGGCTAACATAGCCCTGGAGAACGTCAGAGAGGTTGCCGGGGAGCCGGTAGCGGACATCGTTGTCAGATCGAGCCAACTCCAGGGCATCGAAATCAGCGGCGCCATCCTCCCCCTCCTGATAGACGAGGTCCCCGTGCTTGCCGTGGCTGCCGCCATGGCGGACGGCACGACGACTATTCGAGACGCCGAAGAACTTCGGGTCAAAGAGACCGACCGCATAGAAGCCACCACGACGTGGCTGCGCGCCGCGGGCATTGAATGCGAGGACCACCCCGACGGGATGACCATACAGGGCGCGGGACGAATAGCAGGCGGAACGTTCGACTCAAGCGACGACCACCGCATTGCGATGAGTTTGGGTGTTGCGGGTCTCGTGGGCGAAGGGCCGGTAACCATTCTCGACGCAGAGGTCGCTGGTATCTCCTATCCCGAATTTTGGGAAGAGATCGACCGCCTGGGCGGAATCGCCGGATAAGCGCGTGGCGGACCAGTCGAACATCGACCCAAATCCGCTCATCGTGGTCATCTCGGGCCCTTCCGGCGTCGGCAAGGACACGCTGCTCGAACAAATGTCGGAAATGGGTTTCGACTACCACTTCACCGTAACGGCAACCACCAGGGATCCCCGGCCCGGTGAAGAAAACGGGGTCAATCACTATTTCGTTTCCCGCGACCGTTTCCTCGAAATGGTCGACAACTCGGAACTGCTGGAGTGGGCGCGGGTGTTCGGGAACTTCTACGGCGTCCCCAAAGAACAGGTCCGGCAGTCCCTGGCAGCCGGTCGACACGTTTTGATAAGGGTCGACGTCCAGGGAGCACGCAGGCTCCGGGCAATCGTCCCGGAAGCCGTGTTCATCTTCGTTGCGCCGCCCTCCACGGAGTCGCTCCGGGTCAGGCTCAAAGCACGCGGTGTGAATTCTGACGAAGAGATGGAGACGCGGCTCATGGCCGCAGACACGGAAATACGGGAATCGTCGATGTTTGACCACGTGGTGGTCAACGAGGACGACAGGCAGCACGAAGCGGTGGTGCAGGTCAGGGAGATAATCCGGACCGAATCCATGCGGTGCCCTCCCCGCAGTGTGAAGATATGAATCCGACGGGAATTCCTGTCGAACAACATCTTCACCACGACGGCTGGTAACGTCGGCCGTCATCGCGTCCGGCCCGTGTTAGCCTTGCCCAGCGAACAAAATTGAGTGGAGGAACACCCTGATGGACTTGGGAATCGCAGGCAGAAACGCGCTGGTAACAGGCGGCAGCCGCGGTCTCGGCAGGCAGTGCGCCCTGTCCCTGGCACGTGAAGGCGTCAACGTCGCTATCTGCGGCCGCACGAAGAGCACCATAGACACGACGGTCGCCGACCTGCAGGGGCTCGGCGTAAAGGCATCAGGAATCGTCGCCGACGTCATGCAGATCGACGACATGCCGCGCGTTCACAGGGAGGCGATCGAGGGCGTAGGACCCATCGACATCCTCGTGAACAACGCCGGCGGATCGATGGGCGCAACGGATCTCGCGGAAACACCCCTCGCAAATTACCAGGCAGTATTCGACTTCAACGTGTTCAACGGGTACGAGCTATCGCGTCTGGTGTTGCCACACATGCAGAAGCAGGGTTGGGGTCGCATCATCAACATCGCATCCATATATGGACGTGAGCATGGCGGAAACATCGCATACATGTCGGCCAAGGCCAGCGTCATCGCCTACGCCAACCACGCCGGGCGATCCCTTGCCGGCACGGGCATTACCGTCAACTCCATCGCGCCGGGGTCCATCCTGCACCCCGCCGGAAGCTGGGAACGGTTCCAGAACGAGCAGAGTCCGGAAGTCGTGAAGGACTTCATCTCCAACAATCTGCCGATGGGCAAATTTGGGTGGCCGGAGCCGCTCGGAGACACCTGCGCATTCCTGGCATCAGAGCGCGCCGACCTCATAACCGGCGCCTGCATCGTCGTAGACGGAGGCCAGGGCGGCTCCCTGATCTAACGAAGGCACGCCGGTAATGCCTGCCCCGCGACACATTGTGTCAATGAAAATGGCCCATCACCCCGTGCCCTGCCGTAGGGGCGCCTCTCGTGGGCGCCCGTTTGGATGGGGCGCGGGCAACCCCTCATCGCCGCACGAACACTGCCAAAAAACGTACTTGGACCGCCACATATTCGGCGCGCCCGGCCTGACTTGTCAGCCCACTCCTTTTCCCCGAATTGTCGTTCCGAGCGCAGCCGAGGAATCTGAAACGTTCTCACTAAGACCAAGCCCGTAAGCGCCAACACAGGCGCTTCATCACCACGTCACGGCAACGCCATCACGACGGCTCTTACAATCACGCACCACATTCCTCCCCTATTCTCAAACTAACCACTAGCAATCCATAACCCCAAAACACCATGCCAAAAATCGTAATCGCCCCGCAGGAATTCAAAGGCAGCCTCACGGCCATCGAAATCGCCAGCGCCATCCAGGTAGGCGTCTCTCGGGCCATGCCGGACGCGCAAACGGTCCTCGCCCCAGTGGCCGACGGCGGTGACGGCACCCTTCAGTCCCTTGTGGACTCATCCGGCGGCCGTATCGAGTCCACAACTGTCACCGGACCCCTCGGTGAAGAGATCGTGGCCGAATGGGGCGCGCTCGGCGACGGCAAAACGGCCGTGATCGAAATGGCGAGGTCCTCCGGTCTCGCGCTGGTGGACCTCGATGCCCGCGACCCGCGCACCGCAACCACCAGGGGCGTCGGCGAACTCATAGCCGCGGCCCTGAACGCCGGACAGACCAGCTTCATAATCGGCATCGGAGGCAGCGCCACCAACGACGGAGGCGCCGGCATGATGCAGGCGCTCGGGGCTTCCTTGCTGGACAGCCGCGGCCGCGAACTCGGACCGGGCGGCGCAGCCCTGGCCGGACTGGACCGCATCGACGTGTCGGACCTTGATCCCCGCGTCCGGACCGCCGGCGTCGTGGTCGCCTGCGACGTCAACAACCCGCTGTGCGGCCCCACCGGCGCATCGGCGGTGTTCGGCCCGCAGAAGGGAGCGACGCCCGACATCGTCGCCGAACTGGACGCCGCGCTAAGTCACTTTGCGGACATCATCGAACGGGACCTGGGCGCAGACGTCCGGGATCGCGCCGGTGCAGGCGCTGCAGGCGGACTGGGCGCCGGGCTGATGGCCCTGCTCGACGCCGAACTGCGGGCGGGTGTCGACATCGTCCTCGATGCCGTGAAGTTGGACGACCAACTCGAAGGCGCCGACCTCGTAATCACCGGCGAGGGCCAGATAGACGCATCGACGGTGTTCAACAAAGCCCCCGTCGGAGTGGCTCGACTCGCCAGCAAACGCGGAATACCGGTGATCGCCCTCTCCGGTTCGCTCGGCGAGGGCTATGAGGGGGTCCACGAACTGGGTATCGACGCCGTCTTTACCCTGGTCGACCGCCCGATGACGTTGGACGAGGCACTGGAAGACACGGAAAGACTCGTCTCGGCGCTCGCCGAGGAGGCAACCCGCGCCTTCGCCGCGGGCGCACGGACCCGCTAGTCCCCTGTCTCAGAGATTCACTGACATGAATCAACGTACGAAAATCAGGAGTCTGTTTACGATAGTTGACACCCAAATTGGGTTAGCTTATCGCGGGTAACGCCCAATCGCCCGGCTAAAGTGACTAAACCCGGCTCCGAATCCCCTACTCATTCTCCAGGCATCCCCAGAAATCAGGATCACTCACTTGGCGATAGCAGTTCAGGCCGGTCAGGTCGTCGTATAGGGAGGACCCTGAACTCTTGACGACGGCCCACGCACTGATCCTCTCGACGTCGATGGATTGAATATCCGCCTCGCCGATGCTTCGGGTCAGCCGTGCGGTTCGAACGCCGTGGGTGAACGCCGGGGGCTGCGCCAAGATAACCGACCTCTCATACCTTGCGAACCGGCCATCGCCGTAGACGATCACGGTGACATCAAACCGCTCGTGCCCGAATCCAAACGGTCCCATAACGCCGACGCCCTCCTCGTCGAACACCACCCACAGGTGGGCCTCGTCGATCTCCTTGGGGGGCAGAGGCGTGGGCGTGGGACGCGGTGTTGGCGTCACACGCGGTTTAGGCGTGGGGGTTGGCGTCTTTGTCGGTACTGGTGTCCAGGTCGGCACCGGCGTCCAAGTCGCTGTCGGGAATGGCGTCGGCAACGGGGGCCGCGTCGCGGTGGGTGGTTGTGTGGGGGTCGGCGTGGGGGCCGGAGAACAGGCAGTGAGTACGATAGCCGCGGCGAGCGCTATCACCAAGCACACCAATACATTATTCATGTCACTCTATCCAGGGTCTGCACGTCAGCACCCATCCAGCGGGCTCCAGTTTACCGAAGTGGTCAAGTAGCGGGGCTGTGAGCCTTATAAGCCTGCCCCGTACTCGATACGGGGGTGAGGATGCCGCCCGGGGACACATGCTCACCGATGATTATGACGAATCTCAGATTCCGGACTAGTCCCCTACCCCACCAACACCATGTGGACCTCGATCGGGCCGTGGATCCCTTCCACGATCACGCCCTCGATGTCCCCGGTGCGGCTGGGCCCAGTGATCAGGTTCATGGAACTGGCCTGCGTTCCGTTCGCTTGCGCTTCGCTCTCCAGCAGAAACAACTCGTCCAGCGATGGCAGGACCGTCCCCCGTCTGACCACCGCAATGTGACGAGTCGGCGCCAGTGACACGAGCCGGGAAAGACCGCGCCGGGGATGAACGACGACCGTGCCGGTCTCGGCAATCGCGTAGTCGGAGCCCGTTATTCCAACGTCCGCCTCAAACAACTGCTTCCGGTGTTCAGCCTCGGATTCCGCCGCTGCTTCGGGGTCATCGACCCTGGCCTGGACCGCCAATTTAGTCTCGATGCCGGCCGACGCGAGGGAGTAATCAAGGCTCTGTAGTCCTGAAATCACCTCTTCACCGCTCTTCAGCACATTTCGGGCGTCTACGGCTACGCATATCCGCGTTATCGCCTCCACCACCTCTTCGTCCGACTTTGCCCGGTGCACGCGCCACCCTGCCGCGGCCGCGCTATCGGCCAACTCCTCTGTCAACTCCCCTGCCCGCTCGGCCATCACGGCCCGCACCTGCTCGGCCCGCTTGCCCCGGACTTCTGCAGGCGCAATCACGTCGAAGCCCGGCGGCGCGGCCGTTGGCCCGTCGCCGGACGACCGGCCGAGCGACTCTCGCACCGATGCCAGGAATTCCCGCCTGTCTGTCATTACGGCTTGTTCCTTGTCCGGCGATTGAAACGCGACACAAACGAATTCGCAGCAGGCGCGAGAAAGTCCCTGCTCGTCGTCCATCCGCTAATCGGAAACGGCATCTTCCTGGTCCATCCGCTCTTCGTGAACGGCCGCAGCAACCATCTCCCGACCCGCGACCCACCGTCAAAAACCGTTCGCCGCGTGATGCCGGTCCGCCAGCCCCGCCACATCAGCCCAGCAGGTTTACCGCCCGATGACTCCACGGCCTGCGCCCGCAGTTCGAGAAGCATCCTCGGCAGGTCGATCCTCACCGGGCAGGCATCGCGGCACGCGCCGCACAGCGTCGATGCGAAGGGAAGGTCCTTCCCTGCCTCTATTCCCGTCAGGACCGGCGTTATCACCGCACCTATCGGGCCCGGGTACACCCAGCCGTAGCTGTGTCCCCCCACCTTGCGGTACACCGGACACGCGTTCATGCATGCCCCGCAGCGAATGCAATAAAGGGCCTCACGCATGTGAGGGTCGGCCAGCAACTTGCTCCGGCCGTTATCGATGACGATTAGATGAAACTCTTCCGGCCCGTCTTCGTCATCCGCACGGCGCGTCCCGTTGACCATCGTCACGTACGAGGAGATGCGTTGGCCGGTTGCCGAGCGAATGAGTATCCGCAGGAACGTGCTGAGATCGGCGACGGATGGCACCACCTTCTCCATCCCCATCGCGGCAACGTGAATGCGCGGCGCCGACGTCGCCATGCGCCCGTTCCCTTCGTTGGTCACCAGCACGATGCTCCCGGACTCGGCGACTGCAAAGTTCACGCCTGTAACCGACATATCGGCCCGCTTGAACACGTCCCTCAGTTGCTCCCTGGCCTGCATAGTCAGTTCGGCTGCGTGTTCCAGCCGCTCGCCACCGGACCGGGCGGCGAGCAGGTCCGACACCTCTTCCTTCGACTTGTGTATGGCCGGAGCGATGATGTGGTACGGCGCCTCCCCGGCTAGCTGGATGATGTACTCGCCAAGGTCCGTCTCGACCGCTTCGACCCCCGCCTCTTCCAGGACATGGTTTAGTCCCATCTCTTCCGAGACCATCGACTTGCTCTTGATGACGGTCCGCACGCCCCTTTTTTTGACCAGTTCCAGCACGTACCGGTTGGCATCGTCGGCGTCGCGGGCGAAATAGACATTTCCGCCGTTCTTCTCGACGTTGTCGGCCAACATTCCCAGGTAGTAGTCGAGGTTGGCGATCGTGTGTTCCTTGATCGCCCTGCCCCGGTCCCGCTGCGCTTCCCACTCGTCCGTGGCCGCGGCGGCTGCAATCCGGCCCTTGTGGAACCCCTCGTAGACGCCTTCCAGGGCCGATTTCAGCCTTGGATCGGACATCGTAGCGGCAGCGCGTGTCCGGAATTCCCTGGTGTTCGTCTCCATTCGTCAGGGACCGGATTTCGAACCGTGGTCAGAGTTCGACATCGACTCGTCCAGGTACTGCGCAAGGTGAGCGACGCGGACCTGTGAGCCGCGCCTGCGCAGCCCGCCGGCCATGTGCATGATGCACCCTGCGTCTCCGGCCACCAGCGTCTCCGCCCCGGTCGCCTCCACGTTATTGAGCTTTTCGTCGAGCATCGCGGTAGATATATCCGCCATCTTGACCGCAAACGTCCCCCCGAACCCGCAGCACACGTCGGCTCGCTCCAGCGGCCTGAAATCGGGACCCTCTACGCCGTCCAACAGGGTTTTCGGCTGTTCGTCGATGCCGAGTTCCCTTAGCAAATGGCAACAGGCGTGGTAGGTAATCGGTCCGCTATTGCGGCCAACCGCGTCGGACCGGCCCAGGACATCCACAACGAACTCGGAAAACTCGTAAAGCCGCTTCCCCAACTCACGTGACCGCTCGAGCTGGACCGGATCGTCCCTGAACAGCGCCGCATAGTGGTGCTTGACCATGGCCCCGCACGATCCAGACGGCACGACGATTGGCCCGTCGCCGTCGAAAACCTCGAGAAACCGTCCGGCAACCGCCCGGGCGTCGCCCCAATACCCGCTGTTATAAGCCGGCTGCCCGCAGCATGTCTGCTGGGCTGGAACGTCAACCACAACCCTAAGCCGTTCCAGCACATTGACCACGCTCTCGCCCACCTCGGGATAGAACTGGTCCACCAGGCACGTCACAAACAGGGAAACGCGTTCCGGTCGGGTTTCGGGCGAATCACTTTCAGACATAAGGGCCAAAGTACCAGACCCGGCAAGCCGTGTAACCGTTGAATCGGCTAATCCAGACAGTGAGACGGCCACTGTCGCCATGTATTCTTTGACCTTGCAACCAACACCAACTAGGCGCTCGAATCCGAGCGCCAACTTAAGGGCAATCAATGCCGGACGGCAAATTCGACATCGCAGTAATCGGTGCGGGAATCATCGGGCTTTCGACCGCCATGAACCTGAACCAGAGATTCCCCAGCTTGCGGATCGCGGTCATCGAAAAAGGTCCGACCGTGGCGACCCAGCAGTCCGGCCACAACTCTGGCGTCATCCACTCCGGCATCTACTACAAGCCCGGCTCGTTCAAAGCCCAGTTCTGCGTGGAAGGCCGCGCCTCGATGGTCCGCTTCTGCGAAGAGAACGAAATCCCCTTCGACCGCTGCGGCAAGGTCATCATCGCCACACGAGAGGACGAACTCCCGAGATTGCGAGCCCTCCTCGATCGCGGCACCGCAAACCAGGTGGAGGGACTGCAACTCGTATCCGGCGAGCGTGTTCGAGAAGAGATCGAACCCCACGTAAACGTCATCGAGGCCCTGTGGGCGCCCAACACCGGGATCGTCGACTACCGAAGGGTCTCCGATGTCTACGCCAGGCGCTTCGAGGACCTCGGCGGGACTATCAAGTTCAACTCGAGACTTCGAAACGTGGTCAGCCGGGGCAGCGAAACGGTACTCGAAACCGAAAGCGGCGAGTTCACAGCAACCCGCGTCATAAACTGCGCCGGCCTGCACGCAGACATCGTCGCTGAGATGATGGGCGTCCGGCCGGGACTGCGGATAATCCCCTTTCGCGGCGAGTACTACACGCTGGTCAAAAGCCGTGAACACCTGGTGAAGGGCCTCATCTATCCCGTGCCGAACCCCGAATTACCCTTCCTCGGCGTGCACTTCACGAAGACCATGAAGGGGTTCACCGAAGCCGGCCCCAACGCCGTCCTCGCCACCGCCAGGGAGGGATACCGCAAACGCGACTTCAACCTGCGGGAATTTCTGAAGACCCTCACGTTCCCCGGGTTCTGGAAGTCGTCTGCCCGCGAGTGGAAAACCGGCCTGATGGAGACCAACCGGTCGTTGCGCAAGGGCGTCTTCGTAAGGGACCTGCAGCGGATGATCCCCGAAGTACGCAGCGAGGACCTCGGTCCAGGCGGCTCGGGAGTCCGGGCCCAGGCCGTCGACCGCAAGGGCAACCTGCTCGACGACTTCCGCATCGAGAGGTCAGAGAACGCCATACACGTCCTCAACGCGCCTTCCCCCGGCGCAACCTCATCGCTCGTCATCGGCCGCTACATCGGAGACATGGCAGCCAAGGCGTTTTCCCTGACGTAGCGCCGTTGCGCTGAAATCAACGGCTGTAGGGGATGGTTTCAATCCATCCGGCGTCGGCCGACGGCGCCGGTAATCCCAGGGACGCGACCCGTCCTAAAACTGCGTGTACAGGCTGTGCGACCGCGGCGTCGGCGCAATCTCCCCCGGCCCAAGGCGCACCACGTCTTTTCGGTACACCTGTATGCGCTGCGAACCGTAGTCCGGCACGTACATGCGGCCATCGTCCGCCACGGTCACCGACACCGGCCACCTGAAACGCTTCTGCGGCTCTATCGCCGTCATCTCGCGCAGTCTCATCGCCATCAGGTTGGTGATCATGTAGCCGCGTGCCTGGTCCGACAACGTGGCGTCGCCGATGAACTTCTCTACGAACAGACCGGAGGAATTGAACAACTGCACGCGGTGGTTCGCCCAGTCCGCCACGTAAATATCGCCGTCCCGGTCCACCGTCACACCCGTCGGTCGGTTGAACTGCCCGTCGCCCGAACCGGACTCGCCGATCGTCATCACGTTGCGGCCGTCGGGATCCAGCTTCTGGACCCGGTCATTGCGCCAGTCGCACACATACGTGTACCCCTCTTCATCCACGCACACACCCCACGGCATGTCGAACTCACCCGGTCCAGTGCCGTAACCGCCCCACTCCGAGATAAACGTCCCGTCTTCAGTGAATTTCTGCACCCGGTGGTTCCACGCGTCGGCGACTACCAGGTTCCCGTCTCCATCCATCGCCAACCCGGACGGACGATTCAGTTCCCCCGGCCCCGACCCTGAGGCGCCCCACTGCGTCACCGGCTCGCCCTCCGCGGTGATGGCGCTGACGGTGTCACGTCCCTCATCCGTGATCCACAACCGCCCCTGTGAGTCCTTGATCATTGCGGCAGGCCAGACGAACGACGCGGCAATGTTGAAACCGCCTCCAACGGGTCCGCCCCCGCCGGTCAGGTTGAACGCTCCCTTGTCCTCGTCCTCGAACGACAACCTCCGCACGAAGCACAGACCTTCACCGCGGCACAGAATGAGAAGGTCGCCCTCTTCCCATAAGACGACCGCGATCGGCGTGTTAGTCAGCCGCCGCATGCCAAGCGTCTTTTCGTACGAAAACCCTACTCTCAGCAGGCCAAACGGCCGTGTTTGTTGTTTGGGTTTGCTCGCGACCATGTCAGTAATCCGGGTTACCCATCGCCATTCTCAAACAACGGCAGCTTCTCGAAGTTGCCGCCGACGATTTCGGGCGCAGGCATCCCCATCCAGTCCTCCAGGACCGTGGCATACAGCCCCCGGAAGTCGTTCGTGTGCCGCAGGTCGCCGGTGTCGTGGTCGGCGGGGTCGAGCGACGGATATTCGCCGTGCAGCCCGCCGCTCACCGGCTTGCCCAGCACAAACGCGCCGCCCCCTGCTCCGTGGTCAGTGCCGCTGTTGTTGTCTCGCACTCGCCGACCGAACTCGGTGAACACCATCACCACCACGTTGTCATCCGCATCGTGCTCCCGCAGGTCGTCAAAGAAGTCTCCCAGCGCTCCTGAGAGGTCGGTCAGAAGCTTCGGGTGCGTCGGCACCTCGTTCGCGTGCGTGTCATAACCGCCCTGCTGCGTGTAGAAGACCCGGGTGCCCAGGCCGGCCAGGTGCACGCGAGCCACATCCTTCAAACTGGTGGCGATCGGGTTCGACGCGTACTCAACCGTCGATTCGTACATCTCCGGCGCCTTCTTCAGCATGTCGGCGCCCCTCAGCACGTCGATGCCGGTGCGGGCCAGGTAGTCGGTCACCGGGCCGGAACCGATCGCCGGCGTGTATATCCGCTTGAACAGGTCGAGCGCGCCCTCTCGTTGGTTCTGCGCCTCGATACCGTTCATCAGGCCATACGTGTCCAGGTCCCCCACCGACGTCACCGTCACCTCCTCAGCCACCAGCGCCCTCGGCAAGCCCCGCCCGAAACTGACCGCCGTCAGCGGGTTGCTCTTGTCTGGGTCTAACTCACGCACTGCCTTGCCTAGCCAGCCCTCGGTCGCCACCGTGTCCGGCTCGCACGTGTGCCATATGTCCATGCTCCGGAAGTGCGACCTGCTGGAGTCGGGGTATCCGACACCCTGAATGATCGCCACGTCTCCCCTGTCGTACAGGTCCTGGACGGGAGCGACGTTCGGGTTGAAGGCCAGGTGGTCGTCGATCGGCAGCACCTTGTCCTCGGGGATGCCGACCACCGGCCGGAAGTCGTAGTAAAGGCTGTTCGAATACGGGATCACCGTATTCATGAAGTCGTTGCCGCCCGTCAACTGCACGATGACCAGCGTGGGCTCTTTTCCATTTGTCGTCATGGGATGAATCCTCGCGCCCTGCCCCAAGGCTTAGGCGAACTGGTACTCGACTGATGACACGATCGCCTGGACCATTCTCACCGTGCGTTCCGAACTCCGCTCGCGACCGGACTCGGTGTCGAACTCCAGGTCGCCCTCTCGTTCGGCGGCCTGCAGCAACTCCGACCTCGTGTCGTCGCTGACGCCCACCGGGCCCGCTAGCTCGATGCACAAGTCCACAAACTCCTCTGGCGAAACCAGGTCCCGGTCGTGCGAAATCCGCTCGACGATGCCACGCAGGCCTGGAAGATCGGGGTCCGAAAGACGGTCCACCGCAAAATTAACGCGTTCGTTGAGCGTTCCGGCGTCTATCCACTCCTTGCCGGTGTGCCAGCCCTCCACCGTCGGCGGCGTCAGGAGCGCCTGGCCCATGACCGCCGTTGCGGATGAAAGGGCCGATAGTCCCGGGTCCGGCTGTCTGTACGTCCCGGCCAGCTTGATGGCGCCGGTCACCAGTTCGGCGGGATTCTTCACTCTCTTGAACCTCGCCGACTTGAAGAAATCAGACAGGAACAGCGTCCGCAGCATCTCCCGCACGTTCCCGCCCGTCTCCTGGCAGGTCTGAACGAGCGTTTCGACCGCCTCCGGGTCCTGCGGCGGGACGATGTTCCACGCCGGGACCTGCGGCTCGTCCGCCACGAAGAAGTTGTACAGGTGCCGTGATATGAACTTCGCGGTCGCCGGCTGTTCTACCACGATGTCGATGATGTCCTCGCCGTCGAACCGGCCGGTGTGGCCCAGGAACGTCTTTTCCCCGTCGTCGTGGTCGTCCGGCACGTACAGGAAATCGGACGGGTACCTGGAGTACGGGTCGAGCGGCAGCGGCTGCACGAACGTCCACCCCGTAAACGCCCTCGACGCCTCCTTGATGTCCTGCTCCGAGTAGTTCCCGACCCCCATCGAGAACAGTTCCAGCAGTTCCCTGCCCCAGTTCTCGTTCGGCTCGCCGGAGTGGTTCTCGCAGTTGTCCAGCCAGAACAACATCGCCGGGTCCCGCGCCAGGTCGATGTAGATCGTCCGCAGGTCCGACAGCCCGTTGCGCCGAAACGTCTCGATCTGGGCAACTCCCGACGGCGTGTGTTCGCTCTTCCCTATCGAAGTGGCGAAGACGTGGTGCCAGAAGAGGGCGATCTTCTCCTGCAACGGCCGCCTGGTGTTGACCATGCGGTAGATCCAGTGCGCCTGCCACGTCCCGTGCGTATCAGGGTTGTTCAACTCCAGGTAATAACGCCTCAGCAACGTGTCATCGACCTCCGGAAACCGTTCGGGATGCAGAAGGTCGTCGACAAGTTGTTCGTAAGGGACTTGCTGAAGCCCATCCAACTCGTCATTCGTCGCGCCAAACCCGGCTCGGCGCATCAGGTGTGCAACAAGGTCTCGATCAGTCTTTGCCATGGTGAAGTTTGTGCTGCTGACACGGCCCTAACTTGAGGACCCCAAGATTCTCATGCGTTTCGATTGCGCCGCCGGATCAGACCGTAGGAGCGGGTTTCAAACCCGCCTTCGGCCTGGCCAATAGACGAGGCTGGCCAGTATCCTCAACCCTAGTCCAAACAGCCCGTCGGTCAACGTCCGCCAGATGATACAACGCCTGCAGCGGGTCGATCGTCTTTTTTGGGAAACGGTTGATGGGTGAGCCCTCCCACTTTGAACCAGTAGTGAGGCTTGGTGCGAGTGGACGGGACAACGCGGGAATTTGGCGTGATTGTGAGCACGTGGCATTTTTGTTCAGCTAAGGCCACTTGACACGCCTTGTGGTCCAACGCGCGTGCCAGAATGCCCGCTGATGCCGCGTAATTCCTTTATATGTCCCGAGGCTGGCCACTACTGGCAGACTGCATTTACAGGGCAAAACCTTCTGTTACATAGTCGAGCCGCGGAGTAAAATTTGAGATTACATCGACGGGTTTGATGGCGGTGTGTACTTTCTTGCACACCAACTTGAGTTTGGCCCTCGGCAGCGTTCCATTCGCCCCATTCTCCGTTTTTGACTAAGCCAACGGGGACTTGGAGTTCCAATATCCCATTTTTTAAAATGGACGTCGGAAACACATGAAATGTCCGGATGCGTATGAGAACAGGCGTCTCGCAGATAAAGGAATCGAGATGGTTAAGCAGACCAAAATAGTCTTCAGCCTTGGTGATATCGCCAGAATCAGGCTCGGCTGCCTCAATTGTTTCGGTGGATCGATCCTGCCTTTCAGCCCCGAAACTCAATCCTTACCCCACGATTTTGAAAGATGCCCGTCTTGCCGTGAGGAGTGGTACGGCAAAGCCCCTGGGACACAAATGAAGGTGCTTCTGTCAAGTGGCTGCTAGCCGCTCTGAAACGGGTTTGCGCTGACGAAAACGCTCCGGTCGAATTCGAGTTCGAATTCGATGATGAGCGTGCCTCAGGATTCCGCCGCAGCGTTTCTCGATTGGACTCCGTTCACTTCGACTAATCCGCTTCCTGTTCGGTTGAAATCGGCAGTAACTGAACTTGCTTCGTGCAATGCGGGACTATGCTAAAGTTCGCCCGTGGCCGCCGGAGAGTGGAACATCGCTTCGGCGGTCCATATGGCGGGGCCGGGAGGAACGTTCTAGTTCTTTTCTCGGGAGCCACCTCCCGACCCCACCAGATTCCACCTTAGGAATTCCAAAAATGACCGTCAACAGTTTTTGGAATGATTCTGATACCATTTTAATTCGTTTTTGGAATAAATGAGTGTGCCACGAGTCACGCCATTCGGGTGTCAATGCTTCTACTCACCCAATGGTTCGCTCGACTTCTTCCCGCCGCCACCCGAGGAAGGGCAGACCTGAGTCACTGCAAGGTTGGTACGGGTTAGGGAATCAGGCTTTAAGCCAAGTCCTTGTGTTTCCGGCCCGAATGCCTTGGGGAAAACGCATGCGCAGCAAGCACAGCGCGCGGGCCCGCCACCAGTAGCCTTTTGCGACCCTCACCAAACCTCGCGCGAATCAGCAAATAGGTTTCTGATCGCTCAGCGTTCGTGAGTTGGCGGGAGTGCGAGGGAGTCGAACCCTCCGCAGACGGCGAAGGCAGCCTGCCAGCGGATTTGAAGTCCGTGAAGCCCACCGGGACCCATCCACTCCCGCGTTGCAGTCACCTAAACGGCGGTTGCAGCAATATTAGCGTCTATGAGGCCCATGGTGGGCCAACGGCCGACGCGCCGTCACGACGGCCGGCCCCGACCGGCCAATTAGGCAATCGCCGCGTCGATCTTCTCCTGCAGCACCTTCTTCGGTACCGCCCCGACCACCTGCCCTACCGGGCTTCCACCCTTGAAGATCAGCATCGTCGGAATGCTACGGATGCCGTAGTTCGCCGACGTCATCGGATTGAGGTCAACGTTGACCTTCGTGAACTTGACCCGGCCGTCGTACTCGCCCGCAAGCTCCTCCACCACCGGCGCCACCATCTTGCACGGCCCGCACCACTCCGCCCAGAAGTCCACCAGGACCGGTGTGTCTGATTCCACCACTGCCGACTGGAAATCCGCATCGCTTACATCGGTTGGCTTGGTCATTTGTCGATTACCTTTCGAGTGTTGTGGGTGGCCCATCAGGTTGGCCACCGCTTTTTAGTCTTCTCTCTGCGTCGAGTTACTTGATTAGATTCAATCTACACCCGGAAGGATGCAACCACCGGCCGCGTGTCACGTTCCTTCGCCTTTCCGGCCCCCGAGCCGGAACCCAGGTTGGAGCGCGTCCAATCCACACCCACAGGCCATCCCGCCAATACGCCGGATGGCCCGTCTGAGGGACCCCGCTCTACGGCGCGTGTTCCCTCTTCTTCGCCCGGTAGTCGACGTATGCCCAGCCCGCGCCGACCGCGAGGGAAGCGATCATCAACTTCACGAAGTCACCGGGGAGAAACGGGTACATGCCCTGGGCGAACAACTGGCCTTCAGCAGGCCAGCCCAGGTCCTTGAAGTGCAGCCACAGCAACCCGGGCACGTAGATGAAAAGGCTCCCGAGAAGCATCGGCCAGAGCGCCTTGCCGCGGGTCCATCCTCGCTCCGACAGGAAGCCCACCAGCGGCACCGCCGCGACGAATCCGATCAGGTATCCGGCCGTCGCCGTTGCCGAGAGATAATGCCAGCCGTTGCCGCCGTCCTTGAACACAGGCACCCCTGCCATGCCAAGGAGGTAGTAGACCAGGATGGCGAAAATACCCCACCTCAGTCCCAGGACGCCGCCCATCAACAGCACGCCGGTAGTCTGGAAGGTTATCGGCACCGGGTTGTCCGGCAGATAGAAAGTCAGTCGTCCGAACGCCACCAGCAACCCAACGAAGAACAGCGATATCCCCACCCTATGAATGACATTGATGGACGGGAACAGGGCATCCATCAACGACGCATTAGCCGGTCCGATGATCGAAATAGGCGGGATCTGGCTGATCGCCTCTCCGTAGTTGGCTATCCGCTGCATGTTCTCGGCTACTCCAATCCTGTGGCGCACACCCCTCGGTGAGACCTGTCAACTGACCGCCATCGGACGGCCGTCACTAGCTAGGGTTTCGTTTATCGGCAAATCCGTCATAGGTCAATTGAGTAGCTGGGATCTTTCCAGTTCTTCCGGAACTCGGCCAATTCACCAAGTGGGTTGTCCTTTAGAATTCCGAGGATGCCTGCCAACGCCGTCTGCAACTCGTCGGTGTTTTTATTGTCCACCGCCTTGTGCATCAACTCGAAAAACTCCGCTAGAGCGACTCGACGTTCAGCGAAACGTTTGTCGAAGTAGTCCAGCAGCAAGTCACGCTCATTGTTGAGCGCGGTTACCAGCACGTTCCGGTGCGCTCGAATGTACTCTCTTCGGGTTTCCTCGGCGTCGTGCTCTCTCAGGTATTCCTGAGCCGCCTTGATAAACCCAAAAGCGAGTTCGCTTGCTATGGCGTACTGCGCCATTCCAGCCTCCTTAATCTAATTCGGCAGAACAGGTGCCGCCATGCCGGCATCTTCTTCGTCATTCGTGTCCGGCAGGGTCTTGAGGTCCAACAATTCAGCTAACGCCTTTGCCAAGCTCGCCACGCGGTACACGTCCTCGATCACTCCGACAAAAGCGGTTCGCAATGTCTTTTTGAGTGCCTGCTCGACCTCGGCGATCGACTTAGACATCTCGCGCGCCGTCGCTCGCACCACGTCGAATTCCGCTCGGTGGCTGTCGAATTCGGCCTCCGATTCTTCCATCTTGGCAATTTCCTCGTCCACCTGCTTACCAAGCTTGTATGCCTTTAGCCAAGTTACGGCAACGGGGACCGCCGCCAGAGGAATCCATATCATCCGGCCTAAGAGAGCAGCCCCAGCGGCTATTCCACCCCCGCCTGATGCCAACGAGCCGCCTCCCAACCATGCCAGCGTAGCATTGCGGGCTGCGATTCCAGACAAGCCACGTATTGCGGTTCCGGTGGAAGCAGAGGCGAAGGAACCAACGATTTTGTATGCGGCGGCCGATGCGGCCGCGCCAGTAACGGCTCCACCAGCGGCACCCCCGCCAAGGCTGGTCGCGAGGTCAATTATGCTGGTTTCTGTCTTTTGCCTTAGTTCCTCGAATTCAAGGGGTGAGACTTCGGACGCATCGTCAAATGTTCGGTCTTTGACGTTGGCTCGAACCAAGAAATCGGCAGCTTCTCGGAGAGTCTCTTGCGCTTCGGCGCGCTGTCGATTGAGGGCATCCATTTCTCCATTTACTTTTTCGACAAAAACACTGTAAGACTCGTAACGGTGATCATATGTTCTGCGTCGGGCATCATATCGCCCTTGGTCTTTTTTCATCTTCGCGGTCGCAACAGCGCCAGCCGCGATGCTGCCAACTACGAGCGCAACGGGTAACAGAGGGAACGGCATGTGCTTACTTTTTTTGGCCTATCTTGACTCTTCTCAGACCTTTCGCGAGAACAGGGTAAGCTAACCTGGGCAAACTACCAAGGAAGGTTGTCGCATGAACTCCCAGCCCCTGCGTTCCGGGGTTCGTCGGAAGGATGGCGAAGGCGGCTACGAACACCTCGCCACCAAGGCCGACCTGGCTAACCTGAAAGCCGACCTGATCAAGTGGTGGGGTGGAATGATCGTCGGCGGCATGGTCGCCGCTGCGTCAATGGCCGTCGCGATCAGCAGTCTCCTGGACGGCTGATCATTCCTTTCCTGGTTTCATAAACACCAGCGGCGGCGATAACAAGCTCCCTGGAAACTCGTCACTCAGCCCGCGCCGCCACCCGCTCCGACGCCTTCACGACCCTCACAGATCTCAACGGTAGGCCGGGGATGCGCGGCGACGGATCGGGGTTCTCCGAGTCCTGCATCTCCGACGCCACCTCGCCAAACAACGTCGTTACCGAAACAATGCCCGGCTGCGGCGAGTTCAGGGCCGCGACGCCGGAAGCCAGGGACGAGCCGTTTTCGTCCGTGATCTCCACGCTGTCGCCCCTTGAGATCGAAAGCGCCTGCGCGTCCTCCCGGTGGATGCCGACCTCTTCGACCCGGTCGAGATAGTTCATCTGCCCCTGTCGCATCACGCCAACCGGCCGTTCGGGCTGGCTCAGCACCCGTCCATGGGCCAGTACCAGTCCATTCCGAGATCCATTCGACTCAACAGACGACAACGGGACCAGGTCCAGCTTAGTCTCGTCATGGTCTCGGTCCAGGAGCATCGGCGTGCCGGGATCATCGGAGGTTGCGCACGGAGCGTGTATACCGCCCGCCTGCAACCTGTTGTGGTCGAGTCCGGCATACTCCGGTACCGCCTGCTTCAACTCGTCGAACACATCCGACGCCGAGCCGTAGTCGAACCCGTCGTTCCCCATGTGACGGGCCAGCGAGGCCAGCGTCTGCCACCCGCACCGTTCTTCGTTCTTGGGGTCCCAGGCCGTTCGCACCAACTGGACTCGCCGTTCGAGGTTCGTGACCGTTCCCGTCTGTTCCGTGTAAGTTGCCGCCGGAAGGACCACGTCTGCGGCCTGTGTGACCTCGTCGTCGAAGACCGCAGAGACAGCGAGGAATTCGAGATTTCTCAACGCGGACGAGACGTCCCCAAGCTGAGCCGCTTCGGGATTCATGCCGTCGGCCATCACTATCGCCGCCTCGACATCACCATCCCGCATGCTCTCGAAAATGTCTGCCACACCGCCGCGCCCCGATTGCCCACTCGATGACATGGTCTGGTCTCGGAGGCCCGCCGGGCTGCAACCGACGTCCCGGGCCCCGAGAGTGTTGGCGCCCTGGTACAGCGGGTAGATGCCACCGGACGTACGTCCAACGTTGCCCGTGATGAGGGACAGGTTGACGATTGCGTTCGTCAGATCGGCGTGTGATTCCGCCGGGACAGTGTCAACTCCGAAAAGGACCGACGCCGGCGCGTTGCCCGCAAGGGTCCGCGCTGCCCGGCAGATTTGGGTGACCTCCACGCCCGTGACACGGGATACTACCGAAAGGTCGAAGTCCCAGAGCGAACGCTTCAACTCATCTGCGCCGGTGCAGTTCTTGATGACGTATTCCTGGTCTTCCAGGGCCTCGTCCATGATCGCCCTGGCCATTCCCGCAAGCAACACAGGCTCTGTCCCGGGACGGGGCCTGAGCCACTCCGTCGCGTAACGCGTCATCTCGGTTTCACGAGCGTCGATGACGATAATCCTGGCCCCTGCCCTCGCGGCCTTCTTGACCGGCACCGCCAGCACGTTTTGCTCTTCGGTCGGGTTGCCGGTCACCGCCAGGATGCACCTGGACTCTTCCAACTCCCAGATGGGGTTCGTTGCGGCGGCGGAGCCGAGACGAGATTCGAGGGTTGCCGCGACTACCGGAAAGAGGTTCAGCGATGAGTCGACGTTGTCCGTTCTGAGGACGTCCCTCGCGAACTTCTGGGCAACGTAGCTGTCCTCATTTGTGCCGCGCGGCGACGCGATGACCGCCACCTTCGACGGGTCTCGCTCCCCTATGCCCGCGGCGATGCGATCCAGCGCCTGTTCCCAGGTGACGCGTTTCAGGACGCCGTCTTCGCGGATGTACGGATACTTCAGCCGGGACTTGTGGTTCGGGTAGTCGTAGCCAAACTTGCCCTTGAAGCACGCCTGGCCCCTGTTGGCCTCTCCGGCAAGGTCGCCCTTGAACCGGATCACCTTGTCGAACAGGTTGACCTCCGCCACCATCTGGCAACCGACCGGGCAGTTCGTGCACACGGTCGTAACCTGCTTCGTGGCCTTCTCCCACTTGTATTCCCGCTCGACGAGCGCGCCGGTGGGACACACGTCTATGCATGCGCCGCAGAACTCGCAGCCCGACTCGAGCAGCGATTCGCCGCGTGCGGTCCCGACGAGGGCCACGCCTGAGCGGCTGGTGAGGGTCAGGGCCGTATCGAACCGCACCTCTTCACACACGCGCACGCACCGGGCGCACACGATGCAGAGGTTGTAATCGCGGTCGTAGAACGGGTCGTCGGTGTGTATAGGAAGGTTGCGGCGGTGGTAGTTGAGCGGCGTCCGCAGATCGAGTTCCACGCTGCGCACGGTGTCCTTCAATTCGCAGCGTTCGTTCTTCGGGCAGATCGTGCAGCGGTCGGTGACCCCGACGTGGCGTTGGCAGATGTCCTGCGGGCCGCAAAGTTCGATCCGGTGGCAGGTGAGACAACCGTGCGGGTGCTCGGCCATCAGGAGTTCGATGACGTCCCTGCGCAGGTTCGTGACCTGCTCGGTCTTCGAATTAACGATCAGGTCCGGCGCAGCCGGCGCCGTGCAGGATGCCACCACACCCTTTCGACCGCCCAGTTCCGTTTCGACCACACACGCCCGGCACGCCCCGTAAGGCTTCATCTTCGGGAAGTAGCACAGGTACGGGATGTAAATGCCGGCGTCCATGGCCGCCTGCAGCACGGTCTGGCCCGGCTTGGCCTCTACCGCTTGGCCGTCGATCGTGAACGTAATGTTGTCTGCCACTGGTATCCCGCCTCAGTAATGCGCCGAGTGAGTCAGCCTGTGCGCGTCCGTGTCATGCAGCTAACTTCTGATAGGAGTCAATTGAAAAACCGCTCAGGGCCTTGTCCTGGTCGGCAGGATCATCGAACCGTTCGTGGACTTTCCGTTTTGCGGGGCCCCTTCAAGCCGTTCGGTGAACTCGTCTTCAAAGTACTTGAGAGCAGAGGCTACCGGGTTGTACCCAAGCTGACCGTGTCCGCACAGCGAACCCAGTTTCATGCTGTTGCCGATCCGATCCATGAGTTCCAGGTCGGCCGGCCTCGGCGAATACTGGCACAACCGCTCGAGTGTTTCCAGCATATGCGTGTTGCCGAGCCTGCACGGGAAGCACTTCCCGCACGACTCGTACTGGTTAAACGCGATCAACGCCCGGATCAAGTCGACGACGTCCACCGTCTCGTTGCCGACGATTATGCCGCCCGATCCGAGAATCGCGCCCGCCTTCGACATCTCGTCGAAGTCGATCTGAACGTCGAACGCCTCGTCGCCCAACACGCCGCCCAGGGGTCCTCCCGTCTGCAGGACCTTGATGCGTTCGCCGGGCGACACGCCTCCGCCCACCTTTTCCAGCACGTCCCTGATGGTCATGCCCATCGGCACCTCATACATGCCGGGCCGCCTGATGTGGCCGGTCAGGCACACGATTGCCGTGCCGCTGCTGGACGGCGTTCCGATCCCCTTGAACCACTCTCCGCCGTTCCGCACTATCTGCGGCACGTATGCCAGGGTCTTCACATTGTTGATGTTGCTTGGCTTCTGCCAGACGCCCGCGGCCGCGGGAAACGGAGGCTTGAACCTGGGCAGCGCCCGCTTCCCCTCGATGGCTTCCATCAGGGCCGTCTCTTCGCCGGCCACGTAGGAGTCGCCCGTCAGGGAAACCTCCATCTCGAAGCTGAAGTTGGACCCCAGGATGTTCTTGCCAAGAAGATTGTGATCGTAGGCCTTCTGGATGGCCTGCCGCGTCGCGTCGATAGGGATATCGTGCCCGTGCCTGATGAAGACGTAGCCGTAGTTCGAATTGGTGGCGTATCCGTTGAGGATCAGGCCCTCTATCAGCGTGTGCGGGTCACCTTCCAGGATGCCCTTGTCATTGAACGCCCCGGGGTCGCCCTCTTCGCAGTTGCACAGGATGTACTTGTCCGGCGCCGTGCTCGGCGCAAGGAAACTCCACTTGACCGCCGTTGGGAACGCCGCGCCGCCGCGACCGCGCAGGCCGGAGGTCTTGACCTCGTCCAGGACGTCCGGAGGCGACATCTCGAACAGCGCTTTGTTCAGCGCCGAATAACCGCCATTTGCGATGTACTGGAGTACGTCGCCGGGGTCGATATTGCCGCAGTTGCGGGTCGCGACTCTGACCTGGTGCTCTACTGCCGGGAGTTGGTCAAGTCTCGGCACGCCCTCCAGCCCGCCGTTGTCGTCGCCCTCGTAGGCAACCGCCAGGTCCGCCAACGGCTGGCCGCCAATTACGTGGCCTTCGATGATGCCGTCCACGTCGTCGGGCGTGACGTTGCCATAGAAGACCCGCGGACCGTCCGGCAACGTGACATCCACTATCGGTTCGAGATACATAAGGCCGAACGCCCCGACCCGCGACAGTTCCGAGCCTGCGTCATGCCGCGCCAGGGAGTCCTTTACCGCTGCAAATACCTCATCCGCCCCTGCCGCCTCGCCCGACACGCCGCCTCCAACCCGAATCCAACCGTGCGGGTTATCGTGAAGCTCTTGCCACCGCTCGGCCGCGCGACGCTCCAGGTCTTCGAAGATTCCCGGGCTGTTCTCGCTCATAAGTTAGGTTGGCCTGTTACTAGTGGGACTTGGGACGAAGTGAACGCGCAAGCTCTCTCACGGAGTCAGGAGTCATGCGGCCCTTGTGATGATGGTCCAGAGATACAACCGGCGCCTGCGCACAAGCCCCCAGGCAAGTGTTGTAGCGAAGTGTCGCGCTGCGGTCTTCCGTCTCCCCTTCCCGGTCGATGCCAAGTTCTTCCTGCACTATCGCCAACAGTTCCTGGGCTCCGGCAAGATGGCAGGTCGGGCCCCAGCACACTTCCAGCGTGTGGTCACCGGGGGGCGTGAAGCGAAAGTTCGTGTAGAACGACGCCACGCTCCACACATCGTTTACCGTGGTACCGCAAAAACTGGCCGTCTCTTCGATGGCCTCGGGGGGCAGATAGTGGACGGAGTCCTGCACAGCGAGCAGCGATGACAACACGGTTACCGTCGGCTGTGGCTGCTGTTTAAGTGCCTGGCGCACAAGCATGCGGATATCGGTACCTGCAGCCAGGTTCGTGGTGGCCAAATGGGCGCTCCGGGTACTTTGAGAAAGCAGTCACAATCCTAGCAGAGCCCCAAATAACGGACAATTGCCGGATCCGCCCTCAGACAACCGCTCACCCCGATTCGCCATTGGCAAGAAAATGATCTGGCCAGCCCCCCTCATATCGTCTTACCGGGGTAACCCGGTACCCCGATCGTGCCGAAATCCCGCACCCGTCGTGCCGGACTCCGATCCGGTACCCATGGCGTGGGGCACTGGCGGCGCGGCGACAAACCACCCATTCCTCATGTCATCCTCGAGCGAAGCGAAGGACCTCCCGCCCATCCCACTACCCCGCCGTGCCGGACCCCATCCATCGTCTTCCCCGACTCCGATCGGGGACCCAGGTGCGGTGCGCGGCTATCGCCCAAACCCACGACACCACCAAACACCCACGCAATCCGACACCCCATGTAGGGTGCGTCTCTTGTCGGCGCCCGTTGGCGTGGGGCGCGGTAATAGGAGGCGACGCCAATTCGGGCCCTCAAGGTCACAACCCCTACGTCGCTCCTCTTCCCCTCCGGAGGCCCCTGCCCGGCAACGCGCCCGTGTTCTCACCGTTTTCGATAACCACCTGTCCGTTGACGATCACGTAGTCGATGCCCACCGGGTAGTGCTTCGGGTCGCCTTTCACGGCGTGCGTCTTGACGGTATCCGGGTCGAACACGACGATGTCGGCCTTGTAGCCGTTTCGCAGCAGTCCCCGGTCCGGCAGACCGAGCCTCTGCGCCGGGAATGAAGTCATCTTGCGAATCGCCTCAGGCAGCCTGAGGTGCCGCTCCGCCCTGACGAACTCGGCAAGGACCACGGGGAAGCAGCCGTACGTCCTTGGGTTCGGGTACTCACCGAACAGGATGGCGTCCGACGCGATCATCCCGTAAGGGTGCGAAACGAACGCGTACAACGTGTGCGCGTTCGTCCCCAGGCCGACGGTCGATATCCCCAGGTTTTCCGAAAGCAACAGATCGAACACAGCCTCGGCCGGCTCCTGTTCTCGCATCTCGGCGATATCGGCGATCGACTTCCCGTCGTACTTCTTGTTTTCGGGCTTCCGGAAGTTTGTCAGCCAGTTATTGCCCCAGCCCGCCGGAAAGTCCGAACGGGAGTTGATCTCCTTCGCCATGCGGGCGCGGTCGGCCGGGTCCTTCAGCGCGGCGACCACCCTCTCCGGCCCTCCATCCCTGGACCAGGCCGGAAGCGTCATCACGATGGTCGTCCCGGAGTAGGGGTACGTGTAGCAGTCGAAGGTGACGTCCATGCCCTCGGCCCGGCCATCCTCCACGAGCCCCAGGTAATCGTGGTGGCTCCCGAGACCCTGCCTGCTCTGCCGGTAGTGGGTCAGGTGGATCGGAATGCCAGAACGCCGCCCGATCTCAAGGGCCTCATGCCAAGGCGCAAGGTGGTGCGTCTGCAACAACGACGCACGCGTGTGCGTGTGGTAGAACCCGCCGAGAGAAGCCGCCGTCTCCGAAAGCGCCACGAGCTCGTCCGTGTCCGCGAACCCGCCAGGTGAATAGTCGAGCCCCGTCGAAAGTCCCCACGCCCCCTCTTCCATCGACTCCCGCAGCACCGCCTGCATGTCGGCGATCTGGGCCTCTGTGGCCGGCACATCGTTCCATCCGACGCTCCAGATTCGCAGCGGAGAGTTGCCGACGATGACCGCCACGTTAATGGCCACGCTGTTGTCATACTTTGAGAGCAGTTCGGGGGCGGTCAGCCAGTCGGCCTCAGGCGGGTACCAGTTCAACCCCGATTCGAGCCAGATGTACCGCTCCAGTTCTTCCCTGGACTTGAACGGGACGTGGGAAATGCCGTCAATCCCAACCAGCTCGGTCGTAACGCCCTGCCTCACCTTGGGATCGTGATGTGGTTCGCCAAGAATCGTCAGCCCCGCATGTGAGTGCAGGTCCACGAACCCAGGGCACACCACCCGCCCCGCCGCATCGATCGTTCGGGTCGCCTCCACGCCATCCAACTCACCCCGCCGTATCTCGAGCGAGTCCCCAGTCACCAGCACCGAGCCCCCATACCAGGGACTCCCCGACCCGTCGATGATCCGTGCGTTCTCGATTAGAAGGTCAATCATTTGCGTTCTCCGGCGTGTAGATGGTTAGCATCCCGTGTGTTCGAAGAGCATCACCCGCCAATCAACCCCTCCTGCGGCTTCGTCCACGGCGCACGCGCCGCCCACACCTTCGGCCGCGGCATCCTCTCGACCGGCACGTCGATCACCACGGGGCTGCCGCGGTCCAGCGCCTCTGGAATCACGTGTTCCAGGTCATAAGGCGTGTCAGTCCGCAGACCCGTCGCGCCAAACGACTCCGCAAACTTCACGAAATCGGGGTTCACAAAGTCGGCCTCGTACATGCCCCCGAAATCCTCGTCGAGGTCGCGCGCCACGTTGCCGTACGCCCCATCGTTGAAGATCACCGTCACCGTGCTAATCCCATACTTCACCGCCGTCGAAAGCTCGGAAGCGTTGTACATGAACCCGCCGTCACCGACCACGCACACGACCGGCCGATCCGGCGCGCCCACCTTCGCCCCGAGGGCCGTCGGGAACGAATAGCCGAGATTCCCCGCGTAACCCGAATCTATGTAGGTACGCGGCTGGTACACCTGGTAGTGAACGCGTGAGTAGTAGCCAAGCTGCGTCATCCCCCAAACGACGTGCGCGTCCTCCGGTATCCCAGCCTGCAACGCCTGTAGGACGGAGTGCTGCGGTTCGTTTGTTTCCAGCGGGTCGGTAGCCAGCCGCCGTCGCGCCTCCGCGACCGCAGCGACCGGCGACGGGCGCTCCCCTGCCCCAACCGCGTCTAAGTGGGGAATCAGCGCCTCGATAGTCGCCCGCGCGTCCCCGTGCAGGTCCAGCGTGTTCGCGTGAGTCTTGCCGAACTCCGTCGCATCGGCGTTGATATGCACCAGCTTGGCCGACCCCCCCGACGGGCTGCGCAGCGAAAAGCGCGTCCCGATGCCGATGATGACGTCGGCAGACTCCATCACCTCGTAGAGCGCGCCGCGCGGACCCAGCGAAGACCCGTACGAGTGCGGATGCCGGTCGGATATCGTCCCTTTCCCGCCGGCCGACACGATGACCGGAACATTCGCTGCCTCGGTCAGCCTGACCAGCGCGTCTTCGGCATTCGACCTCGCAACGCCCCCACCGGCGTAGATGACCGGACTCTTCGCTTCAGCGATGACCCGCGCCGCCTCCCGCAGCCGGTCCTCGCTTGGCGTCTCTCGCACGAGCGGAGCCGGCTCCTCCAACTCCACCTCTTCCCGCTCCACCATCGTCTCCGGCGGCATCTCTATCTCAACCGGGCGCGGTCGGCCGTTGCGCAACTGGGAAAATGCCTCCGTCACGCATTCCGGCACCTCGTGCGGCCTCAGCACCTGGTTGCGCCACTTTGTTACCGGACGGATCACGTCCATCTGGTCCGCAACTTCGTGCAATCCTCCCAGGTCCTTGCCGATCTGCGCACGCGGGATCTGCCCCGCAATCACGAGAACAGGCGATGACCTCGCATACGCCGTCGCAAGCCCGGACCCGGCGTTGTACAGTCCCTCGCCCGGTACGACCAGCGCCACCCCAGGCTTGCCGGTAACGCGGGCGTAGCCATCCGCCATGTACGTGGTCGCCTGCTCGTGGCGAGTCGTGATCATCCGTATGCCGGGCTCGTCTCTGATGGCGGCGATGATCCCGTACATCTGCACGCCGGGAAGCCCGAAGATTACTTCGACGCCCTCTCGGACGAGTGACTTGACGAGGGCCTCGCCCCCGCTCAATTTAGGCATAGGTCAATCTCCACTACCGGCACTGGTCTGTCCCAGACTCTGTAACGATCTCCGGTCCAGCGCCCAGAGGGTGTGTAACAGCGTTGTGATCGCCAACCGGCGCGACTTGTTATTGCCGGGCATTTCCACGACATCTCCTAGGGGCGTCTCTTGTGGGCGCCCGTTGGGGGGCGCGGAACCTTACACGACGCCATTTCGCAATCCGTCAGGGAATTACTAAATGCGCCCATCGGCCGTCGCCTACCCCGTACTGGCCGTATCGCCCGGCGGCAAACCCCGCCGGTTCGCCAACGTCCGCGGCAGAAGATCGTATCGCGTCTCGTGTCCTGAGAAGAACCGCCGCATCTCATCCACCATCAGGCGGAAGAAGCGCGGCCCGCCCCGTGCGTTCACGCCTGCGATGTGCGGAGTGAGAAACACGTTCGGAAGATGCCGGATCTCCGAGTCGGCCGGAATCGGCTCCGGGTCGAACACGTCGAGCGAGGCGATCATGTCCTGCCGCTTCAATCTCTCGATCAGCGCATCGGAGTCCACGATAACGCCGCGGGAAACATTCACGAACACCGTCCCCGGTTGCATAAGCTCGATCTCGCGTTTGCCGATCATGCCCTCGGTGGCCGGAGTGTGCGGCGCAAGGCAGTAAACCACTTCCGACAACGACAGCACGTTGTCCAGTGACGTGAACGTCACGTCGTAGATGTCAGCCAGTTCTCGCGGCACGTACGGATCGTGAACGTATGCCGTCACCCGAAACGGCGCCAGCAGCCCCAGCAGCCGTCGCCCAATGTGACCCGCGCCTATCAGCCCGACCGTCCGGCCGGTCAACTCCCCTTTCAGGTAGCCCGGGTCCGTGGCGCGTTCGGCCGGGTCGGTGAAAAAGACTTCGCCGGCAATGAGACGCCTGAAGTGCGAACCGGCGTTTCGCAGGCCGATCATGCTCATGGCCAGGGCCCATTCCGAAACGCCGTACGACGACCCATTCGTGGTGTCCACGGCCTTGACGCCCCGGCTCGCCGCGGCTTCCACGTCTATTCGTTGAGCGAACCTGTCACCTTCAAGCTCCCCGACGATCCTCACCCGCGGCGCGGCGTCCAGGATGCCTCCCGTAATGCGTGGAGACCCGTGGCAAATGATCAGTCCGTCGAGCCCCGACGCGAACTCTACCAGGTCAGCCACGACCTCTGGGTTTTCGGGCGGAGGAGCGTACCAATCGGTGGGCTCGTTGAACTCGCGGAAGCGAAAGTCCGCGAACTCAGTTAGACGCTCAACCTCTTCCGGAACGGCGTCATCATCCCTGCTCTCAACATTGCAAGCAAGCCCGATCTGGGGTCTTTCATCTGTCATTGTCTCCCACCGCTTCCTGTTCTCTCATTCCAGGGTTGTTCAATCCGAATTGAACGAACACATTGTATGGGCCAGTTTCATACCCGCCCATCGTCTTGCCGGACTCCGATCCGGCACCCAGGGGTCCGGGCGGGGCGCCACGCCCCCATATCACCACCACGTCAAATCAACCGTGCCCCCTTCAACCCCCCTGGCTCCCCGATCGAGTCGGGGAAGACGATAGTTAGTACGGCACCCTTACTTCCTTCGTCTTGCCGGACTCCGATCCGGCACACAGGGGTCCGGGCGGGGCGCCACGCCCTCATACCACCACCACGTCAATCCAACCGTGCCCCCTCAACCCACCTGGCGTCGGGGAAGACGATAGTTAGTACGGCACCCTTCTACCTTCGTCGTGCCGGACTCCGATCCGGCACCCAGGGGTCCGGGCGGGGCTCCACCCCCTCATATCACCACCACGTCAAATCAACCGTGCCCCCTTCAACCCCCCTGGCTCCCCGATCGAGTCGGGGAAGACGATAGTTATTACGGTACCCTTCTTCCTTCGTCTTGCCGGACTCCGATCCGGCACCCAGGGGTCCGGGCGGGGCGCCACGCCCTCATACCACCACCACGTCAATCCAACCGTGCCCCCTCAACCCACCTGGCTCCCCGATCGAGTCGGGGAAGACGATAGTTAGTACGGCACCCTTCTTCCTTCGTCGTGCCGGACTCCGATCCGGTACCCACGGTGGGGCGCGGAGGTGGGTACGCTCGGCAAGTTAAACACCCATCCGACAGGCAACGCCCCACTCCCCTCAACCTACGCTCCCCTCACTCCGCGGAAACACGAAACCTCCACACGGCGACGGCAATAAACCCGACGGCAAACCCCGCCAGCGCCAGCATCTCCATCATCACCGACTCGAAGTCGCCGCCAATCAGCATCAGCCGGTTGAACGCAGTATTCGCCCAGCCGTGCGGGATCAGCAACGCAAGGCTGCGCATCCAGTCGCTCAGGATGAATAGCGGCCACCACGACCCGCCCAGCGGCGCTGCCACCAGCGACACGAGAACGGCCGCGGGCGGCGCAGACTTCACAGTCGTGAATATCGACGCAAGCATCACCCCGAACGCGGAAGACGCCACCACCATGAGCAACGCGACAGCAACCGTCGCGCCGGGAGATTCTCCAAGGGTCATGCCGAAAATCAGCGTCCCGAAAAGACCGAGAATCACCACCTGTATGACGCCGCGGTACAGGGAACCCAGGAACTTTCCCGTAACTGACGCCAGTGTGCCCGCGCCCGACGTCGCCAACCTTTCGAGCGTGCCCGACTCTCGCTCCACTGCCAGCGTCAGCGCGGTGAACGCTGCGGACATGAAAACGAACATCACCAGGTAGCCGGGCACCGTCACGTTGGCCGGGTTCGTCGGCTCCACGTTCCCAACGTCTGTCACGACGAATTGCGGCCCGCCACTGCCTGAGTCGGCCGGGCTACCGGCCTGCGTGGACGGATCACCGGACAGTTCGATAAGGGCCGTCAAGACGACCGCCTGCTGCCCGAGTTGGTCTGCTACGGACTCCGCAACCGCCACCAGCAATGCAACGGTTTCCGGGTCGCCGGTCGTGTGGACGCTTATCTCACTGCCTCGCCCAGTCGTCACGCCCTCCGTGAAGTCCTCTGGAAACGCAATGAACCCCGGCAGTTCGCCGTCGGCAAGCATCCGCGAAGCTTCGCCGAAATCGATGTATTCGACCCCCGACCGCTCCGGGTCATCGTCCGATGTCATCCACGCAATGATCAGGCGGCTCAGCGCCGTGCCCGACGTTTCCTTAGTGGTGACAGTTACCGTCGGCGGGCCCGTATCCTCCGCTGCCTCTTCAAAGACCGGCGTCAGAAAGAAGAAGAACGCCGTCGCAAACGCCATCGGGAAAATCAACGTCAGGACGAAGCCCCAAACGTCTCGCCGCCACTGCACGGTGTCCTTGAAGGAGATGAGGACCGCCTGTCGTAGCCAGTTCATCAGCCGTCCCGCCCCTGCAGCGCCGAGAACAGCCACCTGGAAACGACCAGCAAGACGACGGCCAGGCCGCCGAGCACCGCCACTTCCAGCCAAACGTCGCCCAGGCTTCCCGTGTCGGCAAGGATGGTGCGCAGGGCGTCGTTCCCGTACCTGATCGGCGAAATCCGCCCGATGACGTCGAGGACGCCCCCGGTGGCCGGCTCGAAGAAAGAGCCTCCGATCGTCGCCATCACCATCGTGATGATCACCGCCGACCAGTTTGCCTGCTCACGCGTCCGCACGAATGAAGCGATGGCCATGCCCACGGCGGACGTGAACACCGTCAAAACGGCAACGATGACCAGCATCGCGCCGTACTCGGAGGGGCCAAACGAACGAAAGACGGCCCAACCCAGCGTGGCCAAAATGAATGCCTGCAGAAAGCCGCGGACCAGCCCGCCAAGGAACTTCCCCGCGAATATGCCGTTAAGCCCGGGCCCCGTGGTCAACAGTCGTTCGAGGCGGCCGTCGAGCCGCTCTTCGACGATGGAGATGGCGTTCAACGTGACGGAGAACATGACCATCATGGTCAGAATGCCCGGGAAGAAGATGTTGAACGGGGAGGTCGTTTCCCCGCTTTTCTCAATCTCTACCGAGACGAACGGAGTCTCGCTCTGACGTTCGATGGCTGCTGCCACCGCGTCGTCGACCTCCGCCCTGGTCACGCTCAGGCCCTGGTCAACCGCGCTCGAGGTGACCACCCGTCTGGCCTGCTCCTCCCCGGCGTGTTTTGCCGCCGCGCCACGCACGATCGAGGCAACGATACTCCCTTCGTCGCCTCCGCTACCCCGTTGTCGGAACTCCAATAGCGGGGACGTACCACCGCGTGCGACCTCTTCCCCATACCCGTCGTGGATCACCGTGACCAGTAGCAGGACCGACTTGTCGAGCAATCGGTCGGCCCGCTCCTCTTCCATGACCTCGACTTCAACCCCTGGCACGCCTTCGATCAGTTTGATCAGCCGGGCCGACTCCGTGGTCTTGTCGAGATCGACGACCGTCGCCTTGCCGTTGAACGACGCTTCGCCGCCGAACGCGCCCAGCATGAGCGCCAAAAGCGCAATGGGCAGGGCCAGCGAAAGCCCGAGGGCGCCTGGGTCCCTGAAGTACCGCTTGACCTCGATATACGCCAGGTAGAAATACACGGTGGTAGGCCGCGGCTACTCGCGCAGGGTACGGCCGGTCAGGTGCAGGAACACGTCTTCCAGGGTCGTCGTGTCGGGGTTACCCAGCGGCGTCTTCAGTTCTTCGGGCGTGCCCTCAGCCACCACGCGTCCGAGGTCCATGATCAAAATGCGATCGCACAACCGGTCGGCCTCTTCCATGTAGTGCGTCGTGTAGATCACCGTCATTCCCTGATCGTTTAGGGCGCCTACGGTCTCGAAGATGTTATTGCGAGACTGCGGGTCCACGCCCACGGTCGGTTCGTCGAGCAGCACAAGGTCCGGCCGGGCCACAAGGGCAATCGCAATGTTCAGCCGCCGTTTCATCCCGCCTGAGTACTTGCTCGCCCGGTCGCCCCCGCGGTCCGTCAGGCCGACCAACCCCAGGAACTCGTCGGCGCTGGCGTTGGCCTCAGATCCGGAAAGTCCCGCCAGCCTCCCGAAGAACACCAGGTTCTCCCTGCCGGTCAGGTCTTCATAAATTGCAAGGCTCTGGGGACAAACGCCGATTCTGGCTCGCACCCCGTCCGGATCGTTGCGGACGGAGAGACCGTCAATCGTCACATCGCCCTCGTCAGCGGGCAACACCGTGTTCAGCACCCGAAGAAGCGTGCTCTTCCCTGCCCCATTTGGCCCCAGCAAGCCAAACACCTCGCCCCTGGCAATCTGGAACGACACATCGTCAACCGCCACGTGGTCCCCGTAGGTACGGCGCAAATTCCGGACGTCAACGTATGGGTCGGGCAAATTCATCTCCACTTGGATCAGGCCGTCGGTTGCCGAGTTTCGAATAAGTAGGCTCGATGCTGGATTTTATACGCGGCGGGTCCCAATCCCTACCATGCCGTCTGGGTCGTAACGGCCTGACAGGAACGGCAACTAACAGCCATTTGGTCTCGCTTCGTCCCACTGCGCGTTTGAGTCAACCGCTGACCTGCGATCAACGCAGGCGACTGCGCCTCCTGGTCCACAGGAAAAGGGCCGCCGGGGACACCATCAGCACGAGTATTCCAAGCCCGACGCCAGACTTCTGTGGACCTGCCGGAACATTGCACACCCCGCCGCGACCTTCGTCCGAGGGTTCCGATGTCGGAGAAAGGACGGGAACAGGTGTATGCCTGGGCGCGGTTGGCGTGGGCGCCGGAGTCGGTTTAGGTGTCGACGTCGGCAGAGGCGTCGATGTCGGTGTGGGCGTCGGAGTCTCAGTTGGAACGGCGGTCGCGGTTGCCGTATTGGTAGGCGCGGGGGTGTCGGTGGGCGACGGTGTGTTGGTAGATGCGGGTGTGGGTTGAGGGGGTGGTGTAGCCGTCGCTGTCGGGACCGCCGTGGACGTAGAGGTTGGTGACGGCGTGGGACTGGGTGTGGGAGTCGATGTGGCGGTCGGAGTAGGCGTGGGCGTGAACGTTGGAGTGGGAGTTGGTGTCAGCGTAGGCGTGGGCGTGGGTGACGGTGTCGGTGTCGGTGTAGGGGACGGAATGGGCGTGGGGGTCGGCAACGCGATTCCGCAAGCCTCTACGTCGTCGGCTATCGTGATCGCCGGCAACCAGGCGGTCACCGGGTTTCCGTATTCGTCCACGATCCTGATCGTTACTTTTACCTTGTCGTGGTCCGGCCAGAGAAACCATTCCGGGAGTCGGCCCAGGTCGAAAGTGATGCCGGATTTGTTTACTGTGGCCTCGAAATGCGCAATCGACATGTGATCGATGTGAGAGAATCCCACTTTGCGAATTTCAATGGTGTGATCTTCAGATGCATTTAGACCTGTGCTGTTCAACTCAATCGTCCGTTCGTACTTGAGGTCCGATTCCTTCACAACACAATAAGGTGGGGCCGGATTCACAGATGTGACTTCCACCAAGCCAGAAGACTTCTCTGACGCCTCTGATTCCACCGGAACTGGCGTAGCAGTCCGGGTAATCGGTATCGCCGTATTGAACGGGTTCTTGTATATGAAGACTGCGCCGCGATTCAAGTTGCCAACATATAAGTTGTTTTTGTCATCGAAGGTGGCGGCGTACGGCATCGACGTAAAGTCATACAAATAATTAGTGGGGTAAATGCTGCCGTCAACCGGGTCATCGTAGTAGCCCACCAGCCTGGGTCCCACATATGAGTTATACCCGACCACCATGCCGTTCGCGCTGTCGAACGCAGGTTCCCACGTCGCCGTACGCGTTCCGCCCCAAAGGGTGTGAATGTTCCTCACCAGGATGTCCGGCTCCCACCCACTCGAAAGAACCCGTGCGCCCCCGGCCGTGGTGACCGAAAAGTTTTTGGTAGCTTCAGGCGCGAATATCGTGGAGGCGTTATCTGTGGGAATCAGGGAACTGTCGAATACAAGCAACCTGTAATTGCCTTCCAACTCCAGGGAGTGGTCGGAAACATAAAGGTTCCCGAAGTTGTCGAACGACAATGCTCCAGGGAAACAGAGTACGTCGACGGTCGGATCGTCGAACAGTTCAGGGTCTCGTTCAGAATGTGGGTCTATTTCCGCCTTCCTGTTGCACTTCGTGCCACCGGGTTCCACCTGGCCCAGGATCACGTCGACAACCGGATCCGCAATCGGGTCGCGGATCCTCAGCACGCGATGGTTGTCGGTATCGCTGAGCCAAAGGGCCGTGCCGTCCCTTGTTGGCGCCAATCCGAAGATTCGGCGACCGAGACGAACACTTGCTGACGTGCCCAGCACCGGAAACTCGGTCTGGTTCGTCCGGATGGTGTGATATGCCGCCGATCGCGCATGCAACGGCAACTTGTACACATCGATGAACTCAAGCCCTTCGAACCCGAGGACCCAGAGATTCCCAACCCCATCCGCCTTGATTCTGCCGCAACATTCATGCCGGGTCGGCTGCCAACTCTCCTCACCTATCGCGCCATCGGCCTGCTGGCCGCTCGATAAGTCACTCAGGCCATTCCAATACATGATTCGCTTGAGGTCCGACACGATCAATTGGTCTTCGTGGACGGCAACCCCGCGCACGGAGCGCAGACCCTTGAGGCCGACATAGTTGGCCCCGCCTGGGGGGTAGAACAGTTGCTTTTCTACGTTCAACGTTATGCTGCTGAAGTCATCGTCGATGTCAGGTCTTGCACGGACTATGTCCTGCGTGCCGCCTGCGGCCGCGAACAACAAGTTCCCGGCCGCATCGACTCCGATGCCGCCCCCACTCAGGCACCACTCACCTATCCAGCCGGGGCATTCATGAGGCAAGCGAATCGTGTCCTCGGCATTCACCCGCTTCAACTCAGGCCCTTGCCACCGCCATAGGCTGACCGAGGGTTCTACGAAATCGTTGACCCAAATGCCTCGGTCTTGAGGATCGATCATTAGTGACACGGGAAGACTGAGTTCGTCCTCTATGACTTGGCTGGCGAGCATGCCTGAGTTAAACGGCGGCTCGAATACCAGGAGACGATTGTTTCCGGTGTCGGCCACGTACAATCGACCGTCTGCATCCAATGCAACGGCAGATGGGGCATGAAGCTCTCCCAGACCATCTCCCGTGTGTGCTCGTTGCAAGTCAACTTGGCCAATCACCAGGTCAGCGTCAATGTCAATGTCACCTGACGAATGATCGACTGGAAAACGCAATACGCGATTGTTTCCGCTGTCGGCTACCCACATATCACCCGTGTCATCAATTGTGACGCCGCTTCCGTAGTAAGTTACTCTGTATCTATTCCGGTCAGAATGGAAACACAGTGACCTGGCTGTAGGAAGCCCAAAACCTTTGTTGCATAAAATGTTGTTAAAGTTCGACTGCCCCCACACTCTATCGGCGACGGCGTCGGTCTCAAAGGGGCTGTCGAACTTTAAGATCCGGTTGTTGAAAGAATCGGGCACGTACAAGGCCCCTTCATCGTCAACAGCCATGGTCACGAACGAATGCTCTTCGGCGATGCTGATTGAGATGCCGGGCACGCCGCACAGCGTAGACTCGGTCGCAAGCCTGCGAAACGGGAATAGCTGCGCTCCGCTGTCCCCGTTACATGCCGACTGATCGGACAATGACGTCTGGCCGATCACGATGTCGGCCGAGCACGGGCTGGGGTTGTCGTAGCAGTCGGCCAGATCGATACCGATGATACGGCTGTTGCCGGAGTCCCAAACGTAGGCCCTTCCCGGATCGGTCGAGCGGTCCACCACGACGCCACCCGGGTTGAAGACCTTGAACGGCACCACCTCGTTAGGGGTTGCCTCGGAAAAGTCCGGCTGGCCAAGGATCACATCCGCCCAAAGGTCCCCGGCAATCCCGCGCACCGGTTCAACCGGGACCGGAGTCGCCAGGTTCTGCGCCTGGACCGTGGGCGGTGTGGCAGAAGAGTCCCGCGCACCGAACCATGCCACTGCGGCCAGCAAGCCAGCCGCTGCGAATAACCAGACTTCGGTCCGCCTGAACACCTCGTTACCGGAAATACCAATCTGGGGGCCCGCGCACTAAACTACACGCCTTCCTCGCTACCCCATTCGGCGTCAATCTAGCACACGACATTCGCGCAAACTCATGCCAACAGTGCTGACCCACAATCGCGGGAACTATGTGACCTTCAAGACAGCCTCGTTCGGCGGAAAGTCCTACACTTGCCCAATCGGTCGACTGCCTTTGATTCGGCCCGGTGAAAGGACGAAAACAAGTGGCCACGCCGCAGATAATCAACCTCGGCATCGCCGGAGCGGGCGGCCGAGGCGGCAGTTTCAAGCGATCGATAGACCGCATGGACTCAGTTCACGTCCACGCCGTATGCGACACCGATGCCGAAGGCCTGGAAGATGCCGCCGGCCGCCTCGGCGCATCCGAGGCGTTCACCGACTACGACGAGATGCTCGCGAGCCCCGAGCTCGATGCCGTCCTGGTAGGGACCCCGATGCCATTTCACGCCGCCCAGACCATCGCCGCGCTGGAGCGCGGGATCCATGTGCTCAGCGAGGTCCCGGCAGCGGTCTCCATCGAGGAATGCCGCCGGATCGTGGATGCCTGCAGGCGGAGTTCAGCGACCTACATGATGGCCGAGAACTACTGCTACACGCGGCCGAACCAGATCGTGAAACAGATGGTCCAACAGGGAGTGTTCGGCAAGCCCTACTACGCCGAAGGCGAGTACATCCACGAGTTGAAGTCTCTCAACGAGGTCACGAAATGGCGCCGTCGCTGGCAGACAGGCATCGATGGCATAACTTACGGCACCCACAGCCTCGGGCCGATCCTGCAATGGATGCCCGGGGACCGGGTATCCAGCGTCAGCTGCGCCGGCAGCGGCCGCAACCACGTCGACCCGCGCGGAGACCCGTACGAGAACCAGGCCTCGTGCGTCATGCTGTGCAAGATGGAGTCCGGCGGCCTCGTCAAGATCAGGGTGGACATGATCTCCGACCGGCCACACTCAATGACTAACTACCAGTTGCAGGGCGTTGACGGCTGCTACGAGTCGGCCCGCGCACCTGACGAGAGGAACCGGGTCTGGCTCCGATCACACGACCCCGATCCCACCTCCTGGACGGACCTCGAAGAACTGGCCGAGCAATTCGCCCCTCCTCTCTGGCAGGAGTACGGAAAACTGGCTGAGGGCGTCGGACACGGCGGCGGCGACATCATGCAAATGATGGACTTCGTAACCGCCGTCCGCGGTGAATCCCAGCCACCGATCGGAGTCCACGAGGCCATGGACATGACTCTCCCCGGCCTAATCAGCCAGCAGTCCATCCAGGAAGGCGGCCGCTGGCTGGATGTTCCCGATTCGCGGGACTGGTAACCGGCGGACCATACTCAGGCATCCGCAGACCCGGAGCATCTAGCCTCACTCACCTAACAGCGCGAACGCAATGAGCGCCGCGTCCGTGCCGCGACCCGTGGCGATAACTACGAACTGCTTCCCTTCCCTGGTCTGGTAGGTCATCGGGTTCGCCCCGGCTGGATAAGGCGTTGCCCCGCGCCAGAGTTCGGCGCCCGTTGCCTTGTCGAATGCGTACAGGTACGGATCACCGCCTCCAAGAAATACGAGGCCCCCCTTGGTCACCAGCGATCCTGAGTTGCCGGGCGTCCCCAGCCTTTCCGGCAACTCGACGCCGCTGAGCAACAGGTGCGAGCGGATCTCGTCTTTTCCCTCTCCGAACGGCGCTTTCCACGCGATGTCGCCTGCATTCAGGTCGATTGCCACCAGGTGCGCATAGGGCGGCTTGGTGAGGGGAATCGGGCCGAGTTCGCTCTCAGGGGTATCA
Source organism: Dehalococcoidia bacterium (assembly GCA_034421215.1). Classification (GTDB taxonomy): domain Bacteria; phylum Chloroflexota; class Dehalococcoidia; order Lucifugimonadales; family Lucifugimonadaceae. Next base: position 193,012 of record DAOUKO010000007.1, read on the forward strand.
ACCGTGCCTGGCCCACCGGCCTCCCGGAACATGACCCGCGTCGCGCCAAAGGGGCAGTTGTTGCTGTACTCCACGTCGACGCGCGGGTCGTCGCCCTGGTTCGCGCATATCTGGTTTGTGTCGGCGTTCTCCGTCGTTCTCACGTACAGTAGCCCGGTTTCAGGGTCGAACGCCGCCCCACCCCAGTTTGCGCCGCCGCTGGCGCCCGGGCGTTGGAGGGTTCCCTGCAGGCTCGGCGGGGTGAAGAGTGGGCCTAGCCTGAACCGCTTCATCTCTTCCACCGCGAGGGAATGTATCTCCGGCGTCAGGTCATTCGCATCTTCAAGCGACACACCCTGCCGGGCGAACGGTGGAGGCTTCGTCGGAAATGGCTGGGTCGGGTATATCTCTTCGCCTGGAACATCCGTGACCGTGTCCACCGGGCGTTCTTCGATCGGCCAGACCGGTTCGCCCGTCACGCGATCGAACACGTACGTGAAGCCATGCTTGGAGACCTGCGCGACCGCGTCGATCTCGCGCCCGTCCACAGTTAGCGTCACCAGGTTCGGCGCCGCGGAGAGGTCGTAGTCCCACAGGCCGTGGTGCACCGTCTGGAAGTGCCAGCGCCGTTCGCCCGTGCGGGCATCCAGGCACACCAACGACTCGGCAAACAGGTTCGCTCCCTTCCGGCGGCCACCCCAGTAGTCGCTGCTCGGCGTGCTCGTCGGTACGTACAGGAGCCCCCGCTCGGCGTCGAGTGACATCAACCCCCACACGTTGGCGTGGCCTGTGATGCGCCAGGACTCGTCTTCCCAGGTGTCCGCTCCGAAGTCGTCGCTCGACTGCGGGATGGTGAAGAACACCCACCGCCGCTCCCCCGTGCGGGTGTCGAATGCCTGGACCGTACCGGGAGGGTCGAACTCACGCTGCACTCCGTCAGGCACGCGGCTCCCCACGATCACCAGGTCTTCGAAAACCACCGGAGGTGAGGTCTGGTCGAACTCGAAGCGGCTGACCTCGCGACCGTGCCCCTCGGTAAGCAGAACACTCCCGCCCCTGCCGAAGTCCCCGTCTAGTTCACCGGTTGCGGCGTCGATCGCATACAGCCGGTCGCGGCTGTTTATGAAAATTCGTGCGTCGTCTCCGTCGCTCCAGTAAGCGATGCCCCGGTGCTTGAAGCCGGTCGGCCCGGCGCCGACCGGTCCGCCCTCGTAGGCCCTCGGATCAAAGGTCCACAGTTCTTCGCCAGACTCTGCGTCGAGCGCGGCCACCCGCGTATACATCGTGGAAAGGTAGAGCTTGCCCTCGATAAGGATGGGAGTGGTCTGGAACGGACCCGGCCGCGTGCCGTACTCCTCCAGGGGCATCTCGTTTGGCTCCCACTTCCAGGCGATCTCAAGTTCGCCCACGTTTTCAGCCGTGATTTCCTCGGCAGCCGAGTACTTGGAATGCGCCTGGTCGGAACCAACGTAGGGCCAGCCGACGGAGTCGCTCGACTCCCGGGCGCATGCGACTGCGGCCAATACAAAGGTTGCTGCAACAAGCAAAGCCTTCATGAACTGGACTCCGACTGCGAATGATCCGCTGTGGGCAGGTCAAACCGGCTTCCCGAGGTTTTGTAGACAACGAAGACCGGCGCAGTTCGGTTGGCTTACAACAGCGCCCGGCTAGGAGTCTTGAACTGGCATGCAGGGCACGCGGCACTGTGACGGCGGACCCTTGTCCAACACCCTCAATGGGAGTATTCGGTGATGCGCCTCATTGTAGACGCTGCCCCACTCGCCGGGGCATCGAGTCAAGCGGAGTCACCGGCTCTACTCCGTCCTCGGCACTTGAAGCCAGGTACAAGTCGACGGACTTGCGGAATTCCCGCTTAATCCCCTCCACATCAGTCGCTTCAGCGTCTGCGACGGAGTAAGGGCCACTGTTGACTACCCTGGCGTAAAGCGCCTCCGAGACATCGTCGTAGGCGACCGTGCCCACGTGACCTTTGTACACCAGCATGGCTGATCGACTCCAATCCGGCCAACAGACTCTACGAAGGTGCGATGAGTATTTCGACTCGGTAAAGACCTGGTGGGGGAGGTGGGATTCGAACCCACACGCCCGAAGGCACATGCTCCTAAGGCATGCGCGTCTGCCATTCCGCCACTCCCCCACGGATGCCGCTAATTCGAGTTTAGCGTCCCCAATTCCCGCACGATCGACAGATTCTCGTCCGCGTAACGTGGAATCGGCGGGCGGAGGGCTTAGAATCTGGTCGCCTGTATCGAATAATCCCCTGGCTGGAGGCGAGACGTGACCTACGAAATCGAACTTATTCAGGACGAAAGAGCCGTGGTGGGCGAAGGCCCGGTCTGGGACCCGAACACGCAGAAGTTGTACTGGACCGACATCCGTAGCGGCAGATTGTTCGAGTACGTCCCGGCGACCGGGGAACACCGGACCATCCACGATGGCATCTTCGTCGGCGGGTTTGCAGTCAACAAGCAGGGCGGCCTGACACTGGGCACCTGGGAAGGCGTAATGCTGTGGCGGTCCGACTCCGACTGGGTCTGGCTGCACCACGACGACAAGTACCGGTTCAACGACGTGACAGTAGGCCCGGACGGCAGTTTCTACGCCGGCAGCATGTTCGACGGCCAGGACAACGGGGTCCTCTACCGATTCTTCCCAAACGGTGAGATTGAGGAAATCGAAACCGGGCTCACGATCTCGAACGGCATGGGATTCTCGCCGGACCTCAAGACCTTCTACCACACCGACTGCGGCCCAAGGACGATCTACAAGTACGACTATGATCCAGCGGCACACACCCTGTCGGACCGCCGCATCTTCGTGCAACTGGGCACCGACATGGGCGTTCCCGACGGCATGACGGTCGATTCCGAAGGAAACGTCTGGGGCGCCGTCTGGGGCAGCAGTTGCGTTATCAAGTACGACCCCGACGGCAACGAACTCGAGCGCATCAGCTTCCCTGCCACTCAGACCTCCTCAGTCATGTTCGGCGGCCCCGACCTCAACGATCTATACGTAACGACGGCAAGGTCCGGCGAGGGAGAGCCCCCGAGCGGACTCGAGCCCGACGGGTACGACTTCGACGCTCACCGCGGCGGAGAACTGTACCGGGTGCGGGTGAACGTCACCGGCAAGCCCGAATTCGAGACCGATTTCGCCTGGCCCGAATAGCGCCACCACGTTTCCAGGACTCGACTATGAAGATCACCAGGATCGACCAGTTCTCCCCTGCCCCTCGCACCCGTCTGGTCAGGATAGCTACAGACACGGGCATCGAAGGCTGGGCCGAAAGCACGCTGGAAGGCAAGCCTTTTTCGGTCCCTGCCGCCATCGGCGAGTACGCCGATTACCTCGTGGGCAAGGACCCTCTGCGCATAGAACACCACTGGCAACAGATGTACCGGTCGGCGTTCTTCCGCGGCGGCGCCCACAACATGACCGCCATCGCCGCGCTCGACGCTGCCCTGTGGGACATCGCAGGCAAGCACTACGGCGTCCCTAGCTACGCCCTCATGGGCGGCAAGCTGCGCGACCGCATCCGCGTATACGCCCACTGGGGCATCGACGACCTGACCGACGAGGGGCTTGAACAGTCGCGGTCCCGCCTCGATATGCTGTCGAAGTCCGGCTACACGGCCTACAAGTCCGGTACCGGGCGACAGACGTTCCGGGCGCACGAGCCACCCTCGACTATCGACCGCTTCGTCGAGTGCGCATTCAAGATGCGCGAGTGGGTGGGCCCCGACGTGGAGCTGTGCTTTGACTTTCACGGCAAGATGACGCCCGGCCTCGCAATCGAGGTTTGCAACGAGATCAAGGGCATGCGGCCCATGTTCGTCGAAGAGCCGGTCCCGCAGGAAAACCCAGACGCACTGAAACTCGTTTCGGACCACGTGCCCTTCCCCATCGCCACTGGCGAGCGGCTTTTGTCACGCTGGGAATTCAGAAACGTGATCGAAATGCAGTGCGTCTCGCTGCTGCAGCCGGACGTCGCGCACTGCGGCGGGCCGACCGAGATGAAGAAGATCGCCAACTACGCTGAGGTCTATTACCAGCACATAATGCCCCACTCGGCAATAGGCCCCCTTGCCCTCGCCGCCTGCATGACCGTGGACGCGGTGGTGCCCAATTTCCTCGTCCAGGAGCAGGTCGATGCGTCTCTGGGCGCGGGACTGTTGAAGCGCCCCTGGCAAGTCGTCGACGGCCACATCGCACTGTGGGACGAGCCCGGTCTCGGCGTGGAGGTGGACGAAAACGTAGCGACGGCCGATTACTCGGGAGACGAGTACGGCTACCACCGCGAACTGGGCGGAGAGCAGTACTTCGAGGACGGCAGCGTAGCCGACTGGTAGACGAACAGGTGTCGGCCGGTCAGAAGGACAGCGATACCTTAATCACGCCGTCATCCCTGGTATCGGCCAGTTCAAGGGCACGCCCCACCTGATCGATGGGGAGAATGTGGGACACGATCGGTCCGGGATCGATCTCACCCCGTGCGATCCACTCGAGCGCCTCGACGTAGCGCGGTTGCCCGGGCTCGTCCTGGGACCCGAACGTCGAGAATGCCGTAACCCGCTTCCTGAAGAACGTGCCGTACGGGAAGGGCACTCCGGCATCCGTCTCGGGAAGGCCGAACAACATGACCAGACCTTCGTCTCTCACGAGTTCGAACGAAAAACTCAACGTGTCCGCCTTGCCCACCGCCTCCACGACGATGTCTGCGCCCAGACCGTTGGTCAATTCGGCCACGGCATCCGTAATCGGGTCGCTTTCGGGATCTAGCGCCAAGTCCGATCCGTAAAACGGTCCCAGCGCCCTCCGGTGCTCGACCGGTTCGACGGAGATTACCCGGGCGGCGCCGTGTCTCTTCAAGACATAGTTCCAGAAAAGCCCGGCTGACCCCTGCCCCAACACCACGCACACCGCTCCTTCCACACCCCTCAACCGCCTTGCTGCATAAATCACCGTCCCCAGTTGCTGCGCCATAGTGGCATATTCGAACGAGACGTCGTCCGGCAGCGGCGTGACGTAGGCTTCGCCGATGTTCTGAAACTCGGCGAAACACCGCGAATCCCAAATGCGCGGCGCCGTTAATACGCGGTCGCCCGGCATGAAGCGGCTGCCTCGTGATTCGACCACGGTCCCGGCCGCCTCGTGACCGGGGTGTCCGGGAGGCGCCGGCCAACTGGAAATCCCCCAGCCGAGCAGCGCCATGTGCAAATCGCTTCCGCAGATTGACGCAGACTCGGTCTTCACCAGCAACTCGCCTGGTTGCGGGGTGGGCGTCGGAACCTCTACGCAACGGATGTCCCCTGTAGCAAACGCCTGTGCCGCCAACATGGTCCTTCGAATGTTCATGAAATGTAGCCCCGTGGCTTCCCCGTATATATCCCGGTCAGTCGGACATCGGCCTCGCCGCAATGTCTTGCAGCCTTACGAACTCTAAACGTCATACTACGAAAATAGCCCGCCAGGGAGGCACGCCCTCCCCCGTCTTCTTGCCTCGATCCGGCACCCAGGGGTCCGCGCGGGTTCCCACCCCCACCCCCGTCGTGCCGGACCCCGATCCGGTACCCATGGCGCGGTGCGCGGCTACGTCCCAAACCCACTACACCACAACCACCCTCGTTAATCACCACCCCATGTAGGGTGCGGCTCTTGTGGCCGCCCGCCGGGGGAATGGCGCGGCTACACCCTGAACGCCCTTTCGTGTCATTCCTCAGAAAATAGCCCTCCCCGGCCGCCGTCCCGCTAAAGTTGCTCGGGGACCCATTCTTCATCCACGAGCCGATCGGCGACCGGACAACGTGTCATCCCGAGCGAAGCCGAGGGATCTGAACCGGTCGTCCTCTAACCACGCTCGACGACCCATCGCGAACCGAGCACAGTGACGACCAACCGGCAGACCGCACTTTCATGAGCGGTGGCGCCGGTGGCAACCGGCATGGATGATTGGTATGAAAATAGCCCACTGGGGAGTTCACATCTTCACTCGTCGTGCCCTCAATCGTCGCCCCGCACTCCGATGCGGGGCCGGTACCCACGATGGGGCCATACAGATTCGTCGTGCCTGCCCCCTTCGTCTTACCGGGGTAACAACGTCACCCCGTACCCGATACGGGGCCGGTACCCACGGTGGGGCGCGGAGGTGGGTACGCCCGACATGTACAACCACGGACTGACAGTCGCCACCCCTTTTTCATCACCCCGTGCGGCCTTCATAAGGCCATAGTGATTCCGACCCCTCTTTCCGTCGTTCCGGCCGAAGCGGAGGAATCCGTGACGATCACCCCCCACAAACGCCCAACTCTCCAGCCCGCATAGAGGATTCCCGTTACAATCGCCCCAAATCAACCAACACGAAGGATCGAGTTGGCAATAGCGGCCGGTCACGATCGGCTGCCGGGGAGTCAAATCATGAAGATGTACGTAGGCGGATCGTGGGTCGAAGGCTCGCGCCAGATGGAAGTCGTCAACCCGTTCACAGGCGAGGCCTTCGACACGGTGCCGATGGCCACGGTCGAGGACATCGAATTGGCCGTGAAGAGCGCAGAACGAGGCGCCAGGGCCATGCGGGCGATGACGCCGTACGACCGCTATGAGCTTCTCATGCGCGTCGTCGAGATCATGAAGGACCGCAAGGACGACTTCGGCCGCACGATCACGCGGGAAGAGGGCAAGATCATCGGCGAAGGCCTGATGGAGGCGGACCGTGCGATCCAGACGATGACCTGGTCGGCTGAGGAGGCCAAGCGCATCTACGGCGAGGTAATCCCGCTGGACGCCGCTCCCGGCAACGAGATGAAGTTCGGCTTCACCATCCGCGTGCCTGTGGGAGTAGTGGCCGCCATCGCGCCGTTCAACTTCCCGCTGAACCTGGTTGCACACAAGGTCGGGCCTGCGATTGCGGCCGGAAACTCAGTCGTCATCAAACCGGCCAGCGACACGCCCCTGTCGTCGCTGAAGTTGACCGAAGCGTTCCTGGAGGCGGGCTGCCCGCCCGAAGCCATCCAGTGCGTCACCGGTTCCGGCGCGGCCATCGGCGACGCCCTCGTCTCTCACCCCGCCGTAAGGAAAGTGACCTTCACCGGAAGCCAGGAGGTTGGAGAGCACATCACGCACGTCGCGGGCCTCAAGAAGGTGACCATGGAACTGGGTTCCAACTCGCCGTTGATCGTCCTGCCGGACGCCGACATGGACAAGGTCACCGACGCCACCGTCCAGAGCGGCTACTCGAACGCCGGGCAGGTCTGCATTTCTACGCAGCGGGTCATCGTCGATCAAGCCGTCTACGCAGACTACCTGGACGCATTGGCGCCGAAGGTGGAAGCCCTGTCTGTGGGCAACCCGGAGGACGAGGCCATCATGGTTGGGCCAATGGTCCGCCAGAACGACGCCGAACGCGTGGAAAGCTGGATCGGTGAAGCCGTTGGAGCAGGCGCCAGACTGGTAACCGGGGGTGGTCGCGACAGCGCCATGGTGTCCCCGGCAATCCTTGCCGACGTCACGCCCGACATGCGGTTCTCACGCGACGAACTGTTCGGCCCCGCCGTGGGAGTTACTCCGGCAGCAGACATCGACCAGGCGATCGAATACGCGAATGACACAAGGTTCGGGCTCTCTGCGGCGATATTCACGGAGAACATCGACAACGCATTGAAGTTCGCCATCAACGTGGACTCAGGCAACCTGAACATCAACGGCGGCACCCAGTTCAGGGCCGATCTCATGCCTTACGGCGGCCTGAAAGACAGCGGCATGGGCAAGGAAGGACCGCACTACGCCGTAGAAGAAATGACCGAAATGAAAATGGTCATAGTCCACCGCTCCTAAGGCGTAGGCCTGGTTGTAACCGGACGGTGGGTACAGCCAACGGGATACGCCGTGTAGCCTGTCTTAAAAGTCGCGCGGCTAAACCACTTCCTCTCCTGAGGGAGAGGACTGAGGTGAGGGCGCGACGTCGGACAACCGGAATCGTCGTATCAGGCGAAGGGGTTACGAATTCACGCTATGCCCTCACCCTAACCCTCTCCCGCGAAACGGGAGAGGGGACTAATGAGACTGGCTCCGTGCCATGCCCCGCCTCGTTGTTCCGGCATTCCGGGGCCGCCTGAACGGCGGTCACGCGAATGCGAAGGCAAGTATTACTGTAAAGACTGCCCACGTAGCGATTAGCGCCCCGAGAACGATGGCGACCATACCCCCCACGTCGTACGGGGGTTCGTCATGCTTCCTGCGGACCCAAAGCCCCGTGCCGATGAGTGCAACGCTGGTCGCCAGCATTGGGAACAGGGATAGCAAGAGCCAAATGGATTTCGACAGCATTTCGATCTACTCCTCACTCCGACATGCCGGCTGCGGCCGGCGCCCCAAGTTATGAAAAGGGGGTGTTGCCAGTCTCATGGGGGTTGTACATGTCGGGCGTACCCACCTCCGCGCCCCACCGTGGGTACCGGGTTACCCCGGTAAGACGATGGGGCCTGGCACGACGATGTGGTGTGTGATCCCCCTGGCGGGCTATTTTCGTACCAATGCCATCGAAGAAATGACCGAACTCAAGTTGGTGATCGTCCACCGCTCCTGATGCGTCGACAATAGTGTAGCCAGTCGGGCCCGGTGAGTTTTCGCCGGGCCCGTTTTCATTCACGTCGGCCCCGGGGCCGTCTTGCCTTCAAAAGTCAAAAATCCGGGACGCTATCAGCACCAGGATAGCGACGAACCCAAGGGACGCCGCCAGGGCGACTGCGGCCATACCCAACCGGTGGACAAAGGGCACAAATCGCTTGTCGATCAGGTAGATACCTATAAGAAACAGTCCTGCGGAGGATCCCAGCAATGCGGCCAGGAGAATCCATCCAAGTTCCCACGTCATGGCAACCCTCCAAACCTGGTGCTAGCCTACCTCATCCGCGTCTGAGCGCGGGGGTTGGAGAAATCCTGGGCCGCATCCCTGGACGACGTGGCGTTCCCATTCGCCGCCCTCCACACAAGTCGTCACGTCGATAGCCGCGGGTCTTGAATCGTGACGTGCAGGTGTTAGCCTCCCTCCGAGCCGGGCTGCCTGCCAGTCCGGGCCGCAGCAGATTAGCCCTGTGCGATCGGGACTAGCCGCTCGGGAGGTAAGAACATATGCCGCCGCAGTTCGAGATTCTCTCCGATGAGTTCCACCGGATTGTCCGCCCCTCCAACGGCATCGAACTCGTCGCCGATGGGATGATATTCACGGAGGGGACGACCTGGGTCTCGGACCGCAACATGGTGATCTGGAGCGACTTCTTCAACAACCGGATCATGCAGTGGTCCGAGTCGGGCGGGATCGACGTCTTCAGGCAGCCTTCCAACCGGGTTAATGGCAATACGATTGACTTGGAAGGCCGGGTCGTTTCGTGCGAGACCACCGGCAGGAAGGTCGTGCGCGAGGAGCCGGACGGCACGATCACGACCGTGGCCGACCGCTACGAAGGCGGCCGGTTTACTTCGCCGAACGACGTGGTGGTCAAGTCCGACGGTTCGATTTGGTTCACCGATCCCTCCTACGGAATACTGGTTCCCGGCATCGGCGACGGCGAAATGCCCGAACAGGAACGGGACCGGGTCTATCGCGTCGATCCGGAGACCGGTCAGGTCGACTCTGTTTGCGAGGATTTCGACAAACCCAACGGCCTCGCTTTTTCCCCCGACGAAAGCGTGCTCTACATCGCCGACAGCGGCCGAACGCACGGCGAGTTCCGCAACCACCATGTGATGAGATTCGACGTGGTTGACGGAGGAACGCGCATCGAAAACCCCGCCGTTTTGGCCGTGGTCGATCCATGGGTCCCGGACGGTATGCGCGTGGACACCGACGGCAATCTGTATGTCGCGTCAGGCGACGGTGTACAGGTGTTTTCTCCGAACGGGGAACTTCTGGGCAAAATCCTCACGCCGGATGTCGTGACCAACTGCGCGTTCGGCAAGTCCGACTACCAGACCCTGTTCATTGCGGCCACGGAATGCGTGTGGAAGGTCCGACTGGACGCCGCGGGAGCAGTACAGAGGTAGGTAGCAGCCTCCACCCACATGGAAGACACGAGATGAAAACCCGACTCGAATCGTACGACGCCAACTTCAACCGACTGGTCCCGCCGGGCGCGGAACTCAAAAGGCTGTACTCCGGCACCACCTGGGCAGAAGGCCCCGCTTACGTGAAGGCCTATGGCGCCCTGGTATGGAGCGACGTCCCCAACAACCGCATGTACCAGTGGACTCCCGAAGGCGGTGGGTCCGTCTTTCGGGCGCCGTCCAACTACTCCAACGGCAACACGGTCGATACGTCGGGCCGCCTCGTCACGTGCCAGCATCTCACACACAGCGTTACCCGGACCGAGCCGGACGGGACCATCGTGACCCTTGTCGACAAGTTCGAGGGCAAGAGGTTCAATTCGCCGAACGACCTGGTGGTGAAATCGGACGACACGATCTGGTTCACCGACCCCCCTTACGGAATCCTGAGCAACTATGAAGGCGCTCATCACGAGAGCGAAATAGGCGGTAACTTCGTCTACCGGTTCGACCCTGCCAGCGGAGACCTGTCAATCGTGGCGGACGACTTCGACAAACCCAACGGCCTCGCCTTTTCGCACGATGAGGCGGTTCTCTACATAGTGGACACCGGGGGCACGCACACGCCAGGCGGCCCTCATCACATCCGAGCGTTCGACGTCTCGGCTGGCTCCCAGATAACTAACAGCCGGGTCTTTGCCGAGATCAACCCCGGATTTGCAGACGGTCTCAGGGTCGACGAAGCCGGAAACGTCTTCACCAGCGCATTTGACGGCGTACAAGTGTATTCGCCAGACGGCGAATTGCTGGGGAAGGTCCTGGTGCCGGAACGCGCCACGGCCAATTGCGCCTTTGGCGGCGAAGACGGTTCGACCCTGTTCATAACGGCTTCCACCGCGTTATACGCCATCGAAACTGCTACCAGGGGCGCCGTTTCCAGGTAAGGGACATTTGTGAATGCCGCCCTCGCAAAGTCCTGCGATAATTTCATTTGGACCGACGGCTCGCGACGGCGTTGTTCGATGACATCCGCAAGCCCTGCTAACGAAAGGCGCTGATTTGACCCTGGGGACCAACATAGGAACCGGTACTGATATTCATTGGCGGAGCATCAACGCCATCCGGTTCCTATCCGTCGACGCTGTTCAGAAAGCGTCTTCGGGCCATCCGGGCGCCCCAATGGGCGCCGCCCCGGCCGCATACGTCCTGTGGACGCGGTTCCTGAGGCACAATCCAGCGAATCCCGGCTGGGCCAACAGGGACCGGTTCCTGCTCTCGGCAGGTCACGCGTCCATGTTGCTCTACTCCCTGCTGCACCTCACCGGCTACGACGTGCCGCTGGAAGAACTGAAGCAATTCCGGCAATGGGGAAGCATCACGCCGGGCCACCCCGAATATGGCCTCACCCCAGGCGTCGAAGCAACAACCGGACCCCTCGGACAGGGGTTTGCCAACGGCGTGGGAATGGCCATCGCCGAGCGGATGTTGGCGTCTTCCTACAACCGGCCCGGCCACGAAGTCATCGACCACCGCACCTTCGCTCTGTGCTCCGACGGCGATCTGATGGAAGGTATCGCGTCCGAAGCCGCATCACTTGCCGGAACGTTGGAACTTGGCAAGATCACCTATCTCTACGACGACAACGAAATCAGCATCGAGGGCGAGACCGACCTGGCGTTCCGGGAGAGAGTCTCAGAACGGTTTGGTTCGTACGGGTGGCATGTAGTCGGGCCGGTGGACGGCAACGACCCCGACGGGCTGGAACAGGCCATCGCCGAAGGAGTCAACGAGACCGGCAAACCGTCCCTGGTCGTAGTCAGGTCCGTCATCGGGTACGGAAGTCCGAACAAGGCGGGGACCGCCTCGGCCCACGGTGAACCACTGGGAGAGGCCGAGGTCGCCGGCGCACGGGAGGCCTTGGGATGGGACTACGCCCCGTTCGTCGTGCCGGACGACGTGTCTGGGCACATGGGAATGGCGCGGGGCAAGGGAGTATCACTCGAGTCAGCCTGGAAGGATTCGCTGCGCCAGTACGAAGCCGATTATCCGGACCTAGCCGCGGCCCTTCGACGTGACTTGGCAGGCGACCTTCCTGACGGCTGGGACCAGGGTCTCGATGAACTCATCGGGACACATGATGATTCGGTAGCTACGCGAGCGGTCTCGGGCAAGTCCCTGACCGCGATAACGGCCCGAGTCCCGTCGTTGGTCGGCGGTTCGGCCGATCTGGCGCCATCGAACAACTCGACCGTGGCTGGCCGCGGCGACTTTTCCCCTGAAAGCCCGGAAGGCAGGACAATTCACTTCGGCGTCAGGGAACACGCCATGGCCGCGATTGCGAACGGCATCGCCCTGCACCGCGGCTTCGTTCCGTTCGCAGCAACGTTCCTGATCTTTTCGGACTACATGCGCGCATCCATCAGGCTCGGTGCGCTCAGCCACTGCCGCGTAATCTGGGTCTACACCCACGATTCGATTGGCGTCGGCGAAGACGGCCCGACCCATGAACCGATTTCGCAACTCATGGGCTTGCGACTGATCCCCAACCTGACCGTGCTCAGGCCCGCGGACGGCGACGAGACCCTCGAGGCGTGGCGAACGGCGATGACTATCCGGAACGGGCCGGTGGCCCTCATCCTGACCCGCCAGGCACTGCCCCAACTGCAGAATGTAGGCGCCACGGTCCCGGCAAAAGACAACTTCGCCCGAGGGGCTTACGTCGTAAGGGACTCGGCCTCGACTCCCGACCTGATCATCATCGGCACCGGGTCCGAAGTCCAGCATGCCCTGCTAGCCGCGCAGGCGCTGGAGCAGGAAGGTTTAGCCGTAAGAGTTGTGTCGATGCCGTCCTGGGAGTTGTTCGATTCGCAGCCGGAAAGCTACCGCGAGTCGGTACTCCCGTCTTCAATAAGGGCCAGGGTTGCCGTCGAAGCCGGCGGCAAAATCGGATGGGAGCGTTACACCGGCCTCGATGGGGCCATCGTCGGAATGGACGGATACGGCGCGTCGGCGCCCGGCGGCACCAACATGAAGGAATTCGGCTTCACCGCCGAGAACGTGGCCGATACAGCCCGCGCCTTGCTGAAGGACCGCAGTTGAAATGAGAGTGGCAATCGGGGCAGACCACGGCGGCTACGCCATAAAGGCCGAGATCGCACAGTTGGTGGGTTCGCTCGGCCACGATGTGTCTGATCTGGGCGCGCACGAACTGGACCCGGCAGACGATTACCCCGACCTCGCCGCCCCGGTCGCCAGGTCCGTCCAGAACGGCGAGGCTGACCGGGGCATCATCATCTGCGGCAGCGGTGTCGGCGCTGCCATTGTCGCAAGCAAGTTCCGGGGCGTCCGCGCCTCCGTGTGCCATGACACGTACTCCGCAGCCCAGGGCGTGGAACACGACGACATGAACGTTTTGTGCCTGGGCGCAAGGGTCATAGGCATTGCACCGGCCGAGCAGATAGTGACCGCATTCCTGGGGGCTGAACTGGACCGCCACCCGCGGTTCAGGCGCCGCCTGGACAAGCTGTCGAGGATCGAGAAGGAGCAGATGCCCGAAGCGGGTTGACGCGACAGGTAATCTGGACCGGCCCACCGCCCAAGGATCGACTCAACATGACTCAGGCTCCCGCTAACGCTATTCGGCTTGCCAACGAAATCGGCCAGTCCATCTGGCTCGATTCGATCAGCAGGGAACTGGTCCGGTCCGGCGAGTTGGCCCGGCTGTTTGGCATGGGAGTGTCCGGAGTCACGTCGAACCCGACGATCTTCGAAAAGGCCGTGGCGGAAGGCGCCAGCTACGACGACGCCCTCCTCCTGCACGCGGAGTCCGGCGGCGGGGCCGGCGCCGTGTTCGAAGAACTGGCCGTCGAAGACATTCGCGACACCGCCGATCTGTTGCAAGGCACTTACGAGTCGACTCAAAGCAAAGACGGATACGTCAGCATAGAGGTGAACCCGTTGCTCGCCCGCGACACCGACGCCACCGTTGACGAAGCGAGGCGGCTCTTCGAATCGATCGGGCGGCCGAACGTGATGATCAAGGTGCCCGGCACGCCCGAAGGAATGCCCGCCGTCCGGACCCTGATCGGCAGCGGCATCAACGTGAACGTGACGCTGCTGTTTTCACTGCACGCCTACATGGCAGCGGCCCAGGCCTACATCGACGGCCTCCGCGATTACGTCGCCTCCGGCGGCGACGCGCCTGACCGAATAGCCTCTGTCGCATCGTTCTTCGTGAGCCGGGTCGACACTAGCGTGGATGGTCAACTCGATGACGTTGTCAGCGAGAACCCGTCCGCAGACGTCGACGACCTGTATGGCAACATCGGCATCGCCAACGCCAGGATGGCCTACGGGGAATTCCAGCGACTGTTCGGCGAAACGGAGTTCGGCGACCTCATGGCACGGGGCGCGCAATTCCAGCGCCCGCTGTGGGCGTCCACGTCCGTGAAGAACCCCGACTACCCCGATACGTTGTACGTGGATGGCCTGATGGGCCCGCACACCGTGAACACGCTGCCCGAAGCAACCCTCACGGCACTGCTGGAACACGGTGACCTCGAGGACAGGCTGACGGGAACGGCCGATCAGGCCCGAGAGCAAGTCGAATCGCTCGATGGTCTCGGTATTTCTCTCGATTCGATAACCGACAGCCTGCTTTCGGCCGGTGTCGACGCCTTCGCCGACTCCTATGCCGGCCTCCTGGACCGCATCGACGCAAAGCTCGACATGTTCGCCGGCACGAGAGGCAGGGCCTCAGTGGGGGCACATGCCGCTTCGGTCGCCGATGCCCACGATGATCTCCGACAACGCGAATTCGCATCGCGCATTTGGAAGCGCGATCCCACCGTGTGGGGCAAATCCGCTGCGGACCCCGATCTGCCTCTCGGATGGTTGCGCCTCCCTGAAACGTTGCACGAACTGCGCCGGGATATTGCTCCAGTCGCGGCCGATATCAGGAGCCGCGGCTTCACCGACGCCGTGGTCCTGGGAATGGGAGGCAGCAGCCTCACCGCCGGCGTGTTTTCAGCATTATTCGAACCGAAGGCCGGATGGCTCCGCGTCCACGTGCTGGACACGGTCAACCCCGAATCCGTGGCTTCCCTTAACGAAGGCATCGATCTCAGTAAGACCGTATTCATAGTCGCCAGCAAGTCAGGGACCACGGTCGAACCCCTGGCGCTCGAAAAGTATTTCAGGAGCGAGTTAAAGGCCGCGGGCGTTGCTGATGCCGCGAGTCACTTCGCAGCGATCTCCGACCCTGATACCCCGCTTGCACATCGAGCAGCAGCCGGCGAGTTTGCCTGGTACGTGTCCACTCCTCCTGACGTGGGTGGCCGGTATTCTGCCCTCAGCGAATTCGGACTTCTGCCCGCGGCCCTGATGGGCGTCGACCTGGAGGCCCTGGAGCAACCCGCGTTGGCTATGGCCGCAGAGTGCGGACGGACGGACGGAGGAAACCCGGGTGTCTGGCTGGGCGCGTTGATTGCCCAACTGGCGAATGAGGGCCGAAGTCTCGTCACGGTCATCACGTCACCCCGGCTGGAACGCTTTGGCCTGTGGATCGAGCAACTGCTCGCGGAATCGACCGGAAAGGACGGCAAGGGACTCATCCCAATCGTCTCGGAGCCGACGCTGGCCATAGACGACTATGGCCCCGACCGCCAATTCGTATACGTGCGCCTTGGCGGCGGCGAAAACGAGTCAACGGACGCGTTCGTCTCCCGACTCGAGTCCGCCGGAAAACCCGTGGTCCGCATAAACGTGCCTGACCTGGAGTCCACCTCGGCTGAGTTCTTCAGGTGGGAATTCGCAACCGCCGTGGCTGCGGCACATCTGGGCGTAAATCCGTTCGACCAGCCGGACGTGGAAGAGGCCAAGCAAAGGGCGCGCAACCTGACGGCCAACGCCGCGGGCGCCGAACCCGGGACTTCCCTGGACTCCGCCCTCGAGTCCGTCCTGCAAGACCCAATGTCTCCCGGTCCCTACGTTGCGCTTGGAGCCTACCTACCGGAAAGCGATGAACTGACAGCGGCATTTTCGCGACTACGCAGCGCGATTTCACGACGTACGAAAATGGCGACCATGTTCGGGTATGGGCCGCGGTACCTGCATTCGACGGGGCAACTCCATAAAGGCGGGCCCGCCAGCGGCAGACTACTCGTCATCACCACCAATAATCCCGCTGACATCTCCGTGCCGGGCACGACCTATACTCTCGGGGCGCTGTGCCGGGCGCAGGCCGCCGCCGACGTACAGGTGATGAACGGACGAGGAAGGGTTGCGGCCCATGCGATACTTGCCGGAAACTATGTTGAAGCGATCAACGCTTCGGCAGCGAAAATAGACGCCAACAACGATCAGTAACAGCCCACAGTTCGAAATGACGTTGCAGCGACAGTTAGAGACCCCCATGTTCGGGGTGGCGGTTGACGACCGCGTCGACTTCTGCCGGGACCTGGTGGGAAGCGCCAAAAACCCTTCAGCCGCCCATCGAGAACAGGCCGCGTCATTGAAGAGCGTCGTCTTCGACGCACTGGTAAAGGGCATCGAAACCGGCATTCCAAATTCGCGCTCCTGGCTGTGGGCTGATCTGGATCTGGGCGAAGGAGTCCACCTGAGAGCGCGGGCCATGTCTCTCGCATCCGGCGCAATAATCCGGCCTCCGATCACGTCACCGTCAATGCTGGGGTACGTGGATGACAACATCAGAACGGCCGGCCGGATCGGCGCAGGCGCAGTCCTGGTTTCGACGACGTACAACCCGGAAGCCAACGAAAAATTCCGCAGAGCGCGGCAAAAGTTGTTGCGCAGGATCGCAGGGCAGTGCGCCAAGTCGGACCTCCGCCTGTTCGTGGAACTCACTCCCGGCCTGGCGCTTACGCGTCGCGTAAACAAGGGATCCCGTTTGCCGGATGAACACATAACGAAACACCTTGTTGAAGGCATACGGCAACTTCAAGACGCCGACGTCAACGTGTCAGGCTGGGTGGTCGAGGCGCCTCCCGATGCGAAAGCCGTGGCCGTAATTGCCGGACAGGCGAGAGTAGACGACAGAAAAGACGTCTCTGTCATGATGAGGGTATCCAGCAGCGCGGGAGCGTCGTCAAGCCGGGCAACAGCCGGTCTCACCGATATCCGAATTGCCCGGTTGGCGGCGCAGTCGACCGGAATCGACGGGATCATGGTTGGACCCGGCGCATTCGTTTCCCAACTCAGACAACTCAACAATCAGACACTGGATCGCGCGACCGCAGTGAACCTGATCGCTGCCGCGTTTTGCAGGCTGTGGGACTCTTACGAAGCGGCCTACAGGCCCTCCGAAGTACTGTACTCGCAGGGCGACTCATTTGTGCGTTAGTTCCCTCCCAGGCCAATCGTCGTGAAACTGGGCATGATCGGACTCGGGCGAATGGGTGGAGCGATGGCCCAGCGCCTGATGTCCGCCGGTCACCGGGTAGTGGCGTACGACCCCAGCCCCGACGCGGTCGAAGCAGTCGTTGAGGCAGGCGCAGCCAGCGCGGCGTCGCTCGAAGACGTAGTCGGGCAACTCGACGGACCGCGGACAGTTTGGGTCATGGTGCCCGCAGGCGATGCGACCGAGTCGGCCGTGAACGCATTGGTAGGCCTGATGTCGCCGGGCGACACGATCGTCGACGGCGGCAACTCGAACTACAAGGAGACCCAGACAAGGGCCTCGCACGCAGCGGCCGCCGGCATCGACCTGTTGGACTCAGGTACCAGCGGCGGAGTTTGGGGCCTCGAAAACGGCTACTGCATTACGGTCGGTGGAAACAGGCAGGCCTACGAACGAAACCGTCCCATATTCCAGGCTTTGGCGCCTGAGCCCGAAAAAGGCCAGATGTGGGTTGGACCGAGCGGCTCAGGCCATTACGTGAAGATGGTCCACAACGGCATCGAATACGGGATGATGCAGGCTTTGGGAGAGGGGTTCGAGTTGCTGGCGGCGAAGGAGGACTTCGAGCTGGACCTCGCGGCTGTATCAGAAAACTGGAGGTACGGAAGCGTAATCAGATCATGGCTGCTCGACCTTGGCGCATCGGCCCTGGCCGGCGATCCGGACCTGTCGTCCCTAAGCTCGTATGTTGAAGACTCCGGCGAAGGCAGATGGACCGTCGATGCATCCGTCGAACTCGCCGTTCCCGCCCCGGTCATCACCGCAGCCTTGCAGTACCGCTTCAGGTCGCGCCAGGAAAACCCGATCACCGGACGCATGCTTGCCGCGTTGAGGCAGCAGTTCGGCGGCCACGCCGTCAGGCGTCAGCCCGACTGACCGCATGTGAACGTGGATAAGCCTGAAATGCCCGACCTGCCCGATCCGCCCGACATCGACGCGATGGACCCGTCGATGATGAGCGCCTCCGAATTGCGCGTGGCGCTGGAAGAACTGTGGGAATGGCTGGAGAAAGCTCAGATGGCGCCGCTCGCTGACGCGCCGGACGATGACGTATTCGAAGCGGTTGAAGCCAAGATGGTGGAAATCACCCGAGAACGCCGCGACCGTCACAGCGACGAGCCCGCGCCGCGCGGCGGCTGACGACACACGTCACGCCCGGCTCAACCCGTCGTCAAGCTGGCGTACAGTCCTTTTTGCCGCTCCAGGGCTGCCCGGTATATGTCGGCCTTGCCCGCATCAGGTTCGACGATTCCTTCGATCTCCGGATTGACGTCTGTCAACGAATCCCAGGCCCCTATCCCCTGAAGGGCCAGGATCGCCGTCCCGCGGATCGTGTCTTCAGATTCTCTCGACCTGGCTATAGGCCGCTGGAGGACATCGGCCATCACCTGGGTCCAGTAAGCAGATGCCTTCAGCGCGCCCCCGCTGGCCACGAACACCGGGTCGCGCCCGGCCGAGTTAGCCATGAGGCCCCAGACCAACGCGAAGCGAAGCGCGATCGACTCCATGCACGCCTGGATGATTTCCAGCGGCGAAGTGCCAAGACTCAGGCCATGGACCACACCCCGCGCGGTCGGGTCCCATCCCGTGCTCCGTTCCCCAGAGAGGAATGGCATTATCGTTAGGCCGTGCCCATCCGGTTTGAGCTTCGTCAGTTCCCAGTCGAGGGCTTCGATTTCCGGCAACCGAAGGGCGTCCATGGCCCACCTGATGACATTTCCTCCCTCGGAAAACGAACCGCCCAAAAGCGTGAAGTCGCGTCCCAATTTGTATGCCCAGAGTCCCACCGGGACGCTCGGAGCGGAATCTTCGAGGAGCACCCGCATGGCGCCTGTCGTGCCCACGGTCAGGGCTACACGGTCTGGACCTACGCATCCCGCGCCGACGTTTACCGCAGCCCCGTCCCCTACTGCCAGGTAAAACGGCTTGCTGTGCAGTTCAGGCCAACGGCTGCCGTATGTGCGGGACAGCCCGCGGATGCCCTCGCGGTACTCGGACAGCGGGGGAAGGTCGTCTTCCTCGAGCCCAAGATAATCGAGGATGACCCGGTCCCAAGCCAACTCATGCCTGTTCAGCATGCCGCTCCACGATGAGACCGAAAAGCTGGCCGGCATGTCTTTTCGGCCGAACCACCTCGAGTAAATCCAGGTAGATACGTCCGACCAACGCCTGACTCGCGCGGCCCTTTGCGGGTCGGTGCGGCGTAGCCACAACACCCGCGCCGGGCCGTAAGCCGTGTGCTGGGGGCAGCCCGTTCGGTGATAGGCGGTGGACACATCGAGATCGGCCAATAGCCGTTGTACATCCAACGCGCTGCGCGTGTCCGCATATGTATAAACAGGCGTTACGGGCACGCCGTCGTCGTCGACGCCCAGCATTGTCCCGGCCATGCTGTCGGCAGCAACGCCGTCAAGTTCCAGTCCAAGCCTGCTGGCTGCAGCCACCGCACCGTCAACTGCCTGTTCGGACGCATGCAGTATGGCCTCTGCCGGTTCTTCAGAAGTGCCGTCCGCCCCTACGCGCTGGTGATGGGGTACGGTCACGACCGATTGTTCTACCGCGCGGGCCGACCTGTCGAAAATTCCGGCCCGCACGGCCGAAGTTCCGATATCTATCGCCAGGACGAACGGGGGCTCACGGTTCGTATTCATTTCGGCAGCTTGATTCCGGTGGTACGCACGAGTTCGGACACAAGAAACATCCTCGAATCACCGGCAAGGGTCTCACCCAAATCGTCGGGCATGTGTACGCGCCCCAGCCCGGGCGTCTGAGATCACTCTTCGTACTTTTCCGGCGTCATCAACTCGAAGAACTCGATGCGACTTTCTCCCACGACCATATCCCGCGCCTCCCTGGCCGCCTTCCTGACGGCTTCGGGGATTTCGTTCGAAGCCCGGTATGGAGATTCAAGGCATTCGGCGGTCCACTCCATGTAAACGTGGTTAACTTCGCCGGGACACGTGCTGCCGTTAAAATAGACACGCGTGCCAGTTCGTTGTCCCGCCTCCTCGTATGCATCAGCAACCTTCGCCAACAGAGTCGCGACCCTTCTCGGGGTTCCGGGCTTGACTTCCCAAACTCGTCGGACCACGTACATTTCGTCCCTCCCGTTCTGTTTCAAAGGTTCGTCCGAGCGGCAATCGTACCCGACCGGCGCACTCGACACACCTGGACCGGCGATTACCCTTAAAATAGCTGGGCTGCGGGCGCGTCCCCTGGCTAGAAATCTCACCGCCTCGCGATGTACATTGCTCGATAACTTGCCTCGGAAATCACATAGTTGAAGATCGGAGTCGCAAAAGAATCCGCTCCCGGTGAGACCAGGGTTGCCCTGGTCCCAGAGACGGTAGAGCGGCTGGGTCGGACCGGACTCCAGTTCAGCGTCGAATCGGGCGCCGGGGACCGGGCTAACTTCCCCGACAGTGAATTTCAGAGCGCCGGGGCCGAGATCGTTCGTGAACTATCCGCCATCGCGGAATCCGACATCGTTGTTTCACTGCAACGGCCGGACGACAACCTTGTTACCTCCCTGAGGCCTGGCGCCGTTCTCGTAGCGCTGCTCCAGGCGCGCAGCAATCCGCAACTTGTTGAATCACTGGCGGCCCAAAAAGTAACGACGCTCAGCATGGAGCTAGTCCCGCGCATCGCCCGTGCGCAGCGCATGGACGTCCTGTCATCGCAAGCGTCCATCGCCGGATACAAGGCAGTCCTGATGGCCGCCACGACCCTGGGAAAGTACTTTCCGATGTTGATGACCGCGGCCGGTACGATACCCCCGGCCAAAGTTCTCGTCCTGGGCGCCGGAGTCGCAGGCCTACAGGCCATCGCAACGGCCCGAAGACTGGGAGCAGTAGTCGAGGCGTATGACGTGCGCGCTGCGGTGCGTGAGCAGGTGGAAAGCCTGGGCGCGGTTTTCGTGGAAGCGCCGGCGGCCCAGGACTCGGAAACGGCGGGCGGTTACGCACGCGAGCAGACGGAAGAGGAACAGGAGCGACAACGCCAGTTCCTCAAGGAGCACGTCGCTGATGCCGACGCCGTCATCACCACCGCCGCCGTGCCCGGCAGGCCCGCGCCGCGCATCGTCACAAACGACATGGTGGAGTCGATGCGACCCGGCAGCGTGATAGTCGACGTAGCCGCGGAATCAGGTGGAAACGTCGAGGCAACCAAACCCGGGGAAGTCGCCGACCACGGCGGCGTAATAATCCACGGCCCGCTCAACGTGCCTGCGTTGATGGCATGGCACGCCAGCACACTGTATTCCCGCAATGTCCAGACGTTGCTGGACCTCATCATCGACCGTGACGGCAACCTGAACCTCGACTTTGAAGATGAGATCATTGACTCCATTTGCGTAACTCATGCCGGTGAAGTTCGCGGCGCGGTCAGTTCTTCATGAGGTCCTGCAACTCGAAAACCCCGTCTGGCAACCCCATTTGTCGGTACCGCGACATAAGTCGGCCTACTGAAACTGGTCAAAGGAAATGATCGAAGAACTCCTTATTTCACTGACCGTGTTCGTCCTGGCCATGTTCGTGGGTTACTCCGTAATCACGAAGGTGCCGCCCACGCTGCACACGCCCCTGATGTCTGGCAGCAACGCAATCTCCGGCATCGTGATTGTGGGCGCACTGGTTGTTGCGGTCCGGGAAGGCGGCGCGGTGGGAATCGTTCTCGGGCTGCTTTCGCTAATTTTGGCAACCATCAACGTGGTTGGCGGGTACCTGGTGACGGACAGGATGCTGAGAATGTTCCGCCGAAGTGATGAGGACCGGCGTTGATGGGCGATTCCGGAGTCATCTCCAACCTGACCCAGGGCGTCTACATCGTCGCCGGGGCGTTGTTCATCCTCGGGCTTATTCGCCTCCGCTCCCCCGCGACCGCCCGTTCGGGAAACATGCTTTCGGCCGTGGGGATGCTCCTGGCGGTGGTATTCACCCTCGTGAACGCCGACATCCTCGCACCGGAGTGGATGATCATCGGGCTGATCGTCGGCGCAGTAATAGGCGTCTACATGGCGCGGACCGTGCAGATGACCGCCATGCCGCAGATGGTGGCGGTTTTTAACGGGTTCGGCGGCGGCGCCTCCGCCCTGGTCGCCGCAGCCGAGTTGATCCGACTCAACCAGGCGCCGCCTATCGAGAATTCCGTAACGGTCGTTACGATCATGGCCTCGACCATAGTGGGCGCAGTCACCCTGACCGGCAGTTTCATCGCCTTCGGCAAGTTGCAGGGGCTTGTCGCATCCCGTCCGTTGCTTCTACCGATGCGCAACGTCGTCAACGCCGTCATATTGCTGGGCGCAGTGGGACTTGCCGGTTACCTGATCTTCGATTTCACGTCCGCCTCAGCGAATACCACGCTGGCTGGTCTGGACAGCGGCGAAGTGTTTTTCGTGGTGATGGTCGGACTCGCCCTGATCATCGGGGTGTTGATAGTAATTCCCATCGGCGGCGCGGACATGCCGGTCGTCGTTGCCCTGCTCAATTCCTACTCAGGACTGGCTGCGGCCGCGACCGGATTTGTGCTCGACAACAATATGCTGATCATTGCCGGCTCGCTCGTGGGCGCATCGGGGCTAATCCTTACGCGCATCATGACGCAGGCGATGAACCGGTCACTTGCCAACGTAATGCTGGGAGGATTCGGCGTCGAGGACGCGACAGCCAGCGCCTCCGGTGAACAGAAACCGGTCCGCTCAGTCGTAGCGGAAGACGCCGCGACGGTGCTGGGATACGCTCGAAGCGTAATTTTCGTCCCTGGCTACGGACTCGCGGTGGCCCAGGCACAACACAACGTGCGGGAACTGGCCGACCTGCTGAAAGCGCGAAACGTGGAGGTCAGGTACGCGATCCACCCGGTCGCCGGACGAATGCCCGGCCACATGAACGTGTTGTTGGCCGAGGCAAACGTCCCATACGACGAGTTGTATGACCTCGACCAGGTGAATAGCGAATTTGACCGTGCTGATGTCGCGGTGGTAGTGGGAGCAAACGACGTGGTTAACCCTGCCGCCAGGAACGACCAGTCGAGTCCCATTTATGGAATGCCCATCCTCAACGCCGATCGCGCCCAGTCGGTCCTGGTCCTCAAGCGTTCCATGGCCACCGGATTCGCGGGCGTGGAAAACGAACTGTTTCATCTTGAAAAGACGATGATGCTGTTCGGCGATGCCAAGCAGTCGGTCCAGGCGATGGTCAGCGAAGTCAAGGAACTCTAGAGTCCCGCCGAAAACGGCCCCTTTCCGGACCTCGAACGCCGTTCAGTCGCTCACGCGCCTGTAATGCCGCAACAACCACTTTTCTATCGCGGTGATCAGCAAGAAGAGCAAAATGGCCATTGCGGACAGGACCACGATTGAGGCGAAAACCCGAGGAGTCTGGAATTGTGGGCCGGACACCTTCATCAGCCAACCAAGTCCACCCTGGGCGCCAACCCATTCACCCACCACGGCGCCGATAACAGACACGACGGCCGCCACTTTGAGACCGGACATCAGGTAAGGCAAAGCCGCGTGGACATGGAGTTTGAAGAACAACTGCGTCGGGCTGGCGCCAAGGGTCCGGAGAACGTTCACCATCTCCTGGTCCGTGGAGCGAAGTCCGTCAACCAGGTTCACCACCACGGGAAAGAACGAGATCAGCGCAACGACTATGACCTTGGACGTGATTTCCGGCCCCACCCAGACGAGCAATAGCGGCGCTATGGCAATGTATGGGATGGTCTGGGAAGCGATTATGAACGGGTAGATCGATCGTTCCAGGAGTCTTGAGGAGGCAATGGCCGCCGCCAGGAGGATTCCGGCGAATGCAGACAATCCGAAACCTAGAATTACCTCCGTCAACGTAGTCCCGGCATGGTCCAGCAGGATGCCGCGAGAGACGACCAACTCCTCGAGGACTACACTGGGCGCAGGCAACAGCCATCGTTGAACCTCAAACGCCCGCACCAACGCCTCCCACAAGACGATCGCGCTTGCGGCAAGCAACAGGGATGGAGCCCATTCGCGCAAGGGACCCTGAATCACGCGACCGATGATCGCGAGAAGGCCGGGTCCTGAGGAATTCACTGGGATTCTCCCGCCAGGGCGTCGAGCAATCTTCTCTTCAGCGCAATAAAGCCCGGCTCAGTTGTAGAGTCGCTGGATCGAGGACGCTCGATCTCCACGTCGTATTCGGCGACGATCTCCCCCGGCTGGCCGTTCAGCACCACCACACGATCACCCAGCAGGATGGCCTCTTCCACGTCGTGTGTCACGAGGACCACAGCCTTGTCATGCCGTTCCAGCACGTCTGCAAGCCACGATTGCAAATGAGATCTGGTGATTGCGTCGAGAGCGCCGAACGGCTCGTCGAGAAGCAAGACCTTCATGTCGGGTAATGCGGTACGGAGCAAGGCCACTCGCTGGCGCATGCCGCCCGAGAGCTGCCAGGGGTACTGGTCCAGCACATCGGTTAGTCCAAACCTGACCGCAAGTTCTGACGTTTCCCGGTCTGCTTCAGTTCGTTCCACGCCTCGCAATTCAAGTCCCAGCCGTCCGTTTTCCAGCACGGAACGCCACGGCAACAGCAGGTCGCGCTGGTGCATGTAACCAACCTTGCCGAGTGTGTCCCCCGTCGGATCACCCGCCAGGACGACCTGCCCGTGAGACGGAGGTTCCAGGCCCGCAATGAGATTGAGTAGAGTGCTTTTTCCGGAACCACTAGGGCCAATCACAACGACAAATTCACCGGGGTGCACACCAAAATTCACGTTTCGAAGCACGCGTAGTTCGGAATCTCCCCGGCGGCGAGGGGGATAGGTCTTGGCCAGGTCTCTGACCTCGAGCAGGTATCCCGAGTCAATCTGGGTCGTCCCACCGTCGGGCCGGGGCTGCGCGCTCACCGTTCGGCGCTCCGCATGGCAGAACTGTCTACAGAAGGTCCGTTCCGGTCTCTTGTGTAACGTGTCCAGGCCCCGGAACCCGGTGGGTCGAAGGCCCAAATCCCGGTGAATGAGGCCGCGAAATTACAAGCCGCGACGATAGGCCGCGGAGTCTTGCGGGAAACGTAGAAGACGACCAAGGATTTCCCTCCGCTGGCATTACCCAGATCAGGTTCAGGGGTCGGCAGCAATCGTCGCTGCCCTCTCAGCCCGGCTCTCCGAGCTCCCCCGCACAATCGCGATCGGGTCGGCGTCCGGCGTGTTTAGCCATGTCGCGCCGCCCAATATCGGCCTCAGTCTTGCAGTGGGCCGCACAGGTGTCAAGTTGGGGCGCCCGGCGAAGACGGCGTTTGCCCGTCGGCACATGCGGGGCTAGAATTCCGAGCATCCCTGCCCCTATGGACGGAGATGCGAACGCGGTGGCATGGCCACAATTGATGGGGAGGAATCTTGGCCGACTCAGTCACCTCACCCCGTGAGAACTTCATAGCCGCGATTGCCCCTCACAGCCGCGATATCAACCTGGCGCGGGCAGCGCTATATATCGCCGCGGAGCAAGAGCCGGACCTCGACGTCGTCGCCTACCTTGGCCGCATCGCGTTATTGTCGTACGCCGCTAAAAAGATGCTGCCGGGCCGGCATTCCGTATACGACGCCATTCACACCATCAATGAGTTGATGTTTAACGTCGAAGGCTTCAGGGGCAACAGGGACAACTACTACGACCCAAAAAACTGCCTGCTCAACCACGTGATCGACGAAAAACGCGGGATCCCCATAACGCTGGCTATCGTCTATGCGGAGATCGCGCGCCGCCTGGGCCACGGTCTCAGGGGTGTGGGAATGCCTGGGCACTACCTCCTGGCTGCCGGGCGCGGCGCTTCCGAAGTGTTTATCGACCCGTTCAACAACGGCGGGCTGCTCTCGCGCAAAGAGTGCCTGGGCATAGCGTTGCGGGGCAATCGAGTGCCAAAGGGGAGGCTGGCGGCGCTCGCAAGCCGTCTCCTGCCGACCAGCGACAAGCGGGCGACATTAAAGCGGTTGCTTGTCAATCTCAAGATGATGCACGTCAAGCGAAATGAATCGGACAGCGCGTTGAAATGTGCCGAGCGGATTCAGCTGCTCGATCCACGGGATTGGCGAAATCTGGGGGAAATGGCCGGACTGCAAGCCGAAGTCGGCCAGTATTCCAAGGCCGAACAGTCGTTCAACACGTTCATCAAGCGAGCCCCTGCGAACACCGACACCAGCCACGCCGAGAATGCGCTGAAACAACTCAAGGCCATGAAACGGGGCTCTTGAAAACCGCGACGCCCTCCCGATGCCGAAGGCCCCTGCGATCCGATTGGCCCTTGGATCGTGGTGGGCGGTCGGTTGATCGGTCGCGTCGGACTATTGGGAGCGGCGGGCAGGTCGGCCGATCTCAGAGTCACCCGGGACCCAGAGGGTCCAAATGAACTATACGGAATTGTCCGACCTCGACCTGCTCGAGCGGATCACTGAATCGGACACCGAAGCCCTTTCCGCGATGTACGACCGCTACGGCCGGCGCGTATTCGCCCTCGCGGCCCGTATATTGAACGACCCGATCTCCTCCGAGGAGATCACCCAGGATGTTTTCCTCAGCATTTGGCGCAGGGGCGCAAGCTACAACGCTGCCAAGGGCAAGTTCACCACCTGGCTTTTTGGAATTGCCCATAACCGGACCATCGACGAACTCCGAAAGCGGCGCCGAGACAAGAGCCGCTACAGCGATGACATCGACGATCACCTGAATATCGCTTCAAATAGCATCTCTCCAGACGATTCTGCCGTAGTACAAAGCGAATACGCCATGGTCAGGGAGGTCCTGGATACTTTGCCGCCTCCGCAACGGACAGTGATCGTCCTTTCATACTTCCACGGGTTAACGCAAGTTGAGATCGCCGAGAAACTGGACCAGCCATTGGGCACGGTCAAGACGCGAATGCGGCTCGGCCTCAAGAAGCTGCGTACCGCCCTCGACCCCAAAATAGGCGTAGAAGAGCAATGACGGCCGGAGAAAAACCGAATCCCGCATTCGAAGACTTAGCGGCGCACGCCCTCGGGGCTCTCGACGACGACGAGAACGAGAGGGTCCTGGCGCTACTCGAAGAATCGCCCGCGGCACGGGCCGAACTTCGGGAACTGCTGGAAGGCGCCGAGACCCTGGGCCGTTCCCTGCCCATTGTCGAAACTCCCCGCGGTATGAAGGAGCGGCTCCTCGCCGCGGCCGCTGCCGATATAGTTCCGGCTGCCGAAGCCAGCCGGGTAGAAGTCCAGGCGCCCACGGAATTCACCTCGGCCGACGCCCTCAAATGGCTGCTGGGAATCTTCAAACCTGCGCGCCTGGCGATGGCCACCTCGGCTGCAGCCCTGATAGTAGCCGCCGTGCTCGCCGGCATTTTTGGCAATCAGACATCGGATCTGAGGCAGCAGACCAGGCAACTCATGGACGAAATCCAGGTCCTGGAATCCGAACTCGTCCAGGAGAAGGCATCCCGCGCTGAGATGGTCTCCAACTCGGAGGTCTCCACGTTGAGGGCAACAAACGACGCTCTCCAGGAGGCCCTTCGCGACCAGATGTGGTTGACCTACGTGTCGAACAACCAGTCCTGGGACGCGTCCGAGTGGCTGACCGGCGGTTCCTCCGCGCCGAGGGCCCACGCCACCATCGTGGTGAAACGCGGCTCCCAGGACGCCGTTCTGCTGGTCGGAGGGCTCGATCAACTGCGGCCCGGCGAACACTACCAACTCTGGTTTGCGGCAGATGGACGGATGATGCCCATGGCGCAATTCCAGGTGGACCAGGCGGGCACAGCCCGAGTCCCCTTCACGGTGGATCGGAATATTTACGACTACGCCGGGGCCGCGGTGACTATCGAAACCAGTAGTAACGTTCCGTCACCAAGCGCCCAACACGTGCTCTTCACCGAGTAACGCCGGCCGCTGAGCAGTCGACTCGGCCGAGCCAGTTGCGGGTCTCGCGAAGTTCACAGGCGCAGCGCACCTACCGGCACATCCCGCGGCTGCCATGCAGGAAGGGTCGTGGACTCGCCCCCGTCAAATGGCCGGTTGCTAAGATTGCCGCCACCTATGAACAGTTCGCTGCGCATCGCATTGGTAGCCGGTATCCTGGCGGTCGCCGCGTTGGCTTCATGCTCACAGGGACCACCCCCGACCCCGACGCCTGTACCAACTCCAACAGCCGTCCCCACTCCGACTCCAGAGCCGATCAGGCCGTCTCAGGTGGTTTCGAACGCCGCTGCCGCCATGGCCGGGTTGTCGAGTTTCAGGTTCAAGCTGACCCACCCGTCCGGATCGACGGTTTTGCAGAACGGACTTACCGTGGACAGCGCCGAAGGAGCCGTGGTTGCGCCCGATCAGTTGTCAGTCGAGGCAGACACCCAACTGGCGAGCATCTTCGTCGGCATCGAAGCTGTCCTCATTGGCGATGAACACTTCATGACCAGCCCGCTCACCGGTGAATGGGCCAAAGTCCCGCCTGAAGATAGTCCGTTTGCATTCCTGGACGTCAGTGGCCTGATTGCGAACATTCTTGGACTGGTGCGACAGTCAGAATACCCTTCGCCGCCGGAGCCTGATGAGGACATAGTCATCGAAGCGGTCGTCAGGTCCTACGCGCTGGCCTCCCTTGTGGGTGACGTGGTCGAAGGCCTGGACCTGGATTTGGTGCTGACATTCGACCCGGACTCGATCGTGCTGAAGAGCGCCCGGATCAGCGGCCGGCTCCAGGAACATGACGAACAAACTGCGGTCCGCCTGGTGGAACTGACAGACTTCAACACCGACATAGAGATTTTGCCTCCGGTCCAATAGCCTGACCGCTGGCAGACGTTCAGTCTTGCGTTTCCGAGAGGTTGACGCCCATCCCTGACGCGAGTACAACACAATCTGGAGTTAGATCATGACAATTGCCGACCCCAAGACATTCCAATCAAGCGCCGTCAAGCCGGCCGACTTCGACCAATTCTGGGAGGAAACCTGGCTGGAAACCAGCAAGGTCCCGCTGAATCCGCGCCTCGAACCTGTGCCCATGCGGTCAACCGAGGAAATCGAAGTGTTCGATGCGGCCTACGACAGCTATGGCGGGCTGGAGATACACGGCTGGTACATGAGGCCGCGCAACTTCAAGGGAAAGCTGCCTGGAATGTTGTGCGTGCCGGGATACGTTGGCGAACCGCGGTTCCCGAACGACCTGGCTTTGCAGGGATACGCGGTATTTTCGGCCGCGCCAAGAGGCAAGTTGCGCAGCAACTCGGTGTTCAACCCGGGGTACCCCGGCCTCCTGGTTCACAACATCATGGACCGAGACACCTACGGCTATCGCGGGTTCTACATGGACGCGGTGAGGGCATTCGACTTTGTGGCCGGGCTGGATGAAGTCGACGAATCGCGTGTGGGCGTGCAGGGTTCCAGCCAGGGCGGCGCATTGACGTTGCTGGTCGCATCGCTGCGGGCGCAACAGACCGCGGCAGCATCCGCCGGCGCGCCCTACCTGTGCTCGATGATGGATTCGGCATCCCTTACCAGGTCATATCCCTACGAGGAGATAAACGAATCGTTACGAGCTAATCCGGGCAAGGAGCAGGTCATCAGGCAGACCCTGGACTACTACGACATTCACAACTTCGTCGACAAAATCTCCTCACCGATCATCGTCAACATCGGGTTGCGGGATGACGTGTGCCCACCGGAGACGGGATATGCGGTCTATAACCAGATCGGCACATCAGACAAGAAGATCTACGCCTACGAGAACTGCGCACATGAGTCCGGATCGGCTGTGGGCCACGGAAAAATAATCAACGAATTCATGGCCGGCCACCTGGCTCCGGTACCCGTGGGAGGTGGGGCATGAGCAACAACGGCGCCTCGACATCGCAAAGCGTTTACTGGGATTCCGTAGTCCAGGAAGTCGCGGCTCTCAAAGGCTCCGCGGTTGAGTCTGAGCCCCATGACCTGAGTTCGGACGATACGACCGTCACCACCGAACTTCGCTTTGAAGGAATCGGCGGTTATCCCCTCTTCGCCTATTACTCGCGCCCCAGGGACGGCGGACCGTTTGTGCCCCTGCTGCAGGTCCCCGGGTACGGCAGCGTCGTGACCGTACCGTCTGTCGAACGCCGGACGAGGTACGCGGTCCTGTCCGTTTGCCACAGGGGCCAAAGACGTTCTGATTCGTCGTACAAGGCAGCCTATCCGGGACTCCTGACCGACGGCCTGCCCGGCGCCGACACCTACGTATGGCGAGGCGTTGTGGCAGACTGCCTGCGCGCCGTCGATGTGTTGCTTGCACAGTCGGACCTGGACAGCTCTCGCCTTGCCGTCACGGGACACGACGCCGCGGCGTTGGTCGCCGCGCTTCGCGGAGATATCGCGTCGCTGATGGTCGTGGGTCTCATGTTCGCAAGCCTGAGCAGCCGAGCCGCTGAGACGAACGCCTACCCTCTGCAAGAGGTCAATGACTTCAAGCGCACGTACCCGTCCCAGTGGGAAGAGGCCGCGTCTACGTTGGGCCTGTTCGACCCGACACCGCTGGCAAGCAGCATCCGGGCGGAAACCATGATCGCCTGTTCCGCCAGTGAACTACCGGCGGCCAGCGCGATTTCCAGAGCCATACCGGGAAACTCCTCGATCTACCAAAACACCGGGTACGGCTTCATAGATCACAAAGCGCAAGAAGACTTGCTGTCGAATTCCACGGGAGTGCCGCAGAGCCCCGGCCCATTCTTGCCCAGATAGAAGCTGGCATAACCGGGTCGCGTCCAGGTCAGCGTTCTGGCCAGCGGGCCACTCCCCTACCCTGACGGACCGAACCGTTCCGTTCGGATCGTCTCGGGATCGTGGCCGAGGTCCAACAGCGAGTTCGACACGTTTTCTACAAACTGCGTTGGGCCGCAGATGTATGTTCTGCCGACTGCGGGCAGGATTTTCGCAACCTCATCCAGCATTTCACTGTCGACCCTTCGGCCATACCCGTACCACTTGGCAGGCCGTGTTCTGGTCAGGGTCAGGGCCACGGTCAAATTCCGATCGTTCCTGGCCATCATTTCGAGCTCGGATCGATAGATGACGTCATTTAGCGACCGCGAGGAATACAAAAGTACAGTCGGCAAATCTGGGGCAGCAGAGACGCGATGACGCAACATGGACATAATCGGCACGATCCCGGAGCCGCCAGCGATTAACAGCAGAGGACCACCCATCGAAGACTGCCACGTGAATGGCCCGCCAATCGGGCCTCGGACCTCGAGTTCATCGCCGATGCGGACAACCTCGTGAAAGAACGGCGATACCTCCCCGTCAGGTATCAACTCCACGGTGAGGTCGATCTCACCTGGCCGCTCTGGGCCTGACGCAATTGAGTAACTGCGTTGAGCCTGATAGCCGTCCGGCGCAGTTAACCGCACGTCGTAATGCTGACCAGCAACGAACGGCCTCCTGTCCGAAAGTTGAAGGGTGAAAGTTTTGGCCCTATAGCTTTCGTCGCATATGTTCGAAACGCTCGCAAACTGCCATCGGCCTGCGGCGAATAACCCGTATTCCATAATTTCACGCTTAGAATGGTCGCATCGTGAAGCGCTGAATCTCCAGCGTGCGGGCTGAAACGGGTATGCCCGGGCCCAGACTTCCGACGAACTACGGGGACGAATGCGGCCAATTGGGCGCCGCCCCTCGTTAATCGTACGTGTATCGCTGTTCCTTCCAGGGGTCACCGTACATGTGGTACCCGTACGCTTCCCAGAACCCTGGAGCGTCGTCCGGCATGAATCTCAGGCCGCGGACCCACTTGGCTGACTTCCACAAATACAGGTGCGGCACCAGCAGTCGCGCCGGACCGCCGTGTTCCGGGGCCAGGGGGGCGCGATCGTATTCATGCGCAACCATCGCCTTCCCGTCCAGAAGGTCCTCTACCGGCAGGTTTGTGGTGTATCCGCCGTCGCAATACGCCATAACGTAATCGTCCGACGGATCGATGTCGGCCGCCTCGAACAACGTTTCGATGGTCACGCCTTTCCACACGGTGTCGAGCTTAGACCACTTGGTAACGCAGTGCAGGTCGACCGTTACTTCCGTTTGAGGTAAGTCCATCAGCTCTTGCCAGCTCCAGGATGCCAACTGCTGACCGGCGGATTCGATCCTGAAATTCCATAATTTCAGGTCTACCCGGGGTGTGGGTCCTGCGGACAAAACGGGGAATCCCGTTTCAAGGTACTGGCCCGGCGGCAATAGCCTGCTGGGGGTCTCACGCTTCCTGCCGAAAAATCCTCTGGTCAGCATCCAGTCGTCACCTACGATTCTGATTTATAGCTACTGGACATTAATACGTCGATGCCCATCGTCGCGATTCGCCCCTGAACCGGGACAGCCTGATCAACCGGCGCATTCTACCGTTTCGCCAGCAACCACTACCGCGGGTATAGTTCGGTACGAATCTGAGCAAAACGGGGTCGCGGCGCGAGCGCCGGGGAAACACAGCATGAGACTTGAAAACAGAGTTGCGATTGTCACTGGTTCGGGCAACGGCATCGGACGCGCCATTGCCCAACGATTCGCCAGGGAGGGCGCCCGCGTGGCCGTGGCGGACATCGAAGACGAAGCTGGTGAGGAAACGGTGGCGTTGATCTCCAACGCCGGAGGAGAGGCCGTCTTCATACACATGGACACATCGGACCGCTCAAGCGCAGGTACCGGCGTGGCGAAGGTCGTGGAGGCTTTCGGACCGGTAGACACTCTTGTGAACAATGCCGCTGCTTTCGTCTTCGGCAAGGTCGAAGACGTGACCGACGACCACTGGGCGAAGGTCTTCGGCGTAAACGTGGTGGGATACGCAAACTGTGTTCAGGCAGTGGTGCCGCACATGCGAGCGCAAGGCGGAGGGGCCATCGTCAACATAGCGTCCGTCAGCGCGTTCATCGCCCAGCCGGAGTTCGTGCCATATAACGCCTCGAAAGGCGCCGTCGCCCAATTGACGCGATGCCTCGCAATGGACCTTGCGCCCGACAACATACGGGTGAACGGAATCTGTCCCGGAGCGGTCAGGACCCGGGCTACCGACCAGCACATCGATTCTTTGGGACTCGACCGCGAGCAGTCTTACCAGGAGTTCGGACAGGACGCTCTCATGAAGCGGATGGGCCGGCCTGAAGAGATCGCCAACGGCGCACTATTCCTCGCGTCCGATGAGGCATCGTTCATGACCGGTGCGCATGTCGTTATCGACGGCGGCGCAACCATCGACTGACCTCTCTACTGGAGGCCCCTCGACCGCCCTACCAGTTCGTCAACGCCCCGTCCTCCCGGTAGAGGATGGTCGGCCAGCCCTGCGGGTCGATCCGGGCGCTTTCTGCGGCTTCAATGTCGAAGTCCACGCCCAGCCCAGGCTCATCCGGACACCAGGCAAAGCCGTCGGCCCACTCGATCTGCTTCGGAAACAGGTCGGTGGCGAACGTGCCGGGTTGCCTGGGCATCTCCTGGACTCCCACGTTCGTGGAGGCCATGCAGAGCGACACGCAAGCCGCCGCGCTGACAGGGCCGAGCGGGTTGTGGGGAACTATGTCGATGTAGTGGGTCTCCGCCCAGTGCGTGATCTTCAGGGCCTCCGTCAGTCCGCCTACGATACACAGGTCAATGCGGGCGTAATTGATCAACTCTTCCTCGATCACCTCGCGGAACGGCCATTTCGTCGCCCATTGTTCCCCTGCCGCTATGGGCAGGCTGATGTGCCTCGCCAGGTTCCTGTAGCTTCCGGGGTTTTCAGACCTGATGGGGTCCTCTATGAAGAACGGCCTGAACTCTTCGAGCCATTTGCACATCTGGATCACGTGGGCCGGATCGAGGCGCGTATGAACGTCGAAGCACATTTCAACTTCAGGTCCGACAGCCTCCCGAACGGCGCGCATCTGTTCCACGGCGATCGCCATTGACTTTCGCGGTTCCAGTATGGCGGTCCCGGCCGCCTCGAACCTGCCGGAGGTCTCAGGCTGACCCCAACGGACAAAACGCCATCCTGCGTCGACGAGCCCGCGCGCGTTATCCACCAGGGCCTCAATCGTCGGGCCCTGGGCATGGGGGTAACACACCACCTTGTCCCGCACAGGTCCGCCGAGCAATTTGTAGACGGGCATTTCGACTGACTTGCCCTTGATATCCCATAAGGCGATGTCGATCGCGCTGATTGCGCAGGAATAGACCTTGTCGGCTGGGAAAAATCCGGCCCTGAACATCAATTGCCAAAGTCGTTCCGTTTCCCATGGGTCCTGGCCGATAACTAATTCGCCCAGGTGGTCGATCGCATTGGATATCGCAACGCCCCAGTTCCGGATGCCCACCTCTCCAAGACCGTATATCCCGGCGTCGGTGTCCACTCTGACGATAAAGTAGCCGCGGCCTTCGTCGTCCCTGACTGAGAATGACCTGATCTGAGTTACCTTCATAGGGGAACTCCCTCCAAATGACTTCCGGGTTAAGGCTGCCTTGCGCCAACTTGCCTGCTGCCAATTACATCACACAATCAATGGACCAATGGGCTTTCTATTGGACCTTCCGGCTACCGCTGGGACGGATTCCCCACGAGGTAGACGTTTGGCGCCTTCGCGGCAGCCCGAACCGGCAATGCGTCTAATTCCGCGGCTTATGCAACTGGAATTTCAGGGCCAAAAGCTGAACAATTCTTAGAGCAACGTATTCGACCAGCAAACCGGCCTTTTGGCAGCCAAGCCCTCAGGAGGGTAAATGGCGCGCTCGCTCCCGCTCATCGCAATTTCCCTTGCCCTGATACTTCTCGTTCCGGCCGCTTCGGTGGTGATTGCGCAGGTGCAAAACCCCGTATTGACAGTCATCGCTGTCGACGAAGGTACCGCAGGCAACCAAAACGACGTAGACATGCTCGAGACGGCCCTGGACGCGATGTTCAAGAACGTCAACCGGGGCAACGTTGCGCTGATTACGTACGGTGAATCGGAAGTCAACGTTTCGACGATTCTCACCGTAAGTGAGGCCCGTAACGAATTGGCCGATCTGGTTCAGCGTTTCCGACAGGAACCCGGTCCAGCCCGTTCCGGCCAGGTTCTGGCCTTGACGAATATCTTTTCGCTCATGGCAAGTAAGCAAGCCCCCGCAGGTTCAAGGGTCTTCGTATTTACCCCCGGACGCGTTCATGGTGAGTCCGAGGCAACGCCGGCCCAACTGGAGAATTCCAGCAACCTGTTTAGCGACCACGGGTGGGCGATCGATGTCCTCACTTTGCCCTCAACCGCCCAACCGTTGCGTGAACTTCTGTCAGCGGTGTCCGCTAACTCCGGTGGTGAGTACTACGACCTTGGTGTCGGGTCCGGTGTCGTTGCGCTTCTGCACGACTACGCAGGTTTCGACCTGGAGATCGTAAAGGACGCGGAGTTGAACCCGGGCGCGCCGACGATCACGACCGTCGAAATAGCCCCGCATACGAGGTCGATTGACTTCGCCTTCATCCGGCTCCGCTCGGACACTGAGGTATCTCTATTCCGCCCGAACGGCGAGTCCGCAGACCAGAATTTCGTGAACATTCGTGTTGACACCCTGCCCAACACGGTTGTCTACACGGTTAATGAACCGGCCCCTGGCACATGGCGACTTCAGGCCGGCGGCGACAGCGGAAAGCTCCTGGCCGGCGTCGATATAAAGAATCCCCTGGTGATTGAACTCGTGCCCCAACAGCCTTTGCGAATCGGGGAACCTGGACTCATCACAGCAAGGGCAACTGTTGACGGCCGTGTTCGGCCGCTCTCCTCCGCCTTCGTAGAGGCGACTATCCGGCACCCTGACGGTGTGACACGCATTTACCAGTTGGAGGACACGGGCGCAGGCGGCGACGCGGTGGCGGACGACGGGGTCTTC
Organism: Dehalococcoidia bacterium; assembly: GCA_034421215.1. Lineage (GTDB taxonomy): Bacteria > Chloroflexota > Dehalococcoidia > Lucifugimonadales > Lucifugimonadaceae. Next base: position 229,310 of record DAOUKO010000007.1, read on the forward strand.
TCGGTCCGGATACCTTCACCTGACGCACAGGGAGTCAACGACGTAGATCTCGAACTGTCGTGGGCAGATTACGCTGCCATCGTCAGAGGCACGGGGACTTTCCAGACAGACTATTTCCCTGAATTGTCGGTGCTGCATGCCGAACAGGAATTCCAGGTCGGTAAAGAGAACCGCATCCTCACGTTGGAAGTGACTGACCACGGATTCCCACACCCGGTGAGTCCTTCCGATCTATCCGGAACAGCCGAAGGACCAGAAGGAAGTGTGCCGCTCCGGGTTGAGGCGGTCAGCTTCGTCTCGGAAGGCCTCGCCTGGCAATTCGACGTATTCGCCGAGTTTTCTCAAAGCGGAGCCTACTCGGCCGTGGTCACTCTCGACTCAATGCACTTGGACCGCCCGTTCAAGTCAACGCTTGACGTGCAGCCGTTCGGCGTGCTCCCCATTCCGGCAACTCCCACGCCGGTGCCGACGTGGACTCCGGTACCAACCTTTACACCCGTGCCTACGCCCACGCCCTCGCCGGCGCCGGTGGCGCCAAGCGAACCGCCTGTTCCGCCTGAGTCCGGCGACGGCGTATTTCCAGCCTTAATATGGATCGTCGTGGTAGTGGCCGCTGGCGTCGTCGTGATTATTCCAGTTTGGCACCGGACCCGTGGACGACCGTTCGGTTACCTGTACGACGACTCGGACAGACTCGTCGTGGACTTTTCCAGCGTCAAACGAGTTGGGGTCCGCAATTTCCTCGCCCCTGACATAATTTGGGCCAACGAAATAGATGAACTTCCCTTCGACGGCGGCGCGTTCCGGTTCGCCCGAAACAAAACCGTGAATTTGCATTACACACGGGCCGACAGAGACTTTTCACTCCGAGTCGATGGCAGGCCGGCAGGACGAGTGACACCACTGCGAGAGGACACATGGCTCGGCATCAGTGGGCGGCTGCTCAGATTCGTTCCGGAGCGCCTCGATAGTTCAGGTGAACCGGACAACACCCAGGATCAATAATCCCGGGGCGGCTCGGCTCCGACCACGCAGTCGCAGGTCGCCCCAGGCTTGGTCCTGCGACTGGCCACGGCCTATGGGCCTTTGTGAAGCGGCATCCCAACTGTGGGCACGTCATGAACTTCAAATTGCCCTATGCCCTGCTCGGTGACGTAGATCTGTTTCTGGCCAACCGGCCCGAACGCCAGGTTCGTCGGAGAAGGGCCGTCCAGGACTATTCGATCAACCACGTCCCCATCCTGGTCCAGTACAGCTACGTCCCCTTGCCTGGACACCGTCGCGTATAGAAGCCCATCGCGTCCGAACGCGATACCGTCCCCTCCCCGAAAACCGGACTTTGACGGATCGAGGACATTGCCGAACTCCATTCGCATGGAAACCCTGCCGTCATGAGTCCAGTTGTACTTGTAAATCCAACCGTCCTGCGTGGCCGAGACGTAGATGTCATTGTCACGCCCGAACGCTATTCCGTTTGCAAACGGCAGTCCGGAGTCAAGCTTGCGAATCGATCCATCCCTGACATCGATCCTGTACAGGCGCCCATCTGTCTCAACGGAGGCACGCTCCCCATCGGGCACGTTGTGCCATTCCAGGACCGGTATCCCGGAATCGGTCATGTACAAGGCTCCGTCCGGTCCGTAACGAAGGTCGTTCGGAAACAGGAACGGCTCCCCGTCACAGCCGGTGAGGACCGTTTCCACATCTCCGTCCAAAGTGACCCTCAGGAGTGCTGGCGGATCCAGAGATTCGGCCACCCAGAGGTCCCCGGTACGGGCAAGCGTCATCCCGTTCGGCCGGCCGGTCCTGGCAACCACGCGTCGGGTGCTGCCATCGGCGCTGATCCTCAGAATCCAGCCTCTTTCCAGGTGCATCTCTGTCAAAGCCCACGTGCCGTCAGGCAAAAGCACGGGGGCTTCCGGGTTCTTGAGGTCATTCGCCAGGATCATGACTACGCCGCCTTAATTGTGTAGAACTAGGATCAATGATGGTTCCTGTGACTACGCCGGGGTGAATCGTGGTGGATGGCAATCGTTACAAGGGCGACCAATAGTAACTGAAAAAGGTGCCGTAAGTGAAATATGACACTATCATCGTCGGAGCAGGTTCAGCAGGCGGCGTTTTGGCCACACGGCTTTCAGAGGACCCAGGTCGTTCAGTAATGCTCCTGGAAGCCGGGGCTGACTACCCGGATTTAGAAACTATGCCGGACGAAATCAAGTACGGCTATGGCACGGACGCGAATATCTGGGCTCGGGCGTTTGGCCACGACAGTCCACACAACTGGGAGTACCGGGCACGCTCTACCGACGCCGCCCCGCCCATGATGGTGCCGCGCGGGCGACTCGTCGGCGGGTCCTCGGCGGTCAACGCACAGATCTTCTTGAGGGGGCTCCCGGAAGACTATGACCTGTGGGCGGCAGAAGGAAATGAGGGGTGGTCGTTCAAAGACCTAATGCCATTTTTGCTTGCCGTCGAATCCGACCGCGATTTCGGGGGCGACTTTCACAGCAACGACGGCCCGATCATCGTCCGCCGGCACAAGGAAGAAGACTGGCTCCCCGACCAGAGAGCGTTTTACGAGGCATGCCGCACCGAAGGTTTCGAGCACAGCGCTGACCAAAATCATCCGGATTCAACCGGTGTGGGACCGGTCCCCATGAACAATCCCGGCCGGGTCAGGTGGAGCACCGCCATCGGGTATTTGCCCCAGGCCCGGCAAAGGCTGAATCTCACGATAAAGCCGAATTGCCTGGTCCACCGCATTCTGATCGATCAGGGGAGAGCGACCGGGGTCCTGGTGGAGAGCGGAGGCGAGCTATTCGAAGTAAACGCGGAAGAGGTGGTCTTGTCAGCCGGTTCGATCGGTTCCCCGCACATCCTGATGCGGTCCGGCATCGGCCCGGCAGACACGATTCGGGAGGCGGACGGTTATGTTGTGCATGAACTGCCGGGCGTGGGGCGCAACCTGCGGGACCATCCCCAGGTGGCGGTCATATGGCGTTCGAAGCGCGAATACAAACAGGACCCGCTGGCGCCAAAATTGCAGGTGGTCCTTCGTTACACGGCTCCCGGTTCAGACCTGCGGAACGACATGCTGATCCACCAAATGTCGCACGCCACCAGGGAGAGCATTTTCGTAAGCGGAAACTTCGAGGCACACGGAGTCGGGATGATCATCGCCCTTTACCTGGCGAAGGGCAAAGGCAGGATCACGCTCAAGTCCATGGACCCGCACGTCCACCCGGTGCTCGACTACAACTACCTTACTGAGGAGGAAGACCGCAGGCGAATGAGAGACGCCGTCAGGCTTTGCGTACGCATGGGCGACCATCCGGCATTCGCAGACATCATCGAAGAACTCACCGACCCGACAGACGATGACCTGGATTCAGACGAATCGCTGGACGCGTGGTTGGCCCGCAAGGCGGCTACGAGCCATCACATTTCAAGCACCTGCAAGATGGGGCCGGCTTCCGACCCGCAAGCGGTCGTCGACAACACCGGAAGGGTCCACGGCCTGGAAGGTCTCAGGGTGGCCGATACCTCGATCATGCCGGACTGCGTTCGCGCCAATACGAACCTGTCGACGATCATGATCGGCGAGCGTATCGCCGCGTTCATGCAAGGAGACCAGCCGCAGCGACGCCGGGAAGCCGCGGGCGCCGGACTTTAACTTTCGTCGATCTCGATTGTCAGGATTTTCTCACCTGGCTGGACGTCGACGCCCGGCTCTCTCAACCTGATGTTCATCACCACGTCGAGGCCCTCGATGACCTTTCCGAAGACCGTGTGGGCGCCGTCAAGGTGAGGAGTGGGCACGAAAGTGATGAAGAACTGGCTGCCATTGGTACCGGGGCCGGCGTTGGCCATCGAAAGGGTACCCGGGGAATCGTGCTTCCGGTCGCTGAATTCGTCCCCGAATCGATATCCCGGCCCTCCGGTGCCAGTGCCGGTTGGGTCTCCCCCTTGCGCCATGAAGCCTTCCAGGACGCGGTGGAATGTAGTGTCGTCGTAGTAACCGGACCGCGCCAGCTTCACGAAGTTCTCCACCGTAAGAGGCGCGTCGTCGTCAAACAACTCAATCTTGAACTCGCCGCTTTCGATCTTGAAAGTCGCTGTGTAGGTCTTGGAAGTGTCCAGATCGCCGATGGGCGGGCCATCGGGCGGCCCTAATTGTGGTTCGGGTGTATTCATGGGAAACGTGGCCGTAGGGGCTGGCGCGCTGGTGGGTGTAGGTGCCGCTTCCGATTCGCAGGCCAACACTGCGATCGACATGGCGACCATCGCCGTAAACAACATAAGGACCCTGAAGCGCCTCATTGGAACCCCTTGCAAAATCGAGATGTGTGTGCGGCCGGCCCATCTGGACCAGCGTGTAAGTATACGCAGTCCGGGCCATTACCCATCTGTAGGCCGTTAAAGCCCGGACAGGCGATTCCGATTCTATAATGGGGTTGAGATGGCTACCCCAGACTACCCACCTGACCAGAGTCCTGTTGAGGAGTCACATTCCCTTCCGACAGGGCTCGACGCGGCGGGCGCGGTGGCGATGTACCGGACCATGGTACTCAGCAGACTCCTGGACGAGCGCGTCTGGCTGCTGAACCGCCAGGGGAAAGTCGGTATCGCGGCGTCGGCCCAGGGACACGAGGCTGCGCAAGCAGCCGTTATACAGGCGCTGGACCCATCCAGGGACCATTTCCTGATCTACTACAGGCAGTTCACCGCCATGCTGGCGCTCGGAACCACTCCGTTGGAACTCTTGAGCGGGTTCCTGGCCAAGGCGAGCGAGCCGTTGAGCGGCGCCAGGCAGTTTCCTCTACATGGCTCGCATCCGCGCGTAGACCTGTTTTCGTTTTCAAACGTGGTCGGAACGCAGTTGTCCCAGGCTGTGGGAGTCGCGTTGGCAGACAGACTCCGCCGCGACGACGACCGCATAACGGCGGTCTTTTTCGGGGACGGCGGCGCGAGCCAGGGCGAGTGCCACGAAGCCATGAATTTTGCCGGCATCCATAAGTTGCCGGTGCTGTTCATTTGTGAAAACAACGGCTTTGCAATCTCCGTGCCGTTACGCTTGCAGATGAGCATCGAAAGTGAGGCCACACGGGCGGCCGCGTACGGGTTCCCGGGCGTATCGGTGAACGGGCGAGACATATTTGCCGTCTACGAGGCGACCCGAGAGGCCGCAGCGTCCATCCGCTCAGGTGGGGGCCCGGTACTTCTGGAGCTGATGGTCGACAGGCTCTTGCCTCACACCTCTGACGACGACCACACACGGTACCGGTCTCCAGTGGACATCCTGGAAATGCAGGGTCGGGATCCTGTCGATCTGACGCGCCAGACTCTCACGAACATGGGGATATTGGATGAGGACGAGGACAAGAAGATCCACCAGGACGCTCGCTGGGCGGTGATCGAAGCGACGGACAGAGCGGAGGAATTGCCGTACCCGGGAATCGAAACCATGTACGACCACGTTTACGCCCAACCGCGGCAGGGTGACTGATGCCCACCATGAACGTCGTAGAGGCGATTCGGGACGCGATGCGCCTCGAAATGCAACGGGACCCCACTGTGTTCGTGCTGGGGGAGGACATCGGCGCAAGGGGCGGGGTATTCCTGGCAACCTACGGCCTGATGGAAGAGTTCGGAGAGGAGCGGGTAATCGATACCCCTCTCGCGGAGTCGTCGATTATCGGCATCGCCCTTGGGGCTGCGGTCAACGGGATGCGTCCCATCGCCGAAATCCAGTTCGGGGACTTCATCTGGCCCGGCATAAACCAGTTGGTAGGTGAAGCGGCCAAGGTCCGCTACGGCACGTCCGGTCAACGCCACGCCCCGATGGTGGTGCGCGTGGCGCAGGGCGGCGGCATACGGGGCGGCCTTTACCACTCGCAGAGCGTGGAAGCGTTGCTCGTCCACACACCGGGACTTAAAGTGGTTGCTCCTGCTACTCCCTACGATGCGAAGGGACTGCTGATATCCGCCATCCGGGACGACGATCCGGTGGTATTCCTGGAACACAAACGCACTTACAGGCTCGTACGCGGTGAGGCCCCGGAAGGGGAATACACGGAACCCATCGGCAAAGCGGAGATAAAACGCCGCGGCGAAGACCTCACCGTCGTGACATACGGCATGATGGTGCACTACACGCTTCAGGCCGCCGCGGAAGTGTCCGAACAAGACGGAATCGAAGCCGAAGTGGTGGATCTGCGCACATTGCGCCCGTTGGATACCGAGTTGATACTCGAGTCGGTCCGCAAGACGAGCAAGGCGCTGATAGTGCAGGAAGATACGCCGGTCGTCAGCGTGGCTTCAGAGGTGGCGGCGGTGATTGCCGACCAGGCGTTCTTCGAACTCGACGGACCGGTACGAAGGGTCACCCCACCGGACATTCCCCCGATGCCCTACAGCCCGCTGCAAGAAGCGGAGTTCATGCCATCTTCGACCGACATAGCAAACGCAATCCGCCAGTTGGCCGCGGTCTGAAGTGGACTATCAAGTCAAATTGCCCCACGTCGGGGAGTCCGTCGTAGAGGCAGTTATCGGCGAATGGCTGGTCGAACCGGGCCAGGCGGTGGAAAAGTTCGACCCGCTGGTCGAAATCGTGACTGACAAAGTCGCGATGGAACTGCCCTCCCCTGCCGCCGGGACGATTACGAAAATCCTGGCGGCTCCCGGCGACACCGTGGCGATGGGCGCCGCAATCGCCGAGATGGATGCCGACGGGACGCCGGAAGAAGAGCCATCTCCCGACCCTGCCGATGAACTAACCCAGGATCCCGTTCAACCGGACCGAATCGGGACCCTCGTGCAGGGCGTCAACGTTGTTTCGTTGGGAAGCATGTTCAAGGACCCCGGTGCGTCCGAGCCGGAGAAGACCGAAGCTGAAGCACCGCCCGCCAAAGGCCGCCCGGTACGCACCGGCATTTCCCCGGTTGTAGCCCGGTTGGCCGCCGAGCACGGAATCGACCTTGCCTCCATCAGTGGTTCCGGTCTCGGTGACCGAATTACCAGGAAAGACGTGATGAAAGCGGTCCGGGAGGGCCCCGCTCGCTCGGCGTCAACTGCAGCAGACTCGAGCGACGACAGAGACTTGCTGATCACTCAGTCACCTGCGAAGAAATTGACCGCTTCGCACATGATTCGGAGTTGGCGCGAGATTCCCCACGCCTGGTCAACCATCGAGATCGACGTTACAGGCGTGGTGGACTGCCGGAACTCTAATCGCGCGCCGGTGAAAGCAAGGCATGGGGTTGACCTTACTTACCTTCCATTCACCATCAGGGCCGCGGCCCGGGCCCTGGCAGCAAACCGGCTGCTGAATTCCACCTGGGACGGTGACTCGGCCTACATGAGGGGCCGGATCAACGTTGGCATTGCGGTTGCCGGCAAGGACGGCCTGTACGTACCTGTATTGCACGATGCGGATGAGGAAACCTTGATTGGTATTGCAAAACGCTCGTCGGGACTGGTCGCCAGGGCCAGGAACGGCGAACTGAAACTCAACGACATGCAGGGTGGGACGTTCACGCTGAATAACACAGGCGCGCTGGGTTCGGTCCTCGGAGGCGCAATCATCAACCATCCCCAGGTCGCCATCCTGACCACCGAAGCCATTGTCAGGAGGCCGGTAGTGGTGACTTCGGATGACGGTGATGAAGTCGCAATACGTTCAGTGATGAACGCGTGCCTGTCGTTCGATCACCGCGTGATCGACGGCGCCGAAGCCGCGCCGTTTCTCCAGGAATTCAAGGCCCAGCTAGAGTCCATATCAGTCGAAACACCGGTCGAATGACCCGAAACGGCCCGGCAATGAGGGCAGCGTGGCTGGGGCGAATTCCGTATTCGGAAGCGCTGGAACTACAGGAGCGGCTCGTAGAGGCCCGCAAAGCCGGAGCGATACCGGACACGTTGCTCCTGCTGGAACACCCGCACGTGGTCACGCTTGGCCGAAGGGGCGCCGACACGGATCTGTTGAACGGTCCCGGTTGGCTTGCTGAACACGGCATCGAGGTGCACCACACGGACCGGGGTGGTGAGGCCACCTATCACGGACCGGGGCAGTTGATCGTATACCCGATCATCAGCATACGAGCCGCGGGAATCGGTCCAGTCGCGTACGTACGCCTCCTCGAACAATCGGTGATAGACACCGTTCGGCAGTTTGGGATCGATGGCCACCGCGTTGTCGGAAAAACGGGAGTCTGGGTGGGTGGAGAACCCGGCGCCAATCCCGCAAAGGGCATGAACCCGTCAGGCGCCAAGATCGCTGCAATCGGAGTGCGCGTCTCTTCCGGCGTCACAAAGCACGGCCTCGCGTTGAACGTCTCCACGGACCTCACCTACTACGCACACATCGTGCCGTGCGGAATGCCGGACCTATCCGTGGCCTCGATTGAGACTCTCACAGGAAAGGACCCGGGAGTCGAAACGGTTGGTTTCCAGGCCGCCGCCAACTTTGCAGGGTACTTGGGCGCACGTATCGAGCGAACGAAACCTGAAGAGCTACGCTACGCCAGCGCCCAACTTCAACCGCGTTAACAGACCATCTGCAAAAGCTGATCGGACCCATTTGTTGGGCGGGCTGGCTGGCACCGGCCCACGTCCGTTACTGACACTCCAGCCGGCCGCGCGGCCAATTTGATGGACCTCTTCGAAAGTCCTTATCCACCAATGCACGTATAACTAAGTGGCCACCTGCCAACTTAGGTCTGTAGATTTGGGTACGTTCAGCTGGAACGAATGACGCGAACGACCCGCTGAGGAACACATCTCACGTGCGACGAACATTCACCAAACTAACTTCACCCGCGACCTGGGTGTTGGTCATCACCCCGGTCGCGTTGTTGATCTCGCTGTCAGCGGCGGCGTGCGCATCACCGGAACCTATTGCCAGCGAATTCAACGCCGACGTGGTCGTTGGGCCCGCCCCGCTGACGGTCAGGTTTTCGCCTGTAGAGAATTCTGAGGAAGCACAATTCTCCTGGGAATTTGGCGATGGGGCCGTGAGCAACGAACGGTCGCCGTCACACACGTACTTCGACGCGGGGCAATTCACGGTCCGGCTTTCGGTAAAGGTCGAAGACAGGTCCGCAACCGGGGACTCGATTGTCTCCGTTCAGCCCGGCCCAGCCGGGTGGATAGTGGTCGAACCATCAGCCGTGCAAATCAAGAACGGCGAAACGAAGGCATTCACCGCCACCGCTTATGACGAACTTGGCAACCCGGTCCCGGACGCCGCAATCACGTGGAAAGTGGCGCCCGCCGTGGGCGTCATCGACGAAAACGGCGTTCTCTCTGCATCTGGGCCTGAAGGTGAATTCGAGGCGGCAGTCGAAGCGGAGTTCGAGAGGTTGGGCAAGTCTGGAACAGGCAACGCTTCGGTCAGTCTCGCCCTCGGACCTCTGGTATCTGTAGAGGTAATGAACGGTGAATTCGAAATATCGGTAGGAAGGTCTGTGCAACTCGAAGCAACCGCAGCGGACATAAACGGAAACGTCATCGAAGATGTCGAATTCGAATGGCAGACGATCAGGAACGAAGACCGAATCAACGGCGAGGGATTGTTCACCGCCGGCACTAACGTCAGCCACGGGTCAAACGATTTGGTCAGACTGGTCGCTTCGCACGATGGTGTGGAAGTGATTACTGAAGTGACCGGCGCGATCGGCCCGGGGATCATCGACCGCGTGGACGTCACCCCTCCCAACGTAACGGTAGAACTGGAAGGCGCTATTCAGCTTGAGACAAAGGCCTTCGATCGGTTCGGCAACGAGGTCACCCCCGACGCGATCAAGTGGACATTGGACGACGAAGAGTTGGGAAATGTCGATAGGTCAGGGAGATTCACAGCAGGCAAGGTATCTGGGAAATTGCCCGATGACGCCCTCACTGTAGAAGCCGAAAAAGACGGCGTCAGGTCCGTCACGAAAGTACCCGTTGAGGTCGAACCCGGGCCGGCGGTCGTTCTTCGGGTGGGACCGGACGGTGACTCAGTTCCGTCCGGCGCGTCCCTGCCATTATTGGTTTATGTGGCGGATGGTCACGGCAATAGAATCGAAGGAGCGCCCATTGACTGGAGCGTCACCGGCGGAGGCCAGGTGTCGGAACGGGGCGTTTTCATCGCCGGATTCGAGACCGGAGAATTCCCCGACGCGATTCGAGCCTCCATCGCCAGGGACGCGGCAGGCAATGCTGCGGAGTTGACCGCATCCATGTCATTGACCGTCAGACAGCGGAGCAGCGATCTCCTGGCCTTCGAGGTGCAAGACCTGGACGGGGGTACGATCTACCTGCTGGGCTTGCAGGACGCCTCTTTGAGGGAACTGTCTGAGGATCTTCTGGAAAACGGTTCAAAGGAGACTGGTCCCGCATGGACACCGGACGGTTCACTACTCCTGTATACCTCCAATCTGACAGGCGTGGACCAGGTCTACGCCATCGACCCGTCTTCCGGCGACGTTGCCCAGTTGACGGACGACCCAGACGGAGCGGGCATGCCTTCAGTGTCCCCTACCGGACAGGAATTCGCCTACGTTGCACTGACCGGGGACGCCTGGCAGGTATACACCGCAGAGTTCCCTCAAACCGCCCTTTCTGAGGCGAGTCCCATTCAGAGAAGTGAGGCGACGAAGGTCTCCAACGATGACGCGCTGCGCTACGTCCTGCCTCACTGGTCCCCCGACGGTCAGACGCTGGCAATGACGTCGATCCAGGAAGACGGCACGACTGTCGTAGTTACGGTCGACCGTGACGGCGCTAATGAACAGGCCATCCTCGGCGCCGAAACCGACGAATTGGCTTTCGGATGGATCAAGGACGGGAGCGGTCTTTTCTTGGGCGCCGCTATTGCCGATTCCAGCCTGGAATTGATTACCGCAGAGTTGCCCGGTGAACACCGTCATGAAGCGTTGGAATTGCCGTTCACGGTGAAGGAAGCGTACTGGTCGCCGGACCAGTCAGAAGTCGTCCTGGTGGATGCTGAAGAAGGCGGACTGTGGATTATCGATGCGGATGGCACCGGGCTTCGGCAGGTAATTCGTTCCGAGGCATCGCCGGGCGGCTCCGCGTGGCGGCCGGTCCCGATAGGCCCGTAATCTTGATGAACAAGCTCCTTACACACCATGCTCGTTGAGGCCGTTCGATGACTAGCTGCTTGACCCACCTGGAGTGCACCTACTGCCCCGCCGTTTACGACGCAGACCGGCTGCTTCGGACATGTCCCAAAGACGGCAAGGTACTTTTCGCACGTTACGACCTCGAAGCCGCAGCGAAGGCTCTGCCTAGAGAACGCCTGGCGTCAAGACCGTCCACGATGTGGCGGTACGAAGAGGTGATGCCTGTGCGCGACCCGGCGAACATCGTGTCTCTGGGGGAAGGTTTCACGCCTCTGCTTCGCGCCGAACGCCTGGCTCGCGAAATCGGGATTGACCACCTGCTTGTAAAGGACGAAGGCGGCAATCCAACGGGTTCATTCAAAGCTCGCGGGCTGTCAGCCGCGGTCTCCAGGGCGGCGGAACTTGGCGTGTCCCGCTTCACGATGCCTTCTGCTGGCAACGCAGCGGGAGCGCTGTCGGCCTACGCGGCTACCGGCGGCATGGAAGCTCACGTATTCATGCCCGCAGATGCCCCCGTCGCAAATCGCGTCGAATGCGAGGCTTACGGCGCCCGCCTGACGCTGGTGGACGGCTTCATAACCGACGCCGGAAAGATGTCAGCCGAGGCGGCCGAACGGCTCGACCTCTTCGACGTTTCTACCCTAAGAGAGCCGTACCGCGCCGAAGGCAAGAAGACGATGGGTTACGAGATCGCCGAGCAGATGGGCTGGGATATGCCCGACGTGATCGTCTACCCAACCGGCGGAGGCACTGGAATCGTCGGCATTTGGAAGGCGTTCGCAGAAATGCAGGCGATGGGCTGGCTGGACTGCAAGCCGCCCAGGATGATTTGCGTTCAGGCAGCCGGATGCGCCCCAATCGCCAACGCCTTCCACGAAGGTGAACGATTCGCCTCACCGTTTCCCGATCCTTCGACAAAGGCCGCCGGACTGCGTGTTCCTGCCGCCATCGGCGACTACGTTGTGCTCGAGGCAGTCCGGGAAAGCGGAGGCACCGCCATCACTGTCACGGATGACGAGATGATCGCCGGGGTGCACAAGCTGGCGAGGATGGCCGGGATCTACGCAGCGCCCGAGGGAGGCGCGACGCTTGCAGCGCTTGAGAAGTTACTGGCGTCCGGTGCCGTGGGCCGCGACGAGCGCGCACTCTTGCTGAACACCGGCGCAGCGCTCAAGTACATCGACGTCCTTACCTGAGCCAGTCGTTGCAAAATAGCCCGCCAGGGACGTCATCCACACCTTCGTCTTGCCGGACTCCGAACCGGAACCCCTCTTCCTTCGTCTCGCCGGACTCCGATCCGGCGCCCAGGGGTCCGGGCGCGGCAGGCACCCCTAAATACAAAACCCTCTCAAACCAACAGGCACACCCCTTTTTTGTCGTTCCGACCGAAGCGGAGGAATCTGAGACGGCAATCCCCCACTAACGCCCAACCCTCCAGCCCGAATTGCGCGCAGCAACCGTCAACCGGCGCCCCCTCACCTCTCCTGGCTCCCCGATCGAGTCGGGGAAGACGAACTGTAGGAGGTCGGGGAAGACGATAGTTCATGGCGGCGACCCCCCGTTCCCCGTCGTGCCGGACCCCGATCCGGTACCCATGGCGCGGGGAACAGGCGGCGCGCCAACACCCCAAACCCACGGGCCATTACCAGAAGACTTTCACCACCCGCCGCCAATCACCGCCACCTCAGCAGCGCGTCAGACCCGGGGCGAGTCCCACGCAACCACGTGGCTTCCAACCCCGTCGGGGTAATTCCGCTGGTACTCGTCCAGCAGCATTCCCATGATCACGGAGTCAAACCGCGCTCCGTGGTGCGGTCGGCTCTTGCGCAGGGTGCCTTCGTGCTGAAAACCCAGGTGTTCGAACATTGCCCTTGCAGCCGCGTTGTACTCCGGCACGTCGACCCACGCCCTGTAGAGACCCAAGTGGTCGAAAATATGCTCCAGCATCGCCAGCGTGGCCGCAGTCCCATACCCGTGATTCCACAGGTCCTTACGTCCGATGAGCACGGACAATTGGGCGTCGCCGAGGGGCTCGTCTATGGACAGTTGCCCTTCTCCAACATGCTCGCCTGACAGGGTGTAGATCGAAAAAATGTCCCGGTGAGGCTCGTGGTGGGGATCGTGGAATACTTCGTTCCACTGTTCCTCGGTGGCGTTGATCATCTCCAGCGGTTCGTATCCGAGGTGCGCGGGATCGCCGTACGTGTACCTGCCAAACCAGGACTCGCAGACGTCCGTGTCCTCCAGCCAGGATGCGACACGGGCCACGTCTTCCCTTGTTACCGGTACCAGTTGAACCTGAGCTGCCATCGTTGCTCCTGCCTGAAGCTCAGTTGCCGCCGATAGAACGGCGAGTGTCTGAGGTGCCTGAATAATGCACTCGACAAAGACCTGTTTCCTGGGTCGCTGCCGAATTCACCCGCCAATGAATAGGTGATATTATGCCGTCAGAAACCGCAGCTTGTCATCGGAGGACGGCACTATGGCGAAAGATTGGAAAATAGACGCGGAGATCACCTACTGCGTGCCCTGAGGCTACCACAACGTCGCTTCCTGGATGGTAAGCGAAATTTTTGCAGCCGGCGAAGGGGCCGTGGCAGTGACCCTGATCCCCGGGGGCAACGGCGTATTCACCGTAACGATTGACGGCGAGATGGTTTTCGACAAATCCGTCGTTGGTGAAACTCCAAACCTGACGCAGGCCAAGGAAATCAAGGCAGCAGTTCGCAACAAGCTGGAAGCCAAGGTGGCGGCAGCCGTTTGATCAGTCTTCTGAGTTCTGTCTGCTCATTTGGAGAGGCCCCCGGCGTTTGGCGGGGGCTTTCCGCGTCCGGCCTTTATCCACGCGATGTGCCGCGCCCGGTCCCAATCGCTAAGATAGGGACCACGGGACAGTTCGTCGACACGAATTCGACCATTACGGGAGCAGCAACATCATGAAGGCGGCGGTTCTCTTCGAGCCAAAAACCCGCATGCCTGTGGTGGACCTCGATCAAAGCCCGCCCAAGGCCGGCGAAGTCAAGGTGCAGATGGGTGCGGCCGGCGTGTGCGCCAGCGACCACCACGTCATGATCGGCACCGCCAACTTTCCCACGCCCATAGTCCTGGGCCACGAGGGAGCGGGGTGGGTAGACGAGCTTGGCGAAGGCGTCACATCGGTCTCCCCGGGACAGCGGTGCATCCTTTCGTTCGTCCCGGCCTGCGGCCAGTGCAGATCTTGCCGGTCCGGTCTCCCCAACATATGCGACGCCCACCGGGCGACGGGTACGAGACAGTTCGACAGCACGCTGAGACTTCACACAGGAGACGGTCGCGGCGTCCACCAGTACTCGAAATTGGGGGTCTTCGGGGAAAGTGTCGTCATACCTCAACAGGCCTGCTACCCCATTCCGGACGAGGTGCCGTTCGATGTAGCGGCCCTGATCGGCTGCTCGGTAACCACCGGCGTCGGCGCCGTGATAAATCAGCCGGGCCTGAAATCGGGAATGACCGTGGCTGTGTTCGGCGTCGGAGGGGTCGGTCTGAACGTGATTCAAGGCGCCCGATTGATGAACGCTTCCCGCATCATCGCCGTGGACATCTACGACCACAAGCTGGAATTTACCTACAAGTTCGGGGCAACAGACGTGATAAACGCCCGCGCCCAGGACCCCGTGAAGGCCATCGTTGAAATGACCGACGGGGGAGTCGACTACGGGTTCGACAGTTTCGGTTCGAAGATCACGACCAGCCAGATGGTCGACTCGATCCGCAAGGCGGGCACCGCCGTGCTCGTCGGCCTTGCGCCGGATGGAGACCGGGCCGGGATCGACATGGTCGATCTGGTTAGGAACCAGAAGGCGTTGACCGGCAGCTACTACGGCTCGGTCAGTCCGCATTTGACTTTCGGCAAGCTCGTCGAGTTCTACCTCAAGGGACAGATCGACGTCGACTCGCTGATCGTTCGCCGGTATGAACTAGATCAAATCAACGAGGGTTTCGATGCCCTTGCAAGAGGAGAAGACGGTCGGGGCGTGATCATCTACGACTGATTAGTGGCGCGGGCATGAACGCAGGCCCGTCAACTTGTTGGCGTATATGCCTGATGCTATAGTCCAACGGGCCCTTTCACGTTCTAGCAAGGCCAATTACCCCAGTCTATGCTCGACGACTATTTCCGGCAGTACGGGCTTCTCCTTCTGTTCGCTGCGATTGCGGTCACAGTACCGGTGGGGATGCTGGCGCTGTCATACGCCGCATCCCTCGTAAGGATCCGTCCGACCCGGTCCACCCCGGTCAAGGAGGCCGCCTACGAAGGCGGGATGCGGCCCTTCAGCCCCAAGCCGGCCCGGTTCAACTTCCGCTATTACTTCTACGCCCTGCTGTTTGTCGTTTTCGACGTCGAAACGGTCTTCCTCTACCCGTGGGCCGTGAGATACGGAGTCCTGACAAAGCAGTTCGGGCTGTTCGCGTTGGGGGCCGTCCTGGTGTTCCTCGCAGTTGTTACAGTCGCTTACGTATACGCGTGGCGAAAGAAAGCGCTTGAGTGGGTCTGACAATATGGTCAGTGAACGGCAACATTTGACAGGAGCATACGGAATCCCCGCGGGCATGGACCCGGAGAACCCGCTCTTCAACGTCACCTGGGACATGGACCGCGAAGAGGGTCAGGCGGTCAACCTGATGAAGGCGCTGCGGATCGAGCAGTACCCGGAACCGCTCGTCGAAATCCCGGACGACCTCAAGCGGAACGCCATGATTACGTCCGTTGACATGTTGCTCAACTGGGCCCGCAAATCGTCGGTGTTTCCCCTGCAATTCGGCCTGGCCTGCTGCGTTTTCGAAATGATCGCAACCGCCATGTCACGGTTCGATATCTCCCGGTTCGGCATGGAGGCCTTTCGTGCAACGCCCCGCCAGGCCGACCTCATGATCGTCGCCGGTACGGTCACATGGAAGATGGCCGTGCCCCTGCGCAGGCTGTTCGACCAGATGTCCGAGCCGAAGTGGGTCATCTCCATGGGCGTCTGCGCAACCAGCGGTGGGCCCTACTACCAGAGCTACTCGGTCGTGCCGGGCGTGAACCACATCGTGCCGGTCGACGTCTACGTGCCGGGCTGCCCGCCCCGTCCGGACGCGCTGCTATACGGGATCATGCAACTTCACGAGAAGGTCAAGCGTTACACCCTGACCCACACCCCGGCGGGACAGGAATGACAGTTGCCTGGCGGGGGAAGGACCTGGCGGACGCCATCGAAGCGTTTGCCCCCGGCTCCGTGACGGACCACAACGAGACTGACGCCTGGGTGTCTCCGTCCACGCTCGTCGAAGTCGGCGGCGGTCTTCGGGACCGGCCCGAATTCAGATTCGACCTGCTGAGTTCGCTCACCGCAGTGGACTACATCGATCATTTTGAGGTGGTCTACCACCTGACTTCCCTGCCGCGAAATATGAAAGCCATCCTCAAGGTCAAATGCGGCTACGGGCGCGAAGACCCGGCATTGCCCAGCGTTACAGGGATATGGCGCGGCGCTGAATTGCAGGAAAGAGAAGCCTGGGACCTGATGGGCATCCGGTTCGATGGACACCCCAACCACAAGCGAATCATGCTGTGGGAAGGATTCCCCGGCCACCCGTTGCGGAAAGACTACGTGACCTACTCACAATCGGTGATCGACCTGGAAGAACAACCCGAGGGGTGAACGAAGACTCTTTGCAGTTGAGCAACCGGCCTCCCGAACGATGACTCTAAAGACCGAACCACTAACGATAAACATCGGTCCCCAGCACCCCAGCACACACGGGGTGTTCAGGATGCGCGCCACCTTCGACGGCGAAATAGTAGTCGACCTCGAGCCGGTGTTCGGCTACCTGCACCGCGGCTCGGAAAAACTCGCCGAAGAACGCACCTACACCCAGGTCGTGACCCTGACCGACCGCATGGACTACGTGGCGTCTATGACCAACAACCAGGGGTACATCCTCGCCGTGGAAAAGCTGGCGGGCATCGAACCGTCGCCCCGCGGGGTCTGGCTGCGCATGATCGCATCCGAACTCCAGCGCGTCGCAAGTCACCTCGTGGCCGTAGGTTTCCTGATCCAGGACCTGGGCGCGTGGGGCACGCCTCTCATATACGCCATGCGGGAGCGGGAAAAGATCCTGGACCTGTTCGAAATGCTGTGCGGGGCCCGTATCACCAACAGCTACCTCAGGCCGGGCGGCGTGTTCATGGACGCACCGGACGAATTCTGGCCCGCCCTGGACAGGCTGCTGGCCGAACTGCCGGGCCGCATCGACGAGTTGGACGAACTGCTGACAAACAACGAGATAATCGTGGCGCGGACCGTCAATGTCGCGGTCGTAGATCCGGCGACCATGGTCAACGCCTCATTCACCGGACCGATGTTGCGAGCCGGCGGGGTCGATTGGGACCTGAGGCACCGGGACCCTTACGACTTCTATGACCGCATCAGTTTCGAACGCCCGCTTCACACAGCCAGCGACAATAACGCCCGGTACTGGGTGCGGTTGCAGGAGATGCGGGAAGCGATCAAGATCGTTCACCAGTGCGTCGAACAGATCGAACCCGGGCCGGTACGCCCACCCGAAGTCCCATTCCTGGTCAGACCGCCCGCAGGTGACGCCTACGCCGCAGTCGAAGCGCCGAAGGGGGAATTGGGCTTCTATCTCGTCAGCGACGGCGGAATAGCGCCGTACAGGTGCCACGTTAGGGCGCCATCGCTCATTAACCTGACGTTGCTTCGGGAGATGCTGATCGGGAATATGGTCGCAGACATGTTCGTCACATTCGGGTCCATAGACATCAACATGGGTGAGGTCGACAGGTAGTGGATACCTTCCTGGAAAGCAGCCTCTTCCGGAACATCTACTGCAACGTCGCGTCGGTCAGCGACAACTGCGCGGCCCGCGGATATGCGGACGGGTTCTTGCCGGACGGCCTGCAGTGGCTTGCCTTCCTGTTGACCAGCGTGGCAATCATCGCCGTGGTCGTAAACGCGGTCCTGATGGGCGTCCTGGGCTTCATCTGGTCGGAGCGCCGCCTGCTTGCCCGCTTCCAGAATCGCGTGGGACCCAACAGGTGGGGCCCATTCGGGATGCTCACTCCCGTAGCGGACGCCATCAAGACCATGTTCAAGGAAGACGTAGCGCCCCAGGACTCAGACCGCTTTCTCTACAACTTTGCGCCGGTGCTGATGGCCGTGCCCCTCCTGCTGGTTTTCGCCTTGATTCCCGTGGGAATCGGCACGTTCGTAGTCGACCTGAACGTCGGAATACTCTTCATTCTTGCCATCACCACGTTGAGCGGACTGGCAATCGTGATGGGCGCATGGGCGTCAGGCAACCGTCTGTCCATCTTCTCCGGCCTGCGGGCTGTAGCCCTGCTGATCAGTTATGAAATACCCATGGCGTTGTCCCTGATCGGCGTGTTGATGATCGCCGGGTCCCTGTCTCTTGGCCGTATCGTCGACGCCCAGAACGTGCCGTTCATCCTGGTCCAGCCGATGGGTTTCCTCGTCTTCTTCCTCGCGTCTCTTGCTGAAATGAACAGGACGCCGTTCGATCTGACCGAGGCGGAGTCCGAACTGGCGGCCGGATATTTGAATGACTACTCCAGCATGAAGTTTGGACTGTTCTTCCTCGCAGAGTTCATGGCAACTCTCGCAGGCGCTGCGGTGATTACCACGCTGTTCCTGTCAGGCTGGCGCGGGTTCGAGCCGATCCCATCTCACATATGGTTCTTCCTCAAAATGGGCGGCGTGCTGTTCCTGATCATCTGGATCAGGTTCACGTGGCCGAGGCTGCGCATCGACCAGATGCTCGCCTTCGCCTGGAAGGGACTGTTCGAACTCACTCTCGTAAACCTTGTGCTCGCGGCCATCCTTGTGGCGATCTGGCCCGAGCCGACCACCGGCCAACTGTGGATCATGGCCGCAATCAACTGGCCCGTGTTCTTTGTCGCCGTTTTTGCGATTGGCAAAGTGCTGGGCGTTAAGCCGCACCGTCCTGAAAGACCCGCTGCGGGTCTGCCCTACCCTGTGGCGACCGACGAGCCGGAATTCCCGGCGAAAGCGAAGGCGAAATGAGCGGTCTGAATTTAATCAAGGCCCTGATAGTGACGATGAAGAACTTCGTGCGGGCGCCCTTCACGGACCAGTATCCGGACCGCCAGGTTGGCGTGCTGGGAATGGCCAAGGCCGAGGGCACGAGCCCGCTCGGCCTGGTGCGCAAGAATCCCGGCCTTGCCTTCAAGGCGATGACCATGCAGGCCACCGTGCCCGACAAGACTCCCCAGCACGGTAGATTTCGCGGAAACGAATTCACGTGGCTGGAGACACGGTGTACCGGCTGCGCAAGCTGCGCCAAGTACTGTCCCCTGGGAATCATCGAAATCGTTACGCACCCGGGAGGCATAGACGTTCAGGAGGGCGAGAGTTACGGAATCGACGTTTTCGACATCGATATCGGCCGGTGCATGTTCTGCGGACTCTGCGTCGAGGCATGCCCGTACGACGCACTGCACATGGGCACCAGGTTCGAGCGGGGCAAATACACCCGCGCCGGGCTTGTGATACCGGTCGACGAACTCCGGCAGGCGCCCAAGACCCCGTCTTCCTGGTTCCGGCCGCAGTTCGAAGAGCGTGAGTTCAACCCATACGAAGACCAGGTGGAAGACCACCACGATGCCGGCCGCCACGAACAACCCACCCCGGAAGAACTGCGGGAAAGGTGGGTCGTAGAACGTTGAGCGGCGAGTTCGAAGTTTCGCCCCTGGCCGACATCGCGTTCTGGCTGTTTGCTGCCCTCGCCATAGGAGGGTCGCTGTTGGTCGTCACTGTGCGGGACGTCTTCAAGGCTGCGGTCTGTCTTGCCGGATCGTTCCTCGCCGTCGCCGCTATCTACTTCCTGCTCCAGGCGGAGTTCATAGGCGTGGTCCAGATACTCGTCTACGTCGGCGCTGTATCGATCCTCATCGCATTCGCCGTGATGATCATCAGCAACGTGTCAGGTGGCAGCCGACCGGCCCGGGGGCGCATCGCCGCGGCGACCGTAGCGGCGCTGGTACTCGCGGCCGTCGTATTCGTCGTTTACAACACGTCGTGGAGCGACATCAGCGACATCCGTGATGACGACGCCGTGGCGGGCCTCGTCGGGAACTACGAGGAAGCGGAACGCGTTTCCGTCTACGGCAACGATCAAGAGCGCAGGATCGAAGCGGCCGGTGCCGGTACGGAAGACGCCCGGGCGGGCGTGATGATCGACAGCACCGGCGCAATAGGCGTCCTGTTGGTGCGCGAGTTTGTTTTGCCCCTCGAGATTCTCGGGCTGCTTCTAGTCGCAGCGCTAATCGGCGGTCTCGCATTGATGCGTGATCGCAGGACTGAAGACCAGTGAACCTCGAGAACGTACTCCTGGTCTCCGCAATCCTGTTCGCCATCGGTGTGTACGGCGTGATGTCCAGGCGGAGCATCATCACGGTGCTGATGTCGATAGAGATCATGTTCAACGCCACGGTCCTTGCGGCAATCGCGTTTTCACGCTTCACCATTCCCGCAACGTTGGCGGACGGGTCGTCTCCGGTCCACACCGCGGCCGTGCGGATGGCACTCACCGGCCACGCGTTCGCCATATTCGTCATCGCAGTCGCTGCGGCCGAGGTTGCGCTCGGGCTTGCGATCCTGTTCACCCTCTACAGGGCGCGCGAAACGGCCGAGATAACCGACGCCGCGACGATGAAAAACTGATGTTGAGCAACGAAGGTTCCTGCAACTAGCCATGTGGATTGACTACAAGACGGCCCCGAGTCTCATGGTTGCCGAGATGTGGAAAAACCTCCTGGAGGGCGAGGGGTTGCCGTCCAAGATCATTCCCGAGGGTGACATTCTCGACTGGGGCGAAAGAGTCCCGTTCCGCATCCTGGTGCCCAAGGGCCGCGAGCATGTTGCCGATGAGATTCTCAGAAAACTCTAGCCGGCGAGAACTGGGTCGATTTGATTAACGAAGCGTCAATCTGGCTGATACTGGCCCTGCCCGTCGCGTCATTTGCCATTCTCGGCGTGCTGAGGCCGGTCATCGGCCCCCAGTCGAAATACGCCGGGTGGTTGACCATCGCGGCAGTCGGCGGCTCGTTCGTCATCTCAGTGCTCGCCCTGGCGTCTGTGATGACCGATGGAGCGGTCAACTTCCAGTCACGCGACTGGATCAGCGTAGGCGGGTTCACCGTGTCGTACGGGCTCATGCTCGACCCGCTCACGGCGATCATGCTCGTCACGGTCAGCGGAGTCAGCCTGCTGGTCCAGGTCTACTCCCAGGCCTACATACACGGCGACCGGAGCTACACCCGGTACTACATCTTCATGTCGTTGTTCACGGCGTCGATGCTCGGGCTTGTAACTGCTCGAAGCGTCATCCAGTTGTTCGTGTTCTGGGAACTGGTCGGCATCTCGTCCTATCTGCTGATTGGGTTCTGGATGGACCGCCCATCCGCCGCGGCTGCGGCCAAGAAGGCGTTCATCATGACCCGCTTTGCCGACTTCGGCTTCCTGCTGGGCATCCTCTATCTCTACACGCAGAATCCGGCGTGGCTGGACATCCCGGCCCTCTACGACGCGGTGGCTGCCGGCGCAGTGGCGGTCACGGCAGCGACATGGATTGCTCTGGGCTTCTTCATGGGCGCGGCCGGCAAGTCTGCGCAATTCCCGCTCCACTCCTGGCTCCCCGACGCCATGGAAGGACCGACGCCGGTCTCCGCCCTGATCCACTCTGCCACCATGGTGACCGCGGGCGTATTCCTCGTGGCGCGCTTCTTCCCGCTGTTCGAAGCGTCGGACGCCATGATGGTCGTGGCGTTAATTGGCGGATTCACGGCCGTATTTGCCGCAAGCATGGGGCTGGTGGCGAACGACATCAAGCGCGTCCTGGCCTACTCAACAGTCAGCCAGCTTGGCTACATGATGTTCGCGCTCGGCGTCGGCGGGTATGTCCCGGCGATGTTCCACCTGTTCACGCACGCATGGTTCAAGGCCGGTCTGTTCCTGGCCTCCGGCTCCGTCAACCACGCCTCCGGCACGTTCAACATGCAATACATGGGTGGGCTCAGGAAGTACATGCCCTGGACCTATTGGAGCATGGTCATCGGCGGACTCAGCCTGGTCGGTCTGGTCCCGCTTTCAGGTTTCTGGAGCAAGGACGAAATACTCGGCCACGCGCTTGAGGTCGATTCCGGGGTCGGTTACACAGTGCTCATTCTGGGCCTGTTGACCGCCTTGCTGACCGCCTTCTACACGTTCCGAATGATCTTTATGACCTTCCACGGCGAGTACCGCGGGGGCGCTGAAGCTGAGGAGGAAGACCTCAAGAAGGCCGGAGAACCGGTGCCCGTAGGACAGGGTCACACGCACCTGGCGGAGTCACCCTGGATCATGGTCGCCCCGATCGTGATCATGGCGATCATGGCCGTAGGCGCCGGTTTCTTCGCAAATCCTCCGGTCGACGTCGGCATCAATAGCAAACACGGCCTCGGAAAGTTCCTGACCCACAACGAGGCCGTTTTCCATACCGAAGCCGATGTGAAACACGCCGGCGCCGATCCGCATTTCAATTGGCCTATAGCCATCGGCTCGACAGCGTTGGCGTTGGCCGGCATAGGCCTGGCGTACGCAATGTATGCATCCCGCCGGATTTCCCCGGAATCGGTCGGTAGACGCCTGTCGGCCGTACATCGAGTCCTATTCAGGAAGTACTACTTCGACGAACTTTAT
Organism: Dehalococcoidia bacterium; assembly: GCA_034421215.1. GTDB lineage: Bacteria > Chloroflexota > Dehalococcoidia > Lucifugimonadales > Lucifugimonadaceae. The sequence goes on from DAOUKO010000007.1 coordinate 252,195, forward strand.
GAAGACCAGGTCGTTCGAGGCGTGTTCTATCGTGGCCTGGTCAGGTCGCTGGGTTGGGTCGACCGCAACTGGATGGACAACGCAAACGTTCAACTATCCATGTGGACCAGCCGGTTCGGCCGCGGGCTGGCGCAAACGCAAACCGGGCAGACCCAGACTTACGTGCTGGTCATGGCCCTTGGAGCGGTGGTGGCAGTTGCCGCCATCCTGATCTGGGTCTGATCGGCCGACGCCATGTATTCGCACCACAAGTCCGCAACACACCTTGAATTCACTGAATCCGCGCGCTGAATAGATGTTCACCGGACTCCTGACAACCATCGTATTCCTGCCGGTCGCGGCCGGGGCTGTGATCGCGCTCGTCGCCAGGAACGACCAGCAGGTCCGCTGGGCATCGATCGGCGCGGCGGTCGTCACCTTCGCCCTGTCGATTATCGCTTTCGCCATTTACTACTCCGATCCGGGCGGTGTGCAGCTAATCGACCGTTTCGAGAACTGGATCCCCATAGATGGATTCGAGTCGCAGTACCTGCTCGGCATAGACGGCCTCAGCGCGCCGCTCATCTTGCTCACCGGCCTGTTGGGCGCTGTGGCCGCCTGGGCGTCGTGGCGAATCGAGCACCGGGTCCGAGAGTACTACTTCTGGCTGTTGGCGCTCATCTCCTCCGTGATGGGCGTATTCGCCTCGCTCGACCTGCTGCTCTTCTTCGTCTTCTTCGAATTCGAACTCATCCCCATGTTCATGCTCATCTCTATCTGGGGGACCGGACGGGCGCAATACTCGGCGATGAAATTCGTGCTGTTCACCCTGTTCGGCGGCGCGTTCCTGCTGGTGGCCGTGCTGGGTATCTACTTGTCGACCGGCACTTTCCAGATGGTCGCGATTCCGGCGGAAGCCGGCCAGATGATCGAAGGCATACCGGAGCGAATCGCCGGCACCGCCCTGATCGCACCGGCCGCCATGTTCTTCGCCTTCTTCCTGATCGCCTTCGCCGTCAAGCTGCCTTTGTGGCCGCTCCACAACTGGCTGCCGGACGCCCACACGGACGCGCCTACCGCGGTGAGCGTGCTACTTGCCGGTGTGCTGCTGAAGATGGCCGGATACGGCCTGCTGAGGATCAACGTCGGGTTCTTCCAGGAAACGCAGGGGTTCACCATCCACGACACCGCCGGGATACTCGCCGTTCTTGCGGCGGTCAGCACGCTATACGGCGCGATAGTCACCATCCGTCAGACGGACATGAAACGGCTCATCGCGTTCAGCAGCATCAGCCACATGGGTTTCGTGGTGTTGGGTGTGTCTGCCATTGCAGGATCGTCGGGGGCTGTAGCCGGAGGCCTGAACGGCGCCGCCATGCAGATGTTCACCCACGGCACCATCACCGGATTGGCATTCCTGGTGGTCGGCCTCGTGTACGACCGCGCACACACTCGTTACATCCCGCATCTTGGCGGGTTATGGAAGAAAATGCCGGCGATAGGAATCTTCTTCCTTCTTGCCGGTTTCGCCTCGCTTGGACTCCCGGGGACGAGCGGATTCGTGTCCGAAATCATGGTGTTCCTCGGCACATTCAAGGTCTGGCCATACGCCACGGGGTTCGCGGCATTCGGAGTTGTCCTAGCGGCCGGATACATCCTCTGGATGGTCCAGAGGACGTTCTTTGGACCTGCGCCGGCCGAAGGCGGCATGTCCAAGGACGCCTACGAAAACCTGGAGGACGCCAGTCCACTTGACATGGTGCCCGTGGTCGCACTTGGGGTAGCCATCCTGGTGATCGGTATCTGGCCCCAGTTCCTGACTAACGTATTCGAGATAGGCATAGAGGCGACGATTCGCTGATGACTGCGCACGACTGGTGGGTAATATCCCCTGAACTCGCCATGGCGGGGCTGGCCATAGTTGTGGTCCTCCTGGACCTGGTACTCCGCGACAAGAAACTGCTTGTCGGAATAGCGGTCGCCGGGCTCGCCGTCCCGCTGTTCCTTTCGCTGAATCTCTGGTTCGGCTGGTTCGGCGGCGTGGGCACAATCCCCGAACCGGCGCTTTTCGGAACGATCGTCGCGGACCGCTTCGCCCTCTTCTTTCACTTCCTGCTGATTGGGGTCACCGCCGCTGTGGCCCTCGCATCGGTCAGGTACGTGGAGCGCATGCCGTCGCTGAAGGGCGAATTCCTCGCCCTCATGCTGTTCTCCGTAACGGGGATGATGTTCCTGGTTTCGGCGCAGGAGTTGGTGTCCATATACGTCTCGCTGGAGTTGACCGCCCTGCCCGTCGCCGCGCTCGCCGCATTCCACAAGGGAACGCGGTCCGTCGAGGCCGGTCTGAAATTCCTCGTCCTCTCGGCCATCGCCTCCGCCCTGCTGCTCTACGGAATGGTGTTCATATACGGGTTCACAGGCAGCACGAACCTCGAGGTCATATGGCAACGCCTCGCCGAAATTTCGGGTGAGTCCGGCCAGCCATTCGGTTCCTACGCCGTCCTGCTGGCCCTCACGCTGATGGTGGCCGGGTTCGCGTTCAAGATGGCTGTCGTCCCATGGCACATGTGGGTGCCGGACGTTTACGAGGGATCCCCCACGCCGTTGGCCGCCTTCCTGTCGGTCGCATCCAAGGCATCGGCATTCGCAGTGGTCATGCGGGTCCTCTACACCGCTTTCGGCCATGACGCCCTGGTCCAGGACTGGTCCGGTTACATCGCCGTCCTTGCAGCAGCCACCATGACCGCCGGAAACCTCCTCGCCCTGTCGCAGACCAACATCAAGCGCCTGCTCGGTTACAGCACCGTCGCGCAAGCCGGATACATCCTTGTTGGGGTCGCCGCGGTCGCGGTCAACTCGGATGCGGCCGATTCCATCGCCGGTCCGCAGGGCGCCTTGTACTACCTGATGGGCTACGCATTCACGAACCTCGCCGTGTTCATCGCTGTTATCGCGATTACCCACCGTACCGGCAACGAGTTGATCAGCGGCTTCAACGGGTTGGGACGCCGGTCGCCTCTGATGGCGATACTGCTGACCGTCGGACTACTCTCCCTGCTCGGCGTGCCGCCGACGGTCGGGTTCATGTCCAAGGCCTTCGTATTCAGCGCCGCGGCCAACTCCGGCCTGCTGTGGCTGGCCATACTCGGCATGATCAACACCGTCGTTTCCGCCTACTACTACCTGCGCATTGTCCGAGCCGTCTACTTCGAAGAACCGGCGTCGGACTCACCAATTCGGCCCGACGCGCCGGCGCTCGTGGCGACCGCGACGGGCGCAGCAGGCGTCGCGGTTTTCGGCCTCGGCCCCTGGTTGCTGCTCCGGTTCGCAGAATCGTCCCTTACCATTCTTTAAGTGGTCCCCTGGCGGCTGCGGTTCCGTCGGTCCATCCTGTGGCCACATGGCGACTTTGCGTACAGTTGATTCCACGTTGATCCAGACCTGATCCGGTAATGGCCTACAAGAACATAGGCGTCTGCTACCACGGCCTGAACCCAGAGGCCGGTGAACTTGCGCGCTCAATTGCGGGCCGTATCGGTCCCGACTGCAAGGTGGCTACCGCAAACCAGGACGAGTTGGACATCAACCCGGATGCGCTGTCCGGGTCTGATCTCATCGTCACCATCGGGGGCGACGGAACGATATTGAGGGGTGTCCACGCCGCTGCGCCCCGCGGCGTCCCCGTACTCGGCATAAACATGGGACGGGTCGGCTTCATGAGCGACCTCGAATCCGGGGATGCGCTGGACCGGATCGATTGGTACCTCTCCGGACACGCAAGGGTCGAAGAGCGGGAGATGGTGCGGGCAGAGGTCTTGGGGTCTGGGCTTCCGCCGTTCGACGCACTGAACGACATTACTATCGCCCGCGGCCATCTGCTCCGGGTAATCGAGGTGTCGACAGAGGTCGATGGCGTGCACTTCGCGACCTTTCGCGGCGACGGGGTGGTGGTAGCCACCGCGACCGGCTCAACCGGTTACGCTCTTTCGTTGGGCGGGCCGGTAATGGACCCGATGTCCCGGGACTACCTGGTGAAACCGATCGCGACACACATGAGCCAGTTCGGGGGAGTGGTCATCAAGTCGACCTCCACGCTCGAACTGACCGTGATCGCCAGGACTCCCGCCACGTTGAACGCAGACGGCTTCATGGACGTGGAACTATCAAGCGGCCAGACCGTGCGCGTGTCTCACTCGCCGCACCGGGCCCGGTTCCTCAGGAGCCAGCCGCCTTCGTCGTTCTGGGGCTCGTTGTCCATGCGCCTGGGAATCAGAAAAGGAGCGCTCCCCGGGACCGAACGGGACCCCGGCGAGTCGGATACGATATAAGCGCATTGAACGTCCAAACGGCGAACACGCTCAGCTCACGCAGGGTTTACGACGGGAAGATCCTCTCCCTGCGCGTCGACACCATTCAAATCGGCGACCGTGAGTCGGCTGAGCGTGAGATCGTCGAACACCCAGGTTCCATAGTTGTCGTTCCGGTTACGAGCCGGGGCGCTGTCCTTTTGGTGGAACAATGGCGCCATCCCATACAGCGGGTCCTGCTGGAAGCCCCCGCGGGCACGCTCGATCCGGGCGAGGACCCGGATGAGACCGTACAAAGGGAACTCCGGGAAGAAACGGGCCATCGAGCGGAAAGTATTCGCAAGATCGGCGAGTTCTGGATCGCTCCGGGGTGGTGCGACGAGTACATGTACGCCTACCTGGCCACCGGACTGTCACCCGATCCCCTGCCGCAGGACGTAGACGAGGACCTCCACGTGGTCGAAACGCCGCTCGAGGACGTACCCGGCCTGCTGAAGTCGGGCAGGATAGCCGACGCCAAGTCGATTGCGGCGTTACTCTTGGCATTCGAATTTCACAAGTCGGAAGTCGACGCGCCTTAGGCTCTGTCGGCGAGAAAGTCTCTGGACAGGACTCGAAAATTGTATGAACACGATCTGTTGATTATCGGCGCCGGGCTGGCTGGCCTGCGCGCGGCGGTTGAAGGGGTGCGCGGAGGCGCGGACGTCGCAGTCGTCACCAAGGTCCACCCCGTCCGCAGCCACTCGAACGCAGCCCAGGGCGGGATAAACGCACCCCTCACCGACCGCGGCGACGACTGGGAGGGCCACGCGCTCGACACCATCAAGGGCTCCGACTACCTTGCCGACCAGGACGCCGTCGAACTCATGTCGCGGGAAGCCGGCAGAGCCGTCATCGAACTCGAGCACATGGGCGTGATCTTCAGCCGCGACGAGGAAGGACGCCTCGGCACCCGTCGTTTCGGCGGCCAAAAAGTGGCCCGGACCTTCTTCGTCGGGGCGATAACCGGCTCCGCGCTGCTGCACGTGCTCTACGAGCAGGCGATCAAGTACGGCCTGCGCGTTTACGAGGAGTGGTTCGTCACGTCCCTGATCAAGGAGGACGGCCAGGTCAGGGGCGCAGTCGTCCTGGACATAAAGACCGGCGAACTGCACACCATTCGTGCCAAGGCGGTAATCATTGCAGCAGGTGGTTCGGGCCGCGTCTTCGAGCCGTCCACAAATGCCATCATCTGCACCGGCGATGGAATGGCGCTGGCATGGCGGGCCGGGGCGCCCATGATGGACATGGAGATGATCCAGTATCACCCCACCACGCTGGCGCGCACCGGCATCCTGATGTCGGAGGCCGCACGCGGCGAGGGAGCCTACCTGCTAAACAAGGACGGCGAACGGTTCATGAAGACCTACGCGCCCGATTACCTGGAACTGGCGTCGAGGGACGTCGTTTCGCGGTCCGAGCAGACCGAGATCAACGAAGGACGCGGCATAGACGGCAATGTTTTGCTGGACATGCGGCACCTGGGACGGGAATTCATCGAAGAACGCCTGGGATACCTCCAGGAAGTCGCCGTGGAGTTCCTCGGAATGGACCTGGCGAACGATCCGGTGCCGATCCGGCCGGGCATGCACTACATCATGGGCGGCGTAAAGACGGATGTCGACGGCTGTACAGAGGTGCCCGGCCTGTACGCGGCCGGTGAGTGCGCAAACGTGAGCGTCCACGGCGCCAACCGGCTGGGCGCAAACTCTCTGCTCGATACCATCGTGTTCGGGCGCCGGTCAGCGGAACACGCGCTGGAATACATCAAGTCGGTGAACGGATCCTCTCGCGACGAGTCACAACTGGAGAACGAAAAGAAGAGACTCCAGGGGTTGCTGGACAGGCCCGCGGGGCTGCGTTCCGCTGCCGTTCGACACGAGATGGCTGAGGCTATGACCGAAGGCATCGGGGTGTTCAGGGACCAGGACTCGATGGAACGCGCCGAAGCCGCAGTGAGGCGGGCCAGGGAGCAATTCGCCAGCGTAAGCGTCCAGGACAAGGGAAAGACTTTCAACACCGACCTGATGTTCGCGCTCGAACTCGACTACATGATCGACTGCGCCGAAGCCATTTGCGCAGGCGCACTCGCCCGCAAGGAAAGCCGCGGCGCACACTTCCGGACGGACATTACCGAACGAGACGACGAAAACTGGCTCAAACACACGCTGGTATACCAGTCGGAGGAAGGACCGCGCGTCGAGACGCTGCCGGTCACCATCACCGACTGGGCGCCGGAGAAGAGGGTCTATTGATGCAGGCAAACCTGACGGTAAGGCGATACGACCCCGATGCGTCGCCGCCCCGGACATGGGATCAGGACTACACGCTGGATGTGCTGGACAGTTTCACCGTCCTGGACGCCCTGATCCAGATTCGGGAAGAGATCGACGGCACGCTCACGCTCCGCTGCGCATGTCGTGCGTCTATTTGCGGCTCGTGCGGCATGCGCGTAAACGGCCGCGCCCGGCTCGCGTGCAAGACCCGCATCGCGGAACTGGCGCCAAACGGCGAACGACTGCTCATCGAGCCGATGGGCAACCAGCCGGTGATCAAGGACTTGGTCGTTGATTTAGACACTTTCTTCAACCAGATCAGGCGGGTCGACCCCTACCTGAAACCGGACGCAATACCGAATGAGGGAGAATTCATAGCGTCAGGCGACTCCATGACCAACCTGCTGGGCGTGATGAACTGCATCATGTGCGGCGCTTGCGTGTCGGACTGCACCGTCCTCGAAGTCGACGACCGCTTCATCGGACCAGCCGCGTTGGCCAAGGCTTACCGCTTCGCCGGGGACCCTCGGGACGATCAGACCGGGGAACGCCTGACGAAGCTGAACGATGAACACGGCGGCATCTGGGACTGCACCCGCTGCTTCCAGTGCGTGGAGGTCTGCCCGAAGGACGTGGCGCCCATGGACCGCATCATGGAATTGCGGGACATGGCGATCGAGGCCGGCAACCGCAACACCTCCGGCTACCGTCACACCGAGTCGTTCGTGAACTCGGTCCGCCGGCACGGCAGGGTCGACGAAACCCGGCTGGCGGTGGACAGCATCGGCTGGACGAATGTGCCTGCGCTCATCAAGGAGGCCCCGGTAGCCATTAACGCCCTGCTGAAAGGCAAGTTGCCGTCTCCCATCCCGCACAAAGCCGAGGACCACAAGGCAATCAGCAAGATCGTCGAGAAGGCCGAAGGAAAGTCCCAGTGAAGTACGCGTTTTATCCAGGCTGCGTCGCACGCGGCGGTGCGCCCGAGCTATACGAGTCGGCAATGGCGGTCCTTGATCGCCTCGGCATCGAGACCGTCGAACTGACCCGAGCGTCCTGCACCGGCGCCGGCGTCCTGCAGGAAAAGAACCGCAAGCTCGGGGACATCCTCAACGTCCGCACGCTCGCAATGGCTGAACAACTCGGGCTTCCGATCATGACGATCTGTTCGACCTGCCAGGGCGTCATTTCGCAGGCGAACCACGCCGTCCAGACAAGGCCGGCATACCTCGAAGAGATAAACGCTGAACTGGCCGACGAGGGCATCGAGTATCGGGGCACGACGGTCGTGAAGCACCTGCTGTGGGTCCTGCTGGAGGACGTCGGCATCGAAAAACTGCGAGACACGTTCGTCAAGGAGCTTTCGGGCACAAACCTGGCGCCGTTCTACGGTTGCTACATCGTCAGGCCAAGCGATGCGCTGGGCCTCGGCGACAACCCCCAACGCCGGACGTCGCTGGAAATCGTAATAGAGGCGACCGGCGCAAGCGTGGCCGACTTCCCCGGCAAGACGGCTTGCTGCGGGTTCCCTATTCTCCTCATCAACCAGGAGAACTCGCTAAAGATGGTGTCGAAGCACACCGGCGCAGCGAGCGACGCCGGCGCAGACGCCATGGTCACGCCCTGCCCGCTCTGCCACCTGAACCTCGACGGCTACCAGCCGCGGGCCCGCAAGAACAACAGGGGGGACTCGGCAGACCTGCCGATCATCCACCTGCCACAGCTACTCGGCCTCGCCATGGGCATGAACCACAAAAAACTCGGCATGCAGAAACACGTCGTCTCCACCAAAGACCTCGTCCGCCAACTAGGCGCCGAGGCCGCCGGGTAGCCGCACGCCCGCGCCTCGCCGCAGTCGGACCCACCTCCAATTCGTCTTACCGGACCCCGATCCGGTACCCATGGTGCGGGGCTCTGGCGGGGCCGGCTCCCTCTACTACAGCCACCCATTTCACCTCCCTACCCAACCTTCATGTCGTCCTCGAGCGAAGCGAAGGACCTCCCGGCCATCCAACAACCACCCTCGCAGCCCCAACAATCCCCTGCCTCCCCTTCCATCGTCTTCCCCGACCCCGATCGGGGATCCATGGCGCGGGGCCACGCCCAATCCCCGCCTTCTAACCCCAACCCCGTCGTGCCGGACTCCGATCCGGTACCCATGGCGCGGGGTACGAGCGGCGCGGCAACCCACCGTCACGCCCTCCCTCGTGTTACCGGACTCCCCTTCCATCGTCTTCCCCGACCCCGATCGGGGACCCAGGCGCGGTGCGCGGCTACCGCCAAAACCCGCCACACTACCAGGCCCCTCGCGATCCAACACGCCATGTAGGGTGCGCTGGGATGTGGGCGCCCGCCGGTGGGGTGAATAGCGCGGCTTCCCCCTGTACCCCTGGCCCATCACCACACCCCCCCCACCCACCATTCACCTTCACCCGTTTTCATGCCCTCGCGCGGCCACCGCCATCGAATGTCATTTCGAGCCCAGCCGAGAAATCTAAGCCGGTAATCCACCACCCACGCTCGACATCAGAAACCCGGATCGATGGCACGCGTATGTCGTCGCGTCACCGAGCACGGTTAATCTCAAACGGTGGAGGTGGGTCTTCCGTGTATCAGACTCGGCCGTCGGACCTCCTCACCGGCTACCTCGACCGGAAAATCAAAGGAGAGTGAGCATGACTGGTAAGAACGTGTCAGTCTGGTACGACGAAGAGGGGGACATGCTCGAGGTCCTGTGGGCTTTTCGAGAGGGGTACTTCACGCCGACCGATGACGAGCGCATCCACAAACGATTGGACGACGATGGGGAAGTCATAGGGTTTGTGATCCACGAGATGAGCACGCTCAAACAGCCCAGCCCGGTCGAATTCGAACTCGCCCCTGAAACGCCTACCGACGACGTGGCCAACGTAACCGTGAGTCTTGCAGCTATCGAGTTGGGCGTCTCAGGCCGAAGGGTGCGCCAACTGGCGCGCGCCGGGCGGATTCGCCGGGCCGAGAAAGTCGGGCAGGAGTGGCTGATCCCAACCCCCGTGCAGGTAACCCCGGGGCGCCGCGGGCCAGCAGGTATCGCCGGCCGGGCCGACGCAGTAGACGGATAGTCCAGGTTGGGCGAACGCGGGCTGACTCGTTCAGCCCGCGCTCCCCATCACTTCCAGCAGTTCCTGCACGGCGTCCGCCGAACTGCGTAACGCGGCGTTCTCCGCATCGGTCAGTTCGATCTCGATGATCTCTTCGACGCCGCCTGCGCCCAACTTCACCGGTACGCCCACGTAGAGGCCGTCGATGCCGTACTGGCCTTGCAGATACGCCGCGCAGGGAAGAATCTCCTTCTTGTCGAGCAGGATGGCGTCCACCATCTGGGCAACCGCGGCCGACGGCGCGTAGTAAGCGCTGCCGGTCTTCAGAAGGGCGACGATCTCCGCCCCACCGTCTCGGGTGCGCTGGACGATCTCCTCAAGCCTGTTCGCCTCGATGAGTTCCGCGACGGGCTGCCCGCCTATCGTCGTCGAGCCGATCAACGGGACCATGGAGTCGCCGTGCCCGCCCAGCACATACGCCGAGACGTTCGTAACGGACACGTTCAATTCCTGGGCGAGGAACGTGCGGAACCGTGCGGTGTCGAGTATGCCGGCCATTCCGACAACTCGTTCGCTTGGGAACCCGCACACGTTGTATGCGTGCTGGACCATTGCGTCGAGTGGATTGGAGACCACGACGAGAATGCAGTCCGGCGAGTACTTCGCGACCTCTTCGGTTACGGCGCCGACGATCCTCATGTTCGTCAACAGCAGGTCGTCACGGCTCATTCCGGGCTTCCGGGCGATGCCGGCGGTGACAACCACCACGTCGGAGCCCGCCGTGGCCTCGTAGCCGTTCGAGCCGGTAATGAGGGCATCCGTTCCGAGGACCGGCCCGCTTTCGAGAATGTCCAGGGCCTTGCCCTGCGGCATGTCGGGCACTATGTCCACAAGGACGACGTCCGCGTAGCCGCGTTCGTATATTCGCTGCGCCGTGGTCGCGCCGACGTTTCCGGCGCCCACCACCGTCACCTTTTGCCTCATCGATTCTCTCTTTCTATCGTTACTGTTGTGATTCGGTGCCTAATGCCATGGGGCACCAATCACTCGGCGGCAACGTACCCATTCCACCGCTGTTCAAGGTCGGGGTCGCGAACGGTCTCGAGTATGTACTGGCCGAACTCCTCGGCCGTAACGCCGGTGTCCCGTCCGGTTACCTGGATCCGACGCTCGTACTGGCCGCAGACCTCTAGCGCCATGTCGACCTGTCTGCCCAAATCGCCGTATCCCAGGTGCGACAGCATCAGTCCGGCTGCCTTGAGCACCGAACTGGGATCGGCGTACTTGTCCCTGCCCTCTGCGACCATCCGCGGCGCGGAGCCGTGGATCGCCTCGAACATGGCGTAGCGCGTGCCGATGTTTGCGCTTCCCGCCGTTCCGACGCCGCCCTGGATCTCTGCCGCTTCGTCGGTCAGGATGTCGCCGTACAGGTTGGGCATCACGAGGATCTGGAAATCGGACTGGCGGGCCTTGTCGAGCAGCTTGGCCGTCATGATGTCTATGTACCACCCGTCCCATGAGATGCCCGGGTAGTCCTGGGAAACCTTTTCGGCCACCTGCAGGAATCGGCCGTCGCCCGCCTTGACGATGTTCGCCTTGGTGACGACGGTGACCCGGTCCTTGCCCGTCCTGCGGGCGTGGTCGAACGCGGCACGGATGATGCGTTCCGAGCCGGGCGTTGAGATGATCCGGAAGTCGATCGAAATATCGTCCGTTACGTCGATCCCCTGGCTGCCGAGCGCGTACAGGTCTTCGGTGTTCTCACGGAAGAACGTCCAGTCGATGCCCTCCGAAGGCACGCGAACGGGCCGCACGTTTGCGAACAAGTCGAGCGCCTTACGCATTCCCACGTTTGCGGACTCCAGGTTCGGCCACTCGTCGCCCTTCTCGGGAGTCGTCGTCGGCCCTTTGAGCGTGACGTGGCAGCCCTTGATCTCCTCCAGCACGTCGTCTGGGATCGACTGCATGTGGGCGGCGCGATTCTCGATAGTCAGCCCTTCGATGTTCCGGAACTCAACTTTGCCCGCGGCCACTTCTGCCGAAAGCAATTCCGCCAACACCTGGCGGCCAACCTCGGTGATCGCGGGGCCGATGCCGTCGCCGCCGATGATCCCAATCACTACGGGACTTATCTCTCCGTAGTCCAACGGCGGTCCGGCGTTCCTAACCGCCTCGACCCTTGCGATTTGCTCATTGATGATCGTTGCAAAGTGGTTTTTGGCGTAATCTATTGCCGTAGGGCTTGTCATTCCAACTCCTTGAGGAAGCGTTTCTTTATCGTTTGCGTGGCTTTTGAACAGTGGCGGTGGTTCAGGTCAATTACGCCTACTCCCACTTGTGCGGCTTGCCGTGGATCGGGAGAAGCTTTCCGGTGTCCGGCCGAATCGCGTGCGTCTCGTGTGTCTTTGCTACGTTCTTCGCCGTCACGTTCCGGACGCCCTCGACCCCGGCATCTCCAAGGCTGACCATGTTTCCGATTGCCACGAACAGCACGTCAGCCGCCTCGTGGCAGGTCTCAGACTCGTCTTTCGCGTTTGCCGCCGCGACCATCTCCTCGACTTCTTCCCGCAACATCGGCGTCCGTTCAATTATGGCCTCGTGACAGGCACGCGTCGCCCTGCTGCCGCCATCGATGCCGAACCGGTCGTGAAAGTCCCACACCTCAGCCGCCATATCTGCGACCGCGCTCACAAATTCGTCTCGTCGCGCCAGGTTCACAGCGGAATATTGCCGTGTTTCTTGGGCGGTGAGCTATCCACCTTGTTGGCAAACGTGCGGAGCGCCCGGATGATTATCGGTCGAGTTTCGGCCGGATCGATCACGTCATCCAAATAGCCGCGGTTCGCCGCCACGTAGGGGTTTGCGAATCGTTCACGGTAGTCGGCGATCAGCTCTGCCCTCTTGGCGTCAGGGTCGTCAGCGCCGGCTATTTCCCTGCGGCTGATGATATTCACCGCCCCGTCCGGGCCCATCACGGCGATCTCAGCGTTCGGCCACGCCAGGTTCACGTCGGAGCGCAACTCCTTGCTGCTCATTACGATGTAGGCTCCGCCGTACGCCTTGCGGAGGATCAGCGCAATCTTGGGCACCGTCGCCTCGGAATAGGCGTAGATCAGCTTGGCCCCGTGGCGAATGATCCCCCCGTATTCCTGCGCTGTGCCCGGCATGAAGCCGGGGACGTCCACCAGCGTCACGAGCGGGATGTTGAAGGCATCGCAGAACCGGACGAACCGCGCAGCCTTGTCCGAAGCGTCGATGTCGAGCACGCCGGCCATGTGGGCGGCCTGGTTGGCGATGATGCCAACGGTGCCTCCGCCCATCCGGGCGAATCCCACCACGATGTTGGCTGCGAACGCATGGTGGACAGGCAGGAATTCACCGTCGTCGACTATGTGCGAAATAACATCGTGAACGTCGTACGACTGGGACGGGTCGTTCGGGACCACCGCGGCAAGGGCCTCTTCTACCCTTCCGGCCGGATCGTCCGATTCGGCGACGGGCGGCGACTCGGTGTTGTTCGAAGGCAGGTAAGAAAGAAGCAACCGCACCTGTTCGAAGCAGTCGGATTCGTCAGACGCGGTGAAGTGGGCCACCCCGCTTCGAGAGGCGTGCGACATTGCGCCCCCCAACTCCTCGTGGCTCACCTCTTCGCCGGTAACCGCCCTGACTACGTCGGGGCCGGTGATGTACATCTGGCCGATCGACTCCACCATGAATATGAAGTCGGTGATGGCCGGCGAGTAGACCGCCCCACCGGCCGCTGGTCCGGCGATCACCGTGATCTGGGGCACAACCCCCGATGTGAGAGTGTTCCGCTTGAAGATTTCAGCGTAGCCGTGAAGAGAATCGACCCCTTCCTGTATCCGAGCCCCGCCGGAGTCGTTGATTCCCACAATGGGACAACCGGTCCGCACCGCGTGGTCCATGACCTTGCAGATTTTCTGGGCAGCAACTTCGGAAAGGGAGCCGCCCAGCACGGTGAAGTCCTGTGCGTATGCGAACACCTGCCGCCCGTTCACAAGCCCGCTGCCGGTAACCACGGAGTCTCCGGCGAACCTCTGCCGGTCCAGCCCGAGATCGGTTGCCCGGTGCGTGGCAAACGTGTCGATCTCCGCGAATGTCCCGTCGTCGAACAGTTTTTCCAGCCGATCGCGAGCGGTCAGCTTGCCGCGCTTGCGCTGGGACTCAATTCTCCGCTCCCCGCCGCCTAGTTGCGCCTCCTGGCGCCGTTTTTTCAGGTCGGAGCGGGGGTCTTTCGGCGCCGCGTCTTGGGCGGCGCTCTCCGGGGTCTCGTCATTTTCCGGCGGTATCGTGGGTACCTCCCCGGGGGCGTACACGCCTTCCCGGTCATGGCTGCAACGTTCGTTAAACTGGGGGTGACGGCTAATTCTACGTGTTTTTTTGGGCCGGATTGGCGGCACATTCGCACCCATGAGTCGAAACCCCGGGAAGGTGACACGTAACTGAAGGACTTCTCTCCGAAGCAGCCGCGTCAAAGTCCATTTATCCCGCCACTTCTAATGACAAAAATCCTCGCGACTAACCCAATGCAGATCGGCAACCGGCAATTCGAATGGGGCTCCCGCACCTACGTCATGGGCGTGCTCAACGTAACGCCGGACTCGTTCTCGGGCGACGGGGTGTTGGCATCCGGCGACCTGGACGGATGGGTAAACCGTTGCGTGCGCCAGGCACTGGGGATGGAGGCCGCAGGGGCGGACATAATCGACGTTGGCGGGGAGTCCACTCGCCCGCCCGCGCACTACAAGGGGGCCAAACCGGTCGATGAATCCGAGGAGCTTCGCCGGGTCATGCCGGTCCTCGAAGCCCTTCTCCCACAGCTCACCGTCCCCGTCAGCATCGACACCCGAAAAGCCAGCGTCGCTCGCGCGTCGGTCCAGGCCGGCGCCGCCATGATCAATGACGTCTCGATGTTGGCCGACCCTGACATGGCCGGGACCGCGGCCCATCTAGACGTGCCATTGGTCATCGGCCACATCCGCCCAAAGGCGGAATACGCGGACGCGACGGCAGAAGTGATCGCCGACCTCCAAGCCGCTGTATATTCCGCAGTCGAAGCCGGTGTTCCCAGAAAAAAACTATTGGTCGATCCGGGCATAGGTTTCGGCAAGAAAGCCCATCACAGCCTCGACGTGATGAGCCGGCTCACGGAATTCCGTAGCCTTGAGTTGCCTATCGTCATCGGCACTTCCCGAAAGTCGTTCATCGGGGAGGTGCTCGACTTGCCGGTGGAGGACAGGCTGGAGGGCACCGCCGCAACGGTGGCGCTGAGCGTGGCGTACGGGGCGGACATGGTGAGAGTCCACGATGTCCCCGAGATGGTGCGGGTCGCCAGGATGGCCGACGCGATAGTCCGCAAGTCCAGCCGCCCGAGCGCCTCGCGGCGGGCATGATTTGCCGGACGAGCAAACAGGCATGGCCGAATCTCATGTCTGCTACGTCGGCCTGGGGAGCAACCTCGGCGACCGGGCGGCCAATCTCGCAGAGGCGCGTCTGCGGCTGAACGAGTCCGGGCGAATAATCGCGGCGTCCTCCATTTATGAGACCGAGCCTTGGGGAGTCGACCCCGGCCAGCCCGACTTCCTCAACCAGGTCGTGGCGCTGGCCACTCCCCTGCCCCCTGCAGGCCTTCTCGAACTTCTGCTCAGCATCGAACGGGACATGGGACGCGTGCGCTCCGCTCCAGGTGATCCAAGGCTCATCGATCTTGACCTGTTGCTCTACGGCGACGAAGTGATCGACGAGCCGGGGCTCACCATCCCTCACCCCCGAATGACTGAACGGGCGTTTGTGCTTGACCCGCTCGCCGAGATCGCGCCCGATGCCATCCACCCGGTAAGTGGGTTATCGATCAGCGAACTGAACGCCAGGCTCAACCACGTAGGTGTCCAACTTTGGCGCTGCGCTTGAATCGGCGAGTTATCAGGCCGCGACAGACGCAAACAACGTGTTGAGCAGGCCGGCCAGCAGGAATACCACCAGTCCAATTGCCACTATGGCGTTGTAGCCGAGCAGCCATGAAGCGCGACGCAGGATGCCGGGCCCGGGCGTAGGTTGATAACCAGTACGCCGGAATCGCCACACCAGGTAGAACATCCACAGCGCGAGGACCAGCTTAATTCCCAGGACGATGAACCACGTCGGGGTGACCTGGTTCCCCGTCAGCCGGTCGAACATGAGCACAATGCCGCTGACGATGAGAGCCAGCACCGCAGCATCGACCAGCTCCTTGTAGATGCTGCCGATCGGCCCCATCAACTGCCGGCCCGACTCCGGATTGGCGGCCAGGACGGGCCGCAGCACGGCCGCAAAGAATATCGAGCCTCCGACCCATGCGACCGCGCTGACGGCGTGGGCCCAACGCACGAGCCACATGAGCCAGTCGATGGCCGCAATCTCCCCAATCATGCGGGAATTATCGCGTACGACCCGGCAAGAAATCGGCAACGTATTCGAGTTAAAGCACCGTTCCTAGTCGGTCAGGGACCAGGCACCGCAGGTCAGGCCACAGAGCATTCTGTCCGACGGCTCAGGACCCGGCGATGTTCTCTATCTGTTCCCGCAGGTCATTCTTGGTAATGAGTCCATTCCACTTCTTGGCGATGTCGTGGTTCCGGTCAAGGAACACCGTCGTGGGGTACGAGAGGATTTTGTACTCGAGTTGAATGGCCGCGTTTTCGTCCGGGATATTCGGGTACTCCACCCCTACCTCTTCCAGGAATGTGACGGCGTCTGCCTTGGAATCGATGCCGAGTTGCTGGACGCCTACGAATTGGACCCCCTGGTCCTTGAACTCCGCGTACGCCTCCTGCAGGTCCGGCATCTCTGCGCGGCACGGCGGGCAAGATGGGAACCAGAAGTTGACCACGACTGGCTGGCCCGCCAACTCTGCAAGGTCGAACTGGCCGTGCGCCAAGGTCTCAGCGGATATTGGGGGAGCGTTGCCGGTTGCGGCAACTTTGGTCTGCCCGGAATCTGTATTCGTCGCGCCCCCTCCGGTCGACCCTGACCCTCCAGTATCCGAAGAAGAGCCGCCGCACGCTAACGCGGCAAGTGACAGTCCCAGTACAACTACCAGAACGGCCAGTAAGCCGCGGGAAATACGTACACCAGCAATTTCAGTCAATCTCATGGCAATGCCTCATGCTTTTGCGTCGGGGGCCTGGCCCGCTTCACATTCGATTTTTATGGCGTCGATCTAATAGTTAGATGATCGTGCTTGGCCGGGCGATTCCAAGCTTGCCTGGTCGCCTTAGATCACAGCCACCCGACGGCCGTTCCCACCGCGACCGGATCGCCGGACTGGTTTTCGCATACCAGTTCTACGTCGAATCTCGTCCGGCCGCCTTCATCCCTCGCGTCTGAACAACGCGCCCTGGGAACGATGCTGTCCCCTATGAGCACTGGCGCCACGAATTTGAGATTGAACGACCCATTTCCCAGCCATTCGACGCCGAAGACATCGGCCATGAATTCCACCACGTACCCCTGCACCATCGCGCCCGATGCCGCCCTACCGGGAAGACCGCACTTGCGGGCGAAATCGTCGTCGGTGTGGACATTCCTGGAAGGCCATCCTCCGCCGGGAGGCCAGCCGCCCGAGAACTGCCACGTCCTGTAGGACGAAACCAACGTGGCGTTGCCGGCAATCCAATCGCCCGCCATGAATTTTTGCCTATCGACCACGACGCCCGTTCGATATTCAGGAGACACCCGGGTGCCCTCCGCCCATGAACGTGTTCGTGGTCCTTCGAGTCAGGACGGTCCGCCCTTCGCCATCTGACACGCGGGTCTCCATGACTTGATAATGGCGGCCCCGGCGGACGTATGTATCCACCACCCGCCATGAAATCGTGACCGTGTCGCCGGTACGCGCCAGCCCTTCGAGCCGCACGTCGTCGTGCGTCTGGATCGCCGCGCAGTGGGCAGGCAACCTGAAAGACGGGCTGCGAGTCAGGTTGCTGAAAACAATAAGCAATGCCGGGTGCACGATGCCCGGTTGCTCGCCATTGCCTGCATAGCAGGATACGTTGGCAGCGACCGCCTGGACAATGCTCTCGTTGAACTCATCCGTCAGTTTGAGTTCGAGGGGCTCAAGCCGGTCTCCCGGCCGCAGCCGATCCGTCGTCAGGTCAGCATCCATCAAACTTACCTGTCGTCCACGAAACGTCGAAACTTGTAGTCCTGCGAAGTCGATTCGAACCCGTTACGAGGCAGGAACTCCACTTCAGGTGTCACCTCGATCGCAAGGCTGGCCAGGGACCGGACCCTCGCAGTAGCGGCCTCTCGCCCATCCGGCGCACAGGCTATCCGAACGGCAAGGCGGTCGCCGGAAAAGCGGTCTGACTCAACCACGTGACTGACCCTCAACTGGTATTCGGACACGCCCTCGACACTGAGCAGGGGGGATAGCCGATTGTGCAACGCCTGCGGATCGACCAGCGTGCCCTTGATCTTGACCAGGCCGTCAGCCCTATAAGGATCGCTCGTAAACCGGGGGCCGGTGCGTCCGCAGTCGCTGCATCTGCCCCGTTCCATGGCCACAATGTCCCCGACTCTATAGCGCAACAGGACGGTTCCTCGCCGGTTGAGATGGCTCATAAGAAGCAAGCCGGGCGATCCGTCGGGCACGGGCGCACCGGTTTCGACATCCACCACTTCGAAATGAAACTGATCCGGGGCGGCGATGTGACGGGGGCCCCGTTCCATGCACTCCATGGCCGGGGCCTGCATCTCGGTGAATCCGTAGCCGTTACTGATCGCCGGGTCGGTACAGCCAAGTGAGGTTAGCCGGTCCCTGATGTCCTCGCGCATCCCGGCCGGGCACGGTTCTCCCATCACCATGGCCATGCGAACGCTGCCGAGATCGGCTCCCAGTTCCTGCGCCCTTACCACGAACCGGCGGACGAACGTCGTGATGCCCCATATGATCGTGGCCCTGTGACGTTCGACTAGTCGCACAGCGTCGTCCAGGCTGCGGCGCACGTTGAAATCGCCATACCCTCGCCCGGTGAGCGCCGATATCAGCTTGGCGCCCACAGCTTGGGCGCCCCAGGTTGCGCTGAGAAACCCCTGGTGCGGGACCGTACCAAGCGGAAACAGGTTGGCGACCACGTCCGATTCCCTGACGCCTGCTATCTCTGCGCCCCGCCGAATGTGCTCTATGCGTGCAAACCTGTCGTGCACCGTGTCGTAGAACGGGGCTGCCTCGCCGGTGCTGCCAGACGTGTAGATAATGTCCGCCAGCGTCGACTCTTCCAGGGACAGTCCTTCGATCTCGTCGAGATTCAGACGAAATGATTCGGGGTCCGCCGTGTAGGTCTCCTTGTGAAGCATGCCCAGTTTTTTGAGATCGTCGACCGACCGGAAATCCGTGGCAGACAGGCCAAGCTCTTCAAAAAACCGCTTGTAGTACGGATGGGCGGCGGCGCACAGCCGGACCATTTTTTGCAGTCGTAGATCCTGAGCCCGGGACTGCGGCTTGTCTCTTGTGGCCATGCGCTCTATCCGGTTACGCCCAACCTGCCGGTCACTTGCCCTTGAACTGGGGTTTGCGCTTTTCCACGAACGCCCTCATACCTTCACGGGCATCGGCCGTCGCCATGTTGTCGGTGAAGAACCGGCCCGCCATTCGCACTCGCTCTTCGAGCGACATGCGCTGGCCCTCGACTGCCGCTTGCTTCATGGTGCGCATCGCCAACGGCGCTCCGGCTCGGATTTTCGCCAGCAGGCTCTCCGCTTCGCTTTCAAGGTCGTCGGGTTCAACCACGCGATTGACGAGGTTCAACTCCCGCGCCGTTTCCGCGCTTACGAACTCCCCGGTGTAGAGGAACTCCAATGCGAAGTTCAGGGGCGCCTTGGCCGACATCATCGCCGGGCCGCTAATCGAACTGAGTCCCCGCCGGGCCTGCGGCCATCCAAATACCGCCTGGTTCGTCGCGATACGTATGTCGCACGCCAGCGCCAGGCCGCCTCCCTGTGCCAGGCAGTACCCATCCACGAGCGCGATAGTCGGCTTCCAGATGCCGGACAAAGCCACGTACAGGTTCTCGATGGACTTCGAGGCCTCATCGTCGAGGTTGTCCGGGTCCGCCTCTGCGAGGTCGAGCCCCACGGAGAAGTTCCCGCCTGCGCCGGTGAATACACCGATCCAGGCATCGTCATCACTCTCGAATCGCCGGAGGGCCTCCGCGAGCCGTTCCCGCATCTCGACGTTGATGGCGTTGAGCTTGTCGGGACGATTCAGCGTGATGCGCGCCGTGTGATCGTTCAGTTCATAAAGTACTGGTGATTCGCTGGTCATAGATGCTTCAGGCGGTCTCCCTACCCCGTCTCAATCGGATACGGGTCGACGTACACGACTGCCTCGCCGGTCAACACCTCGTCGCCATCCTGGTTCAGGCAACGGCAGTCGACGGTGAGTATCGGTTTGTCTTCCCTGACCTTCTTGACCTCGCAACGCGTGGTGATTGTGTCGCCGAGACGGACCGGACTCGTAAATGAGGCGTTCAGGCCCAGGAAGATCATCGTGATCTTCGACGTCGCCATCTCGACGCCCAACACGGCCGATATGAACCCAATCAACAGGGCCCCGTGAGCAATGCGGCTTTTGAAGCGCGTACGGTCCCCGTATTCGACGTCTGTGTGCAGTGGCTGGACGTCCCCACTGAGCCGGGCGAAGTCCATCACGTCCTGCTCGGTGACGGTCCGCTTTATCTCCGCGGTCTGGCCAACCTGGAACTGCGCGGCGGCATGTGTCAACGCTCAATTTCCTCCGGGCACGGGCCGGGCGATCCGAGACGCCGGTTCACCCCTGGCACTCCTTGCGCATGTTTGCGAGCTGGTCGTGGATCGCGCCGTTCAGGGAATCTATTGGCACCCTGACCTGCGCCATCGTGTCCCGGTTGCGAATCGTCACGGCGTCGTCGTCTTCGACCGTCTCGAAGTCGACTGTGACGCACAACGCGGTGCCAATCTCATCCTGCCTGCGGTACCGCCGGCCGATGCTCTGCGTGTCGTCGTATTGGCTGCGGAAGGCAGGTCGCACGGCATCGTATACGCGCTGTGCGGTAGGGACGAGTTTCGGGTTTCGAGACAAAGGCAGGACTGCGACCTCGAACGGCGCGATGTCAGGATGGAATCTCAGGACGACCCGCTGGTCCTTGCCTGCGCCCTCGGAATCGTAAGCGTCACACAGGTACGCGAGCGCTGAACGGTCGGCGCCCATGGCGGGCTCGACGACAAACGGGACGTAACGCTCGTTCCGGTCGTTGTCGAAGTAGGTGAGGTCCTTCCCTGCCCTGCTGGCGTGCGCCTTCAGGTCGTAGTCCGTTCGATTCGAAATCGTCTCCAGTTCGCCCCAACCCCACGGAAACTCGAATTCGACGTCTGCCGAGGCCTTGGAGTAGTGAGGAAGCTCCTCGGCGGTGTGTTCCCGCACGCGGAGTTTGTCCCGTCGAATGCCATGGCTCCTGAACCACTCCATGCTGAAGTCGATCCAGTAGCGGTGCAGATCTTCGTCTTCCCCCTCTCGGCAGAAGTACTCCATCTCCATCTGCTCGAATTCCCGCGTGCGGTACGTGAAGTTGCCGGGCGTTATCTCATTCCGAAACGCCTTCCCTATCTGGGCTATTCCGAACGGCAGTTTCTTTCGCGTGGTGGTCTGGACATTTGAGAAATTAACGAATATCCCCTGCGCCGTCTCGGGGCGGAGATACGTCACCGACGCCTCGTCCTTGACGGGTCCCATGCTGGTCTCGAACATGAGGTTGAACTGGCGCGGTTCGGTGAACGTGCCGGTGCAATCGATGCACGACCTTGAATCGACCTCATCTTCACGGAACCGGCGGTGGCATACGTCGCACTCGACCAACGGGTCGGCAAACGAATCGACGTGGCCGCTGGCCCGCCACACTTCCGGGTGCATCAGGATCGACGCGTCAATCCCGACGATGTCCTCCCGCTCGCGCACCATCGACCGCCACCAGGCGTCCTTCACGTTGCGTTTTAGCTCAACCCCAACGGACCCGTAGTCCCAGACACTTCCGACCCCTCCGTAGATTTCGCTGCTCTGAAACACGAATCCCCGCCGCTTTGACAATGAGACAAGCGTTTCCAGGTCGACGTTATGCAGGTTCCTCGTTACCAAGTTGTAGAGGCCTCCGTGTGGGAATCAGACCGAATGGCGCCCGCAGCACGGGCGCTCATCTCAGTGTACAGCCGAGTACCCAGACTATCTGCCGGATAGCCCAGCGAAGACACGTCCCGTAGACCGTGCTGTGGGTTATCCTTCGTCTGTCAATTTGAAGCTCATCGTCAAGGGGGACTCCATGTCCGGTCCGATGGCCAAACAACTCGAAGGCAAGGCCGCCATTGTCACCGGCGCCGGTCGGGGAATCGGCCGCGGAATTGCCATCGTACTCGGCAGCCGGGGCGCGGCGGTTGGAGTCTGCGACATCAACGAGTCGGACGCAGAATCGGTAGCCGAAGAAATCAACTCTGCCGGAGGACGCGCGATCAGCGGCTACGCTGACGTCACATCGAAGGAATCGATAAGCGATTTCACCAACCGCGCCATCTCGGAATTCGGGGCCGTAGACATTTCGGTCGGCAACGCCGGCGTGATCGGGGCGCCGGGGTTCGCAGACCGGCGTGATTACACCGACGCCGATTGGGACCAAACGTACGGGATCAACGTAATCGGTCTCGTAAACACCGCGGAGGCGGTCATTCCGCACATGTCGGAACGCAGGTCCGGGCGAATCATAAACATCTCCTCCCACGGTGGAAGGTCGCCGGGAGGGTTCGGCCGCCCAGGCGCCGGGACTGTGGGTATGCCCTATTCGGTATCCAAGGCCGCGGCGATCCAGTGGACCCACGCGCTGGCCATAAAACTGGGCGAACTAAACATCACGGTGAACGTCGTATGCCCCGGGACGCTGTGGACTCCCATGTGGCAGAAGATCGCAGTCCAGGCACACCGCCACCAGCCGGACGCGGCCGAACTCTCGCCGCGCGAGTATTTCGACCGCCAGATTGCAAGTACCGTGCCCCTGGGACGGTCACAGACGCCGACAGACATCGGCCACGCCGTTGCATTCTTCGCTTCGGACGACGCATCGGAGATCACCGGCCAGGCCCTGAACGTCAATGGCGGAACGAGGATGAACTGACGCAGACCCACAGCGAAACAGGCCCTCCAAGCAACTACCCAGGGAATAACGCACATGGCCAGTCTGGCCGCTGAAGTATCCATACACGTCGAAAGGCCGGTCGAAGAGGTATTCGACTTCGTTTCAGACCCGGCAAACATGCCGCAGTGGGTCGGCTACGTAGCGGAGGCGGAATCCTCCGGCGGCGAGCCGCGGGTCGGGGCAAACTTCGAAATCAAGTACACATATGGCCGCAGGGTCAGCGACATAACCATGGAAGTCACCGAGTTCGACCGTCCAAACAGGTTTGCCTACAAGACCGTCGAGGGCCCCTACCCGATTCAGGCGGCCTACACCCTGACGCCGGAAGGCCGGGGAACGCGGTTCACGTACTTCCAGGACGCGCAGTCGGACAGCCCTGTTACCGCCCTGATGTTCATATTGCTCGGGTTCTTGCTCAAGATTCCGACGCGGGGTTTGCTCAGGAAGAACGCGGAGAGAATGAAGGCGGCAATCGAAGGCGCTTAACGGCGAATTTCTCAGGCGGGACAACCGAATGGCACATCGACTTTCCAATCAACTCGCAGGCAAGAGCGCATTCGTGACCGGCGGAGGCCGGGGCATCGGACGCGGAATCGCCCTCGTCCTGGCCGAAAGAGGCGCAGACGTCTTCGTCACCGACCTTGACGGCGATGCCGCAGCCAAAGTCGCCGGCGAGGTCCGCGCCGCCGGCAGAAACAGCGGAAGCGCCCCCTCGGACGTGACCGACCAGGCGTCGATCGCAGAAGCGGCGCAAAAGGCCATCGCGGAACTCGGGAAAATCGACATCTGCGTCGCCAACGCCGGGGTCCTCGGGTCGCCCGGGTTGGAAAACCGGGACCACTATGTAGCCGAGGACTGGGAAGCCACCTACCAGGTGAACGTCAAGGGCCTGGCGAATACCGCAGACGCCGTATGGGACCACATGCGGGAGCGGCGGCAGGGCCGTATCGTGAACATCGCTTCCCAGGGCGGCCGGCCGCCGCGCGGGCCGAAGCTCGGCATAGGGGAGCCTATCGTCCCGTATTGGGTGTCCAAGTCGGCGGCGATCCAGTGGACACACATGCTCGCCCAGCAGATGGGGCCGCACAATGTCACCGTAAACGCCGTCTGCCCCGGCACTTTGTGGACTCCCATGTGGCAGAAGATCGCCATGAGCGTTCAGGCGGGTGACCCTGAACTGGCCGACACCGACCCTTACGAAATCTTCCTGGACTCGGTCAAGGCGAGGCAACCGTTGCCCAGGCCGCAAACTCCTGAGGACATCGGGCGCGCCGTAGCATTCCTGGCGTCGGAAGACGCTTCGGAAATCAACGGACAGGCGTTGAACGTCAACGGCGGCGCCATCATGAGCTAGAGGCGGAGCAATTGACGGGCCCTCCCCTGGTCCGGTCCGCCGCACGCATAAACCGGCAAAACGAACGCCCGGCAAATCATCCGGGACAAAGGAATAGAAAACGAGATCACTTTTTATCGGCCAGTTTGAGCAATGAAACAGCCAAATCAGGAATGGTCGCCAACCTGGGAAACGAGGCAGCAAAAATAATGAATGACCGCGAACTCATGTACCTGCCCGGCTGGAAACAGCGGGAGATGGTTGTTAACAAGGAAATCTCCTCGGTTGAACTCACCCAGGCGTCTCTAAGGCGCATTCGCGACCTCGACGGCCAGTTGAACGCGTTCATCACCGTCGATGAAGAGGGCGCCCTTGCTTCTGCCGCCTCCGCCGATGAGGCGTTGGCGAATGGTGACGAGCCCGGCATCCTGCACGGCGTACCGACTTCGCTCAAAGACCTGGAGGTCACAAACGGGCTCAAGACCACCCTGGGTTGCGCCCTCTACAAGGACTGGGTCCCCGATTTCGATTCGGTTGTCGCCGAAAGAGTCCGCAAGTCCGGCGCTGTCATACTCGGCAAGACCAACACGCCGGAGTTCGGCAACCGGGAAGAGACCTTCACGAAATTCTTCCCCCAGGCCAACAATCCGTGGGACCCGTCACGCACCACGGGCGGTTCGAGCGGAGGCGCCGGGGCCAGCGTCGCTGCCGGAATGTCCGCGTTGTCGACGGGAACGGACGGCGGCGGGTCGGTCCGTCTTCCCGCCGCATTCTGTGGGATCTTCGGCCACAAGCCCACGCAGGGCCGCATGCCGCGGTTCGGCGGGGTGTCCAAACCGGCCTACAACCCGACCTCCACGTCTGGACCGATGACCCACACCGTCCGCGACTCCGCGCTGATGATGCAGGCGATATGCGGGCACGACCCGCGGGACCCGGGTTCCCTGCGGACACCCACACCCGATTACCTCACCGACCTCGACGCTGGCGTGGAGGGAATGAAGGTGGGCGTGAGCATCACGATGGGGTTCGCGCCGGTCGACGAAGATGTCGAAAACGCGGTTCGTTCAGCCGCGGATGCCTTCAGGGAACTCGGCGCGACGGTGGTCGACGCCGACCTCGTCCTGGACCCGCCACCGAGGGACTACTGGTGGACGGTCTGGACCGGCAACCAGAAGGCCATGTACGGACACCTTGCGGACGAACACCGCGAAGACCTGATGGACTACACCCTTGCGATGATCGACCACGGAACGACCGTCACCGGCGCCCAGTATTCACAGGCTCTGCGGCAAGCCGACGTGCTCAGGCTGCAGATGGCCCAGTTCTTTGGCGAGTTCGACATCCTGATCACGCCGACGACTGCTGCCACAGCCTGGCCGCATCTCAATCCGCCGAAAACAGTCGGCAACCAACGCGCCGACGGCCAACTCGCGGGCATCAGCTACGGCGCCATCCCATTCACGATGGCGTTCAACATCGGCTGGAACCCGGCGGCGTCCATACCCTGCGGATTCGATTCGAACGACTTGCCGACCGGACTCCACGTAGTCGGAGACCTGGACGACGACGCCACGGTCCTCAGGGCTTGCGCGGCGTTCGAAAAGGCGCGCCCGTGGCTTCACAAACGACCGCCGGTATCGTGATGATCATTAGAGCCGGTGAATTCATCGACTCTCGCCGTATGCCCAGGAACGGAGAACATGTCACCCACATTTGACGTTGCCGTGATCGGCGGTGGCGTGATGGGTTGTTCCACCCTCCATTATCTCGCCAGGCTCGGTGTCACTAATTCCGTTCTCCTGGAACGCGACGGCCTCGCCGAAGGGTCAACAGGTCGTTCGTTGGCGATCCTGCGCATGCACTACTCCAACGTGGTGACTGCCCAGATGGCCTGGTGGAGCCGGGGCGTCATCGCGGAATTTGAAGAGGAGACCGGTCATCCCGGCGGTTTCGTGAAAACCGGTTATCTGTTCCTCGTAAAACCGGAACACGAAGACGCGATGCGCCGAAATGTCGAATTGGGCCGGCAACACGGGGTCGAAACGGAAACCCTTGCGGTCGACGAGGCAGCGCGCCGCTGGCCCGACATCAACTTCGATGGCGTGGGCGGAGTGGCCCATGAACCGCTTTCAGGTTACGCGGACTCTTCAGGGGTCACCGCCGGGTTCGCCCGGAGCGCCCGCTCGCACGGCGCGCAGGTACGGCTTGGCGCCGAAGTAACGGGAATCAGGACGCAAGGCGGGAAGGCTACCGCCGTCGAGTTGAACGGCGAGACGATTGACTGCGGGGCCGTTCTAATCGCGGCCGGGCCGTGGATTCCGGAATTCCTGGAAAGACTCGGCGCTCCCCTCCCGCTTTCATGGGCCAGGCACCAGATCGTGCGGATACATAGACCCCTCAATCTGCTTCCC
Source organism: Dehalococcoidia bacterium (assembly GCA_034421215.1). GTDB lineage: Bacteria > Chloroflexota > Dehalococcoidia > Lucifugimonadales > Lucifugimonadaceae. The sequence goes on from DAOUKO010000007.1 coordinate 278,834, forward strand.
ACGCACCCCACCGTCGGAGACTCTGTCAACGGCCAATCGTTCCGTCCCGATTCAGGAGACACCACCCTGATTGGGGCACGCGAGGACCCAACCGAAAGGGACACGTACGTTCAGACACCAGACGCCGAAGTCGTCGTCGAGGCCATTACGCGTTTGGCGGCGCGGGTCCCGAAAATGGAGGAAGCCGGTTGGGACGGCGGATGGGCCGGACTGTTCACCATCACGCCCGACTGGCACCCGGTCCTCGACCGCGTACCGGGCTACGACAACGTGTACGTGGCCGCCGGCTTTTCAGGCCACGGGTTCAAGCTATCGCCGGCAATCGGCCGGGCCCTCGCAGAACTGATCGTCAACGGCGAATCGACTTCGATCGACGTATCAGCCCTGCGGTTCAGCCGTTTCGATGAGGGTGACCTGCTCCAGTCCGCATATGGCCGCACCGTCTTCGCCTGACCGCCTGCCCGCCCCAACAACAACCCCGTCGCGCCGGACCCCGAACCGGCACCCACAGCGCGGGCAACGGGCGCCGCGGCTACCCCCCGCCACACCATCCACCGTCTTGCCGGTCCCCCCATCGTCTTCCCCGACTCCGATCGGGGACCCAGGTGCGGTGCGCGGCTACCACCCCAACCCGAGCCACCACCAAACACCCCCTGTAGGGTGCGCCTCTTGTGGGCGCCCGCCGGGGTGGACGGGCGGCGCGGCTACGACACAAACCCGCGACACCACGCTGTCCTAGTGACGTGATCGTTGAATGCACGTGACCCCACCCGGACCCCTGGCGCCGGATCGGGGTCCGGCGTGACGAGGTGGGGGAGTCCGGCGTGACGTTAGACAATCGTCTGCCCCGACGCTCCCCCCTTTTCGTCTTCCCCGACTCCGATCGGGGACCCAGGTGCGGTGCGCGGATTCCACCCCAACCCGCGACACCACCTAACACCCCCGCAATCCAACACGCGATGTAGGGTGCGCCTCTCGTGGGCGCCCGCCGGGGTGGACGGGCGGCGCAGCTACCGCCTGAACCCCTTTGCCAACGCCAAAACACCCTCACACCCCACCACCATTCCCGTCGCTCTCTACCCCGTTTCCCAAACCGCGTGGAAGTGGTTCAACGGCCCCTTGCCCTGCCCTACCGGAAAAGCCGTCGCTATGGCCCGCGTTACGTAGTCCTTCGCCTCGCCGACCGCTTCAGCGACGCCGAGGCCGCGTGCCAGACCAGCGGCTATGGCCGAAGCAAACGTACAGCCGGTGCCGTGTGTGCTCGTAGTTTCGATACGGGCTGCCGGGTACTCGATGAAGTCCCGGCCGTCGAACAGCAGGTCGGTGCTTTGGGCTGAATCCTGTACGTGACCACCCTTGACCACGACGTAACGCGGCCCCAGCGCATGTATCGCACGCGCCGCCTCTCTCATCTCCGCTTCGGTCGTGACCGTTCGACCGGTCAGTACTTCTGCTTCGAACGTGTTAGGGGTGACCACGGTCGCTGCAGGGATCAAGTCCCGCTTCACCGCGTCAACGGCGTTCTCTCGCAGCAGCCGCGCTCCTGTGGCGGCCACCATCACCGGGTCCACGACCAGCCTGTCGAATCCGTGTTCCCCGGCCTTGCGGGCCGCGAGTCGCACAATCTCCGGGCTCGACAACATGCCGGTCTTGACCGCATCCACGCCAATGTCGTCGACAACGGCGTCGATCTGAGCCTCGATGACATCCAGCGATATCTCCTGCACTGCCGTGACGCCAAGTGTGTTCTGGGCCGTAACGGCCGTAATTACCGACATCCCGTAAGCGCCCAGCGCGGCGAACGTCTTCAAGTCGGCCTGAATGCCGGCCCCGCCGCCGGAGTCTGAGCCGGCGATCGTCAGCACCCTTCTCGGCGCGTTTCCGCTCACGGCCACTCCTCCCCGGAGTAGGCCATCTCCCAAAAGGCGAACTCGTATCGCGCCACCTGGTTGAAAATGACCTGGAAGCGTTCCGTCTGTGACTCTCTGGCCGCGTTTACCCGGGAAGCCAGGAACCTCACGAAGGGCCCAAGGCTCGCGTCCGTGTGGATGTCGATCCACTCCTGGTAGATGCCGCCGAGGGAACGGCCGGAGTCGCCCGGGCGGGCTCCCGTCTCGTCGAGACGGTCAGCCCAGTCGAGATACACGCCCTCGACCACATACATCACGCAGCAAATCTCTTCGAACGTCCCCGCGCTGGAAAGTCCGACCAGGTAATTCGAAAACGCGTCGGTGGTGGGCAGGAGAGTCGCGCTCCGGAATTCACTCTCGGGCACATTCATCACGTCGAAGGCGCGCAGGAAAAGCGAGTCCTCAGCGCCGAACAGGACCGAGAGAAAGTCTCCGAAAGGCCTCGCAGCGTCCAGGTCCGGCGCCTTGGCTACCGCAAGCCCGGCCACCTTGGCCAATTGGTTGACGAACACGTAGTCCTGCAGGAAGTAACGGCGGAACTTGTCCTCAGAAAGCGAGCCGTCCCCCAATTCCGTGATGAACGGGTGATTAGTCGCGTCGGTCCAAATCCTGCCCGAGTTCTTCCTGAGTTGGTCAACCAATGCCATCGGGGCCTGGCTCCTCCGCATACTGGGATCGTTCGCCGATAATCTACACGACTAGAATACCGGCGCGGCGTCGGGCCAGCCGCAATGTTCGTACCCCGCCGGATCCAGGGAAACGCACGAATGAAGAATGAACTTGATGGCGTAAAGGCGCTGGTCTTCGACGTCTTTGGGACCGTCGTCGACTGGCGGACGTCGGTCATCGCGGAGTTGGAACAACTCGGACGAAGCCGAGGACTTTCTCGGAACTGGGCCGAATTCGCAGACCAGTGGCGGCAAGGGTACGGAGAGGGAACCAGGCGCATCAACGAGGGCACGGATAGTTGGGCCCCTGTAGATGTGATTCACCGCAGGAAACTGGACATGCTCCTGGAGCATTTCGAAGTACCTGGGCTAGAAGAACGTGAGATCTACCACCTCAATCGGGTCTGGCACAGGCTGAATCCGTGGCCAGACTCAGTCGAAGGGCTGTCAAGACTCAGGACCCGCTACATCGTGTCGACCCTGTCCAACGGCGGAGTCGGCCTGCTCGTCAACATGGCGAAGTTCGGCGGGCTGCCCTGGGACAGCGTTCTGTCGTCCGAAATGTTCGGCAAATATAAGCCCGATCCAAGTGTCTACGCCGGGGCCGCCAGGCTCCTTGGATTAGCGCCGGAGGAAGTCGGCATGGTCGCCGCCCACGCGCATGACCTGCTCGGCGCACGCAGGGTAGGACTGCGGACCATTTACGTGGCCCGCCCAGATGAACACGGCCCCGGAAAAGCCTTCGAGCTGCCGGAAGCGATTGATACGTTTGACGTTGTGGCTGACGACTTTGTAGACCTTGCGGACAAACTAAATACCTGATTCCGTGCGGGTCCGGGGCCGTTCGATGACTGCTATGCAGTCGATGCGTTGGGTCGAATCGCTGCGAGTTGCAATTTCGGTCCTGCCCAACTGATTCTTTTCGCCGGTACCGGCTGTTAGAATCCGGCAGGCATACGAATTCCGCACCCGCAGATATACAAGAGCCCCAGGCAAAACAACCACACCATCCTGTCATGGAGACGAAGTTATGATGCCGTCACTCCCCGGAGAAGGAAGAGTCCCTTACATTCCGCCACCGCCCCGTGAGCCAAGATACCGAGGCGAGGTTGTGGTCGCCAGGGAAGATGGAATCGTCGAGCAGACTTCCTACGGCCAATTCATCCATCTCCTCTGCGAGGAGACCATCGGGGACGAACGCTTCACCGTCGGCGAACGTACGCACAACCCGGGGACCGAGACCGAGCCCGGCACGACCGACTCAGAAGCCGTGCACATCCTCGAGGGCGAGGGCACCTTGAGGGTGTGGCTGGACTGGGTATCCGGTCGTCCGATGGAGGTCCCACTCCAGCCCGGCCTGGAAGTGGTGATAACAGAGCAGACCCGCCACCAGTGGATAAACACCGGAAAAAACCCCATGGTTTCGGTGGCGACAATTTCTCACGTGCCGTTCCCGGCCTACCCTCACCACTACCCTGCCATTTTCGAGCCCGGCAAAGGTAACCAGATTCACCAGCATGACAACCGGGTCGAGGCCTTTTACGTCGTATCGGGCCCCGGCGCCATGCTGATCGCAGACCAGAATAACGAGACGACACGCGACCTGGTCGTACCCCCGCGGGGTGTGGGCTACAAGCCCTCACACGTATACCACCGGCAGTACAACCATGAGCCCGACGGCGACGAAGCCTGCTACTGGATCCACAGCATGGTGGTATTTACGCACCGCGGCAGCAGGATGCCCCAACTTCACGTGCGCCAGCACGGCATGGACGGTAAGACGCCAATTTGGGAGAGCGGCGCCCGCCTGTAGACCGGGTTCTTAGAGCCTGTTTCAAATGTCCCCTCTCCCTTTCGCGGGAGAGGAAGTGGTCTAGTCGCGCGACGGGATCAGGTCATCCCCAGCAGGCGCTTGGCGTTCCCGCTGAAGATCGCCTCTATCTGTTCCTGGCTCAGGCCCAGTTCCCGGCAATCTCGAATCTGGTCCTCGTAGTAGCGGACCGAAAAGCCGCGCGGGAACCAACTCGAGTCACTGCCGTAAACGACTCGTTCCGCGCCGGCGGTCTCAACATACTTGCGGATCAAGATCTTTGTGGTCAGTTCCTCCGGCATCCAGCGCATCCACTGGTTGGAACCGGAGGTATCCACGTATACGTTTCCACACGACCACATGAGGTGCAGCAGTTCCCTGACGTAGCCGCACCCTAGGTGTGGGATGACGAACGGGATCGTCGCGAAGTCGCGCGCCACGTTATGCAGTATGAGTGGGCTCATGTTGACGTGGTGCGCCACACCTCCGCCGCCCCCAAGGATGCCGAAATGGACGAGGATTGGGATGCCCAACTCCTCTGCCGCCTCCCACGTCGGATAGCCGGATGGGTCGTCGATCGGCCTGTCCAGGGCCGGCGCGATCAGCTTGTAGCCCTTCAGGCCCTTCTCGTTCACGGCCCGTCGTAACTCGTCGGCAGCATCGTCGGCGAATGGGTTGTGGTGTGCGAACCCTATGAACTTGTCGGGGTACCAACTTACGATCTCGGACAGCTTGTCGTTGCCGCCGCCGGTCACCCAGACGACGCGCTCCAGGTCGTACTTGTCGATCTCCGCCGCCCAGCGGTCTGCCTGTTCCCGCGGGGTGCGCTCATCAGTCTCGGGCGCATCGAAGCAGTGGGCCAGTCGCCACTCGGCTCTCAACGTGACCGCGTAGTCTCTGACCGCCTTCCTGGACTGTTCAGACGACTCGTACGCCCCGCCGCCTGTAAACGCAGATTCGGGCCTTCCACTACCGCCGCGGCCTCCCATGGCGCCCCAATTCATTGCGATTGGGAAGTGGCAGTGAAAATCTATGACTTTGAATCCCTGATCGACCATTAGGTCCTCCGTTTAATTGCCTGAACGAGCCAACGAATTTTAGCAGCGCGCTGACGCGTTCGACCAAGCGGGCGCCCACTCGATGGCCACGCCGCGTCGTGGCGCTGGGCCGAGGGTCAACCGGGACATCCGCTGAAAGTAAGGGTCAGGGGACTTTGTATGGGTCGAGGGCCAGGGACTCGGCCACGTGCACGCGTAGGCTTTCGACGGGCGGGTCGCCTATTGACCGGACCTTGATGTGCCTCAGGTTCTTGCCGGTCCCCTCCACAAGGCCGTCGGCATTGGTCAACTTCGCGCCGTTGTAGAAGCCCAGGTGCATGTACTTCTTCTGGTCGGCTATGTACATCCGCAACCCGCCGTCCTTGACGAACGACGGACTACCCCACTTCAACGACTCCTCTATGTCCGGCTCGGCTTCCACAACGAGGGTTCGCAGCAGGCGCGCCAGTTCAACGTGGTTGTCGCGGACACCCTCCAGCCACTTTTCGAAATAATCAGGCTCCGGCATGGTCGTTTCCACCCGTGTCGATGCCACCCAGACGGCGCATCCTCATTCGCCGTCCGTCCGCCTGCCGCATTCGCTCAAGCTGGGCGAGACCCTTTCGCGTGTCGCTGGCGACGCGGGCGGGGTCTGCGCGTCCCATCCGCTTCTTGAACAGCCAGTACGTGAAATAGTCAATGGCGTTCAACGACGCCTCCCCGTCGAGGTCGACAGGGCACTCAAGGCCGTCGGCTTCCCTGGAGGCAACAAAGTCGTACCACAAGACCGTAATGGAAGACCCATAGAGCCGCAGGTATGCGTCCTCGCGGGTTTCCTGGTCGGGCGCCCTGCCGCCTGCGACTCGCCTCTTGGCTATCTCATCTCCCACCGCGGTCTGCAGGGCCTGCTCCACGGTCACTCCGTAGAAATAGCTCAGGTGGGCCCTGTGTTTGTCCACGCCCAGAATTCGTGTGAACTCCGCCTCATCAAGTCCGCCGAACGGGACTGGGCTGCTTATCCATTCTTCCCATTCTTCGTCAGGGATCGAATTCTGTAGGCGAGCCCGTATCTGCTGCGCCAGGAGTTTCCAATCGAAAGCCTCTCCCGCAAGCAAGTAGTCAAAACGTTCCCCATCCAACGTTTCACTGGCAACCGGCCATCTGCCTATGGCCTCCAGCAATGCAGTGCGCCAGTCGACTGAAGGAAGGCGCAACTCACCTTTCAGCCAGTCCAACACCTGGTCCGCGCTGACAGCGGGGCGTGGACCCGGTGTGTCATCGCTGTCCTCAGCCGGGGATTCACCCGCGTCGACTACGTTAGTGATTTCGTTCATCTCTTGGAGCGACCTTGAATCGGCAGCGCGTCGGAGCGCGCGAGACAAAGATTACACCCTTGACCGCAAATGAACTTTGAGCGTCACACCGTCGCAACCCTGACGCAAACTCCAAAAAAGGCGGTCGGCCGGTGAAACTGGCCGCGTCCTTGCCAGCCTGTCTCAGAAGTCTCCCGGGCTAGCTTGCCTCCTCTCCTGGGGGAGAGGATTGAGGTGAGGGCGCGACGTTGGACAACCGAAATCGTCGTATCGAATAAGGGACTTACGATTTCAAGCTATGCCCTCACCCCCGTATCGAGTACAGGGCAGGCTCTTGCAGGACCTTTTTGCCGGTGCGAACGAATCAGGCGCGGCCGCAGCAACGCTTGTACTTTTTGCCCGAGCCGCAGGGGCATCGCTGGTTGCGGCCAATCTTCTTGTTGCCGGTCCCGGCGGCCGAACCATGACCCTGGTTGACATTGGACATGATCGACCTCTGCCCACCGGCCCGGCCATTCCTGGACTGCGGCGCGCGGCCGTTTCCGCGATTGGGTGTTCCGGTCGGCCGGTTGGTCTGTCGGCCAGGGGTTGGCGAAAGAGCCACCCGGAAGATGGTCCGGGCAATTTGCGTTTCGATCCGCGCCAGCAGCCCGGTGAACATCTCGTACGACTGGCGCTTGTACTGGACCAGCGGATCGCGTTGGCCGGCTGCCTGGAGACCGATTCCCTGGCGCATGTTGTCCATCGCCGTCAGGTGTTCGACCCACTGGGAGTCGATAGTCCGCAGCATGATGGCCCGCTCGAGTGTTCCCAACGTCTCTTCGCCGAACTCCAGCGTCCGCAGGTCATAAAGCGATTCTGCCTCGGCGCGAAGAAGGGATTCGATCTCGTCGAGTTCCATCCCGGCGACGTCATCCGGGTTTTCCAGTTTTTCTGGAATCGGCATGACGCTTTGGATCGCCAGCTGGAACCCTTCGATGTCCCAGTTCGTCACGTCTCCCTCGAGATGGGCCGTCGCAATGGCCGAAAGTTCTTTTTCGACGTAATCGAGAATTGTCGGCCTCAGGCCCTCGCCCTTCAGGACCCGGTGCCGGAGGTTGTAGATCACGTCGCGATGCGTGTTTATGACATCGTCGTAGTCGACCAGGTGCTTCCTGATCTCGAAGTGGTGGCCTTCGACCTTGTTCTGCGCGCCCTCCACCGTCCTGGTGATCATCTTGTTTTCCAGCGGCAGGTCTTCTTCCCAGCCGAACATGTTCATGGCCCCGCGCATGCGGTCGCCTCCGAAGCGACGTATCAGGTCGTCTTCGGTAGACACCATGAACTGCGTCGCGCCCGGGTCCCCCTGGCGGCCGGAACGACCGCGTAGCTGGTTATCGATCCGGCGTGCTTCGTGGCGTTCGGTGCCGAGTACGTAGAGGCCGCCGTTCGCGAGGACCAGGTCCTGGTCCTTTTGCCACTCTTCTCGCGGTACGTCGATCGTGTCTGGATTGCCGCCCAGGATGATGTCCGTGCCGCGACCGGCCATGTTCGTCGCTACAGTCACTGCGCCCGGCCGGCCGGCCTGGGCCACGATGGTCGCTTCCTTCTCGTGCTGTTTGGCGTTGAGGATCTGGTGAGGCACCTTTCGCTTGCGCAACAAACCCGCGAGGTGTTCAGACTTGTCGATGCTGGTCGTCCCGACCAACACCGGGCGTTGGCCGCGATGCAACTCTTCGATCTTCTTTGCGACCGCGGTCCACTTGGCGTCTTCGGTCATGTAGATGAGGTCGGGCAGGTCATCCCGTACCATCGGCTGGTTCGTTGGGATCTCCACCACCTCGAGGCCGTAGATCTTGAAGAACTCTTCGGCCTCGGTGACGGCAGTACCGGTCATACCGGCCAATTTGTCGTAAAGGCGGAAGTAGTTCTGTAGCGTGATGGTGGCGTAGGTGACGGACTCCCGCCTGATCTGGACGTTTTCCTTTGCTTCTATCGCCTGGTGAAGGCCGTCCGAGTAGCGGCGGCCCTCCATCAACCTGCCTGTAAATTCGTCGACGATCAGCACCTCGTTCCCGCGGACCACGTACTCACGGTCTCGTTGGTACAGCGCTTTTGCCCTGACCGCGTTTTCTACGAAGTGCGTAAGGGCATCATGCTGCGGGTCGTACAGGTTATCGACGTTCAGAACGTTCTCGACCCTGGCGATGCCCTCCGGGGTGAGCGATATCGTCTTCAGCTTTTCGTCTATGTCGTAGTGGGAACCCTGTTCGAGGCGGGTCGCGATCTGCGCGAAGCGCTTGTACTCCTGCCCTGATTCCTGCGCAGGTCCGGAGATGATCAGCGGGGTCCTCGCCTCGTCGATCAGGATGTTGTCGACCTCGTCCACTATGGCGTAAGCAGGGTCCCGCTGGACCATGCGCGGCAGTTCCTCAACCATGTTGTCGCGCAGGTAGTCGAAGCCGAACTCGTTGTTCGTACCGTAGGTGATATCGGCCTCATAGGCTTCCTGCCTCGTGGCCTTGCGCATGGACTCACCGGCGACCGCAGCGAAACTGGTCGATCCCGAATCGGAGCCGTCATCGGAATTAGCCTGTTTTTCAGCAGCGTCCGGGTCGTAAACCAACGCGCCCTGGTTTTGCAGGCAACCGACGGATACTTCAAGCGCGTGGTACACGGCGCCCATCCAGGACGCATCACGCTTTGCCAGGTAGTCATTGACCGTGACGACGTGGACCCCGCGGCCGGAGAGTGCGTTCAGGTAGGCGGGCAAGGTGGCGACAAGGGTCTTCCCCTCCCCTGTGCGCATCTCCGAGATCTTGCCTTCGTGCAGGACAACGCCGCCGATCAACTGGACGTCGAAGTGGCGCATGCCCAAAGTTCGCCGCGCCGCCTCACGCACCGCGGCAAAGGCCTCGGGAAGAATGTCGTCGAGCTCTTCCCCGTCCCTGATGCGGGACCTGAACTCGTGCGTCTTGCCACCCAGGTCCAGGTCGGACAGGGACGCGAACTCCGGCTCGAGATCGTTGATCTCGTCCACGACAGGGCGGATCTTCTTGAGCGCCTGCTCGTTTGAGTCGCCGATTATCTTGTTGAGTAGGCCTAACATGGATACAGGATACGACAGGCTTCCAACTTGACCGGGCTGTCGGCACAGGGGCGCTGGCCGCTAACTCCCGTTGGTCATTGCCGCAGGCGGCGTTTATTGCCGGCACCTTACGCCGGACCGGCGTCGATGACCGCCTTCTATCTTATTTTACGTAAAGAGAGCGCCTACTGATTCGCCCTGGTGGATGCGGGATATCGCCTCGCCCAGGAGATCGGCTATCGACAGCACCGTGATTTGCGGCGTCAATTTTCCGCCATTGACCGGCACGGTGTCGGTCACCACGATCTCCTTTATCTCCGGGACACTCAAGAGCCGCTGTGACGCCTCCCCGGGCAATACGCCGTGCGTGGCGCACGCGTAAATGTCCGTTGCGCCGGATCGCGCCAGTACGTCGGCAGCGGCTATCAAAGTGCCGCCGGTGCTGATCTCATCGTCGAACAGGATGGCCGATCTGCCGTCTACATTCCCGATCACGTTCAGGCTTTCCACGTCGTCGTGGTTCGTCGTGCGGCGCTTTTCGATGATCGCCAACGGAGCATTGAGCCGGTCTGCGAAGTCCCTGGCCCTCTTGGATATACCTATGTCCGTGGCCACCACCACCACGTCGTCCAGTCCCTTTTCCTGAAAGTACTCGACCTGCCTGGGCAACGCGGTTAGTTCGTCCACCGGCACCCCGAAGAACCCCTGCACCTGCGCCGCGTGCAGGTCGACCATGATGACCCTGTCCGCACCGGCCGTCTCGACAAGATCGGCGATCAGCCTGGCCGTAATCGGCACCCGCGGCTGGTCCTTCTTGTCTGTTCGGGCATATGAGTAGTAAGGGATGACCGCGGTGATGCGTCCAGCCGATGCCCGGTGCGCGGCATCGATCATGATGAGCATCTCCATGATGTGGTCGTTAACAGGCTCGGCGGTCGGCTGGACTATGAAGACGTCCCTTTGCCGGACGTTCTGCAAGATGCGCACGAACGTATTGTCGTTGGCGAACTTGAACACCTCCACCCGGCCAACCGGCACGTTCAGGTAGTCGCAGATTCGGCGCGTCAGCGCAGGGTGCGCATTCCCGCTGAATACAACCAGTTCCCCTATCGCGTCGACCACTATTTCCCCCTGAGTTCAGGTTTTTCGTTGGCGCTCAAATCACCCGGTCCTATGAGATGATCAATGCTTGGTGAATGACTCTCCGTCGCAATAGTCCTCGCGGCGCCACAGTGGTCCCCACGAAACGCATTTCCCGTCCCGTTGACCCGGTTCCGCCGCACCCGAAGTTCCCGTCCAAACTCGGACTGCCAATTCTCGCGCCTCCGGGTGGAAATAGGCCGGTCAGCGGCCTCGATTTTGCCGCAATTCTCGTCCGGAGCGCGGCGAAATCTCACAATTGATGGAAATACGCATCTAGACTTACCTTGCCCGTGCGATCGTCCCAAAAAGAAACCCCGCTCATTTTCGTCTTCCCCAGTCCGCCCTGCGGTCATTCATCACACGCGGACCCGGATTTCCAGGGTTCTCAACGGAGAAGGCGTTCGTACTCGGCTTTGCGAAATCCCAATACGGCTTCATCACCCCTGATCAAGATGGGTCTACGAATCAGACGGGGTTCACCCATCATCAGCCGTATGAGTTCGTCGTCGGGAATGTCACCGCGACGACTCCGGTGTGCCTTGGCGCTGGGGCTGGCCCATGAGAAAAGTTCGTTCGGAGGCACAGTCCCGGCGAGTGTCCGCAGTTCATCCTCGGTGAACGGGTCTTTGAAAAAGTCCCGTTCGGATGCCTCCACACCTGCTTGCGAGAGAAAATCGCTCGCTTTTTTGCAGGAATTTCACCGCTTCCAGTGATAGAAAAGTGTTTCGTCAGCCATTGCGCTACCCCCTGAGCCTGACAACAACCCGCCCATTTTGCCAGACGGCTGCGCGGGCCACGCGACTGAAATGAATCGCCTCGAAAAATCCGGAACTCACGCGCCCGAAACCTCGTCGGGCTCAAGGGTCGGCCTCGCCCGCATTATTCGGACCTACCGGCGCGGTCCGGCGAGCCTGTTCAACCTGAGTTTGTACTCATTCGGCCTTTCAGCGATGGCCACCGGCATAGGGTCCGGCATCCTGCCAATCAAGGTGTTGGATGTCCTCGACGCCGGGGTGGTAACTGTTTTAGGGAACGACCTTGACAAGAATGGGACTCTCGGACTGATCTCGTTGATAGGCCTCGCCTGTGCTGCGGTGATGCAGCCCGCGTCCGGTGTGGTCAGTGACCGTTCCATGAGGTCGACGGGGAAACGGCTGCCGTTCATCGCCGTGGGCGCCATTCTGATGTCCATTTCCGCGTTCTACTTCGGCGCCGTAAACACCTTCTTGTCCGTTCTCCTTGCCACCATCCTGATCCAGCTTTCCGGGAATCTCAGCCAGGGACCCGCCAACGCGCTGCTGGTGGACCACATTGACCGGCATCGATTGGGTCGGGCGGCAGGCGCACTGAACCTGTTCAAGGTCATGGGCGCCGGTATTTTTACGATTATCGTCCTGCAGTTCATGGACCGCTATGACCGAGTGGAGGCGGGCGAGTGGATGTGGTATGCCCTGGCCATGCTGTCGACGGTCTTGATCATCACGTCACTATGGACAGTCTTTTCGTTGCGTAACCGGCCTTCCGGCGACGGCGAGCCCGAGCACATTGAACCCGCCGTTCGGCACGAACAGGATGCAAGGCCCCTCAATCTAGACAAGGTGACGTATGGCTGGTTCCTGTTTTCCCTGACTTTCGTCCGTCATTGCGGCCATGTCTTCGATGCAGGTCTACGCCTTCTTCTTCCTGCAAGACGTGGTGGGAATCGACAACCCCGCAGGGGAAGCCTCATGGGTCGCAGGGGCAGTGGTCCTTTCGACCGCCGCAACGGTGTTGCCCGCGGGCTATGTCGCCGACCGCATCGGCCGCTCATGGATTCTGATACTGGGCGGTTGTCTGGGCGCCACCGGGGCGGGGATACTGCTCTTCGTCGATTCGATATTGGCCATATTGCTGGACGGGTTGCTGATCGGATGCTCGGTCGGGATCATGCTGACCGTGACGTGGACCGTCGCAAACGACATGGTCTCCGGACGGCGGGCGGCGCGTGACCTGGGCCTCACCGGCATCGCGATCCTGGCCGGGTCTGCGCTGGCGCGGTTGGCCGGATTCGGCATAGACGCGTTAAACGACCGGTCCCCGGGACTTGGGTACGAAGTGATGCTGATCTCGGTCTGCATCGCCTTCATCGTTGCGGCCATCATGCTCGCGGTAGTCGCCGGCAAGGCGCCAGGCATAGATGATCGGACGAATTGAGCAGGCCTGACCCCGCCGGCACGATCGAACGCGTGCCATGGAGGCGACGGATATAATTGGGCCGGATTCTCACCGGAAGTGGAGGCGCTCGATGGAGGTATATCTCGCCAGCCCGCGCGGCTTTTGCGCAGGCGTTGTGCGTGCGGTCGACATCGTCGAACTGGCGCTGGAGCGCTTCGGACCCCCCGTCTACGTCAAGCACCAGATCGTCCATAATCCGCACGTAGTAGCCGATCTCGAGGCCAAAGGCGCTGTCACCGTAGAGAACGTTGACGAAATTCCTCCTGGCTCGGTCGTCGTCTTCTCCGCGCACGGCTCGCCCCCGGAAGACTACGCAAGCGCAAAAGCTCGAAATCTCGAAACCATCGACGCCACCTGCCCCCTGGTCACCCGGGTGCACAACGAGGCCAAGAAGTATTCCCGCGAAGGCAAGCACATCATGCTCGTCGGACACCGCGGCCACCAGGAAGTCATCGGGACCACCGGGCAGACGGACATGGTCCTCGTAGACGAAAGAGAACAGTTCGACACGTCTGAATGGCCCGAGGGACAGGAAGTGGCCGTCCTCACTCAGACCACACTTTCCGTTCGCGACACGGAGAGGGCCATTACGAAGATCAAGGAACAGTTCCCCGGAGCGTTGGTGCGAAACGACATTTGCTACGCCACCACCAACCGCCAGGAAGCCGCAACTGAACTGGCCCGGTTGACGGACCTGGTCCTCGTAATTGGCGCCCAGAACAGCTCCAACTGCGCCCGTCTGAAGGAAGTGGCCGAGGCCGAGGGGGTCCCGGCATATCTGATCAACGGGCCTAAGGAGATGGACCTCACCTGGTTTGATGGCGTCTCCAGGGTCGGCATCACGTCCGGCGCATCGACGCCCGAAAAGATGGTTGAGGCCGTCATCAAGGCTCTGGACCCCGAACAGGTCATCAACATCGGCGAAGGCGAAGAGAACATCACGTTCACGCTCCCCAGGGAGTTGCGGTAACCGGCCCCGCCGGCAGAGAGCGTCCAACAGGCGCTCGAACGCGCCGGCCCGCGCAACATCTCCCAGACACGCTCTAAAACGACCTCTCGTAGGGGCGTCTCTTGTGGGCGCCCGAGGGTGCGGGGCGCGGCAACCGGCTCGATGCCAGGCCACAGTCGGACAGTGACTCGCTGGACAACCCCTATCGCCCGCTTTCCTTGCCCTCCTCGCGGGGACGGCCTCGAATCAACACGGGCCAGATCGCCACAATCACGCCTGTCAGCACTAGGCCGGCTATCGAATTGACGGTTAGCGTGGTTTGCGGGCCGAGACGTTCGAAGAGGAACCCCCCAACCAGCAGTCCCACCGGCAACCCGTACACCGCCAGCGAGCGGACGCCCATCACGCGGCCTCGAAACTCCGGCGAGGTCCTCCCTAGCAGGACGATCGACATAGTCACCATCGCCACGCTCATCGACAGGCCGAAGCACGCAAGCACGAACATCGCGAACGGCGTGGATTCGGTGCGTGCGAACACCAACAACGCAATGTGCCAGGCAACAATCCCGGCCACCATCACGCGTTCAGGCGATCGCACCCGCATGAAAGAAGCCACAGTGACCGACCCTATGAACGCGCCGACCGCCGTTATGGCGACGAAGCGCGCGAGCCCGTTCGCTTCCAGGTCAAAAATATCCCTTGCCACGACGGGCATGAGTCCGTTCATAACCGGGAACGCCGTGAAGTTCACGATGAAGGCCAGGAACATCACCCCCAGGATCACCGGTTCCTTTCGCATATATCCCAGGCCGGACTTGAGGTTCTGCAGCGGGGACTCATCCCGTTGAGCCCGGCGCGCCGGGGTCGTGATGCCGAATGCCATCAGGACACTCGCCCCGTAAAAACACACCACGGCAATGTAGGCAGACCCGATCCCCAGCAGCGTAAGCAGCCACGCTCCGGCCAACGCGCCGACTATTCGCGCCGTGTCCTGGGTTGTACGGGAGAGGCCGACGGCGTTCACCAGCATCGGACCGGGGACCGTATCGGCAATCAGTGATTGCCGTACAACGTGTTCGGCCGTCCTCGTGAGTCCGACCACCGCCGCCAAAGTGAGAATGTGGACCGGTCCCAGAACACGCATCAGACCTAGGACCATGATGGTCGCGGCAGTCGCAAAGTAAGCAACCCGGATGGCGATCAGCATCGTCCGACGGTTTACCCTGTCGGCCACCACGCCGTAGATCGGTGAAATCAACGTTCCGCCAAAGCGGAGCGCGCCCAATACGCCTACCAGTAGCGGAGAATTGGTCTCCACCAGCAGATACCAGCCGAGTATCAGCGTTTCCATTTCGGCCGCCCAGGTGGAGAAGGCGTCCGCAGTCCACTGGAACCTGAAGCTCCGGATTGAAAACGCTTCGACTACTCGCCAACCTGCGCTTCGGCGACCGGTGACTGTCGTGCGACCCCGCTTGGCGGTCTCAGGCGGCGCGTTTGCCATGCGGTTCCATTACCATTTCGTTTAAATGAAGTCCCGATTCGGCGCTGCACTAACGGTAGTGGTAGCCGTAGCCATCATTGCGTGTTCAAGCGGAAGTGAGTCCACATCCGCGCCGACCATCCTACCCCCAGGCGCCGATACCCCAGCGCCCGCTGGAGACGACCCGGTACCCTCGTCAGCAGATCTTTCTCCCACCGCTACGACGACGTCAGCGATCCCTCTCAAACCAACGCAGACTGCAGTAGTCACTCAGACCCCATCTCCATTTCCCACAACACTTCCGACTCCAACAAAAGTCGCCGGACCGGTTGCGAGCCCATCCGCGACTGGGAAAAACGGGGCCGATACGACCGCTCCCGTTCCCAAGTTGCAGCCAACTCCAATACCGACACTTCCACCCACCCCTACCTCGACTGCTGCGCCAACGCCTACGCCAACCCCATTTCCCACCGTTCGCCCGACGCACACACCCACACCAACTATCCCACCGACCCCAACAGCAACGCTGGAACCAACTCCGACTGCGACGGCCGAGCCGTCCCCTACCCCTACTGCCGAACCGGCGCCCACACCGACTGCGGTCGCCAGCCCATCGCCAACGCCTGCGATGGAGCCGACACCTACAACCGCGGCTGGACCCGGACCGGCCAATGAGATTACGTGGGTCGACAATCCGGACTGCCAATCGATAAGCAGAAACCTGTTGGACTCCATCCCGGTTAAGCTCAAATGGAAGGATGTCGAAGAGACCGTCACTTCGGAGGTGGCGGAGACGTCCGCCCAACGTTCGCAAGGACTGATGTGCCGCGGGAACGTGCCGGGCGGGTCTGGCATGCTGTTCCTGTTCGACCAACCCCGAAATGGCGGCTTCTGGATGTTCAACACCTACGTCCCGCTCGACATTCTCTACATAGACAAATCGGGCAACGTGATTTGGAACGACACCATGCAACCGTGCGCAAGGCAATCTTCAGAGACCGACAACGCCTGGCGCAGCCGGTGTGCCTCCAGGACCAGCAGCCCGGACCCTTCGCTCGGCGGATACACGGCCGCTCTGGAGCTGCCGTACGGTTGGCTGGCAAATGCCGGGATCGGCCCGGCCCTGGCCGGTGAGATGATCGTCACGTGGCAATAACCGGAAAGACTCTCCTCATCGTCATCGACGGTTCAGGAGTGAACAGGGCCCGCACTCGCCAGGTAGCCGAAGCGACCTGGGACAAACTCGAGTCACCGGACAAGCGGGCCATTGTGGAGGCCGCAAAACAGGCCGACCGCGCACATTCGGACTGCCCGGTTGACGCTGAGTCCCTGGCAAAACTCTCGCTGTATCCGACTCAAGCGGAAGCGCTGGACGAGGGAATGCCGACCCTGCGCGCCAGGGCCCTGCTGGCGGCGATCGGCGACATAGCACGAAGACCTGAAACGCAGGCGCCGCTTCTTCGCGGCAGCCAAAACCTCCAACGCACCGCACGGGAGATGCGGTACGTGCCCTGGGCAGCGAACGCACCAATGTCGCCCCGGCTCCGGAACGCGCACGTGACGGTCCCCACCAGCGCGGCAGGCGAATGGGCCGGTTTCGAGCCGCTCGATCCGCCGGTCCAGGGGAATTCCGAGACTGGTCACCAGCAGATCGGAAACCTCGTCTTGGCGCCGCAATTGCCGCTGGAAATCTCGAACGCGATCGACTCCGGCACATTCTTCGAAAACCGCGTGTTGCGGTCAGCCATTAAACATGGCTCGAAGCCCGGCAGCGCCTTGAACGTGTCGTTCATGCTGTCGGGGACCGGCGGCAGCGACGGGCGGGTCCACAGCGCATGGAATCACCTCGAAGCGTTCCTCGAATTGGTGTTCGAGCGAGAGCGATTGGACCCGCGCCAGGTCCGCATTCAGGCCATATTGGATGGCCGGGACTCGCCGCCCAGGGCCTCGCTCGAACGGCAAGTCGGCATCGGCGGATACCTGGACAAACTCGAGTCCCTGTTGAGCAGGTACTCCGCGACGGAGAGCCTGGCCTGGGTGGTCGGCCGCTCCATCGGTATGGACCGCGATTACAGGGAAGTAAACGCGCGTGCCGACTACAGGTTATTGACAGCCGGAGAAGGTGTGCACGTAGATGGTTTCGATGGTGTGCGACGGGCCGTCGCCGAGGCTCACCGGGAGGGTCACACGGACCAGGACGTGCCGCCGATAGCTGTGAAGGGACAAGACCAGTCCGTGCGGAGGGTCGGACCGGGCCACGCATTCGTCAATTTGAACTTCCGGTCCGACCGACAGCGTTCCAAGATCGCATCACTGGTCGGCGCGTCAGAGTTCTTGCGGTCCGAGGGCAAGCGGAGAAACAGGGACTGGAAGCTGGACTGGCTCGAGCCGTTACCCTGCCTGCACGTCTGCGGAATGGCCGAATACCACCCCGACTTTGCATCCGAATACGGCGTAACGGTCGCGTTCCCCACCCTGCCCCATCGCGAAAACCTGCTGGTTCTGTGGGACCAGGTAATGCCCGGTGAGAAGTACCTGCTGGTCGCGGAGAGCATCAAGGCTCCTCACATGGGGTACTTCCTGCGCGGCAGAAGAGAGGGACCGGTCGCCAACGGGGTCGAGGACCGGATCATCATCCCATCCGCCGGAGAGGCCGAGGGCATCCGTTCCGATACCGACTTCTACAAGATGCCGCCCATGCGAAATCCCGAAGTGACTGCAACGGTCATCGAAAACCTCGCCAGCGACCGCTACAGGCTCATTTCCTGCAACCTGTCAGCGACGGACATGCTCGGCCACCTCTTGCCCGAACGGTTCGAAGAAGCCATATCCGCATTCGAGTCGACTGATGCGTCCATTGGCCGGATGACCGAGGCCGCCAGGCGACACGGCTGGTCGACCATCATCACCGCAGACCACGGGAATATCGAGGAGGACGGGCCGGCTCACTCGGCGACCGACGTACTCACTACGATCATCCCGCCGACCGGCAAGTTCGAATATTCGCCGCGCCAGTCGTACCAGGCCCGGTTGTTCGACGTAGCGTGGACGGTAGCCCATCTACTCGGAGCAAGCCCTCGGGCGAAAGCAGTGTTCGATCGCCTGGATGACGGCCGGTACCGGATGGAGAACGTCGGCTCTTCGTTGGTCCGGTAACGACCTCTCAAACAGGACGAAAGGTCGCTAACGAGCGATCATTCCGCCGTCGATAACAAGCTCAGCGCCCGTCATGAACGACGACTCGTCCGACGCGAGGTAGAGGATTCCCCAGGCTATGTCCTCGGGCGTTCCCAGGCGCCCCAGCGGCGTAAGGGCCTCTCGCTCCTCACGTACCCCCGGCCGGGAGTGAAGGTCCAGTGTCATTGGGGTGTCTGCAAATCCCGGATGTACCGAGTTGACCCTGATCCCGTCCGGCGCATAAGAGACAGCCGCAGCCTTGCTGAACGTCCTGGCAGCCCCCTTCGAGGCGTGGTAAGCGACGCTCGCCCTGCTGCCCACGATGCCGTAGATCGACGACACGTTGATGATCGAGCCCCCGCCTCGCCGGCGCATGGGCTCGATCGCAGCCTTCGTGCCAAGAAACACGCCGGTTGAGTTAACGTCGAAGACCATGTTCCAATTCTCGACCGAGGTCTCATGCACCGGCGACCTGCCCTGAACGCCCGACATACCGGCATTGTTGACCACGATGTCCAGTCCCCCGCGCCAGTCCAGCACGTACTGGACAACCCGGTCCCAGTCCGCCTCGTTGGTGACGTCCAGCCGCTGAAACACGGCCTCTCCGCCACTCTCGACAATACGTGCCTCGAGCGCCTTGCCCTTCGACTCGTCGATATCGGCGATGACCACTCCCGACCCGTGTTCGGCCAGCAGAACGCAAGCGGCTTCGCCAATGCCCGATGCGCCGCCTGTCACTATCGCCGTCTTGCCGGCAACCCTGCCGGTTCGTGTAGGTTGTGCCATGTCAAAACTTCCCGTTCGAACTCAGTCCGCAACGGATGCCGATGTTACACGGGAATGCGACCGGCAACGTGATTCAGCGCCGGAATCCACCGTCGATCAACGCCAGCGCCGCATCTCCGAAAACCGTCTTCCGCCAGCCGGTAAGGGCCCTGATTCCCGACCGCTCGCCGGCAACCATTCGCGTAAGTTCCTGGCGATTCGTGACGAACCCGGGCGCCACTTCGTGCTCTTCACAGCGCCTCTTCAACAGCTCTTGCAATCGAGAGACGTCGCTGTTGCGCACCCTTGGTCGGCCGGACCTCTCAGGCGCTTCGGGCCATTCAGACGGGTCCGAATCCAGGACCCGCGTGACCGCCTGCAGCACCTTCCTTCCTGACGAACGTTCAACCATGCGCGCCGGAAAACCGTTCACCAATCCCAGTTCAGCCGTGGTACGCGGGGCCTTTTGCGCGATCTCTGTCAGAACGCTGTCCCTGAGTATCCACGCCCTTGGTATATCCCTCCGGTCGGCGGTCCTTTCCCGCCACTCGGCCACCTCTCTCAAAATGGCGAGAGACTGGCGCGTCGGGCGCCTGATGGAAATCCGGCGCCACACGTCACGCGGATCGGTCCGATAGGCGTCTTCGTCGGTAAGTTCGGCCATCTCGCTAGCGACCCATTCTGCCCTGCCCGACTGCTCTAGCCGCTTGCGCAACGTGCGATATATGGGTCCGAGATAGGCCACATCCTGGACGGCGTACTCGAGCTGCGAGTCGCTGAGCGGCCTGCGCGACCAATCCGACTGCTGGGCCGATTTCGCGAGCTCAATTCCCACAACTTCTTCGACCATGCTTGCGTATGACGGCTGTCCGCCGTATCCGCACACCATGGCCGCGACCTGCGTATCGAACACCGGTTGCGGCACTTCTCCGGTGACGATATGAAAGATCTCCAGGTCCTGGGATGCCGAATGGAAAACCTTGGTGACTCCTGGATTCAGCATCAAGTCGTACAGAGGCGCCAGGTCGATGCCCGGCGCAAGAACATCGACCGCCGCAGCCTGCCGCCCGCCGGCCAACTGGACCAGGCACAATTTCGGACGATATGTGTTGCGCCGTAGGAATTCGGTGTCTACGCAAACGAAGTCGCGCCTGGAAAACTCGTGGCAAAGCGCCGCCAACTCGGCCGAACTCGTGATCAGCGTCGGCTGCCTCGGCCGTCTGAGGAGCGCCAACGGATTCAGGGGCATGAGTCAGACACCCTCTATGAAGACCTCTCGTAGGGGCGTTGGGATGTGGGCCCCCGAAGGGGTGGGGCGCGGCGACCGACGCAATGCCACGTCGTCATCTGTCAGGGGCTTGTTCGACACCCTCTCAAATCTTCCGGTAGCGAAGCACGGCAAGTGGAATGAAGACCGCCAAAATCCCGGCTGTCCAGGCGATTGTCCGCCAGAGCCAGTGCCAGATTTCACCCCCCTGTGCCAGGGCGCGTGCGGAGTTGACAGCCGACGTCACCGGGTTGTATTCGGCAATGGGTTGGAGCCAGCCCGGCATCGTTTCGATGGGCACGAACGTTGAACTCAGGAATGTCAACGGGAAGATCGACATGAAGCTGAACACCTGCGCCGCTTCCGTCGACTTTACGCTCACGCCCACCACCGCCATGATCCAGGAAAACCCCAGCCCGAACATGATTATCACCGCGGGCAGCGCGAACCCGGCGACGCCCCCATGAAAGCGAAAACCGACGGCCAGCCCAACGCCGATCATCAGACCTACGACGAAGCTGTTCCTGATTATGTCCGCAGCAATCCGGCCTGCGATGACCGCGGAGCGCGCCATGGGCAGGGACTTGTAGCGGTCGATCATTCCCTTCTGCAGGTCCTCGGCCAAACCCACGCCGGTCTGGGTCGCTCCGAACAGCGTTGTCTGCACGAGAATCCCGGGCAGCAGGTAGTCGACGTACTCCAGCCCCCCGGAATTGATGGCCCCGCCAAATACGAACACGAACAGGAGCACGAACATCACGGGTTGAATCGTCGAAAAGACGAGCAGGTCCGGTAAGCGTCTGTATCGCAACACGTTGCGCCACGTCATGTGCAATGTGTCGATGGGCGACCACCGTAGTTCTCTCGATATCGTGCTTAAGTTCACCAAGTTGCTACCCCGGGTCCGTCAGGCGCGGACACTTTCGACGCCGTTGCCGGCTTCCACGTCTTCTGCGGTCTTGCCGGTGAGGGCCAGGAAAACGTCGTCAAGAGTCGGCTCACCCAGGGAAAGGTCCGAGAACTGTATTCCCGCCGAGTCCAGTTCTCGTACAACTGCGCCCAGGACCGCCGAGCCGTCCCTCACCATGACGGTAATGCGCCCTATCTCGTCCTCGGTCTGTGGGTTCTCGCACCCTGCCCGCCCGATAACCTGGATGGCGTCGTTGACCTGGGACCGGTCGGCCAACTGGATCGTCAGGTTTTCGCTTCCCGCCGTG
This sequence comes from Dehalococcoidia bacterium, assembly GCA_034421215.1. Taxonomy (GTDB): domain Bacteria; phylum Chloroflexota; class Dehalococcoidia; order Lucifugimonadales; family Lucifugimonadaceae. Next base: position 300,851 of record DAOUKO010000007.1, read on the forward strand.
TTCTTCAGTTCAGCCGCGGTGCCCTCGGCGATGATGCCTCCGCGGTCCAGGACGGCAATGTTGTCGGCAAGGCGGTCGGCCTCCTCCATGTACTGCGTGGTCAGGAGGACTGTCGTCCCATCCTGCACGAGGTCCAGGATTACATTCCAGAGGTCCAACCGGCTGCGAGGATCCAGGCCGGTCGTAGGTTCATCCAGGAACAGCACCGGGGGGTTCGCCACCAGGCTCGCCGCAAGGTCGAGCCTCCTTCTCATCCCGCCCGAGTATGTTGACGACCTCCTGTCGGCCGCCTCCGTCAGGTCGAACTGTTCCAACAGTTCCCGTGCCCGGCTGCGGCTTTCCCGCAACCCCATGTGGTAGAGCCTTCCGACCAGTTCCAGGCTCTCCCGGCCGGTGAGATATTCATCGACGGCGGTGCTTTGTCCAGCCAGCCCGATGAGGGACCTGAGTCTCTGGGCGTCGTGTACTACGTCAAGTCCCATAACGCTGGCGCGTCCGCTGTCCGGGCTCAGCAACGTCGTAAGGATCCTGACCAGCGTCGTCTTGCCGGCCCCGTTCGGACCAAGCAGGCCCATGACCGTGCCTTGCGGCACCTGGAGACTGACGCCGTCCAGGGCTTGCAGGTCTCCATAGGCCTTCTTGACATCTTCCACCACGATGACAGGAGTGGAAGATGACCGCGAATTGTCCTTGTTCATTGCCGGTGAAATGGGCTTCCTCCCTGTAGCCCGTCATGACACACGACGGTCTACGCAGGGCGCTGCGAAGGCGGATTTATGTGAATGATGGCATATGTGGCGCGTATTACAAATCGAGATGTCACTCGTTGACCTGCCTCAGAACGTAGCGTCGTGACCTCGAAGCCGCGGGCAATTCTGCCACCTAACGCGCACAATATGCCGCGACTCTTCGATTCACACCCGGCTCGTTGTACGGGAAACCTCGTCAAGGGAACCAACTGGCTTGAACAAATTGACCGGATTGAAGCAGCGGGTCGGCGGCGTGTACTACGGCTGGCGCGTCGCCGCGGCCGGCGCGGTCAACATGTTCGTCAGTTCTGGGCCGACTTTCCAGGCTTCCAGCACCATTTTCGCCGCCGTCGAAGAGGAATTTGGCTGGAGCCGCGGGCTGACGACCGGCGTCGCCTCGTTCGGCAGGTTCGGCGGCGCCATGCTCGGCCCGCTCGAGGGCATGCTCACAGACCGGTTCGGCGCAGCCCGAATGGTCCTTATGGGCTTTCTGATCGGCGGCGGCGGGCTGATCCTGTTCTCCCAGGTCACCGGGCCGGTCACGTACTACCTGGCTTTCCTGCTTCTTTCGACAGGTTTCAGCATCGGCGGGTTCACCCCGTCGATGGCCGCAGTTAACGCCTGGATGCCGAGGCGCCGGTCGATAGCCGGGGCGATTGTCGTCGGGGGCAGCAGCGCGGCCGGATTCGCCGTGCCTCTGCTGGCCTGGGGAATCTCATCATACGGATGGCGGCCTTCGATGTTCTTCGTAGGCATCGTCGCCATCTTCATGGGACCGTTCCTTTACCGTGTCGTCGTCCGGCGTCCCCCGCCACCCGACCGCCCGCGCACCGCCTTCAGCAGGGCGGAACAGCTGAGGGCCGGGCCGGCGCGTGATTTCACCGGGGCCGAGGCCCTGCGAACGCGGGCGTTCTGGGCGATGTCGCTTGCGCACGGACTGGTGAACCTGTCCCTGGCCGCAGTATCTGCGCACATCTTCCAGCACCTGATAGGCCCTGAAGTTGGCCTGGGCGACATCGCGGCTGCTTCGATCATGACCATTACAGCCGGCTTCGCGCTGGTCTTCCAGATACTTGGCGGCCTGGCCGGAGACCGCCTCGACAAGCGGGTGCCCGTCGCCCTCCTGATGGTCTGCCAGGCTGGCGGAATGGCCCTCCTTGCGTTCGTTGGCAGTTATACGGGCGCTATCGTCTTCGCACTCGTGTGGAGCCTGGGGTTCGGCGCACGCACCCCCATGCTCCACGCCATGCGAGGCGAGTACTTTGGCGCGCGGCACTACGGGACAATCCTCGGCCTGTATTCGATCCCGATGTCCGTTGGGATGATGACCGCGCCGGTGGTCGTCGGAATCATTTTCGACTTCCAACAGACCTACCAGTGGGTATTCCTGGGACTTTCGGGGGCATGCGTCCTGGGCGCTGTCTCGATGTTACTGGCCACAAGACCCGAACCGCCGGCGACGATCGGACAGGCGTCATGATCCGTTCCAGGTCATGTCGGCCGGGGCCATCAGCCTGTCGACACGGTTACGCTACAATTTCGGGCATGCGGCGGGCCATCCCGCGCCCTTCTTCCGGGCTCGTCAATCCGGATGGCCGAACATCGCTCGCTGTGAGTGCGGAGGTAACCGTATGCGGCCGATCGCCGACGTTGCGGCCGACATAGGCCTGGGACCAAACGATTACGAACCATATGGCCGCGACAAGGCCAAGATCCCGTTCGAGTCGTTCCCTGCGGACGGCCGAAAAGGGAAGCTCATAATCGTCACGGCCATCACCCCCACCCCGGCTGGCGAAGGGAAGTCCACCACCGCAACCGGGCTGACCCAGGGACTGGCCAAAACCGGCCGACACGCCATACTGACCATCCGGCAGCCGTCGCTCGGCCCGGTGTTCGGCCACAAGGGCGGCGGCACCGGCGGCGGCAAGGCAACCGTCGAGCCGTCGGGCGACATTAACCTCCACTTCACCGGTGACTTCCACGCCGTCGAGTCGGCGCACAACCTGCTGGCCGCCATGACCGACAACGCCGTCTACCGCGGCAAGATTCCTGGGTTCACGGCCTCCGGCGTTACCTGGCGGCGCGTCACCGATGCGGAAGACCGGGGTCTGCGCCGCGTGGTGACGGGCATCGGAGGGCGAGCCAACGCCCCTATGAACGAGACCGGATTCGACATTTCGGCCGCGTCCGAAATCATGGCGATTCTCGCGCTCGCGAGCGACTATTCCGACCTCAGGCAAAGACTCTCCGACATCGTGGTCGGATGGACCGCCGACCGCCGGGCGGTCACCGCCGGGGAAATCGGCGGCATCGGGTCGCTCATGGCCCTATTGCGTGACGCCTTGAAGCCCAATCTCGCCCAGACGGTCGAAGGGCAACCGGCGCTGGTACACATGGGACCCTTCGGCAATATCGCCCACGGCTGCAGTTCTATCATCGCCGACAACCTGGCGACCTCCGTCGCCGACTACACCGTCACGGAGGCGGGTTTCGGCGCAGACCTGGGCTTCGAAAAGTTCATGGACATAAAAATCCGCCAAGGCGGTCCGGCGCCGGACGCAGCCGTTGTCGTGTGCACCGTGCGCGGGCTCAAGTGGCATGGCGGGGCCAAGTTGAACGAATTGTCCACGCCGGACCCGGACGCCGTAAGCCGGGGCGCGGTCAACCTGCAAAACGCCCTTCGAATTGTCGGCATGTTCGGGCTGCCAATAGTCGTTGCAATTAACCGGTTCCCAGACGATTCCCCCGCGGAGTTGGCGGCAATCAAGTCGGCCGCCAACGAGGGAGGCGCAGCGGGCGTTGCCGAGGCGAACGGCTTCGCAAACGGCGGGGCAGGAATGACCGAACTGGCCGACGCAGCCGCCGAGGTGGCCGACTCCGGAGCTTCGACAAAGCTCCTGTACGAAGACGATCTGTCGATTATCCAGAAAGTCGAAACGCTGGCTTCAGAGGTGTACAAGGCCGGCCGGGTCGACTGGGGCCCCATGACACGCACCACTTCCCGCCGGTTCGACGACAACGGCTGGAACTATCCCATCTGCATGGCCAAGACACACCTGTCGGTATCAGCGGACCGCAGGTTGCGCGGCGCCCCAACGGGCCACACGTTGCCCATCCGGGAGGTACGCGTCCTCGCGGGGGCCAGGCAAATCGTGACACTGGCGGGGGACATACTCACCCTGCCCGGCCTGCCGTCAACGCCGAACGCGTGGGACATCGACCTCGACGAATCAACGGGCCAGATCACCGGTCTCCTGGGAGCCTGACGAATGAACACCGCCTATGCCCGGCAGTTCCAGTGCCTCAACTGTCCAAACGTCGTCGAGGCGAAGTATCCGCCTCCCATCGAACCGAGTTGCCCCATTTGCGGAGAACGAACGGTTGCGGTAGAGAACGAAACGGCCCGCGACTCCAATGTAGTTTGCCCAATCTGCGGCGCAACGGCCGAGACCTACTCTTCAAGGCATTGCGACAAATGTGAAGCCATGTGGTTCGCCTTCACGAGCGAAACCAACTCCCGCCAGGACCCCCACTCAGCCTTCAAAACAGAGTCGGGCCCGCCTGCCGACCGCCCCACGCGCACCGCCCAGACAAGCTGGCCGAAGTAGTCGGCCCCGGTGACCGGCCTTGTAGGCGTACCGGCCGTCAGCCCCCCTTCACAACCGGCCGCATGGCCATGATGTGCTCGGGGCCCGATGCGCAGCACGTGCCGATTATCTGGGCGCCCATCTCCTTCCACTCACCGGCGAAGTCCGCCATGCGTGACGGCGGGTACTGCTCCGTCAACAGGAAGTCCGACCTCGCCCTGTCCGGCTGCGGCCTCGTGGCGATCGGTCCGGTCGGGTTGTATCCGATGGCCGGATAGACACCCACGGGACCTTCGAACGCGTCCCTCAGAATCGGAAGGCCTGCCGAGGCGGCCTCTGGTTCGGTGCACATGATCAGCACGACGTCCACCGGGTGGCCTTTCAATGCAGCGGCCAGGTCTTCCAGGCGTTCGTCGTACTGCATCCGGCCGTCCTCCTGGATGTGCCTGACACCCAGTAGGACCGGGACGCCCGCCTCTGCGCATGCGTCCACGGCCGCCACGCAGTCTTCTATGTACCCGACGTACTCCGGCAATATCGCGTCCGCCCCCACCTCCGCGAGTAATCGCGCGGGCTCGGCGAACTCTTCGCGAACAGCCGCAGCCCCCATCTGCTCGACGTCTGAACCGGTGATATCCGTCCGCGCATCCATCGTCGGCGCAGCAATCCCGCCCGCCACGTAGGCCGCGGGGTTGCCGGCAGCCCTTGCCTTCATCGCATTTTCGGCAGCAGCAGTGGCATATTCCCTCCAGCTATCGCGAAGTCCAATGAGGTCCATGGCCGAAGGGATAGTCCAGAAGTTGTTGCTGATGATGATGTCGGCGCCGACGCGAAGGTAGTCCTGGTGGACCTGCTGGACCACGTCCGCGTCGGTGATATTGGCGGTGGCGGACCATGCCTGCAACTTGTCTGTAGTCGCGCCCCTCAGCACATCCACTCCCCTGCGTTGGATCTCAGACCCGGTGCCCCCGTCCATCAGCAGGACTTCCCCATCCTTTAACCGGTCCATGAGGTTAATTCGATTGGCCATTTCACTCTCCACGCGCAAGCGACGGTCAAACAATTTGGGGGCAATCCTACGCTGCGCGGCAAGTCCCGTGCCAGCATCGTTTCAACGAAGGATCGGCTCGAAGTTGTTGAGAGTAATGTGCCGAATCAGCCGGACCACGACCCGGCGCGTAGGAGGCCTTCGCTAATGGCCCTGGTGTGAGACGCCATTCGTCCAGCCGGGACCGGGCGATTTCTCAAGAAAGCCCGCGGGTGGAAGACTCTCGCAAGGAAGTCGCGGCAGGTGTCGTTAGGGTGTGAGAGAGCGTAATTGGCCACCGGCGAGGAGTCGGGAGCGTCCTCGCCGGTGGCATCTTACGCGTGGCCGGAGTCGGCGGCCACAGAGTCGCGGAACTGGGAGGTGTTGGGGGCCTCGTTCTGGGTGGTTCCGCGGTTCAATTTGATTTCGACTGCGCCTGTCGACATGCTGCTTATGTCCGACCTGCCCCTGCTGGTCGCGGCGCGTCCGAGCTCTGCCACACTGTGATTGATGCTGGTTTAGGTTCTTAATGATATCAGGTATCAACAACTTGTCCACCATTTCACGCAGTCTGTTTGATCCCGAAAAGCACCGCTTACCACCGGGACCGGTCGAACGGATGTCCGCGCTCGACTCCGGAGCGGCGGAAATTCAGATGCGCCCTACACCACCGGAAATCAGGTAAAGCTGCTTTCTTCCTTGCCGTCTTCCACCTTCATCAACAGGGCCGGCAATATGGCTATCAGGGACAGGAAGCCCGAAATCATGAAGAGGTTTTGGAATACGGTGACACCGGCGTCGATCAGGACGGCCTCCGTCTCCTCGAAATTCGCCCCCAGGGTCACATCCGCGGTCAGGCTGTAAAAACGCTCGATACCCCACGCAGACAGCGCGGCCAGCCCCAATGCCATGCCCACCATCCGCGACGCGGTGACCAGTGAGGCCGCGGCGCCCCAGTAATCGCTGGGCGCCGCGCTCAACGCGGCAACGCCAATTGGCGGGATGACCAGCCCGAACCCCAGGCCCGCAGCGACCAACGGAACGGTCAGCCGGATTTCCCCCACATCCCTTTCCCAGCCGCTCATGAACAGCAACCCCACCGCCATCAGCACCAGGCCGGTTATGCAGACCGCCCGCACGTCCAGCCAGCGAATGATGTACCCGCCTACAACGGCCCCAACGGGAATTGCCGCCGTGAGGCGTACCAGGTTCAGGGCGGACTCCCACGTCTCCTTTTCCATGACGGTGTTGGACATCAGCGGTACGCACACCAACGCCATTATCAACGCGATCCCCACCAGGAACTGGGCAATGTTGGACGAGATGAAAGCCCGGGACGTGTAGAGGAACGACGCAAGTAGTGGCTGGACCGTCCGCCTCTCCACGTAGATCAGCCCACCGACTAAGACAGCCCCCAACACCAACATCAGGTACGGGAATGCAGACTCCCCGGTGAATATGCTCCTCTGGGCCAGCGCCAGCGTCATGACAGTGAGCGCAGCGCCAAGCGCCAACGCCCCGACGTAGTCCATCTTCGCATCGGGATTGGAACGGTTGGGCAGGACCGCCATCAGCCCAATGAGAATGAGGCTCTGGGGTACGTCCAGCCAGAAAATCCATCGCCAGCCGATCCACTCGATGATGGCACCACCGTATAGAGGTCCGATTACGGAACCGGCTTCGGCTGAGGCGGCGACGAGTCCTATCGCAATTCCCCGCTTCTCCTTCGACACAACTGCCACGGCCATGGCTATGCCGATCGGGACCGTGGCGCCTCCGCCGATGGCCTGGATCACCCTGGCGGGCACGATCCAATTGAACGTCGTGGCCATCGCCACCAGCGCCGACCCGATTGAGAACACAATCAGCGCCGCGTGGAACATCCGTACACGCCCGTAGACGTCTGACAAGCGACCTGCCAGCGGCATCGCAACCGTGTAGGCAATCAGGTACGCCGTAACAATCCAGGCCGCCGTATCCAGGTCCGTGAGCGGGATCTCCAGGTCCACCATGACCTCGGGCAAGGCGGCGACCACAACGGTCTGGTCGAGGGCGGTCGAGAAAACCCCCAGGCAGATGATTGCCAGTACAGCCGTCTGGGACGCACGCAGGCGGTCGATGGCAGACCGGAATGCGTTCACTGGCCGGAGGATACGTCCGGAAGTTCAATGTCAACCGGGACGTTGATGTCGTCCATGGTCATGAGACGTGTGGTCTCCGGGCCGTCGTCGTTGTAGATCTGGCCCGCAAGCCTCAGTTGTCGCAGGGTGAACTCCGACACATCGATCCACATGGTCATGGTAATTTCATTTCCGGGATCGGCGGACGTAATGAGGTCCGTCAGGGCGTCAGACGGGACGACTACTTCTACGAGAACGGTCTCCACCCCATTCAAGGTCTCCTTGCCTTTCATCGCCACGCTCTGGACCGTCGAAGGCAAATTCCCGAACACTTGTACCAGGCCGGCGAAATTGAACGGCACCTGTTCCGGTGGCAATGGGATCCATGGCGCGTCCTTTGAGAACTTCATGACGGCCTTTTCATCCACCTTGATTATTTCGATTTCCACAAATCCAAACCCCGGCGCCACCACATCCACCAGCATCCGGTAACTGTCCGGGGCCTTCACAACCGCTTCCATGCTCTTGAACGTCGTCCCGAAGAACAACGCGCCGGACTCCTTTTCGTCGATCACGCCGAAAGTCGCAGAAGTCATTACGGCGAAATTCGCAGACACGGCAGCAAGGAAGTCCTCCGCTTGAGGCTCGGGCGTAGCCGTTGGAACATGTGTGGGTGTGGGAGTTGGCTCTGGTACGGCCGTGGGGACCGCGGTAGGCGTTGGATCCGGAGCGGAGGCGGGAACGGATGTCGGCGCTGCGGTGGCGGGCGGAGCCGGAGTGGCGGTGGGCGATTCCTCATCTGAGCACCCAACGGCCAGGATGAGCGCGGTCATCATCAGGACAGCGACAGAGAATTCACGACAGCGTCTCTTGGACAAGGTCATCTCCTCTCCTGCTTGACCCGGGGTCAATCGGGGACGGCCGCAGTGTCGCACGGGACGCGGCATTATTGCATATTGGACCGTTACACGCGATCACGCCGGGCCCAGGACCCGTCCGTCGGCGACACTGTCCCCGCGCCCGCCGGCCCGCTTCTAAACAACGTTCCCCTCGTCGAGATAAGCAGACCCGCCCACCGTGGTAACGGTCACCCTCTGCCGGTAACCCCCCAATTCGGCGAAGTGGGTTTCGGTTCGCGGATCGACGTCTGCCGATTCACTGCCATCGGCGAGTGACTCAAATAGCACCCGCCCGTCCATGTCTTCCCCGCCCGGCAGGCCCAGGAGGTGGAGAATTGTCGGCGCGACGTCGATGTTGCCCGTCGGCGTATCTATAACGGTGGAACGGCGGAAACTGGGCCCACTCGCCATCAGCGTATTCCGCAACTCGTGCCGGCTCATCCCACCGTGTGTGCCCACGCCGATCTGGCCGCCAAAACACGCCGTGAGTCCGGGGTATCCGGTGACGTTTGGAGCAGAGTCCCAGGTAAGAGACATCGCCAGATCCGGTCCTCTCGGGCCTTCGATGTTGCCCACGCTGGCCGGAAGCGTGCCGGGAATCGCCCCGACGCGTCCAGACGCCAGCATGGCGCCGCACCACGGCTGCCCCGAAAGCCAAGTCGCCAGCCTCGCCACGGTATCCGCGTCGGAATCGTGCACGTAGAAGAGCGCCGCTCCACCGTTCGTCGCAGTCAAAACTCCGCCAGGACGGTCACCGTGCGCGAACCCTCCAGCGCGCAACTCGCTTTCAATGTCAACGACCTCGTCGATAGTCGCGTATCCATGGTCGGAGACCACTATCACGTCGGTCTCTTCCATGCCGCCGTGCCGTTCCATCCACGAGATGATCCGACCGAACTGCTCATCCGCAGAGGCCAGGGCCCGATTTGAAAGGGTGGCGCCCACCCCCGCCTTGTGGTTCGAGCTATCCGGCTCCGAAAACCAGATAAGCGCGACCGATGGGTCTCGCTCCGCCAGCACGTACTCGGTCAACACCCGGACCCCATGCTCCATTTGCGGCGTATTCGGCAACTCGTTGCCTGGCCACGGTCCGAACCGTTCCACCAGCTCTGCATATAGGTCTCTGGGCAGGCAGAACTCCGGGTGTATCGTTGCCCCGCCAATAGTTTCTGCCCGCGGGTTTTGTACGTAAGCATTACCGGAAGTACCGACGCCCACGGCCACATACTCCTGCCCATGTTCGTGCAGGATGTCCCCAAGCGTCGGCTTTAACAGGACTCGACCCGTCTTTTCCGCCACCCGGGTAAGCACCGGCTCCATGGCCTGCAAGACGCTGTTCGGGTCGTGGTCCCGAAAGACGAGCGAGTTGCCGGCCAGTCCGTGCGGTCCGGGATGGCAGCCTGTGACGAGGCTGGCGACATTTATCCTGGTAACCGTGGGAAAAACAGGGTGATTCCTGGCGAATGTCACACCCCCGGCCGCAAAGTCGGAGAGATTTGGCGCGAGGTCAGGCCGGACCTGTGAAGGCTGGAGCCCGTCGAATGCGACTATGAGAACGCGGGGCACTGCAGCAGGTGTCCTGTCTACTCGGCGAAGGCTGTCCCTGGCGGCAATTCCCGGCGAGACGTGGGGCAAGGAAGCCCTTCTACAATGTGTAACCCTATCGGATTGGGGTGCGCTGCCGTTGACGGTCGGCGGCATCCCCTGCCCTCCCATTTTGGTTCCTGTTAGGAGAACTGATGGAATTTGATAGCGGAGAATTGGCGCGCCTCGTCGCTGCGGTAATTGCCGGTTATCTGTTCGGGTCCTTGCCGTTGGCGTTTTTGGTGGCCCGCGCGGTCGGCGTGAACATCTTCGAGGTGGGCACGGGCAACCCCGGCGCCGCGAATACCTTCCGTGCGATCTCCAAAAAACTCGGCGCCCTGGTGTTCGTAGGGGACGTGGGCAAAGGGGTCGCGGCGGTCCTGGTTGCAATCGCGCTGGGTATCGACGAGGACCTGTTTGCACTAGCCGCAGCAGCAGCAATTACGGGCCACATGTACCCGGTATTCCTGCGGTTCCGGGGCGGAGCCGCTCTGGCTACGGCTATCGGCGGGATTGTGACTATGGTGCCCATCGCCGGGGGCATCGGCCTTGCATCCGGCCTCGTAATTCTCGCCGTATTGAGGAGTACGGGCCACGCAGCGGCGATCGGGGTCACGATCATAGTCGTCGTAGCCTTCCTGCTGGATGTCAGGTGGCAACTGATCGCCGGGGTTGCCGGCTTGGCCGTGTTCGTGTTCGTAAGGTTGCTGGTGACGGAAACACTCAAGTCCGGTTGGTCGGCATTCCAACGGTCCCTCCTGAGATTCAAGGGCGGTTCCGTGTCCAGGTACGGACAGGGCCAGGATGATCCGGGAGGGGATAGTGCATAAACCTTCGAAAGATTATCCGGGGGGTGTCTAAGCTGCATTGGGATGCGCTCGCCCGCGCAACACTCCCCAGACACGCTCTCAGACGACCAGTCGAAGGGGAGTCTCTCGTGGGCGCCCGAGGGGTGCAGGGCGCGGCAACGGACGCGATGCCATTTCGCAACCGGTCAGGGTCTCATTCGACGCCATCTTGGAAAAGTCTTGACATTAATCGAGTAAACAGAAAGTAAGACCAAACGTCCCGCGCCAAATGGCCTGGACGTTTTGAAATCGGCTAGCGAGGGTGTCCTTGCGGTGTCACATACACAATTGCTAGAGGACCGGACCCGGGAAGGCGAGGAAGTAGCGCCCCCTGCCGGAGTCAGGTCAGTCCTCGTCGTTGAAGACGACCCTGCTGTCGCGCGTCTGGTCCGTCTCTACCTGGCCCAGGCCGGCTACGAGGTTTTGGCCGCCGAGGACGGGGCAGAAGGCCTGAGACTGGCGCTGGAACGCAGCCCTTCACTCGTGGTCCTGGACCTGAACTTGCCGGGCATGGATGGCATAGAGGTGTGCAAGAACCTTCGGGCCAATTCAGACGTCTCGATCATTATGGTGACCGCACGCGTGGAAGAAGAGGACCGGTTACGCGGGCTGAACATCGGCGCCGACGACTACGTGACCAAGCCGTTCAGCCCGCGCGAACTCGTAGCCAGGGTGAACGCCGTCCTGCGCCGGAGCAGACCGGTCTCACAAGAGCCCCCGGCGCGCCAGGATCTTCTCGAAATAGGCGACATAACCATGGACCTCGATGCCCGCACGGTGAAGATAGGCCCGGAGACTGCCAGGTTGACACCCACCGAATACTCGTTGCTCGAATACTTCATGGCGTCTGAAGGCAGGACGGTCACGCGGGACCAACTGATTAACGGAGCCCTGGGCTACGACTTTGACGGGTTCGACCGGACCATTGACACCCACGTTTCGAATTTACGACGGAAGTTGAAGTCCTCCCGGCGCGCAGATCAGTACATCAAAACGGTCTACGGCATCGGATACCGATTTGAACCTGCTTAGGGTCACACAAGGGCTCCAGTTCAGGCTTACGCTGGGCTTTGCGGTGATCCTGGCCCTCACTCTCGCCGGAGTCGGTTCCTACTCGGCCTACGCCACCCGACAGGAAACCAAGAAATTCGCAGAGGAAGTCGAATTCGCCCGCTCACTGCGCGCCGAACAGCTTGTCAACAACGCATACGGTCTGGAAGAAGACTGGGCCCGCGTCCAGTACGCGGTCCACCAGGTGGGAATGCTCTTCGGCTGGCGCGTCGTCGTCGCCAACCAATACGGGTACATCGTCGCCGACTCGCATAACGTCGTAACGCAACCCGATAAACACCTGGATGAGGGGGCCGTCTTCGCTGGAAAGTACATCAAGCGGCCCCTGTGGGTGCAGGGACGACAAATCGGCTACATGCTCGTCGACCGTGCCTCAACCACGGGGCCGCCGCCGCCGGATCAGGTGTGGGTGAAGATAACGGAACGCCGGACAGGCCGGTCGCTAGGCAATGGGGCCCCGGGTGACTCAGCTGAACCGGGCCCGCAAGGAGCGCGACCTTCCGCCCCACTGGCGGCGGCAGCGCCCACGTCCGAAGTCATCTCCCAAATCGCCGAACCCTCGCTGTCGAGGCTCGAATCGTCGTTTCAGCGGTCCCTGATGATCGCCGGCCTGGGCGCCGGCCTTGCGGGGCTGCTGATCGTGACCCTGTTTACCAGGGAAGCGCTCAGCCCAATTCGAAGCCTCACCGGAGCGGCCCGGCGGCTCGGAGGGGGCGACCTTTCCTACCGCGTGCCCTCGAATCGCAGGGACGAAGTGGGGGAACTCGCCACTACGTTCAATGAGATGGCCACCACGCTTGAGCGCACCGAGGCCCACCGTCGAAACATGACCGCCGACATAGCCCACGAACTTCGCACCCCGCTCACGAACATCCGCGGCTACATCGAGGCGATACAAGACGGCGTATTGGAGCCGGACGCCTCCACCATCGAAACCCTGCACCAACAGACCATTCACCTGTCGCGACTGGTGGAAGACCTGCGGATTCTGTCCATTGCAGACGCCGGAGCTCTGCGCCTCGATCTGGAAAAAGAAGACCTGGCGACCATCGCCAGGGACACGGTGAATTCATTCAAACCCCGCGCTGCCGAGTTAAGCATTTCGATCAGTTTTGACCCAGCAAACGGCCTCCCGAAGGTGGAAGTTGACCGGACGCGCATCGGCCAGGTGGTCGCGAACCTGGTCGAAAACGCCCTGACCCACACCCCGAAGGGCGGAACCGTGACAGTTTCGGCAGGCCAACCCGGGCCTGGGGCAGTAGAGTTGGCGGTCGAGGACACTGGACCGGGGATCCCCGACGATGTCTTGCCGCGAGTATTCGACCAGTTCTATCGAGTAGACAAGTCTCGCAGCCGTTCAACCGGCGGCGCGGGTATCGGCCTCACGATCGTGCGAAAGCTGGTTGAAGCCCACGGCGGCTCCGTACGAGCAGAAAGCAAGCCCGGCAAAGGCGCCAGGTTCGTCGTGACCCTGCCGTCAGCCTGATTTGAACATCGTTTCCGCACGCCCGCGCCGTCATCCATCAGCGCCACCCCGTCATGGCGAGGAACACAATCCGGCCCACATCGTCGTGCCGGACCCCGATCCGGTACCCATGGTGGGGTGCTGGAAAGGACGCGACCCCGTCCAAACCAGTGCCCATCAAGCCCACCAGGCGACCACACCCCCCATCGTCTTGCCGGACTCCGATCCGGCACCCAGGCGCGGTGCGCGGCTACCACCCAAACACACGACATCACCAAACACCCTTGCAATCCAACACCCCATGTAGGGTGCGCTGGGATGTGGGCGCCCGCTGGGGGATGAATGGCGCGGCTACACCCTGAACGCCCTTTCGTGTCATTCTGAGGCGCAGCCGAAGAATCTCCCGCTCGTAACACGCCAATACCTCGTCTTCGCAAATGCAGTGGCATACTACGAACCACGAACGTCACCTCGGACACCCTCTATCCAGCCCGCGGGAAACCATCCATGACGAAAACAAACGATGTCGTAATCGTCGGCGGCGGTGCGTGCGGATGCGCCCTGGCGCGGGAATTGGCCGCCAGGAACCTACGCGTGACGGTGGTCGAGCGCGACGTCGTTGCCGCCCACGCCTCAGGCAAATCGTGGGGCGGCCTCTACCCAGCCTCCGGCGCCGGCATACCCGGCCCGGTCGCCGGACCCGCGAAACGCTCATTCGAACTGCACAAGCAACACTACGATGCCCTGAAAGACGAATCGGGCATCGACTATCAACTACGACCGGTCGAATCGATCACCCTCGCCAAAGACGATTCGGAGATGTCGAGCATAGACGCGGAGGCAACCAGGCTCATCAAAGCCGGCTTCAGGGGCGAATTGCTCAGCGCAGCCCAGGTCCTGGAACTCGAACCGCTCGTGACTCCACACATCGCGGGCGGCATCCTCCAGGGACCGCAACTGGAACTCGACTCAAACGACTACACCCGTGCCCTGGCAGGGTCCGCGCGTCGGCTGGGGGCAAAATTCGTTACCGGCAACGCGAAGTCGGTCACATCATCGAGCGGACGCGTCGACGGCCTGGTCCTGGATTCAGGCGAATCGATATCCGCCGGTTCGGTCGTCCTGGCCACGGGTCCCTGGGCCGGCCGGTCCGAGCTTGAAGGCGTGCCCAGGTTTCCCATCAAGCCGGTCAAGGGCGAGATCCTCAGGCTCCGGCTGCCCGGTACGGAATTCCGGCACCGGGTTGGCCACGGCGGGCAAAACGTCGGCCGCAAGCCGGACGGGCTGGTCTGGGTCGGTACCACCGAATGGGATATGGGCTACGACGACAGTCCGTCGGAATCGGGCAGGCGAAACATCCTGGACGGCGCGGCAGACTTCATTCCCGCCATTCGCAACGGTGAGGTCGCTGAGCACACGGCTTGCCTGAGACCCGTGACCGAAGATGGAATCCCCATCGTGGGCCCGTTGAATGACGCGGAGGGACTGTGGGCGTTGGCGGGCGCGGGCAAGAAGGGCGTGTTGCTCAGCCTCGCGCTCGCGGAGATGCTTGCCGACGCCATAACGGGTGAGTCTGACGCCGCCGCGATCCCTGCTCCCCTGTCGCCCGCGCGGTTCGGCCTATAACCCCCAGCCCGCCTGCCTGTTGAGGACCGGGCCGATTAACCGGCGCCGGGGGTAGAATCCCGTCCGGGTGGTTCGATCTGACCGAACGCCCATCGGAAAACCCAGTCGGACTAACGGGACCAGGCCCATGACTCAAGTCGCATATGTTGGAAGTACAGCCCCGGGTGTCTTCGCCGGCCGGTGGGAAATGATCCAAAAGTTCGCCCCGGACAGTCTCGAGCTAAGGCAGGTGGACCCCGACCTGGGCGAAGGCGAAATGATCGAGGCCCTGGCGGGCGTCGAAGCGGTTATTGCATTCCCGCCGAGCTTTTCGACTGCGGTCGCAGAGCAGTGCCCCGATCTGAAACTCATCCAGGTGCTCGCGGCCGGTTACGAGGATGTCGACGTTGCCGCGATGCGACAACTCGGGATCGCCGTGGCCAACAACGGGGGTTCTAACGCCGTCAGCGTCTCCGAACACTCCATCAGCCTCATGCTGGCCCTGTATCGCCGTCTGATGCACGCCTGGCAAAACACCAAGGCCGGCAAGTGGACAGACGGTATCGCTCACCTACCGTTCCGGTCTGAAATCACCGGCAAGACCGTCGGCATAGTGGGCTTCGGCAACATCGGCCGGCAGGTCGCCAGGAGGCTCGCAGGTTTCGACTGCCGGATTCTCTATTTCGACTTCATCGACGAAATGCCGGGCCGCGAACTGGAATTCGGCGCGCGATACACCGCGATGGACGAGTTGCTGGAACAGTCCGACATCGTCACCCTCCACGTCCCCCACTCGGACGCCACGACCGGGCTAATCTCAAAACGAGAGCTGAGGTTGATGAAACGGAGCGCAATCCTGATTAACACGTGCCGAGGTCCCGTGGTGGACGAACAGGACCTCATCGATGCTCTCAATTCGGGCGAGATCGCGGGCGCAGGGCTCGACGTCCTGATCGAAGAGCCCACACCCCCGGACAACCCGTTGCTTTCGATGGACAACGTAATCATCACGCCGCACTGGGCGGGCGGAACCCGGGAGGGCAGCGAGCGGTCGCTGCAATTCTCAGTCGATCAGTGCGTCCGCTTGTCCCAGGGCCGGCCTCTGCTTTCCCTGGTAAACGCCTGAGCCCGAATTCAGCGCATCAGGAACGCGGTCCTGGGGCCTACTGGGCCGTATACCCTCCATCGACCGTCAGGCAGGTACCCGTGATAAACGAGGCCTCGTCCGACGCCAGGAACACCGCGGCCGTGGCGACCTCCTCAGGCCTGCCAAGCCGGCCCATAGGGTGAGCGGACTCGAGTTTGTCCAGCATCGGCGGATTGTCGGTCAACGTACGGGTCAGGGGTGTAAACAGGAACCCAGGGCAGATGGCGTTAACCCTGATGCCGGTCTTCGCAAGGCCGACCCCCATCTCCCTCGTCATCTGCACCACACCGCCTTTGCTGTGCGGGTAGGCGTTGAAACCGTCGCTGAAGCCGTGAGGATAGCCTACGAGTCCTATTATCGAGGCGAGGTTGACGATGGCTCCCGAGCCCTGTTTCTTCATCTCCTCAACGGCGAACCAAGACATCAAGTAGGTGCCCTTGAGATTGACGCTGATCACCCAGTCCCACGTTTGCTCGAAGTCCCATTCCGGTTTCGCGTACCTTGGCGTAACTCCCGCGCTGTTGACGAGGATATCCACGCGACCGAAGCGCTCTACAGTGTCCGAGACAATGCGTTCGGCATCCGCCTTGCTGGACACGTCGCCTGTGAGCGCGATGCCCTGCCCGCCCGACTCTTCGACCAGCGACGCAACCCTTCCGGCCGCCGCCGCGTCGATGTCCTGCGCAGCAACGACCGCGCCTTCGGCCGTAAACAACTCCGCCGTCGATTCCCCTATTCCCGAACCTGCGCCGGTTATCAACGCCACCTTGCCTTCGAGTCGTCCCATGCAAAATCTCCTGTCAGTGTCCCATCGACGTGTAAGTACCGGCGCATCGTAGTTGCGGCATTCCAACAGGTCAAACACCCTCCCATCCCCCTCTACCCGTCGTGCCGGACCCCGATCCGGTACCCATGGACGCGGGGCAAGAACGGCGCGGCTACCCAACTACCCCAACATCCCCATTACCCGTCGTGCCGGACCCCGATCCGGTACCCATGGACGCGGGGCCAGAGCGGCGCGGCTACCCCCTACCCCAACACCCCCTTACCCGTCATGCCGGACCCCGATCCGGTACCCATGGACGCGGGCCCAGAGCGGCGCGGCTACCCCCTAACCCAACATCCCCTTTACCCGTCGTGCCGGACTCCGATCCGGTACCCATGGACGCGGGGCAAGGGCGGCGCGGCTACCCCCTTACCCAACAACCCCTTTACCCGTCGTGCCGGACCCCGATCCGGCACCCATGGACGCGGGGCAAGGGCGGCGCGGCTACCCCCTAACCCAAAAACCCCCTTTACCCGTCGTGCCGGACTCCGATCCGGTACCCATGGACTCGGGGCCAAGGCGGCGCGGCTACCCCCTACACCGCCGCGTTAACATAGTGACATTCGCACAAACCCGAACGGGAGACATGCGTGTCCACGCGCGCCAGAGACCGAAAAAGAAAACGCAAACGCGGAACGGCCGGAAACACCGTCCCTTCCACTCCCGCACCGCATGACTCCGTTCCGCGGCCAGGCAAGTCTGAGCCAAGGACCTATCCCATAAACCCGGCCGGGCCTCTGACCAGGTTGTATGCGTGGATCGTCGATCTCGGCCTGTTGGCCCTGGTCGTTGCTGCGTATGACAACGTGTCCAGCGACAGCTTCTTCTCAGGCAAATACGTCGCAATCAAAGTCCTGCTTTTCCTGGCCTATTTCATCCTCCCAACAGGCATTTGGGGTCGGACAGTCGGCAAATGGGTGGCGGGAATCGTCGTAGTTGACGAAAACGGTCGGACGCCGGGCGTCGCCGTCGCCATCCCGAGAGAAGTTGCAGGCAAGGTCGTGTCGTACGTCGCATTCGGCCTCGGAATCGCGTGGATCGTGCGCGATTCGAAACGCCGCGGCTGGCACGACAGCATCGCCGGCACGTACGTCGTGCATGACCCAAACACCGGCGCGCCTATTCTCAGCAAGCTCTGGCGCAAGTTTTTGAAGTAGCGCAACAAAGTACCTGCTATGAAAACAGACCTCGTTGCCGTGTCCCGCCGTAGCGGCGGGTTTCAAACCCGCCAGCCTTGTGGCCGAGACTCACGGCCCGACATTCGTCGCCCCCTGTGGACTCCACAAGGCTTTCGTGATTCCTGGTATTTACAGAACAGGATGGACTGAATGGCAATATCTTCAAAAGTCCGTGAGCAGATGAAGGAAAGTTCCTGGATCAGGCGCATGTTCGAGGAAGGCATCGAACTGCGACGCATCCACGGCGCGGACAAGGTCTTCGACCTCTCCCTCGGAAACCCCATCCTGGAACCGCCGCCTGAGTTTCGGACGGAACTGATGCGCATCGCCCAGGACGAGACCCCCGGGACGCACCGCTACATGCCCAACGGCGGGTTTCCGGAAACCAGGGCCGCCGTGGCGCTGGAACTATCGGAAGAGACCGGCCTTCCCTTCACCGGCGACGACGTTCTTATGACGGTGGGCGCGGCGGGCGCCCTGAACGTGGTCCTTCGCTCGATACTGGACCAGGACGACGAGGTCGTGCTCTTCGCCCCCTACTTCGCGGAGTACGTCTTCTACATCTCACACCAGGGCGGGCAGACGAAGATCGCCAATTGCGACGAGGACTTTCAGCCCGATCCAGAGTCGCTCGCCGCGGCAATTACCCCGCGTACCAGGGCGGTAATCATCAACTCTCCCAATAACCCGACCGGAGTCATATATCCGGCAGAGCGTATTGCCGAGTTGGGAGCGGTAATTCGTGATGCGGAACGCCGCTTTGGCACCGAGATTTACCTGGTGGCCGACGAGCCGTACAGGAAGCTGATCTACTCAGACTATCCCTACCCATTCATCTACCCGCACCATGAGCGTTCGTTGGTGGCAACATCCCATTCCAAGGACCTCGGGCTCGCCGGCGAACGCATTGGCTACATTGCGGCGAACCCTGTCGACCCGGGACGCGCCGACTTCATGGACGCAGCGTCGTTCGCGCTCCGAACGCTCGGGTTCGTCAACGCCCCGGCCATCATGCAGCGCATAGTCGCGCGGATTCAGGGCGCACAGGTGGACATCGACGTCTACCGCAAGAAGCGGGACTTCATCTACTCGGCATTAACCCGTATGGGCTACGACTGCGTCGAGCCGGAAGGCGCCTTCTACTTGTTCCCAAAGTCCCCTATCCCCGATGACACCGATTTCGTGCGCCTGCTCCAATCCAAGCTCGTCCTCACAGTCCCGGGCATCGGCTTCGGCACGCCAGGCTACTTCAGGGCCTCCTACTGCGTAGACGACCACACCCTCGAAGGCTCTCTCGCCGGATTCGAACAAGCCCTCCGCGAGGCCAAATAGACGCCCGCGTCCCACCAACCCCGTCGTGCCGGACGTGATCCGGTACCCAGAGGACGGGCGACGCAACACCTTAACTCGTCGTGCCGGACCCCGATCCGGTACCCAGGGGACGGGCGCGGCTACACCCCAACCGCTATTCCCACACACCCCACCATCACCCTCGCCATCCCTACAAACGCCAGACACCCTACCCCGTCGTGCCGGACGTGATCCGGTACCCATGGTGCAAGCGCCGCGGTGCGCGGCGAAGGCTCCTCCACGTCACTACCGCCGAGCCTCCCACACCCTACCCCGTCGTGCCGGACCCCGATCCGGTACCCATGGGGCAAGGGACGCGGTGCGCGGCAAAGGCGCCTCCACGTCACCACCGCCAGGCCTCCCACACCCCTACCCCGTCGTGCCGGACCCCGATCCGGTACCCACGGTGCAAGGGCCGCGGTGCGCGGCGAAGGCACCTCCACGTCACTACCGCCAAGCCTTCCACACCCCAACCCCGTCGTGCCGGACCCCGATCCGGTACCCAGGGGACGGGCGCGGCTACACCCCAACCGCCATTCCCACACACCCCACCGTCACCCTCGCCATCCCTACAAACGCCAGACACCCAACCCCGTCGTGCCGGACGTGATCCGGTACCCAGGGGACGGGCGCGGCTACACCCCAACCGCCATTCCCACACACCTCACCGTCACCCTCGCCATCCCTACAAACGCCAGACACACCAACCCCGTCGTGCCGGACCCCGATCCGGTACCCATGGTGCAAGGGCCGCGGTGCGCGGCGAATGCTCCTCCACGTCACTACCGCCAGGCCTCCCACACCCTACCCCGTCGTGCCGGACCCCGATCCGGTACCCACAGTGCAAGGGCCGCGGTGCGCGGCGAAGGCACCTCCACGTCACTACCGCCAAGCCTCCCACACCCTACCCCGTCGTGCCGGACCCCGATCCGGTACCCATGGGGCAAGGGACGCGGTGCGCGGCGAAGGCTCCGCCACGTCACTACCGCCAGACCTCCCACACCCTACCCCGTCGTGCCGGACGTGATCCGGTACCCAAGGGACGGGCGCGGCTACACCCAAACCGCCATTCCCACACACCCCACCATCACCCTCGCCATCCCTACAAACGCCAGACACCCCTACCCCGTCGTGCCGGACCCCGATCCGGTACCCAGGGGACGGGCGCGGCTACACCCAAACCGCCATTCCCACACACCCCACCATCACACTCACCAACCCTACAAACGCCAGACAGCCAACCCCGTCGTGCCGGACCCCGATCCGGTACCCAGGGGACGGGCGCGGCTACGCCCCAACCGCACCATCACCCTCGCCAACCCTACAAACGCCAAACACCCCAACCCCGTCTTGCCGGACCCCGAT
>DAOUKO010000008.1:0-4172 GCA_034421215.1 Dehalococcoidia bacterium
TTCAGGTTCTACGCGGCGGCCGTGGCCCTGGCCGCACTGGTCATCACCCTGCTGGCTATGAGCGTCGCCAGCCCCACCAGGGCCCAGGACGCGGGCAACGTCTACGCCAACCCCAAGCCCTGCGGACCCGGACCCGGGACCAACACCGCCTTCATGGAAGAGCCCCACGAAGTGACCGAAGGCCACTTCGCCCTCTTTGACGCCTACTGGGAACGGACCAGCCAGGACCCCTACGAAGGCATCATGCACACCAACGAGTGCCCGCCCAAGATGACCAGGACGGTCACAACCGAGACCGACCCCGTGACCGAGAAGGAGATTAAAAAGGTAACTTACACCCGCTCCGCCTCCAGCATCGATACCAAGGAGGCCATCATACACGTGAAGGACGTGCATCAAGTGGCTGTGGTCGCCATGAACAACGACGTAACCGACGGCCAGTTGTCGCTGGAGGAATACCCGGAGGTTCGCGTGGCGTTGGGCATTGAGGATGGCGATCCCGTGCCCGATGGGACGAAGGTCTGGTGGTTGCGGTTGGACGATCTGGACACCGACGCGGATGAGACCTCGGACCTGAGCGTGGGTTTTTCCGCCGCTTTGTTCGACGACAAATACTGGCTCGGGAGTGACAATGACGCTCCCATGCGTTGGATGCTCGAAACCGCGCGCTACCGGAACGTTGACCATGCCGAAGCACCCCATTTCTTCGCTTACGAAGATCCCAAGATTCGCCGGGGCGACAACGAGGAGAGGCGCAAACCCGTCTTGGACAGCACCGATGTCGATGTTGAGGAACATGACATGATGCTGGACCCCGGCGAGTACCGAGCTTTGCAGTGGATCTTCACCAAGAAGGGCTCCTACACTCTTTCGGCCCACCTCCAGGGCTTCGTCCGTGAAGAAAAGCCAAGTGGCGCGGGCGACGACTGGGAGCGCATCAGCAGCAAATACGACGAGACAAGCGAAATAAAGCAGTATGTCTTCCAGGTGGGTGACAAGCTGGATGAAACGGAGCCGCCCATGTTCGGCATCAGCCGCAACGTCCACGAGGACGCCGCCGCCGGTGCCCATGTGGGTGAGCCGATACGAGTCTTCGGCGCGGAAGCCCCGGCGCTGACCTACACCCTGTCGGGAGACGACCGCGACAAGTTCAGCGTTACCTCCCGGACCCACCCCGACGCCGCCCAAATAGTCGTGGCAGCCAACGCTGACTTCGACTACGACGCCAAGAGTTCCTACGATCTGGTCCTGAATGTCAGCGACGGCAAGGACCACGAAGGCAACAACGACAGTTCCGTTGACCACTCCATCGCCGTCGAAATCGGCGTGATCCAAGACCCCCGAGTGTTCATGATAGCCAACAACCACACGCCGAAAGTCGGCCAAAGCGTGACGCTCAGGGTAAATATGTGGGCACTGCCGAGGGGCGTCGCGAACAGCGACCTTTCTTACACCATCTGGGAGACATCAAATACCGGCAGGCTGGTCGGTGCTGTGTTCCCTGTTCGTGACGAAGATTCATCCGGAGGGACCGCAACCGTATCGCAAGATTCGGCCAGCACGTATAAGTACACTCCCGAAGCCACGTACACCCTCAACGGGGTGGAGCATACGCTACATGGCGACCCGATGGTCATCACCTGGCACAACGACGGCTAGCAGTACCCGTCTACCGGCATCCCCCGTCGAGGCGGCGGGGGATGCCCCATGCCCGAATTCGAATTAGCCCTCTGCGCCGTGTAACGGGAAGGCCAGCGGGCTTCCGGTGCGTTTGCGCCGATTGTGAACACGATGAAGCTCCGCATGCTGTCTTTGGCTTTCGCGCCGGTGGTGCTGGTTGCCGTTATCGCGACTGTTGTGACCGCTTCCGTCGCCCACGCCCAGGGCGTTGATGGATCCCCTTCCCTTCCCGCTGTCGACCTTTCGCTTTATGCCGTTCCCAACTCAGCAACTTCCCATAGGTGGTCAGTTTATGTGCAAGCCAACCGCATCGGCCATCACCCGCTGCCGGAGGTCCGCGACGTTAAGGTCCGCTTTTACGCCGAACTTGTCAGGCCGGGCGCCCAGAATTCAGCAGTCAGGCCGTATTTCACGACAGACTATGTCGGGGTAAGCGAAACATCTCATATCGGCAGCCCTTCTGATGACTACTCATTATGGAAAATCCCCACACTTACTCACGGTAGCCCGGTACGGGCTAGAGCGCGAGTGTATACCCCGAAGTACACGCGGAACGCTGCATTGGAAGCACCGGACAGAGTACTGTTAGGACAGGATGAAATACCGTTATTTCGCGTTACTGCCGAAATCATCGGTTCAAGCCCAGCAGAGCCGCCGGAGTTTGAAGCCAATAACACCCTGGAGTTCTACTTCCACGAAGGTAAGCACACCAACGGAGACGTTGGCGTAGAAGTCATGGAAATGTCCAACAGGTTTCCGGGGGTGGGGGGGGCGACAACCTTCACTGTCGAGGCCAGAAGTAAAGGAGAAGGACTGAGAACTCACTACGAGTCTAATGTTCGCAGTGTAGATGGCAATCAATTTGCTGTACAGGTCAAAATGGAGCTGTCGCCCGGCCTGACTTTCGCCCGAACCCAGACGGCGCCCTCCGGCACCACCTTCAACGCGAACAACACAACCATCGGTATTTGGGACATAGGCGCTCTGGACCATCGGTCCGAAATGTCATTCCCGGTGGCGGTCAATCTCACCAACGACAGCCTGGCGGACCTGCCCCTGGAAAAGCGGTGCCTGACGGCGGAGGTGACCAGGGCCGTACCCTGGTTCGAATTCGATCCCTGGAAGCGACAGAACGATATCTCCGTCGCCTGCTTGGGAGAGACGCCGAAGCTTCTCCCGCTGGTCAAGGGCGAGATCATCCTATTCAATATTCACGACTGCGTGGGCGTGACGTCCCATCCTTGTACCAGCGCGGACACGGTGGAAATTCTCGCCGGAATGACTGAATCAACAGTAGTGGAAGTTACGCGGGGCAGGAGATTGGGGCGCGGAAACGATTTGCTGAAACCGGAACAGATTCTCGTGCATGTCAGTGACTCCACAGGCCGCGGATATGACAGCCTGGCCACCAGTCTTACTGACGGAAACACCCCCTCATGGCACACGAGGAGAAACACTGCGGAACCAACTTCACCAGGCGTAGAAGTCAAATACGCGAGATCGGGGTTCAACGAACATATCGCGGACTGGAGCAGTTTCGTTCGTACCGTGACTGTGTCCGGCTTAAACGGCACGGCGGCCCCAGGGCGGGTCAGAGTCCGCGTTGACAATTCAGACGGATTCACCTTTTACGACCCCAACCCTACCCACAGGCGCACTCCCTTTTCGTTGAGTAGCAAGAGTACCCTCGTTGCCCCGTATTTCCTTGAGTTCACGGCCCTGGGCACTTACCTCGTGGAGTTCGCCGTGGAAGCGACCCGCACCGACAGCACGGTGTACACCGGCAGCGGCACCTATACTTTCCACGTGGGTCCGATGGCGGAACTGGAGGTGCGGGACACCGGAGCAAACCCCGTCGTGGCCGACAACCGGCAGGCGTACACCGTGATGGCAGTGAACAACGGGCCGGACGAAGCCCCTGCCGTCCGGGTTACCGGCCTGCCCACCGGCGTGACCGAGTATGACGCCAGCCAGGGGGAATACGATCCCGGCAGCGGCGTCTGGACCATCGGCAAGCTAGGCACCGGCGACGGCTACAACGCCGGTGAAGGCCCGACCCTGACCCTCATCACCGATGACACCGCCGGCACTGAAATTACTGCCGAAATCGAGAACACCCGGGACTACTGCGTCCGCATCAAGAACGCCGCCGCCGACCTGGAATGCCCGGGGAGCCTGCCGACGGGCTACACCGAGCACTCCACCCACTACTACGATTACATCAAGGAAAACAACCGGGCGATCATCACGGCCAGGGCCGGGACCGGACGCGGCCACCCCGATGTGCCGGCCGGGGTAACGCTGATGGAAACGCCGTTGGCAAATATCCTCACGTGGCAGCCGTTAGAGACGGTGAACGGCCATGAGGTATCCCACTACGAGGTGCAGCGGTCGGCCAGCCCCTGGACGACGCTGCCGAAGGTCGTTACGGACCCCATGTACGTGGACATGAACCTGCGGACCGGGCAGTTGATGCAATACCGGGTGCGGGC
>DAOUKO010000009.1:0-216263 GCA_034421215.1 Dehalococcoidia bacterium
AGCTACTCCGGGGATAACAGGCTGATCGTGCCCAAGAGTTCACATCGACGGCACGGTTTGGCACCTCGATGTCGGCTCGTCGCATCCTGGGGCTGAAGGCGGTCCCAAGGGTCGGGCTGTCCGCCCGTTAAAGCGGCACGCGAGCTGGGTTCAGAGCGTCGTGAGACAGCTCGGTCTCTATCCGCCGTGGGCGTAGGACACTTGAGGAGATCTGCTCCTAGTACGAGAGGACCGGAGTGGACTGATCAATGGTGTGCCGGTTGTGGCGCCAGCCGCATTGCCGGGTAGCTACATCGGGAAGGGATAAGCGCTGAAAGCATCTAAGCGCGAAGCCCACTCCAAGATGAGGTGTCCCATCTGCCCTCGGGCAGAGTAAGGCCTCCGGGAGACTACCGGTTAGATAGGCCGCATGTGTAAGGACGGTAACGTCCTGAGCTAAGCGGTACTAATCGGCCGAGGGCTTGGCCCACATTGAGGAACCACTACGTGGGCTCGGAAATTGCGGAATCGACTTCTTGCAACCAGGCAAATCGCCCGGTTGTCAAAAACACTTTGCGGGGTGGAGCAGTGGCAGCTCGTCGGGCTCATAACCCGAAGGTCGTAGGTTCGAATCCTACCCCCGCGACCACGAAAACCCTCCCGCCTCGGGCCGGCTGAATCAGCGCCGGCGCCAGGGCGGGCCTATATTGTGGTCCCTTGGTGGTTGGAGCATGGTGGAACCACCCGTTCCCATCCCGAACACGGAAGTGAAACGCCATAGCGCTGACGATACTGCACTTGTGAGGGTGTGGGAAAATAGGTCACCGCCAGGGGGCTAATATAACCAGGAGGCCGGAAAATTCCGGCCTCTTTTTTGTTGGGCCGGGCGAGAAGGCTCGGCGTGCCGTGATAACCTGCCGTCACCTCAGACCGCCATCCCCACCCCAGTCATCACGCGGATATGACCTGCGACAGCGGAGATCAAAGTAAGCAATGAATATTGCACGTTACCTGCTGAAGAGACTCTCAATCGCAGCGGCCATCCTCGTGGTCATGTCGTCAATCCTGTTTTGTACGAGTCGCACGACGGACGACCCGCGCATGCTCATCGTGGATGAAACGACCACCGCTGAGCAATGGGAGGCTTGGGGCAATGAATTGGGATTGCACCGTCCTTTGGTAGTGCAATACGTGGTGTGGCTCGGCGATTCGGTGAGGGCCGATTTTGGGACCTCCAGAGAACGTAAGACGTCAGCTCGTACAATTGCCCTTGAACACGCCACTGCGTCACTCCGGCTTCTCGCGGGCGGTATTCTGGCGGCAACCGTATTCTCGGCCGTAGCCATATTCGCAATGGCCTACATTGGCCAACAAGGTCACGGCTATGAACACGTCGGGCGCTGGGCTAGGATCATAGTTCCGGCAATTCCGCCAATCTTGCCCGGCATCTTGCTGGCGCACACCTTCTTTCTTAATACATTGTTGTTTCCTATTGCAGGGAACGGGGTCTGGAGCTACGTGTTGCCATCCGCCGCTATGGGGATAGCAATTGCTTACGCGGTCGTACGGTTCTTTAGGGCAGCGAGGAACGAACTAGCCGGTCCTGGTAACACGATTGAAAGCCAGTCCGCCGACCCACACAGCGGAGGGCATGGTCCGGCATCAGTTGCGAAACACATGCTGCTTAACCTGCTCAGGTCTTCCCGCATTCTTTTGCCGATCCTGTTCGCGGTCGTCCTCTTTACTGAACTGACGTTCGAATTGCGCGGACTGTCCAATTTCACTTCGCTGCAAACGCTAGCGTTCGACTTGCCGTTGGCCGCGAGCGCCTTGATGCTGCTCACAATTGCATACGTGATTGTGATGTTGATGATTGACGTCGCCAGGGCATTTGCTGACCCGTCGGTTCGGCGGGATCCTTATGACGTCCCGACGACAGGCAGCGGTCTTGTCGCCGGAACTTGGCATACACCGGCTCGAGAGTGGCCGGTGTTCGGATCCCGCCCGGTGATTGCCCTGGCACTTTTCGGGACAATTGTACTCTTGGCAATAATTGTGCCATTTGCCGTCGACTTTCACGGTAATTTAATCGGCCTGGATTGGCTGAACAGAATATTTCTTGATTTCAGGTTTGTTTTGTTGACCTTGGCGTTCGCACTGATATTGGCGGCAGTAGTTGGAACCGTAGCAGCTCATATTGCGAATCGTTATGGCGGATTTGTAGACCGTAGCCTGGTATGGCTATTTGGGCTTTTCACTAGTTTTCCGGTTCTTCTACTAGGCCTCGCTGGATCTTTTTATTGGGCGATTTATTTTTGGATAATGTCCCTTAGTGGAGCATATCTGGCACCGTTCACTCCGGATTACGTTCAATATTCAATGTATCCGGCCCTCATGCTCGCGACATTTTTCTCAGGCATGTTCTTTCACCGAGTCCGGACAGATACTCGGTTGTCCTGTGAGCAGCAAAATTCCGTCGACCGACGGGTCGTCGTTGGGATTCTTAAGGTCGCGGCAGTGAGCGCCGGGCCAGTGGTAATGATGGGCGCGATTCTGGATGCGGCCGGGGTGTACGGGGCTTCCGGATGGGGAGGCCCAATCGGTCGCGGGCAATACGCGTTGGCCTCGATTTGGTGGACCCTGCTCGCCGCACTGGTCCTCATCCTTACCATCCTCTCCCTCAACTTTCTGGGCCAGTGGGTAAAAGAACGCCTTGACCAACAGCAGGACCAGCCGATAGCCGACTCGGCAGAAGCTCCCGCCGAACCTGACGTCGCAAGCGTCAATTGAGGTCTGCCCAAACCCGCCGCGCCGTTTCATCAAACGGCTTGATCGCTAGCACATACTCCAACCAGGTAGGCGGCCACGGCGTTGGGGCCGACGTGCGCTGACCTGTGAAGCACTTATATAACGCTAAGTGGCACAGCAAAATCGGATACCTACAACTGCCGCGTAGCGCATAGTACGATGTCAGGGAGTGGTAGGGGCGACAAGGATTTTCTTTGCCCCGTAGGTGGGGACCAACCTTGTCGTCCGTGCCGCTTCCCTAAATGCACTTGACCACGAGCCCTGTGCCATTCGCGGTTGACGCCGCCGTAACGATTCTCTATTCCCTCGTATGTACCCGGTATGTACCCGCGGAAAAGTTGCTTAACTCGGACTGGGCCGCTGACCTCCCGTGCCGACCATGTGCCGCGTGGTACGATGTCAGGAGTGGTAGGGGCGGCAAGGTCTTATTTTTGGCCCCACAAGACGGAGTCGCCAGCCTTGCCGTCCCCTACCGCATCCCAAGATAGCAGGCCCGTCCGTGCGTTTGCGGCCATCCGCATTCGTCAAGGCGGGCCGCTTTATATAATGAATCCAGTGCGTTGAATGAAGTCCAATTCCGCATGTTGTCCTGTTCGGATTTGCACGGATCCGAATACCAGGATCACAACTTCCTCGATCCGCAGGCGACGATGAGATGACAGGGCATGTGGGTTGAGCGCGGTGATTTGGCAGATTCCCGTTGTTCACCGTCCCCCCAATCCACTATCATCGCGTGCGCGTCCACACCCGCCAAATAGCCAAATAACCGGGCGCACACACGAGGTTCAGCCAGGCAGACGAAGAGCCACAATGACTAGCTCTGGTCGGGCGCTGAACACTCACACACGCCGTCTTTTACGAAACACAGGCAATTCCCATGAGTAACAACATCCGCGTACTTCACTACCTCAACCAGTTCTTCGGTGGCATCGGCGGCGAAGAGCACGCCAACGCCCCCCCTGAAGCACAGGACGGGCCGGTCGGACCGGGTCGGCTGCTTCAGTCGATGCTCCCTTCGGGCGGGTCCGTCGTAGGCACCATCGTGTGCGGCGACAACTACATCGTCGAGAACGAAGAGGCGGCCATCAACGACATCGGCGAATTCTTCGACCGCTACAAGCCCGACCTGGTAGTGGCCGGCCCGGCCTTCGACGCAGGCCGCTACGGCGTGGGCTGCGCGCTTGTATGCCGGGCGGCCACAGAACGCGGCATCCCGGCCATCACCGGAATGCACCCCGAAAACACCGGCGTGCTGACACACCGGCTCCACATAACGGCCGTACCGACCAGTACCGAGGCGTCCGGCATGCAGCCCGCCATTGCGGCCATGGCGCGACTCGGTGTCCGGCTGGCAGCCGGGGAAGAACTCGGCTCAGCGGTGGAAGACGGTTACATACCCCGCGGCATTCGCAAGGAAAAGTTGCACGACCTGAACGGCGCCGACCGCGCATTCAACATGATGATGGCCAGGGTCAACGGAGAGGAATACTTATCGGAGGTCCTCGTGCCCGGCTATGAGAACGTAGCGCCGGCTCCGCCGATCAAGGACATGTCCACCGCCAACCTCGCTCTGGTCACCAGCGGCGGCCTCGTACCAAAGGGCAACCCCGACAACCAGGTCGGCGGACGGGCCCGGGACTTCTTCAGCTACTCGATCGACGGCCTGGACCGGCTGAGCACCGATGACTGGGAATCGGTGCACATGGGCTTCAGCACCGTCCATCTCAATACAATCGACCCCAGCTACGTACTGCCCCTCCCCATCGTGCGTGACATGGAAGAGGAAGGCGTGATCGCCGGGGTGTACCCGAACTTCCTTTCGACCACCGGCAATGGCACCCCGGTCACGACGGCGCGGCGGATGGGCTCAGAGATCGGCCAGGAATTGAGGGAGGCAGGGATCGACGGCGTGCTCCTTGTGGCCACCTGAGGGAGTTGTAATCGTTGCGGCGCAACGATGGCGAAAGAGATCGAGCGAGAGGGCATTCCGGTGGCGATGATGACCGCCCTGCCCGTTATCCCGCTCTCGGTGGGCGCCTCACGCGTAATAAGAGGAGTGCGCGTGGAGCACGTTTGCGGCGATCCCCGGCTGACGCCGGAACTCGACCGGCGGCTGGGCCGGCGAATCGTAGAGACCGCGCTCGAAGCCCTGCAGACCGAGGTTGACCAGCCGACCCGGTTCGTCCCGCCCGAAGAGCCAGTAGCAGAGGTGGCAGCCAGTGCAGTATGAACGCGCTTCATTCCCGGTAAACGGCCTCGCCTCCGGAAGTCGCACGGAACTCCGGGACGGAGTCCTGCACGTAGACCACGAGGAACTCGAGGCGCTGGCGCTCGAAGACCAGGACATCGTACGAGCGCGCGTCCAACTGGCGTCCCCAGGCGACTCGGCACGCATCATCAACTGGCGGGACATCGTCGAACCGGCCGTCAAGGTCGACGGCCCCGGGACGGTCTACCCTGCCGTATTCGGACGACCGGTCGACCAGGTCGGCGAGGGCCGCACTAACCGGCTGGCCGGTGTCGCGGTCGTCCAGTGCGCCGATCCGTCCGGTCTAACCTACGAAGAACGGACGTGGCCGCCGCTCCGCGCCCCGGGCGCATTCATCGACAAGTCGGGACCGGGCGGCCATAGGCCCTACGGCTGGCTCCACAACGTCTGCGTCGAACTCGAGACCCGCGACGGTCTGACCGGCGACGACTGGCACTCGGCTGTGGGCCGGGCCACGCTGAAAGTCGTCGACCGCCTTGCCGAGACCACGCTGGACGCGAATCCCGCCGACGTCGAAGCGTTTGACACCTCGCCCGCAGCGGACAAGGACGGCGTCGTGAACATCTTCGTTCTCGCGTCCGACGAGTGGTTCTGCGGCGCCCGCTCCGTCCTGGGGACCTCTGTCTACGGCCAGACCCGGCTGTCTGCACCGTGGCTCCTCAGCCCCACCGAACTGTTCGACGGCGCCGTATACCACTCTGGCCACTCCGGCAGCACCTGGGCCATGACCAACAACCCGCTGGCCTTGAAGATGGCGCGCGAGCATGGCGTTACGTGCAACTACATCGGCGTGATCGTCCAGCGTTCAAACTGGACCTTGCAGACCGAGAAGGACCTGATGGCCGACCGGCTTGCCCACCTGGTGAAGAGCCTGGGCGCAAAGGGCGCGGTCCTGACCACCGACATCAGGGGCCAGCGGTTTGTCGAGACCATACTGGGCGTACGCGCGTGCGAGCGCGCGGGCATTTCCACTATCCTCCTGACGCAAGAAGAGGACAACGAAGACGGCACCGCCCCTCCCCTGCTGATGTCGGCGCCCGAGGTGGTGTCGGTCGTGAGCACCGGCACGGGCGGCCAGGAAGAGCCGTTCCCGGCGGTCGAAAGGGTGATCGGAGCGTTTGGGGACGCCAACGGCTGGGAAAAGGCGCAGCCCGGTATCCACGGCCAATATGGTCAGGCGTACTACAACGACCTGTACGGATTCGGGAACCAGGGCCGCATAGACTACTGATAATTTGGGTAAACTAACGGCGCGCATTCATGACCCAGGAGGTATCGACGTGTCATTGATCAAAAAAAGTACGGGCTTAGTAGCCCTTCTGGTGGCTGGACTGATCGCATTTGCGGTCGCCTGCGGTGGGGAAGCGGTCGAACCGAGCGCGCCGCAGCAGCCGGAGGATCCCGTTGCAGGGGCCCCCGCGAAGCCAGCCGAGCCTGCACAACCTGCCGCCACGGCGATGCCTGCGATGGAAGCGAAACCCGCTGCCACCGCCATGCCGGCCGCGACCGCAATGGTCTCCAAGTCGGATGAAAGCATGATGATGAAGCCCTCCGGAGGCGGAACGCTGGTGGTAGGTATGACCAAGGTCGACCCGCCGATATTCCTGCCGTCGCAGTCGGCGTTCTCATCCGCCGTTTTCAACGCCTCCTCCGGGGTATTCGAAAGCCTGCTCAGGTACTCGTACGCCGAGCCTCCGGAGCTGGGCGTCGAGAGTTCCGAGGGAATCGCAACCGAATGGGTCTACGACATACCCAGTGGCACCATCACGTTCACTATCCGTGACGGCGTGATGTTCCACGACGGCTGGGGCGAACTGACCGCCGACGACATTGCGTTCAGCTTCAACGACGCCATCAGGGAAGACAGCAACTTCGGCCGCGCCGGAGAACTCAAACGCTACATGGACCGTTGGGAAGTCATAGACAAGAACACCGTAGTGCTCCACATCAAGGACGTTATCGACCCCAACTGGTGGCAGGCACAGGCCCAGACTAACGGCAACCACGTCCCCCTGGTCAGCAAGAAGTTCTACGAAGAAAACGGAGAAGCCTCAGCGGTCACTTCCATGGTCGCCACCGGTCCGTTCCAGGTCCGCTCCTGGGTCGGCGGTGAAGAGTTGATCGCAGACGCAGTCAAGGACCACTGGCGCGGCGGGCCGATAATCGACTCCATCCGATACGTGGAACTCCCCGAGGAATCGACGCAACGAGCAGCGTTCGAGACCGGCGACGTCCACATAATCCGGCCCTCCCTGAAGTTCATCAAGCCCACCCTCGACGCTGTGCCCGGTTCATACACCATGCAGACAGACAGGGGCACCGGCCAGTCGATCATCTTCAGCGGCAACTACTACGCAGAAGTGTGGCCGGACACCGGCGAGAACGTCTTCCCAAGGGACGGGTTCAAGCCTGATGCCGACCACCCGTGGATCGGCGACCCTTCGAATCCGGCCCAGTACGAGAACGCTCGAAACGTTCGCTGGGCGCTCGCCATGGCCATCGACCGCGAACTGGTGAATGACGTGGCGCTCGACGGCCTCGGGTACCCGACCTACACCAATGCAGGATTCCTGCCCGGAGACCCCGGTTGGCAGGATGACTGGCTCATCCCCTACGACACGGCCCGTTCGAAGCAATTGCTGGCCGAAGCAGGCGTGCCGGACTGCTTCCACATGGTCCTGCAGATCGCTCCCGACCTGCCCTCCCTGATCACTCCGGACGTGGGCAACGTCGTGGCGCAGATGTGGACCGAGCTTGGTTGCGACATCGAGATTTCGAATGTCGCATATTCCGCCAACCGGCCCCGCCTGGTTGACCGCTCCATGGACAACCCATGGCTGATGCAGTCCGAGTCGTACAGCTTCCTTTACAACTCGAAGTTCCACTCGATGGTCCCGTCGGCAGGATTCAACTACGGCGTCGAGCTGCCCAACGACGTGGCGCAGCCGTGGTACGACAACCGCGAGATCATCAGCGAAAGCCAGTTGATCCAGAACAACGCCCAGGTACAGGACTGGCTGTCACACAACCGGCTCCTGGCGCCAATTGTCCAGCGCGTCCTGTTCTGGACCGTCAGGCCCGAAGTGGTCGAGTGGACTCCGCACTTCGGCGGGTTCAACTCACCCGAAACAGTGGTGCTGGCACAGTAATCGCGACCGCAGTCTCCAGCCGGCGCGCCCGTAGGCGCGCCGGCTGGGGCACAATAAACCGGGTAACTTCCCGGGCAAGAATCGACCAGGCGATTGACGCGGGACAGGGTCCGTGTAGCGCCTGTGCGATGATGCCAGAGCCGTTTCCCGCCAGTCCTCAGGTAGCCGGTATTCTCACGTTTCAAAGAGTGGTTCAAGGAATACAGCGCCATTGAGGAATTTCATACTGAGGCGGTCCGTTTACATGGTGGTCGTGGTGTTCGCTGCGACCGCCCTTGTGTTTGGACTGTCCCGCGTCAACGGCGATCCTCGAAACGTCCTCCTGGACGAGTACACCAGCAAAGAGCAGTGGGACGCCTGGGGCGTAAAGCTGGGCCTGGACAAGCCGCTGATCGTCCAATACGGGATCTGGGTAGGCAACGCCGCTCGAGGGGATTTCGGTCAGTCCCTGGGACACCGCACCAACTCGCTGGACGTGATCCTCAAGCGCATCCCCGGCACCCTCCAACTCACGGCCGGAGCGTTTGTCTTTGCGTCCATCGTAGGCGTGCCGTTGGGAGTGTTTTCAGCCGTCCGCCGCGGCTCGGCCTTCGACTACATAGGCCGGACGTTCGCTCTCTTCGGACAGGCGCTGCCGCCGTTCTGGCTCGGGATCATGCTGATCCTGATATTTGCTGTTGAACTCGAGTGGCTGCCCACGTTCGGCCGCGGCGGGATCAAGCACTACATACTTCCGTCCATCACGCTGGGATGGCTTGCCGCGTCCGGATACCTCAGGCTGATGCGTTCGGCAATGCTGGAAGTGCTCGACTCTGAGTTCGTGAAGTTCGCGCGAGCGAAAGGCGTAAATTCCCAGACAATCATCTGGAAACACGCGTTGCGGAACGCCATGCTTGCGCCCCTGACCTACGCAGGACTACTCCTGGCCGGGTTGATCACAGGGACAGTCGTTACCGAGACTGTATTTGCCTGGCCGGGGTTGGGCAGGCTGGCGGTACAGTCGGTGTTTGCCAACGACTTCCCGGTAATGACCGGCGTGGTGATGTTGTTCACGGTGGTCTATGTCGTATTGAACTTCCTGGTGGATGTCGCGTACGCATACCTCGACCCGAGAATCAGGTACTACTAGTCCATGACCACGGTCGAGGAATCGGTCGCCAGCGAATTCGGCGCGCGTCGGTTTGGGATACTCGGCGTGTTCTGGAGATTCATGCGGCGCTGGCCGGTTATCCCCGGGATCATCCTGGTTATCCTGGTCGTGTGCGCCGTATTTGCCCCGCTTCTCACGACTCACAACCAGGATTTCGGAGACCTCAGGGCGATAAACGTTCCGCCCGCCTGGCTGGACGGCGGCTCCCTCGAAAACCCGTTGGGTACCGATCCCCTGGGACGCGACATCTTGACTCGCATCATCTACGGGGCCCGCATCTCGTTACAGGTTGCGGCGATCGTCCTCGTGTTCGGCGCGGTCGGCGGGGCTGTGCTCGGGCTCATCTCCGGCTACTTCGCCGGGCAGGTAGATGAACTGCTCATGCGCGTCGTCGATCTGTCGCTCGCCATTCCCTTCATCCTGGTTGCTCTGACCGTTCTCATAGTGCTCGGTCAAAGCCTTACCGTCATCATTTTGCTGCTGATCATGTTCAGTTGGGGCGGATTCGCCCGCCAGGTCCGCGCTGAGACGTTGTCCCTTCGGACCCTGGACTACATCGCACTCGCAAAGGTGGCCGGCGCGGGTCCGTTGCTCATACTGTCCAAGCACATCCTGCCGGGCGTGATCAACACGATCATCGTGGTAGCCACGTTGCAGGTGGGATCACTCATATTGACCGAATCGATCCTCAGTTTCCTCGGCGTGGGCATTCCCCCTCCCACTCCTGCCTGGGGCGTGATGGTTGCAGATGGTCGGGACTACCTCGATACCGCATGGTGGGTCGCCCTGTTCCCCGGCCTGGCAATATTCCTGACTGTCCTGGCGTTCAACTTCCTTGGAGACTGGTTCAGAGACAGGTTCGATCCACGCCTGAGACAGCTCGCCAACTGATCTGCGTGGCGGCTGCTGTTGCCATTGAGCGTGAGTCCCGCCGCGCAATTGGCGTCCAAACTCGGAATACCGCTGACAATGCGCAATACACGTGCAACAACCGTGGGCATATAATGAGCCCAACGTATTGGTTATCACCCTAAGAGAAACGTATTGACTTCCAACACTGAAACAACAGCAGACAAGCCGGCCGAGCCCAAGACCGAGGCAGCCCCTCAGGGCGCCGAGACTATGGCCGGCCTGCTCGATGAATTCGTTCCCACCAAAGCGCTCCGCCGCGGGGAGATTCTAGACGGCAAAGTGATGAGCAAGAGCGGGGAGGGAATCCTCGTGTCCATCGGGTACAAGTCCGAAGGGTTTGTGCCTGTCAAGGAAATGCGGTCGGTCGAACCGGAGGCTCTTCAAGAGCTGGGTCCGGGGGATGAGATCATCGTATACGTGATCAACCCGGAAGGCCCGGACGGCTCTTCCATCCTCTCTATAGACAGGGCCCGCGGCGAACAGGGCTGGCGAACGCTGGAAAAGGCCATGGACGCCAACGAGACGGTCCACGGGAAGATCATCGGATCGAACCGCGGCGGCGCCGTTGTAGAGGCCGAAGGCGTGCAGGGCTTCATTCCCTTGTCGCAGTTGGTGGGGCCCGCGCGTGAGTTGTACGTGCCTGGCGGCGAGCCGCCGAAGGAAGGCTTTATCGGCATGGAGGTTGAGTTCAAGATAATCGAACTCAATCGCCGCCGGAACCGGGCTATCTTCTCGGAAAGGGCCGCCCTCCAGGCGTGGAAGCAGATCCAGAAGATGCGCCTGGTCCAGGAATTGTCCGAAAACGAGATACGACGCGGCCGCGTCGCCGGAATCTCAAACTTTGGCGCATTCGTAGACCTGGGTGGGGCAGACGGCCTGATTCACATCTCGGAACTTTCCTGGGAACAGGTAAATTCCCCCGAAGACGTGGTGCACGTTGGGCAGGAGTTGGACGTCTTCGTGCTCAAGGTGGACAGGGAAAACCTGAAGATTGCATTGAGCCTGAGGCGACTTCAGCCGGAGCCTTGGGACGAAGTGGGCTCCAAGTTCCACGTCGGCCAGGTTGTTAAGGGAAAGGTCACCAAGCTCGCGAACTTTGGCGCGTTCGCCCGCATTGACGGCGGGATCGAGGGACTGATACACATTTCCGAACTGAGTCACCAAGTCATAAAGCATCCGCGGGATGTCGTGTCCGAGGGCGATGAGTTCGATTTGCGTATCATACGTATAGAACCCGAACGGCGAAGGCTGGGGCTCTCCCTCAAGCAGGCTCAATCCCTGGACGCTCCGTCCATGGCATCGTCGGGCCATGATGGGGCTGGAGAAAACTTCGACGACATTTTTGGAAGCAATCCCTGATCGGATTTACCGATCAGGTGTAGGTAACAAGGCGGCGCAGCCGGCTCGGGAAAGCTGAACATGCCCAGCAGGTTCGAAAAATTCTCCGAAAGAGCTCGCAGGGTCCTGTCATTGGCACAGGAGGAAGCGCAGCGCTTTAACCACAATTACATCGGTACCGAACACATCCTCCTGGGATTGGTCCGGGAAAC
This sequence comes from Dehalococcoidia bacterium, assembly GCA_034421215.1. Lineage (GTDB taxonomy): Bacteria > Chloroflexota > Dehalococcoidia > Lucifugimonadales > Lucifugimonadaceae. Next base: position 11,818 of record DAOUKO010000009.1, read on the forward strand.
CGAGGGCGTGGCTGCGAAGGTCCTCGCCAACCTGAGCGTCGAACTCGTCAAGGTCCGCTCCGCTGTGGAGTTCATCATCGGCCGCGGCGAAAGGCCAACGCCCGGGGAGATTGGACTGACCCCGCGGGCGAAGAAGGTCATCGAGTTGGCGGTCGACGAAGCCCGCCGCCTGGGCCACCACTACATCGGCACCGAACACCTGCTCATTGGCCTGATGCGCGAAGGTGAGGGCGTCGCTGCCGGCGTGCTCGAGAGCCTGGGAGTTTCGCTCGACAAGGTCAGGGCCGAGACCAACCGCATCCTCTCACAGAGCGCGAGTCAGTCGAGTTCCCAGACGCGGCAGAGTAATCGAACGCCCACGCTGGACGAACTCGGATCCGACCTGACCCAGCTCGCACGCGAGGAGAAACTTGACCCGGTCGTTGGCCGCGATACCGAACTCGACCGTGTGATCCAGATCCTGAACCGCAGGACCAAGAACAACCCGGTCCTCATAGGCGAGCCCGGGGTCGGCAAGACGGCTATCGTTGAAAAGCTCGCACAGTCGGTCATCGAAGGCGAGGTCCCGGACAACCTCTCCGGCAAACGGGTCGTCACACTGGACATGGGCGCGCTCGTCGCCGGGACCAAGTACCGCGGCGAGTTCGAAGAGCGTCTCAAGAAGGTCATCACGGAGTTGAAGTCCGCAGGCAACTGCGTGCTCTTCATAGACGAGATGCACACGATGGTCGGAGCAGGCGCGGCCGAAGGGGCGGTGGACGCCGCAAATATTCTCAAGCCGTCGTTGGCGCGCGGCGAACTGCAGGTCGTTGGCGCCACCACCTCGGACGACTACCGCAAGTACGTCGAGAGGGACCCTGCCCTAGAACGGCGCTTCCAGCCGGTGCACGTAGACCCCCCCGATGTGACCCACACCGTGGACATCCTGCGCGGGGTCAAGGACCGCTACGAAGAACACCACGGGCTCGAGATATCGGAAGAGGCGCTGGAAGCCGCGGCCCAGTTGGCCGAACGCTACATAGCCGACCGCCAGATGCCGGACAAGGCCATCGACCTTATAGACGAAGCGGCCTCCAGGGTGCGCATCCGGAACAGCATGACCCCGCAGCCTCTCAGGGTGGCGAATAAGGAACTGGAAAACGTCAGAAGACAGAAGGACCAGGCCATCGCCGACCAGGAATACGAGGCCGCTGCCCAACTGAGGGACACGGAACTCAAACAGGTGACGGTGGTCGAAGAGCTCAACCGGGAGTGGAAAGAGGCCAAGCCAACCGAGAGCATCCTGGTCACCCCCGACGACATCGCCGAAGTTGTCAGCATGTGGACGCGCATTCCTGTCAAGAGGCTCGACGTCGAGGAAAGCGAGCGGCTCCTGCGCATGGAGGAGACCCTCCACAGCCAGGTGGTCGGCCAGGACGAAGCTGTAAACATGATCGCCCGTGCCGTTCGCAGGGCAAGAGCCGGAATCAAGGACCCGAAACGCCCGATCGGAGCGTTCCTGTTCCTCGGCCCGACGGGAGTCGGCAAGACACACGTCGTCAAGAAACTGGCGGAATTCCTGTTTGGCTCCGAGGACATGATGGTCAGGCTGGACATGTCTGAGTACATGGAACGGCACTCGGTGGCGAGATTGGTCGGCGCGCCTCCCGGCTACATCGGGTTCGATGAAGGCGGCCAACTCACCGAAGCGGTGAGGCGGCATTCCTACACGGCCATCCTGTTAGACGAGATCGAAAAGGCGCATGAAGACGTGTTCAACGTCCTCCTGCAGATCTTCGAAGACGGTCAACTCACAGACTCCAAGGGTCGCAAGGTAGATTTCAAAAACACGCTGATCATCATGACGTCCAACCTTGGGTCAGACCTGATCCGCCGGGACAGTTTCCTTGGGTTCTCCGGGACGGCAGAAGTCGAATCGTCCGAACGAGACTATGAGCGGATGAGGGACAAGGTGCTGGACGAAGTCAAGCGCAACTTCAAACCCGAGTTCCTCAACCGTATCGATTCCACGGTAGTGTTCCACGCCCTGAACAGGGACCAGATCCTCGAGATCGTGGACCTGATGCTGCAGGAATTGCAGGCGAAGGTCCTGGAAAAGGGTCTCGTGCTACAGGTGACCGACGCCGGCCGGGAATGGATCACCGACAACGGGTTCGACCCGAAATTCGGCGCCCGACCACTGCGCAGGCTCATACAGGACAAACTGGAAGACCAGTTGTCCGAAGACCTGCTGCGCGGCAAATTCAAGGCGGGCGACGTCGTCGAAGTCGACATCGACGAGGACGGCGCAGTGTCCATCACGGCCCCGAAGGCCCCCGCCAGGCAAAAAGAAGCCACCGCCAGCTAACCCGCTGCCGGGTCGACCGGTGCGTATCCTCGCTCTGCCAGGAGGTGGGACCAATGGCTATTCACAACCCTCCCCATCCAGGCGAGATCGTAAGGTACGAGTGCCTGGAACCATTGGACTTGACCGTCACGCGGGCAGCGCAAGGGCTCGGAGTGACGCGTCAGGCGCTGTCAGACCTCGTGAATGAGAATGCTGGCGTCTCGGTGGAGATGTCTATTCGTCTGTCCAAGGCGTTTGGCTCCACGCCAGAGACATGGCTCGGCCTGCAGACTGCCTATGACCTGTGGCAGGCCCGAGAACGTGCCAGGGAAATCGAAGTCGAGGACTTCAAGGCTGTCGAACTGGCGTAGAAACTAAGCACGCCGGCTGGGGCCGATCTGGTGGCCCCGGGTAATATCGACTCACAGCCAAAACGCATAAACTGCATCCATGGCAACGGATCCAGGCAGTAGTACACTTGGCGCCGCGGCCGGGGATAATTCCTCAACCGCCACCAAGCCAGGGCGACTGGGTTAGCGAAATGGTCCGAAACGGGAACATAGCCACTCCGGATTTCGCGACGGCTTCGCCCGGACAGTCCGAATCCGCCGAAGACCTCGCCCGCAAGAAGAAGGAAGAGGCGTTGGTGGCTCTGCTGCGCGATCTGGGTTCCGTGATCGTCGCCTACTCCGGTGGAGTGGACTCAGCCTATTTGGCCGATGTTTGTCACGCCGTGTTGGGAGAGCGGTCCCTGGCCGTAACCGCCGCGTCGGCCAGCGTGGCCCCGGACGAACTCGAAGCCGCTATCGCCCTGGCAGCAGCCCGGGGATGGCAGCACAAGGTGATCGAAACGGGCGAACTCGAAGAACCCGGGTACGCCGAAAACGGCCCAAGGCGCTGTTTCTTCTGCAAAACGGAGTTGTACACACAATTGGGCGCACTCGCCGCCAACATGGGTTACCCGGCCATAGCCAACGGCACCAATGCAGACGACCTGGGCGACTATCGGCCCGGCCTGGAAGCGGCGGCGAACTACAAGGTGGTCTCGCCACTGGTCCAGACCGGCATGACGAAGGACGATATCCGGGCGCTCTCACTGGCACGCGGCCTGCCGACGTGGGACAAACCGGCCCAGCCATGCCTGTCTTCCCGCATTCCCTATGGCACGCGGGTAACCGTCGAATCGCTCGCTCGCATCGGGCGCGCGGAACGCGCTCTGAAGGGCCTGGGCCTCAGGGAACTGCGGGTACGTCACTACGGGGACCTCGCACGTGTCGAGATCGCCAGGAGTGAAATGCCGGACCAAGACTCCACCGACTTCGCCGACCGCGTGATCGAAGCGGTACGGTCCGCCGGGTACACGAACGTAGAGATCGACCCGCGGGGGTTCCGGTCCGGCAGCCTCAACGCGGCGATACTGGGACGGTCGAAGTCCCTTGAGCCGTCTCCGGCTGCGAACTGAACCGGGGGCCTGCGCAGTCATGGCGGGCAAGAAAGTCGCCTACCTGGACATGATCGGGGGCGTGAGCGGGGACATCCTGCTCGGCGCAATGCTGGATGTCGGCCTTCGCCTCGACGACCTGCAGTCCGAACTGGCAAAACTGCCTGACCGCGGCTACGAATTGTCGGCCGAACGGGTCAAACGCGGCGCGCTCGACGCTACCCTGCTTCACGTCGACCTCGACAACGACGGCCGTAGACCCCGCAATTTCAAGGACTTCGACAGTTCGATCCAGCAGTCAGGGCTGTCGGAAGGCACAAAACGGACGGCCAGGCGCATATTCGAAGCGCTGGAGAACGCCGAGACCGCTGCGCACGGCGGGACGCCCGGACACCTCCATGAACTGGCGACCGTAGACACACTCGTCGACGTCGTCGGCGCAGTCGCCGGCATGGAACTGCTGGGCGTGGGCAAGTTGCACGCTTCGCCCTTCCCCGCCGGTTCGGGCAACGCCAGGTCCGAGCACGGGCCAATGGCCGGCGTGTCCCCGGCGACTATGGCCATCTACCAGTCGACCGGCGCTCCCGTGCGAGCCGGCGGAGCCGTTGCTCCGCCGGGCGAAACGGTGACTCCAACCGGCGCCGCAATTGTCACGACCGTCGCCGATTTCACACCTGTGTCCATGACAATCAGCCAGGCTGGCTACGGCGCAGGCCAGAGAAACCCGTCGTCGCACGCAAACGTCGCAGGGCTGTGGCTGGGCGAGGAACTGGAAAGCGCCGGAAACGGGGTCCCGATCGCAACGGGGCTGACGCTCCTCGAAACGAACATCGACGATATGCCCGGCGAACTGTTCGGCCACGTGCAGGAACTGCTGTTCAAGATGGGCGCACGGGACGTCTGGTTCACGCCCATACAGATGAAGAAGAACCGCCCGGGCGTCTTGCTCTCCGCCCTCGTGCCGGACGCCATCGCCGACGCCGCCGCCCACGCGCTATTCACAGAAACCTCAACGTTCGGCATCCGGCGGCGGGCGGTAGAGCGTTACGAGGCGGAACGGGAACTTCTGGAGTTCGACTCTTCCCTGGGACGGGTAACTCTAAAATTCAAGAAGAGGAACGGAAAGGTCATCCAGGTCGCCCCTGAATACGAAGACTGCCGCCGTATAGCGGCCGAGCACGGTCTCGGACTTGCGGAAGTCATGGACCTGATACGCCACGAATCGCACTCGCAGCCTGACCACTGACCCCCGCCCCCGAATTGTCATTCTGAGCCGCAACCGAAGAATCTCCTTGCCCTCACGCCGTCATACCCCCTCCCGCCATGACCCCCGCGCCCGCAACCGAAATCGTTGACTATCCACCGGACCGGTGACTACCATCGAAACAGCACCCGGCCTGAACATGCCCCAGTGGCGCAGTGGTAGCGCAGGCGATTTGTAATCGCCAGGTCGGTGGGTTCGAATCCCCCCTGGGGCTCCACGCAGGCCGCATTTTGTAGCGCCTGATGGCCCTACGAGATTCGTATTTTGAACGGCAACCGAACAAACCGCTGTGCTACTATTCAAGTTTGGGCAGGGGTGGGTGAGTGGTTAAAACCAGCAGACTGTAAATCTGCCGCCGTACCGGCTACGCAGGTTCGAATCCTGCCCCCTGCACCACGGAACGCCCACACGAAAGAGGCCGAGCGAGGGCCCACATAGCTCAGCGGTAGAGCGCGTTCTTGGTAAGAACGAGGTCCCCAGTTCAAGTCTGGGTGTGGGCTCCAAGCCAAAAATACGGTGACCGGCGTACCGCGCCAGCGATACAATAAGAGGCGGAAACAATTCTGCCGAGCAGCAAGACCATAATCGGAGGCCCCGGAGAGAATGGCAAAACAGGTTTTCGACCGCACAAAGCCCCACGTAAACGTGGGAACGATCGGGCACGTCGACCACGGTAAGACGACGCTCACGGCAGCCATTTCAAATGTGCTCGCCAATTTGCAGACCGCTGGACAGGACGTCGAAGTAAAAGGGTTCGATGAGATCGACAACGCCCCCGAAGAACGGGAACGCGGTGTCACCATCGCCATTACTCACGTGGAGTATGAGACCGATAACCGTCACTACGCCCACGTAGACTGCCCGGGTCACGCCGACTACATCAAGAACATGATCACCGGCGCAGCCCAGATGGACGGGGCAATCCTCGTAGTCAGCGCGCCAGACGGCCCCATGCCGCAAACGCGGGAGCACATCCTGCTCGCCCGCCAGGTAAACGTGCCGCGCATCGTGGTCGCCCTGAACAAGGTCGACATGATGGACGACGAGGAACTCCTGGAGCTCGTTGAACTCGAAATCCGCGAGCTGCTCAGCCTCTACGACTTCCCGGGTGACGACATCCCGGTCGTACAGGTCAGCGCGCTCGATGCGCTGGAGAACTCGAACAACCTGGAGCACCCGGCCGTCAAGCAGGTGCTCGACCTTATGGAACAGGTTGACGACTACATCCCGATCCCCGAGCGGCCTGTGGACCTGCCGTTCCTCATGCCCGTCGAAGACGTGTTCGGCATCAAGGGCCGCGGCACCGTCGTGACCGGCCGGATCGAACGAGGCCAGGTCAACGTCGGGGACACCGTGGAGATAGTGGGCTTCGGCAAGACGGAGAGCACCGTCGTAACCGGGGTCGAGATGTTCAAGAAAACCCTCAACGAGGGCCTGCCGGGCGACGCGGTCGGCGCACTCCTGCGAGGCGTGGAACGGAATGAAATCTCCCGCGGCGCAGTCCTTGCGAAACCGAGTTCGATAACCCCGTACACCAAGGCCAAGGCCCAGGTATACGTGCTGACCAAGGACGAGGGCGGGCGGCACACGCCCTTCTTCAGCGGCTACAAGCCCCAGTTCTACATCCGCACGACTGACGTTACCGGAGAGATCAAACTCGCCGACGGCGTCGAGATGGTGATGCCGGGCGACAACACCGAGATGGACATCGAACTGATGTACCCGGTAGCCCTCGAGACGAATCTGCGATTCGCCATTCGGGAAGGCGGCCGCACCGTCGGCTCGGGTGTCATCATCGAGGTAGCAGCGTAAACTAACCGGAAAGCCGGGCCGACTCGGTCCGGCTCTTCTGTAACTGACCCCGAAGACGAGACGGTAAGGCTGCGATGGCACGAAAGTCAGGCGCCAGGATCCTGGTAACGCTCCAATGCACGGAGTGTAGAGAGCGCAATTACCACACGGAAAAGAACCGGCGAAACGACCCGGACCGCTTGGAGTTCAACAAGTTCTGCAAACGCTGCCGGTCACGGGCAATTCACAGGGAAGTCAGGTAGGTAGTAGCTGCAATGCGCAACACAGGCAGAACGGCGTCCCGCATACAGAACGTTGGGACTGGCTCCAGGGGCGGCACGATCGGCGGCTTCTTCGGGGACATCATCTCCGAACTCCGGAGAGTGCACTGGCCATCTCGCCAAGAGACGCTCCGGCTCACGCAGTTGGTCATCGTGGTTTCCGCAATAGTGGGCGCCATCCTGGCCTCGGTCGACACCGGCTTCAATCGTCTGTTGCAGCTATTCGCCGGGACCTAGTCCAATGACCACTCAAAGCACAGCCGGCAGCCCGAACGAGTCCGTCGAGGCTGGTCGCTGGTACATTGTGCACACCTACTCCGGCCAGGAGGACCGCGTCCGTAACAACCTCGAACAGCGGATCGAGACCATGGACGTAAAGGACAAGATCTATCGCGTCGTGGTCCCCACCGAAGAAGAGGTTGAGATTCGCGACGGTCAGCGCCGAACCGTGCAGAAGAAGATGTATGCCGGCTACCTCATCGTAAACATGGAAATGGACGATGAGAGCTGGTACGTGGTGCGTAACACACCCGGGGTGACCGGTTTCATTTCGGCCGAAGACGAAACGGAGAAGCGCCCCAAGCCCATACCGCTCGAACAGGCGGAAGTGGACCGCATCATGCGGCGGATGGAGTCGAACACGCCGCGGGTGCGCATCGGATTTGACAGAGGGGACGCGGTACGGATCAAAGACGGTCCTTTCGCTGACTTCATGGGAACGGTCGACGACGTCAACGAAGAGCGCGGCAAGATGCAGGTACTCGTGTCGTTCTTCGGACGGGAAACACCGGTAGAACTTGACTTCCTACAGGTGGAGAAGGCCTAGCGCACCCCGACTCGGCCTCTCCCCATCAACGACGGCCGCCATACACCGCGTCCCAACCTCCCCGCGAATGACATCACCACGAAAATAGCCTCCGACGCCGTACCATTTCGTGTGGGCGCCTCTTGTGGGCGCCCGTTCGGCCGGGTTTCAAACCCGCCCGCACCACAACGCCCGAATAACCCCCAATCCTCACACTGACCAGAAAAACCACAGGTAGCAACAACACAACCGCACCGTAGGGGCGGGTTTCAAACCCGCCCGCACAACAACGCCCGAGTAACCCTCCACTCTCACGCTTACCAATAAATCACAGGTAGACGAAACTTGGCCAAGAAAGTCCTCACAGTCCTCAAGCTGCAACTCCCGGCGGGCGGCGCCAGCCCGGCCCCTCCCGTGGGTCCCGCGTTGGGCCAGCACGGCGCAAACATCATGCAGTTCGTGAAGGAATATAACGAGCGGACCGCCAGGCAGGCAGGCAACATAATTCCGGTCGAAGTGACCGTATACGCCGACCGGTCGTTCTCGTTCGAAACGAAAAGCCCGCCCGCGTCAGACCTCCTGCGCAAGGCGGCAGGTCTCGAAAAGGCGTCCGCCACGCCGGGTCTGCTCGTTGCCGGTTCGGTCACGCGCAACCAGGTGCAGGAGATCGCACAGACCAAGATGGCTGACCTGAATGCTACGGATATCGAGGCCGCGATGAAAATCATCGAGGGTACAGCGCGCAGCATGGGGGTCACCGTATCTGACTGATCGAGAGGATCGGGCTGAGACCGGAGTCTCAGTCGCCCTCCCCTGCCGAAGTCCGCAGGTCAAAACCGGTCGTCCGGTTCGGCAACCCAACAAGGCCGTCAAGTCCAGGAAAAAGACATGAAGAGAGGCAAGAAATACGCTGAGGCCAAGGTCAAGGTGGACAACACCCGTCCGACGCCGGTGAATGACGCGGTGAAACTCGCCAAGGAGCTTTCATTCGCCAAGTTCGACGAGTCGGTGGAGTTGCACTTCGCCACCAGCGCCGACCCCCGCCATGCCGACCAGCAGATGCGGGAAGTCGCCGAACTGCCCCACGGCACCGGCGCACAGGTACGCGTCATGGTGTTCGCCGAAGGCGACGCGGCGCGGACCGCCGAAGAGGCCGGAGCGGACTTCATCGCCGACAACGAGATCATCAAGCGCATCGAGGGTGGTTGGAGCGACTTCGACGTGTCGATTGCCACCCCCGACCAGATGGGCAAGATCGGCCGGCTGGGCCGTTACCTCGGGCGCAAGGGCCTCATGCCCAATCCGCGCACCGGCACAGTGGTCCAGGCGCAGGACATTCCGAGGGCCATCGAGTCATCGAAGAAGGGGCGGGCCGAAGTGCGCCTCGACCGTACCGCCAACATCCACGCCCGAATCGGCAAGGTCTCGTTCACGGAAGATCAGCTGATGGAGAACCTCGCAAGCGTGTACAGGACCGTCAGGAACGCCAAGCCCAGCGGGGTGAAAGGCCAGTTCGTCACAACTGCAACGGTGACGACGACCATGGGTCCCGGCATTCGAATGGACCTGGGAAGCCTGGAAGATCTGGCTAACCAGGACTAAACTAGACAAGCAACCGAATATCAAGACTGTAGACAGCAGGTCCTGGGCAGGGCGCCCAGGGTAATTCACCAGTAGCCTGCCGAGGTCAGAACTAGCGCAATACGTGCGCGTTCGACCCCGGCGCATTGGGACCGGGGTTTTTTGTTGGCCCCGGCCACCGACGACGCGGGAGGGCAGATGCCAAACCAAAAAAGCATACAGACGGTCAAGGAACTCACAGAACTCTTCTCGAATTCGGAGCTGATCGTCGCGACCAGGTACGCCGGCCTGGACGTGGCGCAGATGACCGCGCTCAGGGTCGCGATCAAGGAGAGCAACGGAGACTTCCGGATCGCCAAGAACACCCTCGCGCGCATCGCAGCGGACGAGGTTGGCAAGCCCGAACTCAAGGCAGCAATCGAAGGCCCCATCGGGTTTCTAACAACCCAGGGAGATCCGGCAACTGCGGCCAAGTCAATCGTCACGTTCGCGACGGAGAACCGCCTCGAGATCGAGATGATCGGCGGCGTACTGGGCACAACGGCGTTGAGCGCGGAGCGGGTCGACGAACTGGCCAAGTTGCCAAGCCGCGATCAGCTGATCGCACAGGTGTTGGCGCAGATGAACGCCCCGGTCACCGGACTCGTGAACGTCCTGTCTGGGAACATACGCGGGCTGGTAACGGTGCTTCAACGCCGCGCAGAACAACTGGGCGAACCCGAACCGGAGGCCACCTGATACAAACCTGACCACAAATTTCCCCTCCCTCGAAGACTTTCACAAATCTCCCTCTCCCCTTGGGAGAGGGCTGGGGTGAGGGCAACGCCCCGTCGCAGGGGCGGGTTTCAAACCCGCCCTGGCCGCAACCCCCCACAGCCGTCACGAACAACCACACGAACCAGGAAACAACAAAAAGGAGCACGAAAAGTGACCACAAAGGCAGAGATCCTCGAAGCCATCAAGGGCATGTCCGTACTTGACCTCGCAGACCTCGTCAAAGAGCTCGAAGAGGAATTCGGCGTGAGCGCGGCTGCGCCGGTCGCAGCGGTCGCAATGGCGCCGGGCGGCAACGGAGCGGCGGCGGTCGAAGAAGAGCAGACCGAATTCAACGTGACGCTCAAGGAGTTCGGCGCCAAGAAGATCGCCGTCATCAAGGTTGTGCGGGAACTCACGCCGCTCGGCCTCAAAGAAGCCAAAGAGCTCGTAGAGTCGGCCCCCACGGCAGTAAAGGAAGCGGTCTCCAAGGAAGAGGCCGAGGACGCCAAGGGTAGGCTCGAAGAAGCCGGCGCCGTCGTAACCATCGACTAGCACCCAATATGTCTGCTCCGCCGGCATTTGCGCGGCGGAGCAGGCGTCACATGCCGGTACCTGTGCCGCGACGCCGGCCAGGTTTCCTAACAAACCTCAGAAGTGATCGCATCTCGCATCATCGCTGATTTACGGCGTCGAGACGTATCGCCCTGCGAAGGCCGTGAATCGTATGCGGCGCTTAAGGCGGGTCCACCTTCGTTGGGGCGGGTTTCAAACCCGCCCGCGGCTACGCCCGTTCTCGTCCGCCGCCGACCTACCCGGCAACCTTCGCCACCGCGTCGCCCACCCGCACCGTTCCCGGCTGGACCACGCGCGTGTACATCCCGCGCAGCCTCAGCGCCCTCCCCTGCGGCGTTGCGGTTAACCGCAACGCGTCCTTGCCGAAGCGGCTGGAGAACTTGCCGCATCCCGTGTGCGGCTTCGCCGTAACCTCCAGGATGGCCGAACCCATGGACAGCCTCGTCCCGACCGGGAGGTTGTCGACGCTGAGGTCCATGTCAACGACAAGCTGATCGCCCGACAACTGCCACCTCTCCTCGGACCTGGCGACCAGTGAAATCAGTCGGGCGTTGATCAACGTCAACTGCGCTTCAGGGTGCGCGGCCCCATCCACCGTGCCGGAACTGCCGCGAGTCTTCCAGTTATCCCCGACCAGACCTTCCGCAGCGTCGAGTTCGCCTTCCTGGAGGACTTCGCGCCTGTCCACATCTGGCCGCCTCACGATTTTCAGCAGCGCGCCAACGTCGGCCGGAGACTGCAAGACGTGCTCCATCCCGGCTTCTAGTTGTTCTGTGGTCAGGTGTTCACTCATCTTTAGTCCCTTTTTCTGGACTTTCGGCGGCTTCATGCGGAGTTTACCCGGCCCTTCGCCTTTCGGTGAAGGCCGAGGTCAGCGGGCCTATCCTGAGCCAACTAGGCAAGTGCGGTGCCGGGTCCCGAAACAGCACCTTCCATCGCTGATACGAGCCTTTGCATGAGTACTATAGTCTTGCGTAGGCCTGACAACGCGCCCCTTTTCTGCCAACGGATGTGAATATGCCTCGAGGAGTAATTCGTGAAAGATAGCCCTCGTGAAATTCCCAAGGGCCTCAGGGAACCGTCGTACCTCGTAAGGGCTGTGCGCGCACCTATACAGACGTTCATCCACACGGAAGAGATAGGCGCCATCGCCCTGCTGGCGGCTGCCGCGGCTGCGCTCGTATGGGCCAACTCCCCCTGGTCGGACTCGTATTTCGATTTCTGGCACATCTACATCTCTTTTGACATCCACATCTTTGCGATCTCAGAGAACCTCGGACACCTTGTAAACGAAGGCCTGATGGCCGTCTTCTTCTTTGTCGTCGGCCTGGAGATCAAAAGGGAACTGCTCCACGGGGAGTTGTCTTCCTTCAGGAAAGCCACCATTCCGTTCGTGGCGGCGGTCGGCGGAATGGCGGCCCCCGCACTCATATTCGTGCTCTTCAACAGGTCGGGGGAGGGCGCTATAGGGTGGGGAATACCCATGGCGACCGATATCGCGTTCGCTCTGGGGGTGCTTGCGCTGTTGGGGAGGAGAGTCCCGGCAGAACTGAGAGTGTTTCTGTTGGGCCTGGCAGTTGTGGATGACCTGGGGGCGATCGCGATCATCGCCGCGTTCTACACCGACACGATCCATTGGGCGAACCTCGGCCTTGGCGTGGCCTTGTTCCTGGTGATCGCCGGCTGCTTGCGCATCGGTATTCGCTCGCTGGGCTTCTATCTCATCCTTTGCGTCATCATGTGGCAGTTCTTCCTGGAATCCGGAATACACGCCACGCTGGCGGGAGTCCTCGTGGCCGCCATCATCCCCACCGAGCCGCGCCTCCGCCGCAAAGACTACGCCCCCGCGGTGGATAACCTGCTGCACGATTTCCGGCTCGCGATGAAGAACAACGACGAGGAGAAGGCACAGACCACCGTGGAGCAGATCGAGACGCTCAGTCGGGGCACCGAGGGACCGATGGAACGCCTCGAAGGCATCGTTCACCCGTGGGTCAGCTTCGTAATCCTGCCCCTGTTCGCGCTCGCCAATGCAGGGGTAGTACTCACGTCCGGCGCGCTGTCCGGCGCCCTTGGCAGCCCAATAACCTTGGGCGTCGCCATAGGGCTACTGGTCGGTAATCCCCTTGGCGTTCTTGGCATGACCTGGCTGGCCGTTCGCATGGGCCTGGGTCAGTTGCCCTCGGGGGTCACCTGGCGGCACGTCCTGGGAGCAGGATTCCTTGCCGGAATAGGGTTCACTGTCGCAATCTTCATCGCCGGAATCGCCTTCGATGATCCTGTCTTGGTGGACCAGGCGAAGATAGGTATATTCGGAGCTTCACTCATCGCGGGAATAGTGGGATACCTTTTCCTGCGTTTTGCGGGCGCCAGGACCCCTGACAAGGGGGTACAGGAGTAAGTCCAGGCATACATACGCGCCGGAGTGGGAGAATCCACGTTGCCCGGCAAAGCCGGTGCTAAAATCCCGGCCGCCAGTACTTGATCTGCAGGCACGGCCGCGCGGGGAAGTCACGTCATCGCGGTCGGCTTCTCCAGGAAAGGAAACCCCGTATTGCTTCAGCATTTCCAGGTCCCGGATGACATCGCCGTAAGGGTAGACATAGCGAAACTCCGGTCCACAACCGAGTCGGTCTTCATGAAGTGTGGGGTGCCGGAAGACGAGGCCGCCCTCGGCGCAGACGTGCTCATGTTCTCCGACCTGAAGGGCATCGACACCCACGGGGTCTCCAACATGCTCCGCAACTACGTTCAGATGTACGGCTCAGGGTTATCCAACCCGACGCCCGAGCCGCGCATCGTAAGGGAGACGGCGACCACCGCAGTCATGGACGGCGACGCCGGTCTGGGCCTGATGATCGCGCCGAAGGCGATGCGGATCGCCATCGACAAGGCGAAGGAGTACGGGACCGGTGTCGTCACCATCCGAAACGCCGGCCACCTCGGGGCCGCCGGATACCACGCCGCCATGGCAGCCGAGGAAGACATGATCGGCTGGTGCATGACGGCCGGCGGGCGGGCGATGGTGCCGACGTTCGGGGCAGAGCCCATGATCGGGACGAACCCGATAGCGGTCGCAGCCCCGGCCCGCAACGAGCCAATGTTCCTGTTCGACGCCGCAATGACGGCCATAGCCGGTAACAAGGTCGGACTTGCCGCCCGCCTTGGCCACCCGATGCAGGCCGGCTGGGTGGCGCACGACGACGGCATCCCGGACATGGAGGGCGGTCAGATGATCCAGCAATTCGCCGCCCAGACCAAGCGAATGCAACTCCCTGTCGGCGGCACCCGAGAGCTCGGATCGCACAAGGGCTACGGCCTCAGCATGATCGTCGAAATCATGTGCGGCCAGCTATCGTTTGCATCCGGTTTCAATGATCTGACGCTCACCCGCCGCGGGCATTTCGTTTCCGCTTACAGCATCGACGCCTTCGGGCCGGTCGATGAGTTCAAGGACGCGATGGACGGCATGCTGCGCACGCTTCGGGAGACGAAGCCAATGCCGGGCCACGACCGCGTGGTCTACGCCGGAATGCCGGAAGTGGAAACCGAGGCAGAACGCCTCGAAAACGGCGTCCCGCTCCACCCCGAGGTCATAGACTGGTTCCGGGGCATCTGCGGCGAATTCGAAATCCCCTTCGAGTTAGCGTGAATTGACGTAACTCCGGAACGCCGCGAAACTCGCTGCTATCCTGAGGCGATCAACTCGCCGTCCTAATTCCACCGGGAGGCGTCCAATGACCTCGACCGCCGAACGCATGATCAGCGCAGGGACAGTCGAAGAGGTGCGTGCCCGCGGATGCACCGTCGTCACCGGTGGCGGCCACGCCATCGCCGTCTTTCCCCTCGGCGACCGCTTCGCCGCAGTCGACAACCGGTGTCCCCACATGGGCTTCCCGCTCGACAGGGGCACCGTCAGCAACGGAATCCTCACCTGCCACTGGCATCACGCCAGGTTCGACCTCTCAAGCGGCGGCACCTTCGACCCTTTCGCGGACGACGTGAAGGCATTTCCGGTCACAGTGGCCGACGGCCGCGTTTGGGTCGATCCCAGCCCACCTGAGGCAGACCCCGTAGCACGATGGTCGCGACGCCTCGAAGACGGCATGGAGCACAACATCCGGCTCGTAATTGCCAAGTCCGTCCTCGGACTCAACTCCTCCGCTGCCGACTACCGCACGCCTCTGACGATCGGCGCCAATTTCGGGACCACATACCTGGAAAGCGGATGGGGGCCGGCCCTGACCATGATGACCTGCTCGGCAAACATGCTCCCGCACCTACATACAGAAGACCGGCCGCTGGCCCTCTACCAGGGCATCAGGCAGGTGGCCGCAGAGTGCGCCGGGCGACCGCCTCGCTTCCTCGTCGATCCCCTGCCGACGGGCGAGACCCGCCCAGACGTCTTCAAGGGATGGTTCCGTGACTTCATCGAGGTCCGAGACGACGAGGGCGCCGAGCGGTGCCTCCGCACGGCGATCGATCTCGGCACGTCTCCTCGCGAGATAGCAGACATGGTATTCGCCGCGGCCACCGACCGGATATACCTCGATGCCGGCCACGTCCTCGACTTCTGCAACAAGGCGTTCGAACTCCTCGACCACATCGGGTGGGAACACGCAGGCCAGGTCCTGACCAGCCTCGTCCACGGCATCGCGACGGCGCGCCGCAGCGAGGAACTAAACTCCTGGCGAAATCCCATCGACCTCGCCTCGATGGTCCGGGAAGCCCGCGACGCCCTGCCGGAACTCTGGGTACAGGGCGCCGGCTCGCGCGGTGCATGGGGTGGAGAGGGACCTCTAGTCGACACCATCCTCTCGGACGATCCCGCCGCGACCCTGCAGGCGTTGAAAGAAGCGGTCCGAACGGGCGCAACGGCCGAGCAACTGGGCAGCGCGGTCGCCTACGCAGCCTTCCTCAGAATGGCCCGCTTCCACACCTCCAACGAGTTCGGTGACTGGGACACTGTCCACAACACCCTCACCGCCGCCAACGCGTTGCACCAGGCGCTGAAACGCGCCCCGTCGGTCGAACTCCTGCGCGCCGTATTCGATACCGCGATCAGCATATACCTCGACCGATTCCTCAACATGCCCGCCCAGCGCATGCCCGAGCCAAACGGCGCGCACTATTCGGACGAATTGGGCACGAAGCTACTGTCGGCAACGGACTCGCAACAACAGGTCGAACAGGCGGCGCGCATCGTCACCGACTACACCACGTCGTCCCCGCGCCCGGACGACCTCCTACCGATACTCGCCCACGCCATGCTGCGGGAGGACTCCACCTTCCACCACTTCCAGATCGTAGACGCCGCTCTGAAACAATACGAGGAACGCCGGGGTACCGACCAGGCCCGTCACGTCTTGGTCGGCGCGGCCAGATTCCTCGCCGCCCACTACCCAACACCGCGAGCCGTCAACCAGACCTACAACATCGCCGTCCGCCTCCAACGCGGCGACGAAATCTTCAATGAAGAATAGCTGGGATCGCGCCTGTCCTCGTGCCGCACCCATGAGCTTCAAGAACGATCCATCGTTCGATTCCAAAACTGTTGCCAATCTAGACCCAAATCACGGATCGCTGCCCGAAGAGTCCCGAGTTTCAAGTCCTGTCGGCCCCAGTCCGGTATCGTCGCCATATTCCCGTTGGCGATGTTCTCCCATACACGATGCGACCCTCTGCTCCGGCGCCGCTGCCGCTCACGGCATCCTAATTCCCGCAAGCTTTTCGACACCTCGCGAGACCTCATACCGAGACAAGTTGAGTGGTCCGGAGAGTCATACGTTTATCGGTCTCTTCAACAACCAGTTCCCTTGGAATCTCACGGCCTGCCTCTTGATAGGCTTCCAGTAACGCCGTCAACGCGTCCGACACGTTGGACAACGCCTCCTCCAGGGTGTCTCCTTCGGTAATGAGGCCGGGTAGAGCCGGGCACGTAACAGTGAACCCCCCCTCCGGTTGGGGATCAACGTCCAACTCCAGATCGACGACTGTTTTCTTTACCGACATGGCTGAATTCCTGAGTTAGGTATTAGGGGCTCTCAATCGCGTTCCGAATGGAACGGCCGGCACGGTTGGCCCTCTATCGAATGGTAACCGCCCTGACTTGGTCCGTTCGATCCATGGCATCTGGTTTTGTACTGAGGGACGCGGAGCTTACTCGATATAGCATGCGGATCTCTGGATCCACTGTCAAAGGTGTTGGCTGATAATCGAAAATGGTGCGACTGACGAGCGAGCGGCAATATTTGGTCGCCACCCGCTCATGGCTTCGACCGCCATGCAGCCGCTTGGCGCCGCAGCCTCACTCCCCCACCCTCCGCCAAAACGGCTCCCGCTTCCTCACTGTCTCCAGTATCGACTCATCAAACGGCGGCAACTCGAACCCCTCCGGCTGAGGCGGACGGCCGACCCACCCGATCCGCTGGTGCACGGCTGCCTGGGAATAGTAGGCCAGGTACACGATCTCGAGGAACGTCCCGAAGTCGTCCGGCATGTTCCTTTCGATGACACGGATGGCGTTGTCCCGGTCATCCGGACTCAGTGCCCTGAATCCGCCAGTGGCACGCGACAGCGGGTCGGTTGACAACGCATCTAGAACGGTCTCCATCGCCTTCGCATAACGCGGCACTTTACCCGCCATGCGCTCCACCTCGGACCCAAGACCCATCTCCCCCGCGGCCGGCAAGTCATCCACGGCCGGGATCAGCCGGTCCATCACTTCGCTGAGCGTGACACGGTCCGCATCGGTTATTTTCAGGTCGTTTGTCATGTCTGCCTGGTGATTACTGGGCCAAATCGACGTAAACCGGCTGAGAGAATCTTCACCGCTTCCCGGTCAGCCCTTCAGGTCGGGCCTGTTCTCGCAAATGTACTCCGCGGTGCGGAGCGCCAGGGCCTGGATTGTCGGCGTGGGGTTCACCGCGGCCGCGGTGACGAACACGCTGCCGTCCACTATGAACAGGTTGTCCGCGTCGTGCGCTGTGCCCCACTTATCGACCACCGACGCAGCCGGGTCGTCGCCCATCTTCGCCGTGCCCATCAGGTGCCACCCGCACGCCTTCAACAGCGGGGTGACCGCTATCCCCTGGGCGTTCGCCTCCTCGAGTACACGAACCCCGTTACGGATGCCGTGGTCCAGCATCTTGCGGGTATTCGGGCTGGTCTTGTACAGGATCCGCGGCGCCGGAATGCCGTCAGAGTCGGTCAGCTTCTCGTCTAGCTTCACGCAGTTGTGCAACTCCGGAAGGTCTTCAGAGATGACCGCCAGGCTCACCCCCTTGCCGAACCGAGATGCGAATTCGTCGTGATGGGACTCTCCCCAGCTAACAGGCGGCGCAAACAGCCCAAGGGCCGTGAGTCCGGGCCCGCTGCTGCGTACTATCTGGTACGTGTAACCGCGAACAAAGTCACGACGCGGGTCGGTCTCGTAGAATTCCTGGCTAAGGATCATGTTTCCCAGCGGTCCCTTGAAGTTTTCCGTCATCCCCGGCAAGAACCCTGTGACGATGGAGTAGGGGTGGAACATGAGGTTTTTGCCGACCAGCCCAGTCGAATTGGCCAGGCCGTCGGGGTGGTGGTCGGACTTGGAGAGCAGCAGCAGCCGAGGCGTCCCGACGCCGTTCGCGGCCATGATGACCGACCTTGCCGCCTGGTGCACGCGGTCGCCGTTCGAGTCGATGTAGTTTGCGCCGGTAACGCGCCCGTCGGCGCCTGTGGTTATCTCCGTTACGCGGCTGCCCGTCCTGATCTCGACGCCCATCTCCTGCGCCTTCGGCAGGTAGGTAACGTCCGTGGAAGCCTTGGCCCGCACCACGCAGCCGTACGTGTTCGGCCCGCAGTTGTTGCACGCGGCCCGACCGTCGTATCGTTCCGAATTGATGTAGCTGTCCGAAGGCCACCAGTGCCACCCAAGGGCGTCGAAGGCCTTGGCAACCGCCTCCCCGTCGGGGCCGAGAGGCAGGGGAGGCATGGGCCGCTCGGACCGCGGCGGATTTGCCGGGTCTCCGACGATGCCGGAGCACCCCATCATGCGGTCGTTCAGGTCATACCACGGCTCGAGTTCTTCGTACGTCAGCGGCCAGTCGTCCGCCACACCGTCGAGCGACTTGACCCGGAAGTCGGAAGGGTGAAACCTGGGCGTGTGCGCAGTCCAGTGGATCGTGCTGCCGCCCACGGCGTTGTACATGAGCGGAGTGACGTCCGACTCAGAGTCGTTGACCGGATAGTCCTCCGGCAGGCCGCGAACGTTTGGGTCGATGTTCCAGGAAGTACGGGCCTTCAACTCCCAGTCGTCCCGCGTCGTCGGATACTCTTCTGGCCGCTGCCACGACCCCTGCTCGAGGATGACAACCTCGAACCCGTCCCGTGCCAGCCGCCACGCCGCCGCGCCGCCTGACGCTCCGGCGCCGATTATTAGCACATCCACCGTGCGATTATTTCGACCTGGATCCGTTGCCATGTTTCCTTCTGCAAACGTGCGGCGGGCCAAACTGGCCCAGCCCACTCACCCGCGGCGGATAAGATATCACTTCGCCGTCAGCATTACAGACCCCAAAGCCACCTCACCCATCCAGCCGGGCTCCCCCAAACTCGTCTTCCCCGGACCTCCCTTCGTCATCCCGGGCCCTCCCCTCGTCTTCCCCGACCCCGATCGGGGACCCAGGGGACCGGGGCCACGCGCAAACCACGTGCCGGCCCCCTTCGTCTTACCGGGGTAACAACGTCACCCCGTACCCGATACGGGGCCGGTACCCACGGTGGGGTGCGGAGGTGGGTACGCCCGACATGTACAACCACAGACGGGCAGGCCCCACCCTTTTTTCATCACCTCGTGTGGCCTCAACAAGGCCATAGTGATTCCGACCGAAGCGGAGGAATCTGTAACGGTCATCCCCCACCCACCTTCGACGCTCCTGCCCAAACCGCGCGCAATAACCACCAACTGGCACACCCCATTTGTACGAAAACACCCGCCATCGAGGTCACTCCCTCACACGTCTTGCCGGACTCCGATCCGGTACCCATGGTGGGGTATGGTCGGGGACTCACCCACCAAATTTCCATGTCGTCCTTGAGCAAAGCGAAGGACCTCCCCGGTAATCCCCAACAGCCCCTGCCACACCCCAATCCGCCACCCCATGCAGGGTGCGCTGGGATGTGGGCACCCGACGGGGGTGAATGGCACGGCTACACCCCAAACCCTTGGGCCATCACCAAAACGCGATCAGGTTAATTCCGCCACCAATCGCAGCAGTAGCCAAGCCGACGCTACCCACTGTGACATCATTTTTCGGCATCAGCAACGACCGTGATATTCTCAAATGAGGCTCGGAGGAACGAATATGGTCACGGCTCCACTTACTCGCGAGGATTTACGCGAAGAACTGGCTCTCTTTCGGGATGAGATCCGCACCCACTACGCGACCAAGGCCGATCTCTCTGACTTGGAAACCCGCCTGATCAAGTGGATGATCGGCCTTATGGTTGGCTCCATCGCTGTCGCTACCTCTATAGCTGTGTCGGTACAGATGTTCACCGCTTAGAAGAAGAGCGAAAGATGTGGTCGTAGTGGCGAGTTCCAAACCCGCTTGACCTCAGATACCGTCCGGCCCAGCCATTTTCATCCCCCTCGCGCGGCCTCAACAAGGCCAGTGAGAATCCGTAGAATGCCATTTCGATTGCCCGGCCGGGCAATGCGTAATCCTTGGGGACCACGTACCAACCCATGCTGAAAGGCGCGCTCATCGCATTCGGGATCATGCTGGTTTCGATCCCGATCCCGATTGTCCACTTCATAGCCGTTCCACTCAGCCCATTCATTGGCGGTTTCGTGGGCGGAGGAATTGCGCGAGCCGACGAAGAGCGGATCATCTGGTTTGGGTTGCTGGTCGCCGGTTTGATGGCCATACCGGCAGTGGTAACCGGCCTGGTCCTTGCATTCGCCGACTCCGGCAGTGTCCTCGGCGCGAATCGGACGCTGCTCATCATTTTCGCCGCGGCAATCGTGCCCTACGCGTGGTTCGGTGTGACGGTCGGCGCACTCATCAGCTACGCCTTCCGCGCCGCCGAACGACGTAACCGGGCCTCTGTAGACGACCGATCACCTGGGAGTTCTTAGTCCCAACCCTTCGGGGTCCAGCGCCCGGAGTTTTTCCGCGCGCCTGGTGGCGATGCTCTCGGTCGGTATCGCAAGGACAGGCGCCCGTGCGGACCGTACAACCTGATCGGTAACGCTGGTCTTGAACGGCCTCGAAAATCCGGAACCCATCTTCGACCTGATAACTATCCATGAACCGCGGTGTTCGTCCTGTAGCCGGTCGAGTGTTTGAGGAATGGGCTCTCGGGAGATATGTACTTCTGCGTCCAGACCCAGTTGCTTCATCCTTGCTGCCTGGGCCTCGACATGTCGGGGTGCTTCGCCGCGCGGCGGGCGTGAGCACACGATGGTCACAGGGGCGCCCGACCTGGAAGCGATAGCTTCAGTCATGTCGAGAGCTTCGCGGCTTGGTCTGCGAGGGTGGATCGGCACGAGAATCCGTTCAGGCAGTTCGCGCTGAGAATCTCTGGGCGAATCCATACCGGCGTCCACCAGGAGCACCGGCACGGCCGTCGTATTCCACAACTCCACTGGCAGCCTCGCCTTGAACCTTCGTGGTTTCGGGCTTTCCGAGTCAGAGGCCAGGACTATCAGTCCGAATCCTCCGATGACGGCGCGCAGGCTGACCAACTCCGCCGGATTTCCTGTCGCAACGCTCCACTGGGCGTTGATCCCAAATGGCCGGAGCTTGCCGGCCACCTGCTGAAGGTAGGAATTTGCAAGTATTGCGCCGCGGTCCCTGAGAGCGTACGGGTACCTTACGGGCGCGCCGCGGACCTGGTGGACCGGATGGGCGGGTGGGAGCACGTGAAACAGCAGCACGTTAGAACCGAAGCACTTGGCAAAAATACTGGCATAGGAGAGTGCGTATTCGGCTGCGGGATAACCGTCGAGCGGTACGAGCACGCGACTTAGGTCGATGTCCGCACTGAGTACGCGCGATCCACGGTCGCCAGCGTTCGCTCCCGGCAATGTACTCATGGTCGGTGATCCAGGCGGGGCGCGCCGCAAAGAGTATCTATCTGGACGAGTTTAACCAAGCGGATTGGTGGTCCGACTCCCGGTGTTCAGTTGGCCGTGGCAGGCGTTCCTGATCTGTGGGCTCAGGTCTAAATGCGCCACCGGGCACCCACCGGTCAGGCGTAAAGGTAGCACGTCAATAGAGAATGCCAGTCTGGGGCAATAATTGTCTTGCTGCAAGGGATGCGGGAAACGCCGGATGTTGCCGGTGACGGCTGCAAACGCCCGGGCTGGGAG
Source organism: Dehalococcoidia bacterium (assembly GCA_034421215.1). Taxonomy (GTDB): domain Bacteria; phylum Chloroflexota; class Dehalococcoidia; order Lucifugimonadales; family Lucifugimonadaceae. Next base: position 33,995 of record DAOUKO010000009.1, read on the forward strand.
CGGTCTAAACGCTCAGGAAGACCCCAATATTGCCTGCAACGCCTCTTCGAGTTCCGCCTCGGGAACGAAGTTCTCGAATCGCGCGGCAACCGTGCCGTCGGCGGCCATCACGAACGTCCACTCCTGCGACACGAGCCCCCACTCTTCGAGGAGTGGCGTTACCCTGGCGACGGACAGATCGCCCTTGATTTCGTGCGGGTTCTCATACAGGTCCACGTGTATGAATGACGCCTGGTCTCCATACTTTTCACGAAGGTTGGTCGCGACCTCCACCTGCGGCCCGCAGACTGCGTTTGTGCAGAACGCCGGGCTGGCGAAAACGACCACGAAGGGCCGGTCTTCATCCAACGCCTCGGCAATGGAACGGGAATAAAGCTCCGGGTCGTGCTGCGAACCGGTGGTCAGTTCGGCGATGGATCCCACGTCGTCGACCGTTCGATTCATGCTCGCCGGTGGCCGCTGCCCGATGTCAACGGACTCTGTGTGCTCTGCCACGGGGAAGCGGACCTCAACTTTCCTCGGGTTTCCGTCTGGAGACGGGACGGATGCCTCAACCGACCAGTCGCCTACACGGTCGAACTCGAGATTCGTCACGTAAATCCCCCGAGTACCCAGCGGAAACGCGTGGTAGCGCGCCCTGACTTCCTGGATCGGCCCTTCCCTCGGCGCGCTGCCCTCGAAACCGTCAGGGTAGTAGTAAGACCCGGCCAGGAGAACAGGGAACTTGATGGTGCCCAGATCGTCGAACAGCACCACCGCCCAGCGTCGGTCGCCAACGCCTAGATCAGGTGTGGCCAGCTCTGCTCCGATGTCGTCGCTGACTACCGTCCAATTCACAGGAGGTTCGGCAAGTTCTGACACCGCCTCTTCCGGCGCCGGCGTCGACTCGGGCGCGGCGGCATCGCCGTCCCCGCATGCGTAGATGAACGCGGACAGGAACACGGCGGCAAACAAGACCGCCGGAATCCGTTTTGCAAGGAGATGGGCCGCAGGCACTAGAAACCGTCCGTGTATATGCCGAACGTGAACGCGAATATGGCGAAGTTGCTGGACTCTGAACTCAGCTTGAGGATGTGTTCGCCGTATTCGGGCACCTCGACGGCCTTGTACATCTTCCCTTCCGTTACGTGCAGGTAGCTCCGGCCTTCGTCATCGAACAGGACGTCGTCTCCTGCCTGCTCGGGGGTCAGCCACTCGTCATCAAGTGTGACGAACACGTCGAACGGCTCTGGTCCCTGTGGATCGATCACCACGTTTGCGCTCACCGCCTGCATGAAGAGGGCTATGTAGTCATCGAGCCCATCCGACTCGCGGGCGTGAACGATCGCCTCTTTTTCATTCCTCCACAGGCCGTTGAGTACCCACTGCTGGGACGGGTATTCGTCCGTGCCCGCAAAGGTGTCGACGTACTCGACGTCTACGTCTGTCCGCTCGTAGTAGGCCTCCTGCGCGGCGTACAGCCCGCGCGGGTGGTAGTTGCGATCGTAGCCTCCGTACAGTTCGCGGGTGACTTCATTGACGTTTTGGGCGCGGTCCTGGAATTCGACCGTGCCGATTGGGATGTCCGAAACGTCGTACCCGGCTTCCGTCAGCGCTTCGCGGATCTTGTGTTCGGTCTCAACGTATTCGCCTTCGCCGAAGTGGCTGTACTTCAGTTCACCATCGCCGCCGATCAGGTACTTGGCAGGCCAGTACCGGTTGCCGAACTCCCTCCACGTCTGCATTCTGTTGTCGAGCGCATGCGCCCAGTCCAGGCCGTTTTCGTCCACTTCCCGTTCAACGTTGGACTTGATCTTTTCGAACTCGAACTCCGGAGCGTGGATACCAACTATCCTGAGGCCCCGGTCGTGGTACTTCTCATTCCACTCTATGAGGAACGGAAAGGTGCGGATGCAGTTGACGCAGGTGTAGGTCCAGAAGTCGATCAACACCACCCTGTTTTCGGCAACGTGGCCGCCAATCGTCACCGGCTCGGAATTGACCCACTCGTCTACACCGGTTATCTCCGGGCCCGCGTATGGGGGCTTGTTTACGTCGACTGTGGGAGTGGGCAAAGGAGTGGGCTTCGCCGCGGGAGTAGGGGTGTCCGCCGGCGTCTCGGCAGCCGGGACCGGTGTTGACGTAACGACGGCGGACACGGTTGATTCGGCGGCGCCGTCGCCGCCGCAGGCCGCGGCCAGCAACACGGCTGCCAGGGCAACCAATGCGAACAGCGAAAAACGGTTTCTTACTGACAAGCGACTCAGCAAATTAGAAGGCATGAAGAGATTCCAGTCTTGCTAACGGCCTTATAAACGTTCCAGGCGTCACTTAGTGATACCGCTGCCGTGACACGGTGGATTCACCGGCAGACCGGCAACCAAAAATAGTTTCAGTTCTCGATCGGACAGCTCAGGTCGTCCCCCCACTCGCGCCACGAAGCGTCATAGTCCCTGACGTTCGGGTAGCCGAGGAGTTTGAGGGCCCAATACACGTGCGCCGCACGGATGCCGCCCTGTCAGTAGGTGATGACATTCTTATCCGGTGTGACCCCGTGGTCCGCCAATATCCGGCGCATGTCATCGGCCGGCAGAAGGACGGGCACGTCGCCTTCCGTAAGCAGGTTGGTCCACTCCAGATGGACCGCGCCCGGTATCCGGCCCCCGCGCCTGATGCCCCGCTTGTTTTCCCCGGTCCACTCCTCGTCCGAGCGAACGTCGAGGAGCACTGTATTCGTTTCATCAATGGCGTCGAGGACCTGGTCACGTGTCGCCATGATCTCTGGATTGGGGCGCGGAGTGAACGAGGCGGCCGGGTACGAATGCGACTCCCTGGACATGGGGCGGCTTTCTGCGAACCACTTCGGGAATCCACCGTCGAGCACTTTCACATTCGTGTGGCCGTAGTAGTGAAGCGACCACGCCAGCCTCAGCCCATAAAGACAGCCCGACGAATCGTAAGCAACAACCTGGGTGTCGTCGCCGATACCAAGTGACGACATCGTGGCGGCGAACTGCTCGGGCCCCTGTATGTGCGTGCGGTCTTCCAACGAAGTCTTGTAATAGTGGTCGATCACCTGCACCGCGCCGGGAATGTGCACGCGTTCGTACTGGTCGGGCAGGTCCGTGTCCACAATGCGCACACCGGGATCGTCGAGACGTTTTTCGAGCCAGTCTGTGGTCACCAAAATGCTGGAGTCCACGTAACCGCGTTCGTCAGGTGGGGTGATGTTCATGGTGGATGCCGGCCTCGAAATCAGAAAGGCGCGCTAGTGGGCGTTGGCATGGGCCAATCGCGCTTGGCACGCGGCGAAAATTTTAGCACCGGCGATGCAGGTGTTGTGGCGTGAAGCGCCGGTATTAACCGCAGTCCCAGCGTGGGTTAGCGTTTCCAACAATTCCCACGCTTGAGGTGAACCATCACTGTCCCCGCAGTCAACCCAAACGCCGCAATGTCATACCGACCCCCGTTCTTGTCATTTCGACCGATGCGGAGAAATCTCAAGACCTCGTACTGGTACCACAGAGTTCACGTGGGACACGGCCTATCCCAAGGCGCCCCACCTGCTGATCCGGGTTCGTACCCCTGGCTCCCCTCAAGTCCACGCGCACTAGGCCCCATCCCCATTCCAGCACCGTCCCCCGCTCCGTGCTAACTTAGTTCGCAGAACCCTGCCGACATTATTGTCACCCCAATGACCTACCTGCTCGCCGGACTCAGCTACCGCCGGTCCCCCGTCGCTGCCCTGGAACGCGTCGCCCTCAACCCCGAGGAGCTACCCGACTGGCTAGACAGGCTCGCCTTGCACGCAGGCGGCGGCGTCATACTGTCCACCTGCAACCGGACCGAGATTTACGGCTGGTCCGACTCGACAGACTCCCCCGACAGGTTGATCGAACTCCTCCGGGAGATCGCAAACCGCGGTGGGGCCAGGTGGTCCGATTTCGAGCGCCACGTCTACAGAGCGACGGGGGAGGCAGCGGCGCGGCACCTCTTCAGGGTCGCTTCGGGGCTCGACGCGATGGCGACGGGCGAGGCAGAGATTTCAGGCCAGGTCCGGAGCGCACTGCGCGCGGCGGGCGAGGCTGGGGTACTGGCGCCGCGGCTGTCGCGTCTGTTTCACATTGCCCTACGGACATCACGCCGCACAAGACAAGCGACAGGCGTGGAAAGAGACCGCATCTCCATTCCCCATATCGGCGTGCAGTTGCTTAAACGTACGCTAGGCGAACTTTCCGGCAACTCGGTGTTGTTGATCGGCGCGGGCGAGACAGGATCCATGACCGCACGCGCCCTTCGTTGGAACGGGGTCCGCAATTTGACGGTCACCAGCCGCCGCGCCTACCGCGCAGCCGAACTGGCCGCAGAGCTTGACGGCCGTTCAGTGGCGTTCGAGGACCGTTTCGACGCCTTGAAAGCGGCCGACGTCGTAGTTACATGCACGGCCGCGACCGAGCCAATACTGGATGCCGGACGCCTGGCGAAGGCCGTCGACGCGCGCATGGAACGGCCACTATTGGTTCTCGACCTCGCCATGCCGCGAGACGTCGCGCCTGAAGCCGCGGACCTGGATGGCGTAAGCGTTCACACGCTCGACCAACTACACACGATCGCCAACGAACTTCGGGCCGACCGGGCAGCCGCAATTGGCGCCGCTGAAAAATTGGTCGAACGCGAACTCACTCGCTTCCTGGAAAGGCAGGTCAGCCCGGCAACCGAACCGGTCGTAAGACACCTCGGCGCGAGGGCGGAGCAGATGCGCCGAGAGGAACTCGCCAGGGTCGTCAAGAGGATGCCGGACCTGTCGGACGAACAGGTCGAGGCGATGGACGCGATGACACGCGCACTCGTCCGCCGCCTCCTTGCCGACCCGATTACATTCCTGCGAACGGCGGACCACACGGAGGCGGCCGAGGCGGTGTTGCAGGTCTTCTCGCTGTACCCGGACGAAGATCCAAAATAAAGACGGTTTCTCAGCCGTAGTCCTGCTCCGTTGAACGATAGGTAATAGGCCACCGGGACCCGTACCAACGCCTCAAACGTCTCGCAGGGACCGGTTTGAACCCAGCCCTGGAGTTCGGAACAGACCTTAACTTCGGTAGTGGTCTTCGGCGTTGTCCTCGGGACGATACCCCAACGCCCTCTCGGCGTGTGACGTGTCCCAGAACCGCCAGGTGTTGCCGGACACACCGTAGAAGATGTCGAACGTCAGGTCCGGGGCCGCCAGGCATAGCCGGATTAGCTGCGCCAGGTCACGATGGCTGCACCACGTCGCCCGCATCCGGATATTTGCCGTCGGGTCGTTTTCCTCGGTAAACGAACCGATCCGCAGGCAAGCGACCTCCAACCCAAAGTGCTCCGAGTACAACCGCCCCAACGCCTCGCCGAACGCCTTGCTCGCACCATAATCGCTGTCCGGCCGGATAGCTACAGTGTGATCAACGCGCTTGAATCCACCCGGTTCCAGCCCTCGATAATCGCCGGCCCGAATCCTCACATACGGCTCATCGTCCTCGAACAGTCCGGCGGCGTGATTTGAACTGGCGAACACGACCCGCCTCACCCCTTCCAGCCTGCAAGCCTCGTAGACGTTACGAGTCAGCGTGATGTTATTGCGGAGCACATCAGGCCAAGGCGTCTCGACGGCCGGATTCCCCGCCAGGTGCACGACGGCATCATGCCCTGCCACCACACCGCGCAGGTCATCCGCCTCGTGCACATCCGCCACCGTCGCCGGCAACTCCGCCCCGGCCCGCGGCGGCACACGATCAACCCCGGTCAACTCAAACCCATCCCCAAGCAACCCCACCATCTTCGACCCAATATTCCCACTAGACCCGGTAATCAACACTTTCATGGTCATGTCTCACTTTCGCGAACCAGCACACCGCGACGTTATCAAGCCGTAGCCGTGTGCCACCCGTCCTCAAGGGTTACCCGGTGACATAATAAACTGGCTCTGGGAGCACACCCTATGACGGCAATTCCAGAGCACACACCTTTGAAGCGGGAGGACCTGCGTCAGGAGTTGGGCCCGCTGTTAAAGCAACTGGACCAGTTCCGAGAAGAGGTCCGGACCCATTACGCCACCAAGGCCGATCTCTACAAGGTGTCCGTCCAACTTGGTCTGTTTGTGATGGCCGCAGTGAGTGTGGGAGTTGCGGTTCTGAGATTCAGCTGATCGTGAGAGGTACCGTGGGCACCAAGATTTTGCTCGCCGGGGCATTTGCGGCAGGGGTTGGAGCGTTGGCGGGGCTGGTTCTGTCCGAACTTAATGTCCCGGTGCTCTACGCTGTACTGGCCGGTGCTGTCGTCGCACAGGGCCTTTCGTTCTACCTGCTGTTTGGAAGGGCCAGGACTTAGGGGCTCGTGTCGGCCGAATAGGAAAACTCGGCCCGTTCAAGCGTGTGACGGATCTGGTGCAGATTGGCTCCAGTCATGACCAAAACCGCTGTAGCGTTACCACCATTCCAACGGTGGCTATGAGCTCACCAACCATCCAACGAGTCTGAGTTACGTTTTCAGACCTTAACCTGGACTCTAGCTCTTTAAGGTCCGCCTTGTTCGCGATGTGGCGAAGCTCAGTGCGGAACTCTGTCTCCAGGGCGGTAACCCGCTTCTGTACTGTCGACCAGACTCGTTCCTTCGTTCATTCCTTGAGATTATCACGGTCGATGCTGTTTCCTACCAGAAGTATGGTGGTGGGCAACATCAACTCCGCTGCGACTGTCGGTGCCGTGAACAAACGCCGTCCTTGGTCCAATCGGCTATTTGGGAGGCATGAGACCCTCATGCCCGCTGTCGGCGTCTGGGGGGAGCGGACAGTCGTAGCAAACAGTTTTTGCGTCCCAACCTGCGAAACTTTTCAGCGCAATCTACCACCGGGTGCCCGCCACCTCATAACAAGGTGTCCAACACCCCCGGATTCACCCCCTCCACTGCCTCCTTCAACCCAGCCACCCTCCCAGCCGACCCCCCATCCCGCCCGTTAATAATCCGCCGGCACGCACGCGTATACGAACCAATCACCTGCAACTCCGACCGCTTCTTCGACCACGTGTAAAGCCCACCGGCCGCCGTCCGCAGCACCCGGTCGGCAAACGCGCGGTCAACCGGCACGGCTCGAGCAAACCTGGTCGAACGGTCAGTGCCGGCGAAAACCCAGAACTCGTCCCAGAACCGATCGTTGTTCATCGCGCGGCGGACGTGCGCGTTGGCGGCATAACGGGCGGGAGCGGAGGAGCCTGACGGGTCGGCCGGCGCACGGAATATGGACTCGACCTCGATGAATCCGATCAGGTAAAACCCGGTCTCGCCCGTAAACCTTCCTCTGCTCCAACGGGCCAGCCGCACCAGGAAGAAAATGAGGTCCCCCGGCCGTGCCTCCTTCAGGCCGAACGCCCGGGGCGCACGTTCGCAATTGTCGCCGTACGTGTTCGTGCCGAACTCAGGGTCGAAGTGCGTGGCGGCGTCGAGCAGCCGATCTGGGACCCACCGGGCAAGCGACTCACCCGGGTCGTAGTGACTCCGCAGGTCCCGATATCGCACCGAATACGGACCCGCCGCAAACGGCTCTTCCGGGATCGTGATGAACTCAAATGTGCCGTCGTCGAACAGCGGGCTCAGGAAGCGGTGTGAAGAGTTGGCGCCAACGTTCGCCAGGAATATCGACGGCTTCGATGGGGTGGGAGTTGGCGTGGGTTCAGACAAGGCTGACAAATGGTGACGTCGGGGCGGCCGTCACGTTCGCCTCAACGTCATCCCCCGGACTGGATCACCCGGTCCTCCGGAGGGACCCGGCTCCAAAGCTGCGAAGCGCCCGGTAACCCACCCGTTCACACAAGACGTTGACGGCGCCGGGGCGCATCTCTCGCAGGCGGTCCACGGCGGCAACTTCGCGTTCCGCAACTGCCCAGGTCCCGCTGTCCACGTCAATAGCAACATACTCTCCGAAGTGCTCGGCCTCGACCTGCGGCAGGATGTCCCGTTCGTGTATCTCCTTGCCCAGGCGAACCGCCTCTTCGCGCGGACGGCGCTGAATCACCACGGTTTATTCTCCCAGCTTACTTGAGGGCGTTGATTAGTCACTGATGGGTTTCGCAGACGACGCAGTGCACCAATTGACATTTTACTGGGCCGCGCCGAACACCCTCACACCCCTGCCCTCTCCGCCACCAACTCCCGTACCCGCGGAACAACCTGCCGCGCCACACGGCGCGACTCCTCCACGTGCGGGTAGCCCGACAAAATAAACTCGTCGATGCCGAGGTCCCAGTAGTGGGCCAACTCCTCCGCCGCCTGGTCCGGCGTTCCGACAATCGCCGTGCCGCAATTCACGCGCACGGTCGAAATCCCGTTCCACAGCCGCTCGCCGACGCGGTGCTGCTCATACTTGCGCGCCTGAATGGCCGCTCCGGCCATCGGCGTGCCCCGGACCTGCGAACTCCGTTGGTCCTCTACAGACCGCTCCGCACGCGACAACAACTCCTCGGCGGCGTCCCAGGCCTCCTGCTCGGTGTCCCTGACCACCAGGTGCGTGCGCAGCCCAAACCTGGCCTGGCGTCCGTGAGATTCAAACGCCTCCCGGGCTCTGTCCATCAGCTTTGCCGTCGCTTCGAGCGGTTGGATCCACATCAGCAGCACGTCGCCTAACTTGCCCGCCAGGTCGAGGGCGGCGGGCGACGCCCCGCCCATGTACCAGCGCGGCCCTTCCCCGTTAGGTCCGGGCGAGACCATCGCCCCGTTGAGCTTCACGACTTCACCCTCGTACGTAATCGGCCCGTCGGCGGCCCACAGCCGCTTGCACGACTCCACGAATTCGGCGGCCAGCGCGTATCGCTGCGCATGGTCGGTCTCGACTCCCAGTCGTTCGAAGTCGCCCTGAATCCCGCCCGGGACCACGTTGATGTCTATCCGCCCGCCGGTGAGGTTGTCGAGCGTCCCCGCCATCTGGGCAAATAGTCCGGGCGCGATGAACCCCGGCCTTACGGCTATGAGGTAACGAATGTCCGACGTGACGGCGGCCAACGCCGTCGCAGTAGTCCACGTCTCGGCCAGGGGCGCTTCCTGGTCGAACAGCCCGTTGGCGAACCTCGTGGGTATCAACTGGGAGTAGTAACCCTCCGCCTCGGCGGTGGTGACAACCTCGCGCAGGTATTCGAACGTCGGCGGACGTTCTGCCCGCACGGTCCCTATGTGTTCGCCGTCCCCGTCGATCGGGATGAACCAGTCGAACTTGACCTCGGTCCGCCGTGAGTTCCCGTTTTCCATCACCCGTTTCCTTTCACGCAACAAGTGGTCAAGAGAATATCCGCATCCGGCGCGTCAGGGGAGTGCCGTCGCAGTGTTGACCGCTGGGGTTCATTAGTCACATAATACGAACATCCGTTCTGTTTTCACGGTTCAGCCAAGTCTGTAACAGGAGTCACACATGGCCTCAGACGCCCTCACCGGTCCAATAAGAATCACTTCCCTGGCGAATGCCATCCTCGGCAAGCCCGACGCGTTGACGCGACAGCGGTGCCCGCGCTGCCGCGAATCGGAGTCACTCAGGCTCGAAAAAGCGGACCCGCAGGCACACACATGCTACCGGTGCAGGCCCTGCGGCCACATCTTCAGCCCCCGGGTTGACGATTAAGGGGGTGCACCTCGCACGTTTCGAGAAGCAAGAACGCACGCAGACAGCGACCGATAAGCCGATAACTGATGAGCAGTGGGCCGCATGGCAAAAAGACCCGGTCGAGTTCGTCAAGGACCATCTCAAGGCCAGCCTGTGGACGAAGCAGGAAGAGATCCTAGAGGCGGTGCGGGACAACACGCGCGTGGCCGTCCGCTCGTGCAACGGGTCGGGCAAGACGTTCATAGCGGCCCACGCGGTCCTGTGGTGGCTCAGGTGTTTTCCCGACTCTATCGTCATCACCACCGCGCCGACCGAGCACCAGGTCCGCGACGTGTTGTGGCGCGAGATCAGGCGCGCCTACCACGATAACGAGGAGCTAATCGGCGGGAAGCTGCTGAGAACCTCGCTGGAACTCGACGACAAGCACTACGCCCAGGGTCTCTCCACCGACACGCCGGAGCGCTTTCAGGGCTTCCACGAGGGGCACATCCTATTCGTAGTGGACGAGGCGTCCGGAGTTCGTGAGGGGATCTTCGAAGCCATCGAGGGGTCGATGACGTCGGACAACGCCAGGATGCTGCTGCTCGGAAACCCGACGACGCTCTCCGGTTCCTTCTACGAGGCCTTCCACAGCCGCCGCAGCCTCTGGAAGACCATCCGCATATCGGCGAAGGACACCCCTAACTTCGCAGACGAAGGCGAAGAGGTCACATGGCCCAACCTGGTCACCCCACAGTGGGTCAATGACGCAAAGGTCAACTGGGGTGAGGACAGCCCGATGTACCAGATTCGGGTCCTGGGGGAATTCCCGTCAGAGTCGGAAGACACGCTGATCTCCCTCAAGATCATCGAAAACGCCGTGGCTGGCAAGGACGAGGCTCCCGAGTTGCAGGACGACGAACCGGTGGAATTAGGCGTGGACGTGGCGCGGTTCGGCAGCGACCGCACGGTCATTTGCGCTCGGCGGGGCGACAGGGTCATCGAAATGGCGTCCTACACGAAGAAGGACACCATGGAGACCGCCGGCCTGGTGAAGGCGCTCGTGGAACGGTACTCACCGGCCTGCGTGCGAGTTGACTCGATCGGCGTCGGCGCCGGCGTGGTCGACCGGCTGAAGGAGCTGGAAGTGCCCGGGGTCACGGGCATAAACGTGGCCCAGCGCGCAACCAACCCGGAGCACTTCGCCAACCTGAAAGCGGAGCTGTACGACGGACTGCGGGAGCGTTTCCAACAGGGTCGAATACGGATACCCAACGACCAGAAATTGATCAGCGAACTGGCGTCGATCAGGTACTACTTCACCAGCAGCGGACAGACCAGGCTGGAAGACAAGGATGATCTGCGCGGGCGGGGTCAACCGAGTCCCGACCTGGCGGACGCGTTGATGCTGGCGTTCGCCCACTCACCCAGGCGTGGGTTCAAGATGTGGGCCTGACGTCCTGACCGCAACGGCCCCGCACCATCGACATCACACCCTCACCCTGCTTGCGATAGCGGACGAATTGGGTCCGCCGGAGGAAATGGATTGAACGTATTCAACACACTTGGAAACGCCGTCAGGCGCGGCGCGGCCGTCGCTCCCCTGTTCGGAAGGCTCAAAGGGGTCGAACGAGCAAGCCGCGCCACGCGGGTCGTGGTCGACAGGTTCGACGAGGAGTACGGAATCGACGCCGATTGGCCGCAGTCCGGGCACGCCGGGTACTACGAGAAATCCGCTGCCGTACACGCCGCCGTCAAGGTGCGGGCCGACGCCGTCGCCCGGCCGGGCATGCGTGTCCTCGTTCGCGAAACGGGACCGCAAGGCAACGACGAATTCAGGGAAGCCGGCGCCGGAGATCCGATGTCCCGACTCCTCGAACGGCCGAACGACGTGTGGACGCAAGGCCAATTGCTCCGCGCCACCGAGACCTACCTTGCCCTGTGGGGATCGGCGTTTTGGGGCATCGAGCGGGACGCGGCAGGAACCGCCGCTGAGCTTTGGCCGATGCGGCCGGACCGCGTGCGCATCATCCCGGACAGGCACAGGTATGTCCGGGGCTTCGTGTACGAGCACGCCGGGGACCGGGCAGCCTACCTGCCGCAGGAGATTGTCTGGTTCCGGCACGTCAACCCGGCCGACGAGTTCCTGGGTATGTCCTCCCTCTCGCCTGCGCGCCTCGCCGTTGACATGGGCGAAGAGGCCCTCAGTTTCAACCGCAGCTTCTTCCGCAACTCGACAATGCCATCGGACCTGGCGATCACGACGGAGGAGACGCCGACGGAGGACGAGGTTTCGGAGTTTTACTCGCGCTGGGAGAGCCGTTATCGCGGCTCAGGCAGAGCGCATCGTCCCGTCCTGCTGGCGCGGGGCATGGACGCGAAGCGCCTGGGCATCTCTCACAAGGACATGGAGTTCACCCAGGCCCTCCGGTGGTCGGTCGAAGAGGTCGCTCGCGCCTTCGGTGTGCCGAAGGTGTTCCTCGGCCAACTGGAAGACGCCACGCTGTCCAATGTCGAGACGCTTGAGCGTTACCTGTGGCGCAACACAATCGTTCCGGAGCTGAGGCTGATCGAAGAGGCGATCAACTCCTCCATCACCCCGTTGTTCGAAAGTTACCCTGGCCAGCGGCGCGTCGAGTTCGACCTCGGCGAAATCGAGGCCCTCAACGAGAGCGAAAACGACCGCGTGGAGCGGGAGGTCAAGCTGGTCGCCGCCGGCATCCTCACCGTCGACGAAGCCCGCGCCAGCCGCAACCTGGCGCCCCTTCATCGTCACTCTTGAGCCCCCCATAAGTCATTCCTCTGAAATTTGACCAGGCAGCCCCCCTTCGTCGTGCCCTCCGTCGTCTCCCCGCACTCCGCAGCCAGTCTCAGAAGTCTCCCGGGCTAGCTTGCCTCCTCTCCTGGGGGAGAGGATTGAGGTGAGGGCGCGACGTCGGACAACCGAAATCGTCGTATCGAATGAGGGATTTACGATTTCACGCTATACCCTCACCCTAGCCCTATCCCGCGAAACGGGAGAGGGGACTATTGAGACAGGCTCTCCGATGCGGGGCCGGTACCCACGGTGGGGCCATACAGAGTCGTCGTGCCGGCCCCCATCGTCTTACCGGGGTAACCCGGTACCCACGGTGGGGCGCGGAGGAGGTGGGTACGCCCGACATGTCCAACTCCCGACCGACAGGCGCCACCCCATTTTCATCACCTCGTGCGGCCTTAAAAGGCCAAAGTGATTCTTGAGCCGCCCTTTGGTCATTCTCGAGCGCAGCGAAGAACCTCCCACCCGCACTCAAAACCAGCGTTCCCCCGACCCGTCGGACCGCACCCCCACTCCTCGTCTTCCCCGACTCCGATCGGGGACCACGGTTGGGGCCGGGGACAGTTCGGAACACCGCATTTCACACAACCCCGTCCCGTCTTCCTAGTGAACCCGTAGACCCGCTCCACATAGCATCGGCAAGGTGGAAACCTCGCCCACATTGCTCCAGGATTTTGCCGTAATCACCGTCGCCGCCGCGGTGGCGTTGATCCTATTCCGCAAGCTCAAGCAGCCCGCCATACTCGGCTACCTGCTTGTCGGGGTGCTGATCGGACCCTTCACGCTTCCCCATTCGCCCGTCGGCAACGTGGAATCGATCCGGCTCCTGGCAGACGTCGGCCTCGTCGTCCTGCTCTTCGCCCTCGGCCTCGAACTCGGATGGGACCGCATCCGGCGCGTCGGGCTGAGGGTGGTGCTGATAGGAGTCATAGAGGTCAGCCTGATGGTCATCATCGGCTACCAGGTCGGCAAGATGCTCGGCTGGAGCGCCAACGATGCGTTGTTCCTGGGCGCGGCCGTCTCGATCTCCAGTTCGGCCGTAATCGTAAAGATGCTCAACGACACCGGGGACCTGAAGACCATCAGGGGACGGCTAGTAGTGGGCATCCTGGTGGTCGAGGACTTCGCCGCCGTGGTGCTGTTGAGCGCCCTGACCGGTATCGCCACCACCGGTGCATCCAGCCATGCCGACGTGGCGGGGATCATCGGCAAGCTGGTCCTGTTCGTCGTGGTGGCGCTCATAATCGGCCGGCTGTTTGCAAGTCGGATCACTGCGATCCTGGTCCGCTTCAGGTCCACCGAGATGCTGTTGCTGGGAAGTCTCGGACTCTGCTTCGGCCTCGCGCTGCTGGCCGACGAACTGGGCATGTCGGCGGCGGCAGGCGCGTTCCTGATGGGAACGGTCCTTGGCGACACGATTCACGCTCCCCGGATCGCCCGCATAACCTCGCCCGTCCGAGATCTGCTCGCCGCCATCTTCTTCGTGTCGATCGGCATGCTTGCCAATTTCGCCGAACTGGGCAAATACCTCGGTCCTGCGGTCGTCGTCACAGCCGTCGTCGTCCTCGGCAAATTGATCGCCACCACCGCCGGAGCATTTCTCACCGGCCACGGTGGACAGACGTCTGTGTCGGTCGGCACCGCGACCACGCAGTCCGGAGAATTTTCGCTGGCGATGGCCAAGGTCGGCGCAGAACACGGAGTGGTCGGTCCGCTCCTCTATCCAGTGGTCACGCTGACCACCGTCGTCACCTCGTTCACGTACCCATTCCTGTATCGCTCGGCGCCTGCGATTACCGGGTTCCTCGAGCGGGTGTCGCCAACGTGGCTGCGCCAGTATGAGACCGCGCTATCGGGCGCGCTCGTCGCGCTCAGGCAGACCACCGCCCTCAGGAGCGAAGGAGCGGCGGCCGTGCGCCGCATGCTGCGGCGAGTACTCGTCAACTTCGGCGTCATAGCCTTCCTGTTGGCATCCGGCACCGCCGCCGTGCAGTTCGCTTCGTCAATAGCTACTCCGCTGGACGTGAGCGAAAGCGTCATAGGATTGATCATCGGCGGGGTGGTCGTCACCCTCTCCGTCCCGCCCGCCATCATGGTCTGGCGTGCTTTAGTCCATCTGACCGAGGACCTCACGAACCAGATGGCGATATGGAGGTCCGTCCTTCCTGACCGTTCCCGCCGTCTGGCCTTCGCCAGGTTGCTTCAGCACTCCCTGCTGGCCGCCGCCATCATCGTCCTGGCGGTGTGGACAATGCCGTTGCTATTCGAGCTGATGTCCATAGGCAGCCTTTCTCCCCCGGTATCGATCGCCATCGTAGCCGTGCCGGTGATCATTACCGCGCTGACGGCGTATCGCGTCCACCAGGAACTGAGCAGGACCGTCAGGCGCACATTCCTGGGCGAGTCCTCCACCGACGGCGACGAACCCGCAGAAGAAGCCACCCGCTCCTGAAAAGCCCGCACCCACACCGGCACACAGGCCAACCACGCTTGTAGGGTTCGCTGAACTGTGGGCGCACGGCCAACGCGGCTACCACGCCACTCTCGCCTGGCAACAACCCACTCACCGGCCAACCACGCCTTGTAGGGGTGCCTCTCGTGGGCACCCGCCGGGGTGGCCGGGCCGCGCGGCCATCCCACAACCACTCTCTCCACTCGCCAAACCGGGGTCCTCCCAACCCGTCGTGCCGGGGTAACCCGGTACCCACGGTGGGGCGCGGGGCGCGGGACCACACCCATCCCACAACCACACCCGCCACCCACGCAACCCCCCGCCTGCCCAATTCGTCGTGCCGGACCCCGATCCGGTACCCACGGTGGACGGGCGGGATGGCGGGGCCACGCCCAAACCACCACCACGTCTGGAACAGTCAACCCGGCCTCATTTTCACACTGGCCCGGCGAGAGCCCGCAATTCGCGCGATGTTATAGTCCAATTCGGGCCTGCGTGACCCGGCAAGACGCGGGCATCGGCAGTACCCAGTTCTCCGGCGGGACCATGGACACAAAGTACGAAGCGGTAATAGGTCTGGAAGTTCACGTGCAACTGCGCACACAGAGCAAGATGTTTTGCTCGTGCGGGGCCGACTACCAGTTGGCCCCGGCCAATACCCGCGTTTGCCCGGTCTGCATGGCGCTGCCGGGAACGTTGCCTGTTGTCAACTCACAGGCGGTCGAAGATGCCATCAAGATCGGCCTCGCCCTCAACTGCAAAGTGGCCGAGACGACGAAGTTCGACCGGAAGAACTACGCCTACCCGGACCTGATGAAGGGTTACCAGATTTCGCAATACGACGTGCCGATCTGCTACGACGGATACATGGACCTGCCGGGCGAGCCGGCCCCCAGGATCGGCATCGAACGGGTGCACATGGAAGAGGACGTCGCACGGCTGATACACGTCCCCGGCCCTGACGGTGAAGCCGGGCACACCCTGATGGACGTCAACCGCGCCGGGGTGCCGTTGATGGAGGTTGTCAGCAAACCCGACATGCGCTCCACGGACCAGGTCGAGGCGTACATCTCCAACTTGCAGTTGATCATCCGATACCTGGGCGTCGGCACCGCAAACATGGAGGAAGGATCGTTTCGGTGCGATGCCAACGTGAGCATTCGGCCGACCGGTGCTACGAAGCTGGGCGCAAAGGTTGAAATCAAGAACATGAACCGCACCCGCGCCGTCACGCGGGCGTTGGAATACGAGATCGCACGCCAGACCGAAGCCGCCCAGGCCGGGCACCGCATTGTCCAGGAGACTCGCGGTTGGGATGACGCCCTTGGAGTTACCGTGACCCAGAGGTCCAAGGAGGACGCGCACGACTACCGCTACTTCCCGGAACCCGATCTGCCGCCGCTGCGAATAGACGCGGAAACCGTGGAGGAAATCAAGTCCGGACTGCCCGAACTGCCAGCGGTCCGAAAAGACCGCTTCCAGAGAGCATGGGGACTGCCGGAATACGACGCCGCGCTGCTCACGACCTCCAGGTCCACCGCAGACTACTTCGAGAGCGTGTTGCGGGCAGCAGGGACCATGCCAAAAAGTGAAATGAGCGCGTTCGCCAAGGAAACAGCGAACTGGCTCAACGGCGAGATGGCCCGCCACATGAACAATGAGGGGACCGCCAATTTATTCGACACCCGGATCAAACCCGAGAATCTGGCCGTGCTCGTCGACCGCTTCGGGCGCCGCGAACTGAATAACGCCGGGGCGAAGCAGGTATTCGCGGAGATGTACCGGACCGGCGCTGATGCGGACGAGATAATCCAACAGCAAGGGTTGCGCCAGGTCAGCGATACGTCCGAACTGGACCCTGTTACCGACGAAGTCATCCGGTCTAACCCCGGCGCGGTGAGAGACTACCTGGGCGGCAAGAAGACCGCAGTGCGATTCCTGGTTGGCCAGGTCATGAAAGCCACACGCGGCAAGGCCGATCCACAGGTGGTCACCGGCCTGCTCCAGGCAAAACTGGACGTGATGATTACCGCAAGATGAGTACCGAGAATCTTGACGAATAACAGCACGTCGAACGGACGCCGCGAACGCGGCAGGGGACCGAAAATCGCCGCCATCGGTGGTGGCACCGGCCTGTCGACTTTCCTGCGCGGAATAAAAGAACGGACCTCGAACGTCACGGGCGTGGTCACGGTGTCCGACGACGGTGGCAGTTCGGGGAGGCTGCGCAGCGAACTGGGCATACTTCCGCCGGGCGACATCCGGAACTGCATCGTTGCCCTCGCCGAGGCCGAACCCCTGATGAAGGAGTTGTTCGAGTACCGCTTTACTGAAGGGAACGGGCTGGCGGGCCATTCGTTCGGAAACCTGTTCATCGCCGCCATGTCCGGCGTCACGGGGAATTTCGAGCAGGCCGTCAGCGAGTCCAGCCGCGTCCTCAAAGTCACCGGCCGGATAGTGCCGTCAACCCTCGTCGATGTCCGCCTGACCGCAGATATGGCCGACGGCTCGGTCGTCCTTGGCGAGACCAACATCGCAGCATCTCCTAAACGTATAAGGGACGTGAAAATCTCCCCGCCGGAGCCGGAAGCTTTCGACGCCGCCACGAACGCCATACGGGACGCCGAACTCACCGTATTAGGACCCGGCAGCCTGTACACGAGCCTCATTCCGAACCTGCTAATTCCGGGCATCGCGCGGGCCCTGATCGAAAGCAAAAAACCGGTCATTTACGTCTGCAACATCGCAACACAGCCGGGGGAAACGGACGGATACAACCTGGATGATCACCTGGTGGCAATAGACAGGCATCTGCCGGGACTTGAATTCGATTACGTGGTGGCCAACAGCAACATGTCGCCCCTGGGTCCCGATTTTCCTTCCAGCGAACTGGTGGAGATTGGCGAAGTTGGACCGCCAAAAAGTCGCCTGATCACGGCTGACCTGATGAATGACGGATTCAGGGGACACCACGATCCAGCCAAGTTGGCGTCCGTCCTAATGGACATCTACGACGAATCCCGCAGCGCTCCAGGCAACCCCGGCCTCCGGCACTCAACCGTCAGCCTGTAGACTTAGTACTGCGATTCAATGGATATCAACTTCGTCCTACAACTCGTCGAGATCGGCGTCGCAATCGTGCTGATCGCCGTCATACTCCTCCAGGTAAGAGGTGCCGGCACAACTCTCTTCGGCCAAGCCGAGAGTTCCTACCGTTCGCGCCGGGGTGTGGAACGCCTGATGTTTCGCTCCATCATCGTGCTCGCGGCCGTATTCGTCGTGATCGCGGTGGTAAACGTCCGGCTGGGCTGACCGCGCCGGAACGCCACCCGCTCCTCTTCGCCGTCCCAAGCCCCTTCCACCACTTCGTTTTGGTTGATGACGGCCGTACGCGTCAGGTGCGCACCCAGCTCGTCCCGTCCGGCCCGTCGGCCAGGGTAATCCCCTTAGCCTCCAACTCCGCTCGTGCGGCGTCGGCGTCGGCGTATCGCCTCGCCTTCCTCAGTTCCGAACGAATCCCCACAAGACGCTCCACTTCTTCATCAGACAATTGACCGTCAGCCTTCTTCGGCGCGTCTTCCAGGGTGAGACCGAGAATTCCGGCAAGCTCGCGCAATTTCGACTGGGCGGTTTCAATGTTCTTGCCCGAGTCGCGCGCCCTGAATATGTCCCGTCCGAGATCGAAAAGAACAGCTACAGCGCGTGGGGTATTCAGGTCGTCGTCCATGACCTCGACGAACCGTTTGACATAAGGCGCAGGGTCCAACGAGCCGGACGAACCGTCCGAGTTGGCCTCGATCGCGGACCTCAACCGCCTCACCGCCCGTTCCTTTTCTTCGATGGCGTGTTCTTCGTATTTGAGCGGGGCCCGATAGTGGCTGCTCAACATCCACAACCGCAACGCATCGGGGGAATATCGCTCCAAGGCGTCTCCGACGAAGATGATGTTTCCGATGGACTTGCTCATCTTCTCTTCGGAAAGCTGTAAGAGTCCGTTGTGCATCCAGATCCTAGCGAACGGCTCAACGCCCGTGGCGGTCTCGCTCTGGGCAAGTTCGTTCTCGTGGTGCGGGAATATAAGGTCCAGCCCGCCGCCGTGAATATCGATCGATTCGCCAAGGTGCTTGCGCGCCATCGCGCTGCACTCGATGTGCCAGCCTGGCCGACCCGGACCCCACGGACTGTCCCATTGCGGTTCATCCGGTCTGGCGGCCTTCCAAAGAGCAAAATCCGCCGACGCGCGCTTCCCAACCCCGGGCTCTCCCCTGGTGCCTTCCAGCATCTGCTCCACCGACTGGCTGCTCAATTTGCCGTAGTCGTCATCGGCATTCACGCTGAAGTACACGGAGCCGTGACTTTCATAAGCCGCGCCGATGTCGATCAACGTGGAGATCAGCCCAATGATCTCCGGAATGTGCTCGGTCGCCTTGGGATAAATGTCCGCCCGGCGAATGTTCAGACCGTCAAGTTCTTCAAAAAACGCCGCAGTGTACTTCTCGGCGATCTCGGACGACTCGACTCCTTCCCGGTTGGCGCGGGCGATGATCTTGTCGTCAACATCCGTGAAGTTCTGTACGCGCTTCACCTCGAATCCCCGGAATTCGAGATACCTCTGGAGCACCTCGAATACGATCGTGCTAAGCGCGTGGCCGATGTGCGGCCTGTCGTAAACCGTGACACCGCAGACGTAGAGCCTGACCGGGCGGTCGACGGCGCCGAGGTCTTCCTTGGTTCGCGTGAGGGAGCTGTATAGACGCATGCAGCGGTAGGAACGGCGCGGGTTACTCGACGGGCCGGGAAAGCGTGGCGATGGCCTGGGCCGCTATGCCCTCCCCCGCGCCTATCGCGCCAACGCCGTCGGTAGAGGTCACCTTTATGTTCACGGACGACGGCGGGACTTTGGCGGTCCTGGCAACCTGATTTGCCATCTCCCGCACGTGACCCGCCAGTCTGGGACGTTGGGCCACGATTGTAGCATCGAGGTGGGTCACGACCCATCCCTCCGCAAGGGCCAGCCGGACACACTCCGCCAGGATAACCCCACTGTCGATTCCCGCAAACTGCTGGTCTGAAGACGGAAAGACTGAGCCCAGGTCGCCCAGCGATGCCGCGCCCAGAACACTGTTGGAAAGCGCGTGCAGCAGAACGTCCCCGTCAGAATGGCCTTCGAGGTGCCGGTCGAACGGGACATCGATCCCTCCCAACCGCAGCGGGCCGCCTTCGACGAGCCGGTGGCCGTCGAACCCCGTACCCCAACGCTGCTCGGTGGCAGCCAAAGCCTTCCCCAGCCGCCGTCTTGCAATTAGTCGGGCCACCAGCAGGTCGTCCGGTGTGGTGATCTTGATGTTCTCGGGGTGACCGTCGAATACCGCAACCGGATTGCCTGCTAGCTCCACCATGGAAGCATCATCCGTGACATCTGCGCTTACGGCGTCATACGCCGCGGACAACACTTCCTTACGGAATATCTGCGGTGTTTGTACGGCCCAGAGACCCTGACGGTCGAGCGTCTGCGTCACCACGCGGTCCGCTCCAGAAACCTTGATCGTATCCTTGACCGGCACGGCAGCAACTGCTGCGCCCATTTCTCGCGCCGCGGCGAGCCCGCGTTCCAGCAACGCCTCGTCAACGAATGGACGAGCTCCGTCATGGACCGCTATGAATTCAGCGCCGGGCGCTGAAGACGTGAGCGTCTCCAGACCAATGCGGGCCGAGTCCTGCCGCCTGTCGCCGCCCCGGACACAAACGACAACGTCTCCCATCCCGATTTCAGACACGTACCCGCGGCCGCGATCCAGGTTCTCCGACGACAGGACCAGCACGATCCCCGCGATCTCATTGTGCTGAGCAAAAACCCTGAGGCTGAAGCCAAGTACCGGTTCGCCGTTCAAGGCGGCGAATTGCTTGTCGCCTCCGCCCATCCGGGTGCTCGACCCGGCGGCAACGATGATCACGCCAAGTGATCGGGACTTTACGCTGGGGTCATCCATTCAGGAGGTTTTCCAAGATCGGGACACCGTAAAAATACCCGTAGTAGCAAGCGTACGCCACGCCGGTCGATTTGATCGACTTTGCAACAAACAGGATCGCCAGGAACCTGCGCACAGGATATGCAATGCTGCCGGCGGCTATGCCCACGATGTCAAATGTGGGATTAGGGACAACCGACATCACGAAGAGAAAGACGATGCCGTAGCGCCGCATCCATTCCTGGATACGTGGATACCACTTGTGGCGCGCCACGAAGTTCCTTCCGGACACACCTGCCAGGTAACCGGTCATCTCACCCAGAGCTTCGGCTGAGCCGGCAACTATCCCTACCGCGACCGGGTTGAGGCCAATCTCCGGCGTCCCCGCCAGGCACACCGCAGCAAGACCCGGCACCGGCACGACGACGGACGCCGCGCCGATGAAACTCAGTATCCACACACCGGCAAAGCCAACCGACTTCAGGTCGAATTGGCCCAGCAGCCACATGATCAGGCCCAGGGACCCGAAAACGATGACGACTGCCAGTATCGCCACCCTGAAAACCAGGTCGCGGTTTCGGTCCAGCCACTCCACCGCCGGGCTGTGCCGCTGTTCGTCGCTGAATTCAGTCAAGGGTGTTTTCGGCTGGCTCGAATAGCGAAAGATGATGACGCAGCCGGTGGCCGGTACGCGGGCGTCCGGCGTGGCCCCGTGAAAGCAAGTTTAATCAGCCGCCAGGTACGGCGGCCCCAACAACCCGCCCCGCATTACAGAATGGACCGAGTTCCCCGGGAAATCCCTTCATCCGGCTCGCCGTAAGGGGCAACGTGGCCCGGCTTCCGGTGTACGGTGGAATGCGGGTCAGGACTCCTCGTCAGGTCAGCCGGATTATCCAGTCGATGCCCTGGCGGCACGCGTAGGCCACCACGACGAACTTGATTGCCTTCCCGGCCAATACGTACAGCAGGAACCGGCGCAACGGATACCTGAGAGAACCGGCGGCAATCCCCGCAATGTCGAACAGGGGATTCGGGACTACAGAAAGAACGAACAGGGTCAAGCCTCCGCGCTTTATCACCATTCTCCGGAAACGGTCGTAGTGCTTTGAACGTTGCACGAACACATTTCCGCCGTAGCCGGCCAGGTACCCGGTCATTTCGCCGACCGTGGATCCGAAGCCCCCGGCAAGACCAAGCAGCACAGGATTGAGACCGACGTCTCCGGGGGCGGCCCCACAGACAACGGCAAGGCCCGGCACAGGCACTATGACCGACGCCGAGCCGATCACGTTCACCGCCAGGACACCGGCGTAGCCTACGTTGTGAAGTTCCAGCCGGCCGGTCGCCCACATGAAGGTCCCGAACGCGATCGAGGCGCCAACGACCGTCCATATGGCGATGGTGAACGTCTTGGGATGAGCAGCCGCCCAATCGGCAAAGGCGTTCGCCGGACCATGGGACTCCGCCGGATTACGCTGAGACTCCTCGTCGCTCTGGGTTTCCCCGACCTCATCCGAAAGCATGATGCGATTATTCAGTGAAGTCACCCGCCGCACAAGTTGGCGACGGCAACAGGATTGCGCGCCTGATCACAAAAATAGGATCAAGACACCGATACCGCGGGAACCCGCGCCTCCGCAAAGGTCAGGCTGTCGTTTTCAACGTCCACAACGATCTTCGACCCAGGGCCGAACTCCTCCGCCAGGATTCGCTTGGACAGCGGGTTTTCGAGGTGATGCTGGATCGCCCTTGCGAGCGGCCTTGCGCCGAAGGTCTTGTCGAAGCCCTCATCGCCAAGCCACTGCCGTGCGGCGTCGGTCAGCTCGATCTCCACTTCCAGTTCGCGGACCCTATCCTTAACCGACGCGGTCATCTTGTCGACAATCAGCAGAATGTCGTCCCGCGTCAGCGGATCGAAGATGATGATGTCGTCAATCCGGTTTAGGAACTCAGGCCTGAACGCCTTCTTTAGCGACGAGTCGATCGACGTCTTTATGCGTTGCCTTTCGTCGGAGCCGTTTCTAGCGCCCTGGAATCCCATCAATTCCTGTGACGCCCCTTCAGTGCCCAGGTTGCTGGTCATGATGATCACCGCGTTCCGGAAGTCCACGGTCCTGCCCTGGCCGTCCGTCAATCGGCCGTCATCCAACACCTGCAACAGCGTGTTGAACACCTGCGGATGAGCCTTCTCGATCTCATCGAACAGGATCACGCTGAACGGCCTGCGCCTGACCGACTCCGTTAGCTGACCTCCCTCGTCGTAGCCCACATAGCCCGGGGGAGCGCCGATCAGCCGTGAAACGGCGTGCCGCTCCTGGTACTCCGACATGTCGATCCGGACCATGTGGTCCTCGTCGTCGAACAGGTATTCGGCCAGCGCCCTGGCGAGTTCCGTTTTCCCTACCCCGGTGGGTCCCAGGAAGATGAAGCTACCGATGGGTCGCTTCACGTCCTTCAGCCCCGCCCTGGCGCGGCGGATGGCGTCCGACAACGCCGACACCGCCGAAGCCTGGCCTATGACCCGCCGGTGGAGCCTCTCCTCGAGTTGGAGCAGCCTTTCCGCTTCCCCTTCCACGAGTCTGGCCACGGGAATGCCCGTCCGCTCGCTGATCAGGGCCGCAATGAGTTCCGGGTCGACAGTGTCGCCGATCTCGCGATTCGACAGCCATTCGGCCTTGGCCTGGTCGAACTTCTGGGACGACCTCAAACGCTCGGACCTGAATCCTGCCGTGGCTTCGTAGTCGCCCCGCTCGGAGGCCGAACTCTCTTCTTCCAACAGGCGTTGGATTCGCGCCTCTTCCTTCTTCAACTTGTCCGGGAAACTCTCGTTCTCGATACGGAGCCTCGCTGCGGCCTCGTCAATGAGATCGACGGCCTTGTCGGGCAGCATGCGGTCTGAGATGTACCGCGCCCCAAGCTGGGCAGCAGATTCGAGCGCCTGGTCGTCAATCTTGATGCCGTGGTGCTTCTCGTACCGCGGCCTCAGGTTCCTCAGCATCTGCACCGTGTCCTCGACCGACGGCTCTTCTACCCATATCGGCGAGAAACGGCGTTCAAGGGCTTTGTCTGATTCGATGCGCTTACGGTACTCGTCGGGCGTCGTCGCCCCGATGGTCTGCATCTCTCCGCGAGCAAGGGCAGGCTTCATCATGTTCGAAGCATCGAGCGAGCCGTCCCCCCCTGCGCCCGCGCCGACCACGGTGTGGATCTCGTCTATGAACAGGACTATTTCCCCTGCGGCGGCCTTGATCTCGTCCATGACGGACTTGAGACGCTCCTCGAACTCGCCCCGGAATTTTGCGCCGGCGATCAGCGAGCCCATATCGAGCGCGATCACCGTCCTTCCCTTGAGGCTCTCGGGCACGTCGCCGTTATGGATGCGCTGCGCAAGCCCCTCCACGATGGCGGTCTTGCCGACTCCCGCATCCCCTATCAGCACGGGGTTGTTCTTGGTCCTGCGGCTGAGGGTCTGCATCACTCGTTTGACCTCTGCGTCACGGCCCACGACAGGGTCGAGTCGGCCTTCGCGGGCAAGCCCGGTCAGGTCGATGCTGTACTTTTCCAGCGCCTGGTACTTGTGCTCAGCCCTCTGGTCGGTTACCCGCTGCGAACCGCGCACGTCGAGCAACGCTTGGTAAACGCGCTCCTTGGTTATATCGCGCTTTTCGAATGCCTTGCCTACGCTGCCGCCAATGCCGTCCTCAGCCAGGGCAAGGAAAAGGTGCTCGGTGCTGATGAACTCGTCCTTCAACCGTTTCGCTTCTTCCCGCGCGCGTTCCATCACGGCATACACTCTTGGCGTGGCGAAAATCTGGCCGGTCGTGGATTG
This sequence comes from Dehalococcoidia bacterium, assembly GCA_034421215.1. GTDB lineage: Bacteria > Chloroflexota > Dehalococcoidia > Lucifugimonadales > Lucifugimonadaceae. The sequence goes on from DAOUKO010000009.1 coordinate 58,640, forward strand.
CTGGGAACTGCCCTTTGGCGAAGCGTTCAACTCGGAACGGACCTCGTCTGCGATTTCGCCCGAGTTGACACCCAGGTGTTCCAACAACCTCGCGGGCAATCCCTCCGGCACGTCGAGCAGACCCAGTAGAACGTGCTCTGCGTCCCATTGAGTGTGGCGCATCTGCATTACCAGTTGTTGTGACGCACCAAGCGCCGCCTGTGCCTGTTCCGTGAAGTCGTCTTGTCTCAATACCATGTTTGTTGCCCCCCGTTCAGTCGGGTCGGTCGCGGTATTCGTGCTCCGCGGGCCCTGATCACTTCTCCGTGTCCCGGTTGGGCAGCCTCCGGCCGCCCTCTTTCATCCGGATCATCTCGACGGTTAGGTCTGTGACCTGCTGCTCGAGCTTGTGGATGCGTTCGAGCAGCCTGGTCATCACTTCGACTCCAGCCAGGTTCAGGCCAAGGTCGTTCTTCCACTGGGTGATCTGCATAATCCGCTCGACGTCGGTCTGCGAATACATCCGAACGCGGCCCCGGCTTCGGCCGGGGACCACCAGGCCCCATCGCTCGTAGTTCCGAAGGGTTTGCTGGTGGACTCCGATCATCCGTGCAACCACACCGATGGCGTAAACCGGCTCGTCTCTGCCGATGGTCATTCGTCAGATCCTCCCCTTGTCCCGGGCGCGATCGATCCAACTTCACGGAGTTGCGAAAACAGTTCCCGTTCTTCCGCGGACAAGGCTTCCGGGAGCCTGGCGTCGACGATCGCCACGATGTCACCAAATGAATCGGCCGCTGCGGACTTGGGCATCCCCTTGCCGCGAATCCTCAGGGCAGTACCGTTCTGCGTGCCGGGCGGGATGGTCAGCGCCACCTTGCCGGTCAAGGTTGGCACCTCCACTTCGCCCCCCAGAACGGCATCCAGGAACGGCACCGGGACCCGCACGCGAAGATTGTCGCCCCGGCGTTCGAAGCGTGAATCAGGCCGGATTTTCACGGTGATCAGTATCTCCAGGCCCGCACGCGGCCTGATCCGGATCTTGACTCCGTCCCGTATGCCAGCCGGGATATCAACGTCGAATTCGAGTTGTGACTCGGCGCCAAGCCCTGGTTTCAACCTGCGTGTAGTCCCCTGGTACGCCTCCAGCAGGGAAATCTCCGCAGTCGTTTCGTGGACCCGCGGTCCGGGTCTCGTGTTCCGTGCTTGTCCGAACCCGCCGTCGAAAAAGTTGAACATCGAATCGGCGTTGCCAGAAGCCCATCCAATATCCCCGAAGCCATGCACTCGCCCACCGCGACCAACCCCGGCACGCCTGAGCTCATCCGCGTGCTTCCAGTTTTCACCGAACTCGTCGTAGTCCTTGCGCGACTTTTCGTCCGACAGGACTTCGTGAGCTTCATTCACCCGTTTGAATCGTTCGGCCGCGGCTTGATCCCCGGGGTTCACGTCAGGATGCAGCTTGCGAGCCAGTTTGCGGTACGCGTCGCGGACATCCTTGCCGGAGGCGCTCCGGGTCAGACCGAGCACGGTGTAGTAGTTGGCGTCCAAAGTGGTTCTCCAGCCAGCAATAATATCTGGGGCAACGCCTGTCATAAGCAATCTTAACAGACTGCCCATAAGTTGTTTTGACAAGTTACTTATCAGCTTTATATCATTGCATATAGCAAGGTCAGGGCGGAATGCCCGGCCTGACCGGGAACACATGGCTGGTAAGCCAGGAGGAAAACATGACTCTCGTACGTTGGAGCCCTTTTGCCGACTTCAGGCGCATCGATCAAGTGAGGAGTCGGGTCACCGGAGCCGGAACGAACAGTTCAGACCGGAGTTGGCCGGTGCCGCTGGACGTCGTCAAGGACGGTGAGTCCTTCATCGTCAAAGCATCTCTGCCCGGCGTGGACCCCGACAAGATCGAAGTGACTGTCGGAGAGCGCGGCCTGGAGATCAAGGCCAACGCCGATGCCGAAATGGAGGACCGGAAGGACGGTGTGCTCCTGAGCGAGCGGCGGACCGGTGCCTTTTACAGGTACCTCAGGCTGCCCGGCGCAATCGACCGCGAGAAGGCGGAGTCGAACTACAAGGACGGCATCCTTACGGTCACCTTGCCTTCCCAGGAGTCGGCCAGGACCCGAAAGCTGAAGGTCATCGCGGCCTAGTAGCAACAGACGACGCCACCGCCGGTAGGCAACCAATCCGGCATGGAACAGGCCTCCCGGTCTACACGGGTGTAGAAACCCTGCCCGGCCGGGAGGCCATTTGCGTTGCGGCCGGAGCCCGGCGTCTCCTGTGAATTGCCGGACCGTCATTGTGATTCCAATTGACACCATTTCCGGCACATTGCTAGCATCCGGGCTCGTCAGCCGACACCGCGGCGGGACACAGGAGTAGAGGATTTGGCCAAGGCGGCAGCACTACCCTCCGATTCATCCGAATCGGTTCGCGCAAATTCGCAGGGGCCGCCGGCATTTTTCGCCCGCTATCAACCACTTATCGACGGCGCGCTGCGTCTGGAGTTGGACCGGTCGAAACTGCCCGCCTACACCCCACTTCGCTACATGATGGGTTGGGTGGATGGCGAGGGCAATCCAGGCGGTCCGGGCGGCGGCAAGGCGGTCAGGCCTACCCTGTGCCTGCTCGCCTGCGAGGCCGCAGGGGGGGATGTCACCCGCGCATTGCCCGCGGCCGTGGCCCTGGAGTACGTTCATAACTTTTCGCTGATCCATGACGACGTGCAGGATCGCGATCGTTTTCGGCGTCATCGCCTGACCGTCTGGGCGGTCTGGGGTGAGCCGACGGCGCTGGTGTCTGGAAACCTGATGCTGACGGTCGCGGACCTGGCTATCCAACGGCTTCGAAAGAGCGGAGTCACCGATGAGACTTGCGTCGAGGCATGCAACGTTTTGACCGCCGACTATCTCAGGATGATCGAGGGACAAGTCCTCGACGTATCGTTCGAATCCAGGCCGTCGATAACGGTTGATGAGTACCTCGACATGATCGAGCGTAAGACCGGGGCCTTGATAGAGGCGTCAAGTTACCTCGGCGCGTTGGTCGGCTGCGACGGCGGACAGGACAGGACTATCGCCGCCGGGCTCCGTAGAGTCGGATACGAGCTTGGGAGGATCTTCCAGATACGCGACGACATGCTGGGGACCTGGGGAGGGCCCGAGACCGGAAAGCCAGTTGGTTCCGACATTCGCCGCCGGAAAAAGGCCCTGCCGGCCGTCCACGCCATCAACGAAGCTACCGGAACTGCCCGGCATGAACTAGAACGAATCTACGGTTCCGACTCCATTAGCGACCGGGACGTGGAGCAGGTGCTGGAGATCATGGGGGACCTGGACACGGAAGACTATTGCTATCGACTTGCCACCGAGCGGTGGCAGAGCGCCCGGTCCGTGTTAAGGTCTCTCCAGTTGTCTGTTGATTCCGCGCGGGAATTTCAAGAACTGGGAGACTACTTGCTGGTGAGGGACAGTTGACGGCCTCCGGGGCGTCGTAACTGCCGAGCCCGATCTATAAGGAGTCAGATATGGCCAGACCCGTCGAGCTCGCCGTAAGGGTGGGCTGGTACATCTTCAAGAACAAAGTCCTCAAGCGGCGCAAGAGATTTCCGCTTGTGACGATGCTCGAACCCCTGGAAGCATGCAACCTGGCCTGCGAAGGGTGCGGCAGAATTCGCGAGTACGAGTCCGTCATCAACAAGCAACTCACAGCGAAGGACTGCCTGGACGCCGTAGAAGAGTCCGGCGCTCCGGTTGTTTCCATTGCCGGCGGAGAACCGACCATCTGGCCCCACCTGCCCGAACTGGTCAATACCCTGACCGCACGCAAGAAGTTCGTATATGTGTGCACCAACGCCCTGACCATGGGCAAGATGATGAAGGAGATACCTCCGTCCAAGTACTTCGCCTGGGTAATCCATCTCGACGGCACGGGGGAACGGCACGATGTTGCCGTGTCCCGTAAGGGCGTCTACAAGATCGCCATGATGAACTCCAAGCGGGCGATCGAGCGCGGCTACCGCGTATGCAGCAACACGACCTTGTTCTCAGGGAGCGATGCAGAAGACCTCCAGGCCCTATGGCGAATGACCACCGAGATCGGTTTCGAAGGGGCCATGGTTACCGCCGGTTACGATTACGAAATCGTGCCGAACCAGCAACTCTTCCTGAAGAAGAAACAGGCCAAAGAGATCTTCAAGAAGGTCCTCGACCCGGAACAGACGAAGGGCATCAAGCTGTACAACAACCCCCTGTACCTTCAGTATCTGCGCGGCGAGCGGGACATCGAAACCTGCACGGCCTGGTCCAATCCCACTTACACCATCATGGGATGGAGGAACCCCTGCTACCCGTTGGCCGATTCACACACGCAAAAGTTGAATGACCTGATGCAGGACGAAGTGTGGGACAACTACGGCAACGCGCAGAAAGATTCGCGTTGCGCCAACTGCATGATGCATTGCGGTTTCGAATCGACCACTATCTTCAGCGCCTTTTCCAGCCCCTCTGACGCCGCTGCCCTGGTGCGCGGCGGCGCCCTGACCAAAAGTGGAATAACCGCGGGCTAACCCCCGCCGGAACATTGCGCCTGGGAAGCTGGCCAGGCGCTGTTCTCAGCACACTGAACGGATCATCGGATGTTGCTGATACTTGCCGCCCTTCAAGAAGAAGTTTCGGGGATCCTGCGAGCAGGAAATGCACGAGAGGTCTCGACTCCGGACGGCTTCCAGGCGTTTTCGGGTGAGTTCAACAACGATGGCACTGCCGCCGAATTCACTGTCGTTGTCAGTGGCGTAGGTCCCGCCCGAGCAGTAAAAGCGTCGAAATGGGCCATCGACAACGTGAGAGACCCGATGATGGTAGTCACCGGATTCGCGGGCGGCACCAGCCCAGACATTGGAAAAGGGGACCTTGTCATCCCTGCAACCGTTTCCACCATTGAGGGTTCCCCAATTACGTGGGAGTCCCGTGGAATATCCGAAACGCTGACACCCGACGCAGACATGATGACCTGCGCGCGCATTGTGGTCGAAATAACCGGGATGGATTCCACTTCCGGTCTGCTGGTGTCGCTGCCCTCGATCGCCAGGACCGCGAACATGAAGGGCTGGATCGGGGATCGCCTTGGCGCCGCGGCGGTGGACCTGGAGAGTCACATCGCGTGTTCCGTCGCAGCGGAGGCGGAGATCCCGTTCCTTGTCGCCAGGTCCATTGTGGACGCGGTGGACTTTGACCTCCCGCAGTTGGTGACGGACATTCCTGGGGGCTCGTCGGATCGAAGAATTTGGCCGGCAATCCGGTACGTCGCCAGAAGACCGTGGCAATTGCCGACGATTATCGATCTCCACGACGCAACCCGCGCCGCCCGCGTCAATCTGACCAGGTTCTGCCTGGAATTCAGTAGCCGGATAGACGGCATTTCCGCCTACCCCTCCGGTTCGGGAGTTGCGGCTTGAAGTTCCTTGTCACCGGCGCCACCGGGTTCATTGGCGGCGCGGTAGCCCGCCGGCTGGCTGAATCGGAACACCATGTACGGGCGCTGGTCCGTCCCGGGCGCGACTCTTCGGCACTGGAACTCGCCGGGATCCATCCCGTCACGGGCGACTTGTCGGACGAAGCGGCCCTGACCCGCGGGCTCGATGGTGTCGACGGGCTCATCAACGTGGCCGGCCACTACGCATTCTGGGCCCGTGACCGGTCCATTTTCTATAAGACAAACGTCGACGGCGTTAAGACGCTGCTCACGGCGGCCCGCAAGGTCGGCGTCAAAAGGGTCGTGCACACCAGCACAGTGGCCACGCTCAAATGGCCCGAGCCGGGGCGGGTCGCGGACGAAACCAACCTTGCGGAATTGGGTGACCTCCACGGCGACTACAAGAAGTCAAAGCTCCTGGGAGAGCGGGCCGCCCTGACTTTCAACTCGCCGGATATGGAGGTGGTGATAGTCAACCCGACCGTACCCCTGGGACCCGGGGATAGGCGGCCAACTCCAACAGGACGCATAATCGTAGAGTTCTTGAAGCGCCGGTTTCCCGGGTACGTAAACACGGGCCTGAATATCTGCGACGTGGACGACATCGCCGACGCACACATATCTGCATTCACAAGCGGACGGCCCGGCGAGCGGTACATCCTGGGTGGCGAAAACCACTCGCTGCGCGGGATCTACAGCTTGCTGAAACAGGCAACCGGATTGCGCCGCTGGCCTGTCCGCGTTCCGTTTGCCCTCGCTCTTGCGTTGGGCACGATCGACGATGTCATCGAAGGCAAACTGCTGCGCCGGGAACCCTACATCCCCGCGGAAGGCCTTCACGTGGCCAGACATCCGATGTACGTCGACTGTTCAAAGGCGGTCCGTGAACTGAATTTGCGTCCACGCCCAGCCATTGAGTCGGTCGCACGCGCCGCTCGATGGTTCACGGACAACGGATACGCGGCGACTGAATTTCCGGCAAACGCCGGCTGTGAATTGCGGGCTGCCGAATGACCATCGCGTCGCAGGCACCGCACACGCACCCCATCCCGGATTTTCGGACGGGGATGCCGCGAGGGCCGTCGCTTCGAGGTCAGGCTTCCACGGTTGAGGAGGCGATTGCGAACACAGTTTCGCTGCTGCGAAATTCACAACACGTGGACGGCTACTGGTGGGGCGAACTCGAATCGAATCCGACGATGGAGGCGGAGTACATCTTCCTCACGCACATCCTCGGCGCGGCGGACCAGGAAAGATGGGATAAGACCGCACGACACATCGAACGACAGCAGGGCGATGATGGCGGATGGCGGCTTTATTACGGCGCCGCCAGCGACCTGAGCACAACTGTGGAGTGCTACACGGCCCTCAAGATGGCCGGACGAGACCCTGAATCCCCACCGATGCGCAGGGCCAGGGAGTTGATCCTCTCGAAGGGGGGCATAGAGAAGACCCGCAGCTTCACCAAGATATGGCTGGCGATGCTGGGTCAGTGGGAATGGTCGGGAACTCCGTATATCGCGCCCGAACTGATTTTTGTGCCCAAACGGGTCCCGTTCAACGTCTATTCATTCGCCAGTTGGGCGCGAGGGACCGTCGTGCCAATGACAGTGATCCTCTCCCAAAGGCCGGTGTTCTCCCTGCCGCCGGGTGACGAGATCGATGAACTGTACGTGAACGGCAAGGACAACGCTGCCTACACGATTCCGCTGCCCGACGGCTTTGGGTGGGAGCGAATCCTGTACGCGGGAGACCGCCTCCTTCGGGCAGCCGAGCGGGTGCTGTGGATACCTGTAAGAGGCAAGGCCCTCGGCGAGATCGAGCGTTGGATCGTCGAGCGCCAGGAGGCCGACGGCAGTTGGGGTGGCATTCAACCGCCATGGGTCTATTCCCTGATCGCCCTGTACCAACTGGGGTACACGCTGGATGATCCGGTCATGCGGAGGGGGTTGGAAGGGTTTGACAGTTTTGCAATCGAGGACGAAGAGACCTGGCGATTGCAGGCCTGTGTTTCACCGGTGTGGGACACGTGCCTTGCACTGAACGCTCTACACGAAGCCGGTTTGGACCGCGACGACCCGATGGTGGTGAAGGCCGCGGACTGGCTGGTTGTCCGGCAGATCCGCACCCCCGGCGACTGGTCAGTCCAGGTCCCGGACCAGGAGCCTGGCGGCTGGGCTTTCGAGTTTCATAACGAGACCTACCCCGACACGGACGACGCGGCAGAGATCCTGATAGCCATTTCGCAGGCAGGAACTAACCTGGGCGCCGACAGGGACAGGGCAATCGAACGCGGTATGCGGTGGCTCCTGAGCATGCAAAGCAAGAACGGCGGCTGGGGTTCCTTCGATAAGGACAATACGTCCATGTTGGCGACGAAGCTGCCGTTCTTCGACTTCGGGGAGACTATCGACCCACCCACTGTTGACGTAACCGCCCACATACTCGAAGCCATCGGCCTGTTGGATTGGAATACGGACACCGACGCGATCAAGTCGGCTGTCGACTACATCTGGTCCGAACAGGAAGAAGACGGCCCCTGGTTTGGCCGTTGGGGAGTGAATTACCTGTACGGGACCGCCGCAGTGCTACCCGCCCTGGAAGCCATCGGCCACGATATGAGCGACGCCAGGGTTCAAAAGGCCGCGGACTGGGTGGAATCCCGCCAGAATGCTGACGGGGGATGGGGCGAGACATGCGCCTCTTATGCAGACCCGGGATTGCGGGGAGTCGGCGATAGCACGGCATCCCAAACGGCCTGGGCGATGATGGCCTTGATGGCTGCGGGGAGGCACTCGGGCGAAGCGGTCGAGCGTGGCGCACGTTACCTCGTAGACACCCAGGTGGAAGACGGCACGTGGGATGAGCCGCAGTACACAGCCACCGGATTTCCGGGTTACGGCATAGGCGACAGGCGATTCAGGTCGCCCAATGGCAAACCGGGAGAACTGCTTCCCACCGAACTGCCATCCGGGTTCATGATCAAATACCACATGTATCGCATCTATTGGCCCCTGCTCGCGCTGGGACGCTACAATCGCCTCACCCGCAATTCAGCGGAGAGTAATACACCTGCGGCTGACTAGCTTTCCGGGCTCGCATTGAAGCAGCCTGTAACTGGCCCCTATTCGTCGATATCAGCAGCGGACGGGCAGGTCCGGCTATTTTGTATTCGGCCCCGGCCCCGAAATCATTTGAGTCAAGCCGGTTGGGCCTGAGACCAGTCCCGTACCATTTAACAGAATCCGTGTTGAGAAGGAATTCCAGCCCACCAGTGGCGCATTGAGGGTTCGATGGACCGTCCAGGAATCGACCTTGCGGAACACAGGGACCGCCCAGCGACTCCCGAGGCCGCGTTCCGCGCCTGTGAAGAACTTGCCAGATCTCATTACGAGAACTTCTCCGTCGGCACCCGCCTGATCCCGAAGGACCTCAGGAAACACTTCTTCTCCGTCTACGCGTTCTGCCGCGGTGTGGACGACCTGGGCGACGAGGCGAAAACGGGCCAATTGGCGCTTCTCGACGAATGGGAACGCCAATTGCGGCTCTGTTACGAAGGGGCGCCGGAGCACGTTTACTTCAGGGCCCTCCAGGTAACTATCGAAGAGTTCGATATTCCACCGGAACCGTTTCTGAAGCTCATAGAGGCAAATCGACGGGACCAGCGCATCAAGCGGCACCCCGACTACCAGGAGTTGCTCGAATATTGCGAACACTCTGCCAACCCGGTCGGGAGTCTCGTGCTTTACGTCTTCAGGCACCGTGAGCCGGAATTGCACGCGCTCTCAGACTACACCTGCACCGCGTTGCAACTGGCGAATTTCTGGCAGGACGTTGCGCGGGACTACTCGATCGGCCGGATTTATATACCCCAGTCAGACATGGCCGAATACGGGGTTGACGAGCAGGTGATTGAGCGACGCTCCGCCTCGCCGGAGTTTCGGCGGCTGATGCGCTTCGAGGTCGAAAGGACCAAAGACCTGTTCCGCCGCGGCTACGCCCTGGTCAACAGGGTCGTCAAACCCGCCCGCATCGACATCGCGTTGTTCACGGCCGGCGGGCTGTCCATCCTGAAGGCAATTGAACGCCAGGACTATGATGTCCTCACCCGCCGACCTGCTCTGTCAAAAGCGGGCAAGGCGAAGCTATTGGCCACGGCGTGGGTCCGGTCGAAGGTGGGAATTTCGCCGGTGCCGCAGTACCTGTTCGACTGAATAGACCTGAGAACCGGCGGTCTAAAGCAATCGCAATGGCACCACCCAGTACAGCATCTCGAGACGTAGCTCTCGACCCTGCAGAGGTCGCGCAGGCGTACCTCGAATGCCAGGCAATCACCAAGGCGAGTTCTACGAATTTCTACTACGCGTTCTTGACTCTTCCACCCCGGAAGAGGCAAGCCATCTACGCGACTTACGCCTTCTGCCGTTTGTGCGACGACATCGTGGACGACCCAGACAGGCGTGAGACGGCGGAGCATGATTTGGCCGGTCTCAGGGCGCAATTGCGGGTTGCATACGAAGGCAAACCGACCGGCCCCGTTTGGGTTGCGCTTGGCGACGCCCAAAGACGGTACGGAATCCCGATGTCCCACTTCACCGACGTCATCGATGGATGCGAGATGGACCTGACAAAGAGCAGTTACGAGACATTTGATGAGCTTGTCCAATACTGCCGCCGGGTTGCGAGCGCACCGGGACTTATATGCATCGAAGTGTTCGGCTACTCAGACGAACGCGCGGTGGAGTATGCGATCGACCTGGGGATCGCGATGCAACTCACTAACATCCTCCGCGACGTGGCTGAAGACGCCAGGGATGGGCGCGTCTACTTGCCAAACGAAGAATTGGACAAATTCGGTTATTCCAAGGCCAAGCTCATGGCCGGCACGGTCGACGATTCCTTCAGGGCTCTGGCGAAGTTCCAGATAGAACGGGCCCGCCGTTACTTCGAAAGCGGCGCCAGGCTCTTCCCCTTGTTGGACAGGAGATCGCGGGCCTGTCCCAGGACCATGTCGTCGGTATATCGTCAATTGCTTGGTCGCATCGAAGCGGTCGACTACGACGTATTCAGCGAGCGGATCAGCCTGAGCAGGACGGCCAAGGCGGCCCTGGCGGCGAAACTGTGGATTCAAAGCCGGATACCGGTGCTTTCGTGAGCCGCCGCAGGGCGGTTGTCGTGGGCGGCGGCCTTGCCGGTCTGGCAGCGGGAGTCAGGTTGGCTGAAGCCGGCTTCGCTCCCCTGCTCCTCGAACGCCGGCCGTTTCTCGGCGGCAGGGCGTACTCGTTTGAGGACAGGGAGACGGGCGTCGAAGTCGACAACGGACAGCACGTATTCGTGGGCGCGTGCAACGAATACCGGGAATTCCTCCAAAAGATAAACGCCAGGGACAACGTCAGGATGCCGGACAGGTTGGACGCTCCCGTCCTGCGGAATGGCAAAACGTCCCACCTCAAGGCCAACGCCTTGCCCGGTCCGCTAGCCAACTTCAAGGCTCTGCTGTTCTACGGCCACCTGTCACCGGCGGCAAAACTGCGGCTGTTCTATGGCCTGCTGCGCATCCGGCTTGCCAGGAGGAAGTCCGGCGGGGTCCTAGAGGAGAAGACATTCGAATCCTGGCTCAGGGAAAACCTTCAGACTGACGAGACGATTGACAATTTTTGGAACCTCATAACCTTGCCCGCTCTGAACGACGACATAACAGACGTTAACGCGGACATGGGTGTGATGCTATTTCAGACCGCGTTGATGGGCGCTCCGCAAAACGCGGCCATCGGCTATCCGGTGGTCGGACTGTCGAGCCTCGCGGGAACCTCGGCATCGAACTTCATTCACGATGCCGGCGGGGAGGTCCGTTGCGGCGTAGGTGTCAGCGACATCGGCTTCGATGAGGGGCGCTTCCGGGTTCAAACTTCCAATGGTGAAGCGATACAGGCCGACGCATGTGTAGTAGCCCTGATGCCCGAAAAGATGCTGGAGGTCCTGCCTGAAAGCCTCCGCGGAGACCCATTTTTTTCCAGGGCGCAACTGGTGCAAACAGCGCCCATCGTGGGCGTACACATCTGGTACGACCGCCCGATCATGGACGACATTTTCGTCGCTGCTATCGACACCCCGGTGCAGTGGGTCTTCAACGTGACCGGGATGAGAGAAACGCAGGAAGAAGACGGCGGGCAGCACGTCGTGATTTCGCTCAGTGGGGCATGGAAGTGGAAGGACGTACCGAAAGCAGGGCTCCAGGAACTGTTCGTGGACGAAATGGCAAGACTGTTCCCGGCCGCGGGCGCTGCCACCGTGAAGAGGTTCCTGGTCGTAAAGATGCTCGACGCAACTTTCAGGGTCGTGCCGGGTTCCGGCCGGTACAGGCTCCCGCAAAAGACCCCGGAACCCGGCTTTTTCCTGGCGGGGGACTGGACCGACACCGGTTGGCCTTCGACCATGGAGGGTGCGGTGCGAAGCGGAAACATCGCATCAGACCTTGCGATTGAACACCTGAAAGGGTTGGGCTGACCGCGTTGCGGGCGTTAGTGCTTGCCCCGTTTTCAGCACCTGCGATCGCCGAACTCCAGGCGGCAGGCGTTGAAGTGGTGCACGAAGACTGGTTGAAAACCAGGACGCTGCAGGACCCGGAAGAACTGGGGGCCCGCCTTTCGAGGGACCGGTTCGGGGCAGTGGTGGTCGAAGGCGATTTTTTGTTTGCGGAGACCTTCGATCTCGCGCCGGAACTGGGATTCGCCGGTGTCTGCCGGGCCGCCGTCAACCAGATCGACGTTCAGGCGGCCACGGAACGGGGCGTAGTGGTGGTCAACACGCCGGGCCGAAACGCCGCCGCCGTCGCAGAGTTGACCATCGGCCTGATGCTGGCTGCGGCGCGACGAATCCCGGAATCGGACAAGTACGTGCGCTCCGGCTCGTGGGAGTCTCCAACCGGACCATACCGTGAACTCCGAGGGCGGGAACTCGCCGGGAAGGTGGCCGGCGTGGTTGGACTGGGCGCCATCGGTCGACGGGTCAGCGCGTTATGCAACGCCCTTGGCATGAATGTCGTCGGCTACGACCCTTTCGTCCAGCCGTCCGTGGCCGAGAGACACGGCGCCACGTGGTGCGACCTAGATTTCCTGGTCGAGTCCGCCGACGTGATCACGTTGCATGCACCGCCTCCGGACGACGGTGGGCCGCTGCTCACCGCTGAACGGATAGACAGAGTCAAGCGCGGCGCAATTCTTGTCAACGTGTCGGCCCCGGAGTTGGTGGACCAGGGCGCGCTGGAGACAGCCCTGCTCAGCGGCAGACTAGGCGGCGCCGGGCTCGACATCTTTCCCACGCACCCCGTCGAACCCTCTTATCCGCTTCTCACACTAGATAACGTCGTACTCACGCCTCACATCGGCGGCGCAACCTGTGAAACGATCAGCCGGCATTCGATGGCAATCGTCGAGGACCTGCTGAGATACAGGACCGGGACGAGACCGGTAAACCTCGTCAACCCGGAAGTCTGGGAGCACCGGCGTGGGGCGTAACCGGTCCGAACCGTACTTCCTGGCTTTCGATTTCGGAACAAGCCACCTCCGCGCGGCGGTCGGGCAGGCAGTGGGTCCCCCGGCTGCAGTCGCGAGCCGACGTGTGGAGTACTACCGGCCGGATCGTGGGCCTGATGCGGCCCTGGAATTCAATGTTGCCAGCGCATGGCAACTCGGAGTTGAAGCCGCGAACGAAGCAATTCGCGCATCCCAGGTTCTTCCGACCTCCCTCGGTGGCGTGGGAGTCACCGGCCAAAGGCACGGGCTCGTTGTACTGGAAGACGATGACACCGAACTTTATGCCGGGCCGAACAAGGACCAGAGAGCGGCCTTTCAAGGGGGCGTCGTCGACGAATTGGTCGGCGACGACCTCTGGGACCTCACGGGACACGGCCCCGGTCTGCTGACCTGGTGGGCGAGGCTGCTGTGGATCAGGGAAGAGGCGCCGCAACTATACGAACGCATTCGGTCGGTCTGCGGAATCGCGGACTGGCTTGCGTACCGCCTCACGGGGGAATTGACGCTTGACACAGCGTTGGCGGTAGATTCGGGCGTTAGCGACGTAACGACCGGTCAACCGGTCAATGCAATCTCCCGGAAACTGGGGATAGATGTTTCGATGTTTCCACCGGCAAGCGAGCCGGGCAGCGTTACAGGCAAACTATCCGGAGTTGCCGCCGACCAACTTGGCCTCACGCCTGGCATCCCGGTGGTCAAAACCGGTCCCGACACGCAGACAGCGTTGGTTGGCATGGGTGTTTCGGATGCTGGGCACGCCGGGATCGCGACCGGTTGGAGCACGCCGGTCCAATACGTGACGGACCGACCGCACCTGGATTCGACGCGCACCCTGTGGACCGGCAGACACGTCGTGGACGACAGACGGGTCGTCGAAGGCAATTCCGGCGTCATGGGCGGCGCCTACGACTGGCTTATATCGACGCTCCGCGGTCCGGATGACCGCTCCGGGGCGATGGCAAGATTGGACGCGGAGGCTGGTAGTGTCGAGCCCGGCGCGCGCGGTGTCGCGGCTCACCTCGGCCCATCGCTGGTCCATTATGACCGGGTCGGCCTGAGAACGGGGGGCCTGTTGATCCCCGTGCCTCTGGCGTTCGAACCCCCCGACCACGCGGCGATCGTGCGGGCATCGCTAGAGTGCTTCGCCTTCGCGATTCGCCAGATACTCGAACGCATCAGGGACTCACAGGGGTCGATCGAAACCGTTTCCATCGGCGGAGGCCTGACTCGCTCCACGACATTCCTGGATGTCCTGGCGAACGTCATCGAGCCGCCTCTATACCTCTCCAATAGTGCCGACGTCACTCTCCTGGGGGCGATTACGCTTGCCGCAGCAGCGGTTGAAAACGGTACTGGGCTTGAGTCCGGTCTGGCCGCAAGACGCGGTGACCTGCAGCAGTTAGACCCCTCTCCAGCGATGGCGGAAGAGTACAGGTACCTGTACGACGGATGGTTGTCGCGAGAACAAAAACTGCTGGAACTCGAACTGTAGGGTCGGCGTCGTTCAAGGGACCCGGTGAAGAGAACTGATTGGCGTGTTACGGTATCCCGTCGCCGGACCGTCCGAACTGCCTGATCAAATGACCAATCCCCGAAAAGACCTGCATGCCGCCGTCGTGGAGATGGAACGCCGGGGCCTTGTCGCCGGTTCGAGTGGAAACGCCAGCGTCCGACTTGCGCCGGTGAGCGACGGTGAACGGTACTTGATAACCCCGGCCGGTCTGCCCTACCAGGAGATGTCTCCGGACGATCTGGTGGAAGTGGACGAAGCCATCGAACCGGTCACCGGAGAGGGGATTCCCTCCACGGAATCTGCGTTGCACCTGGGCATCTACCGGAACAGGCCAGACATCGGCGCGGTAATACACACACACTCGCTTTACGCAAGTGTCTCTGCGGTCATCGGCGAGCCCATTCCGCCAATCGTCGACGAGATGGTCGTATACCTCGGCGGACCTGTCGAGGTCGCTGAGTACGGATTCCCGGGCACCGAGGAACTGGCGGACGCTGCCGTAGGCGCGCTGGGCGATCGGCGGGCCGTACTATTGCGAAACCACGGCATGTGCGCGGTCGGAGAGACCATCGAGGCGGCGCTTAGAAACGCCGTCCTGGTGGAGCGAATCGCACAGGTCTACGCATTCGCCCAAATGGCCGGCGGCGCAACGCTCGTTCCTGAAGATGCCGTCGAGGCGGAGCGAGCGGTCTACAAGATGCGATACGGGCTGGACGGCTAACAAACCACAAGAAACTCGGAGCGAACGATGCCTGGAGTTCCAGCGTTCATACTGCGGCGCCTCTACGTCAAGGGCAGCCTCGCCAACAGGGCCACGGGATGGGAGTTTCAACTGCGGAACTCGCTCGGTTCGGGGTATGCCCGGCAACTTCTGCCGTTGGCGCTGAACGATACGGAGTTGCCGTTAGAGTCGGCAGGGTTCGAATTAGACGGCAAGTTCACCGGCTTTCAAGAAGTTGATGACTCAAACACGTTTGGCCTGCCCATGAACAAGGTGATAGTCATCTCCGTCACTGGCCCTCGACTTGAACCGGGCGCACACAAGATCGGCATGTCGTTCGTGGTGCCCGGGTTCGGCATGATCGGATTCGACTTCACGGACGAGGTGGCAGTTGGGTGACTTTCCGGCCCGCATAGCCGTAACCGGATCGGCCGGATTCCTCGGCAGCGCGACCGTCGCGGCGCTTTGCGACAAGCCCGAGGTCGAGTTGGTGGTGGGTATCGACATCGCGCCCACGGAAGTAATGCCACGCCGGACGCGGCGACTGATCTCGATCACCCAGGACATTCGCAAGTCTCTACTGGGGGTCCTGCGCGATCTCGAGATCGAGGCCATGGTCCACCTGGCGTTCTTGTTGCGTCCCGCCCGCAACGAGTCTCTTGCCGCCGACGTCAATATCAATGCCACCGGACGCTTACTCGAAGACTGCGAAGCCGCCGGGGTGGGCCATTTCGTCTACCTCAGCAGCACAACCGTGTATGGGGCAGGTCCTGAGCGTAGCCGGCCGGCCGTCGAGGACGACCCGGTTAATCCGGTCCGCGGATTCCAGTACTCAGAACACAAGGCGGCTGCCGAAAGACTGATCCTGGACCATTCGAAGCGTAATCCCGGGATGCGCGCCTGCATCCTGCGAGGATGCGTCACGATGGCTGCGGGCGCCGAGAACTTTATAACCCAGGCATTCGCCCGCCGGGTTCTGCCCGTTCCGGCCGGAGCTGACCCGGAGATGCAATTCCTGCACCTGGACGACTACACACGGGTCGTGGAGACCGCCCTGGCCAAAAAGGCGAACGGCATTTTCAACATCGCCGGCAACGGAACGCTACGGTGGAGGGACCTGGTCCAGACGGCCGGGGCCACGGCCATGCCGCTGCCGGCGCCAGTCCTCAAGGGGTTAACAGGCCTGACATGGCGCCTGAGGCTACAGAACTACTCGAAAGCGGCCGGACTGAACTTCATCCAGTATCCCTGGCTGGCGTCGACGGAAAAGGTCCGGAACGAACTGGGCTGGCAACCGACTCGTACTTCGCAAGATGCGGTCGAGGATTGGGCAAAACTGCGGCGCGGGTGAACCGGGCGCAAATCAAGACGACGCACTTACGGTGCTGGGGGCGAATGTCGGCCGGTCGCGATGTGCCACCCCCGGTGGACAAGATCAGCCGAAGGAATATACCTTGACGGCATACGAAAAGGAGTGACAACTTGCCGACCGTAACCCGCGCTGAGCTGCAAGCCTTGGAAAAGAAAGTCGACGACGGCTTCGAGATCTCGAAGAAAGAATTCACCGCCTTGAGGCGTGAACTGTCTAGCGTCGAATCTCGTCTGGGCGAACGCATTGATCGCCTGGATGTGCGCATGGATCGAATGGAGGTCCAATCAGATAGTCTGGGCGAACGCATGGACCGCCTGGAGGTGCACATGGACGGGCTGCCAGCGAGAGTTGTCAGCGAGGTTCGAGCCGATCTTGGCAATGCCTTTGCGGCCGCTGCCGAGTCTTTGCAGCGACCCACGCCGAAGCCGGGAACAGTCCTGCCCCGAGATTGACCGCAAGCCTCAAAACAACTTGGCGAGGTGTATTCACGGACAAGGCAGGTCCTCGGCACGTGTGATCGGTAAGCACGTTGTGAAACCACGCGCCGTCATCATCGACACCGACCCGGGCGTGGACGATCTTCTCGCCATCCTGCTGGCGCTGAATTCTCGTGAGCTCCAGGTCGATGCGCTTACAACCGTCGGCGGGAACTGCTCCCTTGCCGACGCAACCCGCAACGCCCTTCGTATCCTCGAAATAGCCGGAAGGCAGGACATTCCTGTTTACAGGGGCGCTGCCAGGCCTCTGAAGGGTCGGTATGTGTATGCCCGATATTTTCACGGTCCGCGGGGGCTGACCGGCAGGCTGCCGGAGCCGGGCATAATGGCCGCCGATGACCCGAACGCCGTCGACGCAATCGCGTCACGGATCGAAAGCGCCGGTGCGCCCGTTACCCTGATCGCGCTGGGTCCGCTCACCAACGTTGCCCGCCTGATCACTCGGCGCCCTGACGCGGTGGACGGCGTATCGCCGTTGATCGTCATGGGCGGCGCAGTCGACGTACCTGGCAATGTCACCCCGTATGCCGAGTTCAATACGTACAGCGATCCGGAAGCCGCAGAGGTCGTGTTCCAGAGCGGGATGGACGTGAAGCTGATCGGCCTGGATGTCTGCAATCCTGTGTTCCTGGAACGGGACCATGCCGGCCAGATACCCGGCGTCACGGGGCGCGTTGTCCGAGGCTGGTTCGACTTTCACCCGGAATTCGACACGATGTCGTTATGCGATCCCCTCGCCGTCGTTGCGGCGATGCGGCCGGAATTGTTCACTTACGAGCAGGGGCCGGTCGGCGTGGTCACGCGGGGCGAGGAGCGCGGCCGGACCTTCAGAGACACGGCTGGACCGCCGATAAGCTTCGCAACCGGGGTAGACGCCGACGCAGCATACGAAGTAATCCGGAGCCGAGCGCTGACCTGACTAAACCGGCGGACCCGATCACACCTGACGAGCCTGTTTGGTGGTGCCATTGCCAGTGGTTATTCCTTCTTTCGCGGTAGTCCTGTCGAACATCGATCGGGCTGCAGGCGCGATACTCACGTTAGGCCGTTCAGGCCAAATCCAGGTCCGGAGGCAGTCCGTTGCCGCGCTACTACCCGATATTTCTCGACGTGCAAGACCGCAAAGCGGTCGTGTTTGGCGGCGACCATGAAGCCGAACGAAAGGCCAGGTACCTGGTGGATTGCGGCGCCAACGTGACCCTCTTCAGCCCGGGACCGCAAATAACCACCGGACTGCGGGAACTGGCGAGCAGTGGGGCGATCAACTGGGAGCGGCGCGGCTACCGGCCGGGTGACCTCGAAGGGGCGTGGCTTGCAATAGTCGCCGATACCTCCGACGAAGAAACCAACCTGTCAATCTACGAAGAGGCCCGCGACCGGAATGTCGTCCTCAACGTCATGGACGTGACGCACCTCTGCACGTTCATCGCACCGGCCATCGTTCACCGCAACGACGTCACGGTTGCGGTGTCTACCGCGGGAACGAGTCCTGCCCTGGCGCGCCGGCTCAGAGAACGAATGTCCGACACGCAGCATTGCCAATGCCTCGAGTGGGCCGACATTGGTCCCACGCTCGCCGAGGTCCGAGCCGACGTACGGTCCCGGCGCGTGCCTGTGACGCCCGATGATTGGCAGGAAAGCATGACCGACGACCTGTTGGAGCAGTTCAAGGAAGGGGACGTCGCCGGCGCAAACGCGGAACTGACGCGCCGGCTGGAAGCAAGAGGCGCGGAGCGTGAAGCGGAAGGGAAGTCCTGAACCCGCTTCGACCGAGCAAATTTCTTCCCTCGCCTATTCTGCCGGCTGTCACAATACACTCCCATAACTAATTCCCTGAGCAGGTTTCTGCCGTGGGACACATGTACCGATGCCGATACGTCCAACCAGGCCAGTTCGATTAGGCACGCGCGGTAGCAGGCTCGCGTTGGCCCAGACTGGGCTGGCGATCGCCGCCCTCGAAAAAGCCAACCCAGGGACCGAATTCCAGGCCGTTGTGGTGACCACGCGCGGCGACCGAAACCGCGCCGCCGCGGTCGCCCAGTTGGGCGTGGGGGTCTTTGTCAAAGAGCTTGAAGAGCAACTTGAAGACGGCAGTATCGACATGGCGGCGCACTCGCTGAAGGACATGACCTCCGAGTTGGCGCCGGGATTCCACCTGGCTGCTGTCATGGGACGCGGCGACCCGCGAGACGTTCTGATAAGCCGTCACGACGGTGGACTGGCCGGACTTCCGCATGGGGCCGCAGTGGGCACGGGCAGCGCGCGTAGGCAGGCATTGCTCAAGTCTGCCCGGCCAGATTTGCACATCGAACCAATACGCGGCAACGTGGAGACGCGCATTGCGAAAGCCTCTGACGAAGGCGGTTTGGACGGCGTGGTGCTGGCCGCCGCGGGACTCGACAGGCTGAGCAGACAGGACGAGATTTCCGAATACTTCGATCCGGAACAGTTCGTCCCCGCGGTTGGTCAGGGGGCAATTGCCCTGGAAACACTCGAATGCCGGACCGACCTCACGGAACTTGCCGCAACGGTCGACGACCGCGAAACTCGGGCCGCCATCACCGCCGAAAGGGCGTTCCTTGCGACTATCCGAGGCGGCTGTTCCGCCCCCACATCGGCACATGCCACGGTGAACGGCGAGTCCCTGCGGATTCACGCGTTCGCGGCCGACGAAGACGCCACTTCCGTCCTGCGCGCTTCCCACCAGGGCAACACGAGAGATCCCGAGGCGGCAGGCATTGCGGTCGCCGAAAAATTGCTGGAATCCGGGGCGGCCGAATTGCTGGGTGTCTCATTCGATTCCGGAGGTTCCTCCGATGATTGAGGGCGGAGTCGTATACCTGGTGGGAGCCGGTCCGGGAGACCCGGGCCTGATCACCGTCCGGGGCCTGGACGTCTTACGCAACGCCGACGTCATCATGCACGACCGCCTGGTATCGGAAGCCCTTTTGGGTGAAGCGCGCCCCGACGCGGTGGTCATAAACGTGGGAAAAACGCCCGGCGGGACCAGCCGTTCGCAGCGGGAAATCAACAGACTACTGGTCGAATATTGCCGGGCCGACAAGACTGTTTGCCGCCTGAAGGGTGGAGACCCGTTTGTGTTCGGCCGTGGTGGAGAAGAGGCCATGGCTCTTGCCGAGGCCGGCCTGAAGTGGGAAGTCGTGCCGGGCGTCACATCAGCCATCGCCGCTCCGGCCTACGCCGGCATACCGGTGACTCACAGGGGCGTTTCGTCCGCGGTCATGGTGGTCACGGGGAGCGAAGACCCCGCCGGGTCAGGGAATCGCGTCGACTGGGAGGCCGCGGCTGCGTTCGACGGCACCCTGGTGGTGCTGATGGCGTGGCGAAACCTGCCCGACGTGGTGGAGGCGCTTGCATCGCGCGGGGTTCCCCAGGAACGTTCCGCGGCAACCATCGAGTGGGGGACGATGAACACTCAGCGCGTGGCGGCAGGCACTTTGGACGATATTGCAGTGCGCACGCGTGCTGCCGGTCTCGGCCCCCCGCTGGCGCTTGTGGTCGGCGACGTGGCGGCCCTGAGAAAAGAGTTGGCCTGGTTCGACAATCGGCCGTTACTCGGCAAACGGGTGCTCGTGACCCGGGCGCGCAGCCAGGCCAGCCGGCTGGCCGATTTGCTCGAGGAACGCGGCGCCGTGACTATCCAGGCGCCGGCCATACGCATATGTCCAATAGCCGACACCAAAGAGTTGGACGAGGCCATTCGGAATGCCGGCAACTATGACTGGATAACGTTTACCAGCCCGAACGGCGTACGGGGTCTGCGAGATAGACTAACGGCGCTTTCCCTGGACTCACGCGCGTTGTCCGGGGTGCGAATAGCCACGGTCGGGCCGGCGACGGCGAAGGCGGTTGAGGAGATGGGGATTCGCCCCGAACTGTCGCCGACTGTCTATGCAGCGGAAGGTCTGGTCGACGAATTCGCGGCGGCGGGAGTGCAAAGCGGCAAGGCGCTCTGCCTGCGCTCAGACATAGGGCGGGAGACGCTGCCGGACGGACTTCGCAAGGCCGGACTTGAAGTCGACGAGGTGGTGGCCTACCGCACCGAGTTGGCCCCGGACTCAGAAGAAACCGCGCGCCAGGGGTTGCAGGATGGCGGGCAAGGTGTGGACGCCATAACGTTTACCAGCTCTTCAACCGTGACGAATCTCGCGAGGCTGCTCGGTGACGACATCGAGCCGATTAACCGAACCGTAGTAGCCTGCATCGGTCCGATCACGGCGGAGACGGCCAGGGACCGGGGGATTCGAGTCGACGTTGTGGCAAAACGGCAAACGATCGAAGGTCTTGTAGAGTCGCTGGTCGAGTACTTTGAAGGCCGGCACGACGAATGAACATGGGCGATCCAGTCAACTTCGCAAGGCTCAGAAGGAATAGGAGCAGCGACGCTGTCCGGTCGTTGGTAGCTGAGACCAGGCTCCGCCCGTCTGACTTCGTGTACCCGATGTTCGTTACGGGTGGCTCCGGCATGAAACTGCCCATTGGGCCGATGCCGGGTTGCTACCAGTTATCGATCGATGAGGCGGTCAAGTCGGCTGCAACCGCATATTCGTTGGGCATCCCCGCCGTGCTGTTGTTCGGACTGCCGTCCAGGAAGGACGATGCCGGCTCGTCAGCTTGGGACCCCGACGAACCGGTGCAGCGGGCAGTCGCCGAAATCCGGTCAGCGGTGCCGGAACTGGCTGTTATCACCGACGTCTGCTTCTGCGAATACACATCCCACGGCCACTGCGGATTGCTGGAACCGGACGGCAGTGTCGACAACGACCGGACACTGCCGCTGCTCGCCAAGACGGCCGTTTCTCACGCGCGGGCAGGGGCATCCGTCGTGGCCCCATCAGCCATGATGGACGGCCAGGTGGCCGCCATCCGGTCGGCGTTGGACGGCGCAGGATTCCGTGACACCGCAATACTCGGCTATTCGGCGAAGTACGCGTCGGCGTTCTACGGCCCGTTCCGAACTGCGGCCGACTCCGCTCCGCAGTTCGGTGACCGTCGCGCCTACCAGATGGCGCCGGAAAACCGTTTGGAAGCGATGGCGGAAATACAGGCAGACATCGACGAGGGCGCGGACATGGTGATGGTCAAGCCGGCCCTCGCCTACCTCGACGTAATTGCCGAGGCCAAACGGAGGTTTGCCGTCCCGCTGGCAGCGTACAACGTTAGCGGGGAGTACTCGATGGTCCAGGCCGCGTCGGACAACGAGTGGATCGACGGCACGCGCGCTACGATGGAAATACTCACCGCCATCAGGCGGGCGGGGGCCGACCTGATAATCACGTATTCGGCCTGCGACGCTGCCAGGTGGCTGGACGGCCGCCGGTAGGCAGTCGGCGTGAAATCACCGTAAGAGGCGCACCCTACATGACCCCGTGTCGAGCACGGGGCGGCTACCCCTGGCGGGAGTGGTGTGGTTGTGGTTTGGGTGTGGCCGCGGGCGGGTTTGAAACCCGCCCCTGCGAAGGATGATGGGGTGCGAGGGTGTTTGGTGGTTTTGTGGGTTTGGGTGGTAGCCGCGCCCGTACCCCGCGCCATGGGTACCGGATCGGAGTCCGGCACGACGGGTCGCGAGAATAGCGGTTGTGTGCGAGGGGTGGGAGGTTGTAGCCGCGCACCGCACCAGGGCCGTTCGCGAACGACCCCTACGGGGGGTGGTTGGCTGGCGCGCGGGTGCGTGAGAGGTTGGACGGTGTTGGGGTAGCCGCGCCCCCTGGGTACCGGCTCGGAGTCCGGCACGACGGGTCGCGAGAATGCCGGATGTGGGTGAGGGGCGGGAGGTTGTTGGGGATAGCCGTGCCCGTCCCGCGCCCCACCGTGGGTACCGGGTTCCCCCGGTAAGACGAGTTGAAGCGCGTGTTTCCTTCGTCGTACACGGTTTCCGCGGCCCGGCGACGTGCAGGGTGGAGGGGGTTGGAGGGGGTAGCCGCGCCCCCCTGGGTCCCCGATCGGAGTCGGGGAAGACGGGGTACGGAGGCCGGGGAAGACGGGTTGGGGGAATGACGGATGTGGGTAAGGGGTAGCAGGTTGGTGGGGTAGCCGCGCCCGTACCCCGCGCCATGGGTACCGGATCGGAGTCCGGCACGACGGGGGAGGGGTGTATGACTGGGTGGTGGGTTGGTGGGGGTAGCCGCGCTCGTACCCCGCGCCATGGGTACCGGATCGGGGTCCGGCACGACGGGTTGGGGGAATGGCGGATGTGCGTGAGGGGTTGGACGGTGTTGGGGTAGCCGCGTTGCCTTTCTGCCCCGGCGGGCGCGCACATCCCGGCGCACGTTACTCGGCTGGGGTTCCGGAGTGGCCCAGGACAGCGCCGGTAATGGCCGAAAAACGTATCGGGCCGTAGTGCCGGCTGTCAGTCGATCTGGTCCGGTTGTCACCAAGCACCACGTATTCGTCCCGGCCGGGGGCCCACAGGTGTTCCGAGGCGTCGAGGGGAACTGCGTAAGGGTCTGCTACCTCCCGGCCGTCTATTGCGAGTACGCCGCCGCGAAGTTCGACATGCTCGGACGGCAAGCCGACGATACGCTTTACTGACCAGGACCCCGGCCTGCGGGGATCGACAAACCGCGCCACATCGAACCGGGAAGGCGCGCGGCGGACGTAGGCCCGTCGGGATACCACGATCCACTGGCCGTCTCCCAGGGTTGGCGACATGCTTTCCCCTCTCACCCTGATGAGTTGCCTGGTGAGTATTTCTGCCACCCGTTCACGCATCGCTTATCCCTTTTTGGAAGTCTGGGATTCTGTTAGATTTACCCGAGACGGCCAGCCCACGCGGTGGGCGCACAATTCGCGGTCGGTCGTGGCAAATGAGCGCGACGAAAGCGATGATGGCCGAGTCCAGGCTCAACCTTCCGGGAGTTAAAGACACCCATGCTTCACCGTATAGCAAGATTAATAGACCGGTACTCACCTGTTGGCGTGGCAGACGCCCACTGTGACATTCCCTGCGGGATATACGACCCGCGCGACGCCATCCAGGCCGCCCAGACCGTCATTAGAATGACCGAGCTGATTGGCGAACTCTCCGCCGGAGACATGTCCATGGCCGCGGGGAACTCCTTTGGACGATACGTCACCGCCAAAGAGGAGCACGCCAAGAAAGCCAAGGACGACATCCTTGTAATCTGGACCGACTACTTCAAACCCGAGCACCTTGCGGACTACCCGGACCTGCACGAAAAGGTCTGGAACGCCTGCAAGCTGGGGTCCCAGGCCAAGCAGAACGTCGACATGGAAGCGGCGCAGGCATTCAAGGCCGCTTTGATCGAGATCGGCGAGATCTTCTGGGCCACAAAGGGCGAGGACGTCCCACCCCTCCCGTAGGCCCTGGTTCCGCCAGCGCAGCGGGTAGTCGACGGACCCCATGGCCCGAGGAGCGCCGATCGAAACGCCTGGCACTCCTCGGACCGCACGATTTGAATAACGCCAGTTCCTGAGAGTTGGGGGCATGATCTGCGACCGGGGGACGCAGCCGGTCCCGACCGGCTCTGGAAGTGGCGATACCTGGACGCAAACGTAGCGAAGGGACGACCCAGATGATCAGCAACGCAATTAAGGCCGAGTCCTTGAACTCCAGATCCCAGCCTTTCACTCCTGTGGGACTCGTTTTGGGAATCCTTGTGGCGGCCCTTTCCTTCGTCGGGATGATGTGGTGGTTCTTCTCATTCGCCACGGAAGAGTCCCCGGGAGCGTATTGGATTGCGGGAATTTCGGCAGCGGTTGTCCTGATTTCGGTTGTATCCCGGACACTCAGGCACGCGCAGGGCCACGATCACGTCCATGCTCTGGCGACCTGGTTTGGGCTGGTCGGCACTGTCGCCTTCGCCGTTTTGGGCCTGATAGTCCCGGCGTCGCTGGGGGAGGGACATGAAGCGGGTCAGGACATCCTGACGATAGCGGCGTCCGTCGCCTTCTTCGTAGGCGGCGTCGCGTTCAATATCGCTATTGCTGTCCTGCTGGCCCTTCACTGGCCGCGCCGCGTAGGCTAGGCCGTCAGCCTGATCCCAGCCGTTCCAGGTAGTCCTCGCGCACCGGCGACCAGATATCCAGCGCCAGCGACGGGCTGGCAGTCCCAGTCGCGGAGTGCGGCACCCCTGGCGGGATTACGTAGTGGTCCCCTTCCCTGACCAACTGCGTCTCTCCGTCGATGGTCAGGTGAAACGCGCCTGAAAGCACCCTGCCGCACTGTTCATGCGGGTGAGTGTGGTCAGGGATTTCCGCACCTGCGCCGATGTCGATCAGGCCCATCATGATCCTCTCACCCCAGATCAGCCTGCACGTCACGCCGGGCGCCAGTTCTAACGACTGCGCTTCGTTCTGATCAAAAAATGGCATCGCTGTTCTCCTTGTGCGACCCGCTTGCGGAAAGGGGATGGGGCGTTCACCCGTGTGTGCCCAGTTTGCGGTTTATGGCTGCCTCCGCAACCGGCGAGATCACCTGGTCGATCTCCACATTGACCAGGGCAGGACGATTCGAGTCGAAAGCCCGCTTGAGAGCGGGCGCCAGGTCGGCGGCTCGCGTTACGTGTTCGCCGTGGGCGCCAAGGCCTTCGGCGACAAGGTCGTACCGCGTGGGCAACAGATCGGTCCACACCGGTCTTCCGAACAGGCCTTTCTGGATCTGCCAGTCGATTCCCCAAATGCTGTTGTTGCCCAGGACGGCCACCACCGGGAGGTTGTGCCGGACCGCCGTGTCGAACTCCATGGCGTTGAAACCGAATGAGCCGTCGCCAACGACGAGCACGCTCCGCTTGTCAGGAAACGCGGCCTGTGCGCCAAGCGCGTAGGGGAAGCCGACGCCGATCATGCCGAAACTGCTTACGTAGTTCCACCTGTGCGGGGTGTTGGCATCGAACGAGGCGCGGAAGAAGTGGCAATAGTCGCCGCCGTCAAATGTCATCGGCGTGTCGTCATCCACGAATCCCTTGAGCGTCTGGCTCACGAACATGGGGTGCATGGGATCGCTTTCGTTCGCCAGTTCGGCCAACTCCTCCTGGTAGGCGGAGCGCGTGGCCTTCAACGAGTTGACCCAGTCCGTTTCGGCCCACCGCCGGGTCTCAGCAGCGTCTGCCAACTGGGTCAGTATCGGTCCGACATCGCCCAGTATCCCGACCTCGACCGACCTTGCTCGACCGATCTCGGCGGCGGACGGGTCCACCACTATCTGCTTCACGTCGGGCGCGAAAGGAGGGCTACCACCGAAACCCACCATGTAGTCGAGTCGTCTGCCCAGGACGAGTACGACGTCTGCTTCCCCGACGCGTTGGGCGGCCTTGTTCAGGGGCAGGTACGCAAATCCCAGGCTATATGGGTGATCGTCGGGGACCAGGCCGCGGGCTGAGTCCTCCGTAAACACGGGGATACGGGTGGTTTCGACGAACCGCTGGAGTTCCTCCGGGGCCGCCGTTGCCCCTGCGCCCGGTCCCGCGAAGATCATCGGCCGTTCCGCCGAGTGCAGCAGTTCGATGGCACGATCGACCTGGACCGGGTCGCCCGCGGTCGTGCGGGGACCGGAGTATTCGCCGGGCGCGTATCGCTGGGCCAGTACCGAGTCGACCTCCGCGGACTGGAAATCGTGCGGCAGGGTCAGGTGGACCGGGCCCCGCCTGCCGTCCATGGCGGTGCGGATTGCCAACGCAACGTACTCGGGAATGCGTTCCGGCGACGGGATTTGCCATGCGCCTTTGGTGACCGGCGCGGCGACCCCGACCTGGTCGAATTCCTGCATCGCGCCGCGGCCAAGATTGCCGGAGTCGGCCGACCCGGCAATGTTTATAATCGGGGCCTCCGAGTGCAGTGCGTTCGCCAGGCCGGGGACGGCGTTGGCGTGCCCCGGGGTCGTGGACAAGACCACGCCAGGTCTTCGCAGCAAGCGGGCATAAGCGTCCGCCATGTGAACGGCGGCTTGCTCGTGTCGCGTGTCGATCATCCTCATCGGCTCGTCGACCATCACGTCGAGCAGGTGGAGGATGTGATCGCCCGCTATGCCGAATACAGTGTCGACGCCCTCGGCCTTGAGGGCATCGATCAGCAGGTGGCTGCCGGTTGTCTTAGCCATGTGAATCCGCGGTCCTGGAATGGGTGAGTAATTTCAATAAGGGGCCCAGCGCGTGACCTGCAACTCGAGGAATGTTCCGTTCGCGGGGCGGCCGAAGAATAGCACAGCGCCCACAGCCGAACGGGCGCCGCTCAGTCCAACAACTCTACGATGACGTTGCGGTAGCGGGTGGCGCCGGTATTGGTCACGCGGTGAGTCGAAGGCTGGTTGTAGACGACATCCCCCGGCTCGGCGTCGGTCGTATTGCTGGTCCCGTCTTCGTACTCGGCGAACAGCCTCCCGCCCTCGATCACGATGAATATGTACGTGTTCTGGTGTGCGTGCCACTCGCTCGCCTCACCCGGGTCCAGTTTCAGTTCCCAGATCTTCGCGCGTTCGTGCTCGGCGATTACGCTCGTACCGATGTTTGGCCCTGGTTGTTCTCTGGATGTCACGGACTTTTCCTTGTTTTGCTAGTGGCGAGAGTCGCGGGGTCCGGGGTTACTTCCGGTGGATAATAGCCTCTCGTCAGGGCGCGAAGAGGCTGCCGAAGTCATCGATCGGCATATCGTCGAGGGCCGTGGAGTCGCGGCAAGCTGCGAGGATTGAGCCGGCGCGGTCTTCAGAGAACCGCGTCCGCAGGTTCGACTCGAACTTGCTCCAGAGGAGCGGGATCCCCTCGCTACGACGCCGGCGGTGGCCTATCGGGTATTCGACGGCGACTTCTCGCGTCGCCTCGCCGCCGGCGAAGAATACCTGCACCGCGTTGGCGATAGACCGTTTCTCGGGATCGAGATAGTCCCTGGTATAACGCGTGTTTTCAACGACCTTCATTTTGGCCCTCAGGGCGTCGATTCTCGGGTCGGCCGCCGCATCATCCTCGTAGTCGTCGGCCACCACGTTTCCCTTAATGAGCGGCACGGCGACCATGTATTGCAGGCAGTGGTCTCGGTCGGCCGGATTCGAAAGCGGCCCTTGCTTGTCGATGATCCTCATCGCCGGTTCCTGCGTGGTGATCTTTACCGACTCGACCTCTTCGATGCGGTGTCCGACCGCCTCATGAAGCTCCATCGCCGCCTCCACCGCGGTCTGGGCATGGAACTCGGCAGGGAAGGAGATCTTGAAAAGGATGTTCTCCATGACGTATGAGTCGAACGGGCGGGCAATTGTCACCGTGTTCCCGCCAAACCACACGTTTTCGAATCCCCATCCCGGCCCTGACAGGGCCGTGTCATACCCCATTTCCCCCGCCATCGCCATCAACGCCAGATTCATGCCGCGGCTGGTGGCGTCACCGGCGGCCCAGGACTTGCGCGAGCCGGTGTTCGGGGCGTGGCGGTAGGTACGCAGCGTGGCCTCCAGCCAGGCGTTCGAGACGGCGTTGAATATCTGTTCCCTGTTACCGCCCAGCATCGATGTCAACACGGCGGCTGAGGCGATTTTGACGAGAAAGACGTGATCGATACCGACGCGGTTGAATGCGTTGTCCAGGGCCAGGACACCCTGGATTTCGTACGCCTTGATTGCCGCCGCCAGGACATCCCGTACGGTCACCGGCTTCCCGTCCGCCGAGTGGTCCACGAACTGCGCGGCGGCCAGGATTCCGCCGAAGTTGTCCGAGGGGTGCCCCCACTCGGCCGCCAGCCAGGTGTCGTTGAAATCGAGCCAGCGGATAGCCGCGCCGAGGTCGAACGCGGCCTTGACCGGGTCTAGTTCCCAGTCGGTCCCGGGCACGCGAGCTCCGCCCGGCGTACGCGCGCCTTCCACGTACGGACCGAGTAGCCTGGTGCATGCCGGGTAGTTAAGCGCTAACAGGGCGCACCCTATCGAATCGACCAGGCAGAGCCGGGCCGTGTCGAAGGCCAGGTCCCCGCCAACCTCTGGGCCTGCTGCGTACTCGGCTATGGCTTCTATGACGGGGTCGCGTTCGGTCATCAGAGTTGGTGCCCCTTCAGCGCGCGTCTTTCGTACGCCAGTAAGTCGGTCCGCCCGGTGTGGTGGAGATTGCGCTACGGCCTGTCGTCCAGCGGGATCCATGCCTGGACCTCGGGGCCGGTGTACTCGGCGAGCGGACGTATGAGGCGATTGTCGTTACGTTGTTCGATTATGTGCGCCGCCCACCCCGAGGTGCGTGAGATCACGAACAGCGGCGTGAACATAGCCGTGGGTACGCCGCAATAGTGATAGACCGAGGCTGAATAGAAGTCCAGGTTCGGGAACAGGCCCTTCTCGTCTTGCAACACCTGCTCGATCGTTTCCGAGACGTCGTACAGCGTGCTGTCACCTGACTTTGCGCCGAGCCGCTGCGACGCCTCCTTCACGAAGTCCGACCGCGGGTCGCCCGTCTTGTAGACGCGGTGTCCGAACCCCATTATCAGGCGGCGGGCCTCCAGCATCTGTCTCACCGCCTTTTCCGCTTCCCCGGGCGAGTCGAAGCTCGAAATCAGGTCCATCGCCGCCTCGTTGGCGCCGCCGTGCAGCGGCCCCCTGAGCGCGCCGATGGCCGCCACAATGGCGGAATAGAAGTCCGCCAGCGTGCTGGTCACGACCCGGGCGGTGAACGTGGACGCATTGAGTTCGTGCTCGGCGTATAGGACGAGGGACATGTCGAGCGCTTTCAACTTGTCCTCGTCCGGGTCGGAATCCGTCAACAGACGCAGAAAGTGACCGGCGATAGAGTCGTCGTCGGTGCTCGTTTCGATCCTCTCGCCTCGATGATGGAACCTGTACCAGTAGAGCAACATGCTGCCGAACGAGGCCATCAGGCGGTCTGCGACTCCCGCGGCGGTCCGTCCGTCCACCCCTTCCGGCTCCAGGTTTCCCAGTACCGACGCTCCGGTCCGCATGACGTCCATCGGGTGGGTGGAGCCCGGGACCATTTCCAACGTCGCCTTGAGGTCGTCCGGCAGGCCGCGCATACCGGCCAGTTTCCTCCGGTACGCGTCCAGTTGCGCGCGGTTGGGCAGGCTGTTGTATACGAGCAGGTACGCCACCTCCTCGAACGTGGCGTGCCGGGCGAGGTCGGTAATCGAATACCCCCGGTACGTCAGGCCGGCGCCCTCGTGGCCCACCGTGGCAATGGCTGAGCGGCCAGCTATCACTCCGGCCAGACCTTCTGCTGAGGTGGTCATGTGACTTCGTCCTCCCCGGCGGCGAACAGTTCGTCCAACTTTCGCTCGTACTCGTGGTATCCGATGTGTTCGTAAAGATCTTCCCGCGTCTGCATCATCCCGACAACCTCATTTTGAGTGCCGCGCGTGCGAATCTCGCGAAAGACCTCCAGCGCGGCGGCGTTCATGGCCCTGAACGCAGAAAGTGGGTACAGGGCGATGGCCACTCCGGCGTCGGCCAGTTCATCGACGGTGAATGGAGGCGTACGGCCGAATTCGGTCAGGTTCGCCAGTATTGGCGCGCCCACGGATGACGTGAATTGGGTGTAGCCGTCCAGGCTTTCGATTGCTTCGGCGAATATCATGTCGGCGCCGGCCGCCAGGTACGCTTCGGCGCGGTCGATCGCGGCATCGAGTCCCTCGCCCGCCACGGCGTCGGTGCGGGCCATGATGATGAAATCGGGATATGGCCGGGCGTCGACGGCAGCGGCGATGCGGTCGCACATCTCCGACGCGGTGACGAGCTGCTTGCCGGGCCTGTGCCCGCACCGCTTCGCCTGCACCTGGTCCTCGAGGTGAAGGCCGGCCGCACCGGCGCGGGACAACTCCCGCACCGTCCGCGCGATCATGAAGGCCGCGCCCCATCCAGTGTCGGCGTCCACGAGCAGTGGAAGATCGACAGAGCCGGTGATTCGGCGCACGTCCTCGGCGACGTTATCGAGCGTGGTCAACCCCAGGTCCGGCAGTCCGTACGACGCCGTCGCGACTCCGCTACCGGAAAGATAGATGGCCCTGAACCCGGCCGCTGAAGCGAGGATTGCCGAATAAGCGTTGACGGCGCCGACCACCTGAAGCGGCCGTTCCGCATCCAGCGCGGCCCAAAATTTAGTTCCGGGGGCTGCCATTGTCACCTGAACCTTACGTACGCGGCACTATACGTTAATTCAGCAGTTCCGATATTCCGTTGACAAGTGAAATCGGCGCCAGGGCCAGCAGGATAATGCCGATCAGGATTCGCAGACGGGCCGGTGACACCGCGCCGGTGAACATTGCGCCAAGGAAGAAGAAGACCGATGCCGCGCCGCCCATCACGGCCAGCAGCGGCCAGGACACATTGCTATTGATCAGGTGGCCGCCGAAACCGGACAGGCCGATCAGGACCCCAATGACCGTGTTCGTGCCCACCGCCTGGCCGGGCGACAGCTTCATCAGGTTGATCAGCGTCGGCATTCTCAGCATCGCCAGGATCAGGCCGACCGCGCCGCCCAGGACGCCAATCGCCAGACCGACGGCGCCGTCGCGCGCCAACCGCGAGTAGAGCTTTCTGCCCTGCTCACTTTCGGTCGATGCCGCCTCACCTTCCACCGCCCTGTCGCTGGAGACTGCGCGGACGATCAGGTTGAACGCAGACCAGAAAATCAGGCCCGAAACGCAAAAGAGCAACAGCCAGGTGGGGACCGCATCCGCAAATCTTGCCCCGACAAACGCTCCGGCAATCGTCGGAAGACCCAAGAGGAAGACGATGTGGAACACGACACGTCGTGAACGCAGGTGTTCCCAGCTTGCCGCCACGGAGCCGAGGAGACCCACGCCCATGTTCGTACCCGCCGCGACCAACGGGTCTATGCCTAGGAACAACATCACCGGCAATCGCATGGTGCCCAGCGCCAGGCCGGACATTCCGCCGATCAGACCGGACGCCGCCGAAACTGCCGCCAGGATGGCGTATTCGGTAATAGAGACGTCGACCACGGCCCTTCCCCTACGACGGTAATTCCGGGGTAAAGGCGGGTAACGCGGTGATCGATGCTGGGACGGCGGGGGTGGAGTGAGGTCTGTGGGCGGTGTCCCGGCCGATTGTCCTGGCGACTAATGGCCGAGACGCAAAGGACCGCCCGCCCCTACACCCGCATGGACAGGACTCCAAGGAATCGTCGCAGCGCCCCGGCATCACACCAACCCCTGGTGCTCCAGCATCCGGTCGACCTCATAGAGTTGGGACTCGTCGGGCTGGAGACTGGGGTGGCGGGCGTAGGCCGATTCCGCGTTCATGACGCCGCGCTTCACCATGATGTGCTTGTAGATGGTGTTGGAGAGGCCGAGTCCCTGGGCCAACGTGCGAATGAGCGGGGCCTGGTGGAAAAACTCCCGTTCCGCCGCCTGTTCCTCGCCGTCCTGCCAGAGATTCCACAGCCGGACCCACACGTCCGGCATGGTGCTTCCGGGCATCGTGCCGACGGATCCCCGTCGAAGTTCTTCGAGGAAAAACGCTCCGCCGGCGCCTCCGAAGAGGATCAGGCCGGAGTCACCGCGCAGGCGCGCCGCTTCCGCGGTTCGCGGGACTGTTGGCGGGCACTCGACCTTGATGTAGCAGAGGTTTTCGTGACGGTTCGCACACTGCACCGCCATTCCCGGAGGCACCTGCGCGTTGCTCTGGTCCTGCATGAATATCGGAATCGACACCGCCTCGCCGATGCGTCCGAAGAACTCGACGACCTCTGAGGCGACGGTCGGCACGTAAGTTGGCGGGCGGATCATCAGGGCGTCAGCGCCCAGTTCCTCTGCCCGTTTGGACTGGAATATCGTCGCGTCGGTGCCCTCCGCGCCGGTGTTCATCACCACCTTGGCCCTGCCGTTCGCCGTCTTGACGACCGACTTCAGCACATCGTCGCGTTCCTGGCCGGTGAGCTTGTAGACCTCGCTGGCCATCGCGATGCCCATGCCGTGGACGCCGGACTCTATGAACCACTCCACCTGCCTCTCAAGGTCCTCGTAATCGATGCTCGCGTCCTTCCGAAACGGCGTGGACAGGATCGGATATACACCGGTCATAGTGCGGTCTGGCATTGAGGGGCCCTCGTCTTTTTCTGTCAACCAATCATGGGAAAGGCCACGCGCCTGCGCCCTGCGGGGCGCGCGCGAGCCAAGTGAAATCTTGTTGCGGGATTCTACAGGACGGGGCTTGCCGGGTTTCCGAGGCGAGGCGGCGGTTACCCGACCAGGCCCGGCACCACGGCAAGCAACACGCCCGCGACCGTGGCGGTCCCGATGACGCCGGCCACGTTGGGTCCCATTGCGTGCATTAGGAGGAAGTTGGAACTGTCCTCCTTCTGCGCCATGTCCTGGACGACGCGAGCCGCCATCGGAACGGCGGAAACCCCCGCCGCGCCAATCATCGGATTGACCGGATCTTTGGTCACCAGGTTCATCAATTTGGCCAGGACGATTCCCGTTGCCGTCGCGGTAATAAACGCGAAGAGCCCCAGGAAGAAGATTGCGATGGTCTCGGGCTTCAGGAATACGGCGGCGGGCATCGTAGCGCCGACCGCCAGGCCGAGGATGATTATCACGATGTTCATGAGTTCGTTCTGGGCCGTGTTGGAGAGCCGCTCCACCACGCCGGATTCCTTGAGGAGGTTCCCGAACATCATGATGCCGATGAGCGGAGAAGCCTTCGGCACCAGCACGCTGACCACTATCGCCGTGACTATCGGGAACAGGATCTTCGTGCGCTTCGACACCGGCTTGTACGAGTAGGGCATCTTGATCTGGCGTTCCGCCTTGGTCGTCAGGAGTCTGATGATCGGCGGCTGGATGATCGGGACAAGCGCCATGTAGGAATATGCCGCGACGGCGGTGGCACCCACGACGTCGCGGACGCCTCCCGGCCCGTAAAAGGACTCGCCCAGTTCTTTCATCCGGGTGGCGATGAATATTGTCGTCGGGCCGTCCGCCCCGCCGATTATTCCGATGGAAGACGCCTCGAAGAGCCCGAAGTCGAACCACGCCGTCATTCCAAGCAACAGTGCGCCGATAAGCGCGAAGAACACACCCGCCTGCGCTCCAGCACCCAGCAGAAGCGTCTTGGGGTTCGACAGCATGGGTTCGAAGTCGGTCAACGCGCCGAGGCCCAGGAAAACCAGCAGCGGCAATATGTCCGTAGTGAGGCCGAAGTCCTGGAAGACGCGGATGAAGCCCGGCGGCTCGCCGTGGCCGCCGGCCCTGATCAATTCGCCGAGCGGCAGGTTTGCGAGAAGAATCCCCGTGGCTATCGGGACCAGTAGCAACGGCTCCTTGCGCTTGGCGATGCCGACGTAGAGGAGCCCGGCAGCGATGGCCCACATGGCGATCATCCTGGGCTCATCACCCAGGGCCGTGAAGCCTTCCCAAACGGCGCTTATTCCGCTACCTGCGTCCAACCTGGTCCTCTATTCAAGCTCTATGAGCGTCTGCCCGTGCTGGACGGCGTCGCCCGCCTGGACATGAACGGCACGCACCGTCCCAGCCTGCGGAGCGGCGATTGTCTGTTCCATCTTCATCGACTCGATGACGAGCACGGACTGACCGCTGTCGACGCGGTCGCCCTGGTTGACGTTCACCGAGACTACGCGGCCGGGCATCATCGCCCTGACCACGCCCTCCCCTGCCTGGTTCGAAACGGCCGGGCGCGGCGCAGGTGCGCTGGCCGGGGCCGCACGGGGCGCGGCGGCGGGCCTGGCACGCGGGGCTTCGGTCCGACGTTCAGGAGCGTCCGGTAATTCGACTTCGTAGTCGACTCCATCGACCGTGACCGTCACCGGTGACGCGGAGAGTTCGCCGACCTCCACCTCGTAGGCCGTTCCCCGAATCGTGATGCGATACCTCCTGGGGCTCATGGCTTGCGTCCCGGACCGGCCGAACGAGCGGCCATCTCTCTGAAACGGCCTGACTGCAGCCACGAACCCGTGGTGTCAGACCGCGCGGCCGCACCGACGGCGGTGGAGGATTCCTGCTGGGCCATTGCAATGGCCGCGCCTATGGCGGCCACGACCTCACGGGGTATGCCGGATTCTTCGACCGGCGGTGACGGTTGGGGCTCGGGCGCCGGTTCGGGTTCCTGGACTTCTTTAGATGCCAGCAGGGTCTCGAACCTGTCGAGCAGGGCGATTGCGATGCCCAAAATAATCAGGACGACAAATACCGTCCCCAGACCGATACCGCTGACGATCAGGCCGTCTTGCAGAGTTTCTACGTCAAACGTGGCGACTACTCCGGCAGAGGAATGATTGACTTCGCTTGATGTAATGGAGGAGTGGAGTTGACCCCGCCGCAGCGGAAAATGATAACACCGGGCAATGGCATTCGATTTGCCTGGGACGATGTTGTGCGTACTTCGCCCACGCGACGTTCGAGGTCACTCCTCGATAGCCTCGACGGCTACAAGTTCGGTCAGGCCGTCAACTTCGACCTGCAAGGTCTGACGGGATTTCCCTGCGACCGGTTCCGGCACGAGCACGTCATGCTGTTGGCCGTGGACACCGAGCGAGAACGTTCTCGACGGCGACGCGTCCTCCAGCGGTGTCTCCATGATCGCTCGCCTCCATTCCCGGGCTGCCTCCTGCGCCGCGCCAACGTCCGTCCGTTCGAACCTGATGCTCGAGCCGGGCTGGGCCTGGGCGATCAGCGGGGTGTCGACGCTGGCCACCGTCCCGATCTTTGGGTATCCGCCCGTGGCCTGTCTGTCGGCCAGCAGGACTATCGGTTTCCGATCGCCCGGGACCTGGATTGAGCCGAAGACCACCGCGTCGGAGACGATGTCATACTTCTCGTTTACGGCTTCGATCTCGGGCCCTTCGAGGCGCACGCCCTGCCGGTCCGAACGGTCACTGATTGAATACGTAGAGCCGTAAAAAGTCCCGACCCCGGCGGCGGTGAACGCGTCCTCCTGCGGGCCGGGCACAACACGGAGTGTGATGGATGACTCGATCACGGGTACGAGGTCCACCGGCACTCGCACGTGTGCTCGTTCATCCGGCGCCGGACCGACCGGCAACGAGTCCCCTGCCTTCAACGGGCCGCCGTCCAGCCCGCCGAGCGCGGATGCCACGTGGGTGGACCGCGAGCCCAGCACCGGTTGCGACGCGATTCCTCCTGCCACGCACAGATACGCCCGCATACCGTTTACAGGCGCCGCAAACGACAGGGCGGAACCTGCCGGCGCCATGAACGATTCCCACAATGGGGCCGGAGTGCCGTCGATCATCGCCGACAGGTCAGCGCCGGCAATGGCGACGAACACGTCCTCTTCGAAGGCAAACTCCGCGCCTCCAAATGTCACCTCGACCGCCGCGTCGTGCGGGTCGTTGCCCACGAGCCTGTTGCCGAGCAGGAGCGAATCGTGGTCCATTGCGCCGCTGACGGACACACCGAACCTCTG
Source organism: Dehalococcoidia bacterium (assembly GCA_034421215.1). Lineage (GTDB taxonomy): Bacteria > Chloroflexota > Dehalococcoidia > Lucifugimonadales > Lucifugimonadaceae. Next base: position 95,098 of record DAOUKO010000009.1, read on the forward strand.
GAAGCCGCGCCTGCCAACATCCTGCACCAGCGAGAGTACGCCGGGTGAAATGACCTGGATGCCTGGCATCGTCAGTCCTGCCCGCCAAGAATCTTGATCTCGTAATTGCCGACCTCTACCTCGCCGGATATCGACTGGTACTCCGCTTCCGAGACCGGATCGAAGACAACCTTGCTTCCAGGCAGGATCGCCGCGGGCGGTTCGGCGACAGGGTCGAATAGCTTAACCGGCGTCCGGCCTATGATCCGCCACCCGCCGGGGCTGTCGTTCGGGTAGACGCCTGTCTGAGACTCGGCGATACCGACCGAACCGGCCGGCACCCGGACCCGGGGTGTCTGCAGGCGGGGGCAGGCGATGCGTTCGTCCATACCGCCCAGGTACGGGAAACCAGGCGCGAATCCAAGCATGAACACCCTGTATCCCGTACCGGAATGAATGTCGATCACCTCATGAACAGTCAACCCGTTGTGTTCCGCCACGTCCTCCAGGTCGGGCCCGTATTCGCCGCCGTAGGCCACAGGTATGTGGACGAACACAGTCTCTCGGTCGGCAGTGTCGGCCGGGCCCTCAGCAATCTTCGTTAGTTCCGAAAGCCGGGCCGCCACGTCCTCGTACTTCGTTTGGTGATGGTCATACTGGACCAGAAGAGACCGGTAGGTGGGCACCAGATCCTCCACCCCTTCGATTTCGGCAGCCGTTACCGACGCTGCGAACGAGTAGACCCGGTCATTTATTTCCGGTTCGATACTGTCGCCAAATTCGACGAGAACCGCCGCGTCCCCCACCGGCAAGATCCTGGGGACAAGATCGTCTGTGTTCTGGCCCATCTGAACGTCAGGCGACGATTTCGGACATCGGGAGGATTTTGACGCCCGCCGACTCCAGTTCGCGCCGGACCGCTGCCGCCAGTTCCACCGCACCGGCGGTGTCCCCGTGCAGGCATATCGAGTCCGCCTGGAAGTCGATGATCGACCCGTCGGCGGCCTTGACCCGGCCCTCCGTGGCGAGCCGCAAAGAGCGTTCGATGACCTCGTCCTCGTCGTGGATCACGGCGCCCGGCTGGGACCTCGGCACGAGTTTCCCGTCGGGCGTCACGGCGCGGTCTGCGTAACACTCTCGTGCGATCCTCACCCCGGCTTCACGCGCGATTTCCTCCCACTGGGAACCGGCAAGCACGACGTGTATGAGATCGGGGGAAAACGCCTTCACCGCGTTGACTATCGCAGCCGCCTCGTCCGCATCCCGTACTGCCTTGTTGTACATCGCCCCGTGCGGCTTCACGTGCTGGAGGCTGTGGTCCGACGTGAAGGCCGCCAGCGCGCCGATCTGGTAGGTCACGGCATTCTGGATTTCGCCCGGCGACATGTCCAGGTCCCGGCGTCCGAAACCTGCCAGGTCAGGATAGGCGGGATGCGCCCCGACGTGGACGCCGTTCTCTTCAGCAAGTTTGACCGTGCGCGCCATGCAGTCGGGGTCGCCTGCGTGGAAACCGGTCGCCACATTCACTGACGTGACCTGCTTGATGATCTCTTCGTCCAGGCCCATCGTGTACGAGCCGAACGACTCACCGAGGTCGCTGTTGAAATCGATTACTCCGGCCGGTGGCGCCATCGCAGTCTGCCTCCTCGTCGCAAGTATTAAGGCCTACCGAGCGACGGTCAGAGTAATGCAACCCAATGGCGCTCAGTCAGCCGAGATAGCGTATTGCGAGAGTAGCACAGGGCAGCGGGCCTCGACTGGCACGAATGCCGGTTCCCAGGCGGCGGCGGGGCGTTACTCGAACCCCAGGCGTTTTTCCCGCATGGACACGAACCTTCCTTGCCCGATCACAACGTGGTCCACCAGTTCGACCTCGAGCAAATCGCTCACCTTCGCGAGCTTCGAAGTCGTCTCGATGTCATCGTTGCTCGGGGTTGGGTCTCCTGAAGGATGGTTGTGCACCACCGCGATTGCCGGGCAGTTTCGCTTCAGGGCGCTGGCGAACACTTCGGCAGGCCGGACGAGAGCCGAGCTGACGGTACCCGTATAGAGCTCCTCTACGTCGACAACCTGGTGCTTGGTGTTCATCAGCGCCACGCGAAGGTGTTCGCGCTCAAGGTAAGCCATCTCTGCGGAAAACAAGGCTGCAATGTCGGCCGGCTCGTTTATCACCGGCAGGTCCCGCGGGTTGGGCGAGGACACGCGTCGTCCCAGTTCAATCGCGGCGAGAAGCTGGCAGGCCTTGGCCTGTGATACGCCGTTCTGTTCGCAAAGGTCTTCCAGCGACGCTCGCGCAAGGCCGTCTATTCCCTGGAAATGGGCGAGCAGCCGATTGGACATTGCCAACACGTTTTCGCCCTTCAACCCCGTTCTCAGCAATATCGCCATCAACTCGGCATTTGAGAGGCTCCCCGCCCCGTAGGTACAAAGGCGTTCCCGGGGCCGTTCCCCCACAGGAAAATCTCGAATCAGTGGTGACTTAGCTGGGGTGTTGGGTGGGTAGGCGTTGGATTCTGGGCGGTCGACAGTCGATTGCAAGCAGTTCTCTCCACGAAATGGGTGACTGCCGCACGGTACCGGACTGACGGCCGTACTCAAATAGGCAAGTGTCAGACGCGCGTGACCCTGAGAGGCTGTCTAAAAAGTCCCAAACCCATCACGAAATGGCATCGTGTCAGTTGCCGCGCCCCCCACGGGCGCCCACATCCCAACGCCCCTACGGGTGGTCGTCTGGGAGGGTGTCTTGGGGATATTGCGCGGGCCAGCGCATCCAATGCCTTTTTAGACACCCTCTAAGAAACTGTTCAGTTCCGGTTGGATGAATCGCGCCTTAACTCAGGTCCGTTCTCGAACGGCCCCTACGCCGGGTCGTGATCCGGTTGACAGGTTCGCAAAGCTCCGGGCCCGGGAATCAAAAAGGGGCGCCCGTTTTGGACGCCCCTGCTGCGAAGGTGCCGTTCAGAACGGGAGCGGGACTTTCTCTCCGGTCTGCATGGACTGTTGCACCGCGTCGGTGAACTCCATGTACTTGACGCCATCGACGAAGTTCGTGTGCGTCACGGGCTCAAGTCCCCGAATGGCGTTGATGAACTCCTCTTCGACCCGCCAGCCCCCGCGCTTTTCCGCCGGGATGTCTACCTCACTCAGGCCTGAGTCTCCCCTCTTTCCCGCAGTAACCCTGATTCCCGCCTGGAGCGAGTTCGTTATATCGGCGGACTCGAGGTGAATGGTCCCGTCGGTGCCGTAGACCCAGCAGTCGAAACTCGGCGAGAAGCCCGCGGTGGTTGTCACCGTGTAGTTGAGCGTTCCGCCGGAGTGCAACGCGCACAGGACGTCCAGGTGGTCCGGGATCGATATTGCGATCCGGCGGCCGTCGGCGTTCAGGCGGTGCTTGACCACGGTCTGCCCGAGGGCCTGCACTGTAGACGCCGGGCCCAGCCACCGCATCAGGGCCTCGTAGAAGATGCCCATGCCCATGATGTTGTTACCTGATAGGTCGCGGTCGTGCCGCCAGTGCAGGGGAGTGTCGGGGTTGGGAAAGTCGCTCCCCATAGCCAGGTGCGCCCTGACGTTCACCACGTCTCCGATGTACCCCTCGGAGATCATGTCGATGACGGTCTCGTCTACCTCGAGGGTGTGGGGCGCCGGGACGATCTGCGTCGTCAGGTGTGGATTGTCACGCGAGGCCGCCAGCATCTCCCGCGCCTCGTCGGAGTTCATCGCCATCCTGGCCTCGACTAGAACGTGCTTGCCAACCTCGATGGCGCCGAGTGTGCAGGGGTGGTGCATGTAGGGCCACGTGCCGATGCAGACAGCATCGATTTCGTCATCCTCAAGCAGTTCCTGCCAGTCATCGTAAACGTTCGGAATGCCGAAGTCTGCGGCCGCCTTCTCGCTCGACGCACGCGTTCGGTTGACGACGCCGTAGATCTCCACGTCATCCTGGGCCTTGAGACCCGGGATGTGCTTCGTTCGCGTGTTGGCGCCTGCGCCGATAACTCCTACCCGGATGGTTTCTTCTGCCATTTCTTGCTCCACTGCGGCGGACCTGACCAAAGCCGTTCGATTCGACTTGCGGTCCCCTGCCGAATATTCTCGCCTACGTCGTGTCTGTTGTGCCGGGGCCCCCGGGACCTAGACCATTGATTATGACGGGTTGGGCGCGGGTTATCATGGCCTGACGCCGTGCATTTTGTGCGGCTGGGCAGACTTTCCTACTCCTCCATTTCCCGTGACAATTGGATTCACGGGCCGCTCTGGCCAAGGACCAACAGGTGACCACAACCGCCGGAAACGTAGAACTGACCGGAGACGGGGTACAGATTGAGTGGTCGGACGGCCGGACCTGCACTTACCCGTATCGTTACCTGAGGCTCCAGTGCGCGTGCGCAGCCTGCGTCGAGGAGATGACCGGCAGGCCGATTCTGAACGTGGCATCCGTTCCGGACGACGTCATAGTGGTGGAGTGGATCCACGTTGGCCGCTACGCGTTGCAGTTCCTCTGGTCGGACGGGCACCAGACCGGCATTTACCCGTTCGAAATGCTGCTGAGACTGGCCGAACAGGACGACGCGGTCACCTGCGAGGGCTAATCCTGGCCTCGCCCGGCCTTTGCCGTCCTGACCTCGAGCGCGCCCAGTAAGGCCGCTGAGGCCTTCGCTATTTCGTCGACGGCGCTATCGAACGCTGCCTGATTTACGCGGGAAGGCGACTTGAAACCGCTTATCTTGCGGACGTACTGAAGCGCGGCGGCCCTGATCTCAGCGTCGGTCGGCTCGTTGTACGGTGGTCTCAGGACCTTAATGCTCCTGCACATGTTCCTGCCTCCCCTGGACTACGGGCGTGATGGTGCGTGGCCGGCATTGGCCGCAGCGGCAATCGCCAACAGGACGGGATTCGCGCCCGCCGAGTTAAGTTGGTCTGACCAGGCCGCCAGGGGCTAACCCGCTCCCAGTAGCGCCTTGGTGGTACCGATCACCGCCGCTTCGTCCGGGATGAACATAGTTTCCAGGCCGCGGTTGTACGGCACCGGCGTGTGGGGCCCGGTGACGCGCTTGATCGGCGCGTCGAGGTAATCGAACGCCTTCTCCGCGACCACCGCAGCGACCTCTGATGACATGCTGGCGCGCGGCGTGTCCTCGTCCACGATGACCAGGCGGTTGGTCTTGGCCACCGACTCGAGAAAGACGTCTTCGTCGAGCGGGGACACGCTGAGAAGGTCCACCACCTCGGCATCGATTCCTTCAGCCGCCAGTTGCTCGGCGGCGTTCTTGCATACAACGGACGTCCAGGACATGCCGACGAGTGTCACGTCGCTGCCTTCCCTCAGCAGCCGGCCCTTGCCGATGTCGATGGTGTAGCTCTCGTCGGGAACGAATCCGGAGAGGTTAATCAGCTTCTTGTGGTTGCACACCATGACCGGATCGTCATCCCTGATGGCCGCGGCGAGCAGGCCCTTCACGGAGTAGGCATCAGAGGGAATTACCACCTTTATGCCCGGAAGGTGGGCCAGGATGGAGTAGAAGTTCGACGAGTGCTGGGCGGCGTGCCCGGTGCCTCCGCCAGACCTCGCGAACATGGTGATAGGGACCTTGGTCTGGCCGCCGAACATGTACCTGCTCTTGGAAGCGTTTGATAGCAGTTGGTCGAATGCGACGGCCACGAAGTCGAAGTACATGAGGTCGACAACCGGCCTCGTGCCCGTCAGCGCGGCGCCCACCGCGGCCCCAAGGAACCCGGCCTCAGAAATCGGCGTGTCGCGAATTCTGTCGGGCCCGAAGTCCTGAATGAGGCCCTTGGTCGCCGCAAACGGACCGCCCCAGGCATCCAGCGGATTGCCTTCCTCATCGGTGCGGCCCGCGCCCCCGGCGATGTCCTCACCCATGATGAAAACATCCGGATCGCGGTCCAACTCATCGCGTAGGGTCTGGTTGAAGACCTCCCGGTAGGTTGTCACCTTGCCGGGCACGTCGGGCCCCGGACCCAGCGGCTGGGCAGACCATTTTGTCGGCGCTTCTGCAGTAGTCATGTTTTGTGTGCCTCACGCATCGGTGTGTCGGGCGATTGGATCAGCGCAGTCCCTGCAATGGGTTTGTGTAGCTGACATAGACATCTGAATAGAGCTCTTCCGGGTCCGGCATGGGGCTGACTTCCGCGAACTCCACCGCGTCGATCATCTCCTGGTCGATCTCGGCCCTGATCCCGGCAAGCTCCTCTTCCGTCATCAATTGTTGTTCGGTGACTTTAGTTTCGAATGTTCTCAGGGCGTCCCGGGCGTGCCAGGAGGCCTCCTCTTCCTGTGAGCGGTACTTGTGGGGTTCATCGGCGTGGTAGTGGCCGTGGTACCGGTATGTCTTGAGTTCCAGAAGCGAAGGGCCTTCACCGCGCCTGGCGCGTGCGATTGCCTCACCGGCCGCGTCGTAGACGGCGAAGACGTCCATGCCGTCCACGATGACGCCCGGCATGTTGTAAGACTGTGCGCGGTCGGCGATGTCATTGACCGCCACGGCGTACTCGACGGGCGTCGCCTCGGCATAGTGGTTGTTTTCGCAGGCGAATACGACCGGCAGCTTCCAAACCGAAGCCAGGTTCATGCTTTCGTGCAGCACTCCCTGCCCGTTCGCGCCGTCACCGAAAAATGCGACTCCAACGGAGTCCGTTCCCCGGTACTTTGCGGTCAGGGCTGCGCCGACGGCCAGTGGAATGCCCGCGCCCACGATTGCGTTTGCGCCGAGCATGCCCTTCTTGAAGTCTGCGATGTGCATGGAACCGCCCTTGCCTTTGCACTGGCCGGTTGCCTTGCCGTAGATCTCCGCCATCATCCGCCTGGCCTCGAGCCCCTTGGCGATGCAGTGGCCGTGGCCGCGGTGGGTTGACGATATCCAGTCGGTATCGCTGAGGTGGGCGCATATGCCGGTCGGGCCGGCTTCTTGCCCGTCAGAACTGTGCGTGACCCCCATCGACTTCCCTTTGAAAGTCTGTTCGAGCATCGTTTCCTCGAACCGGCGAATGCGGCACATCGTCGTATAAATCCAACTCAGCTTTTCGGCAGATATTTCCATGTCTTACTCCCTCAGCGGAGTGTCCCGCGTCGTCAGGTCAGCAACTGCGCCCACGATTTTCCCACATTCGCGGCACGGCGCGCACAGGCCCGGACCGGGTTCCTCACGTTAACCGCAGATGCTAGCAAATATAGGAGTTGCCGATAGGTTAGAGCCTGCCCGGTAATCGATACGGGGGTGAGGGCAAAGCGTGAATTCGTAAGTCCTTCAATTCATACAACGAATCCGGTTGCCCGGTGTTTCGCCCTCGCCTCAATCCTCTCCACCAGGCGAGGAAGTGGTTTTACCGCGCGACTTTTGAAACGGGCCCTACAGGGGGTCCCCGTGATTGGCGACGGCGCGGCGGACTATCTGCGGATTCGAAGGAGTCGTCCGACTGAAGAGGCCAGCGAGCCTTCGGCCGCCGGGGTGTCGGCCAATTCGCCGCTCAGCAACGGGTCGTATGGCGTGCGGTCTGCATCGACGCTGGTGGTAATGGAGAAGAGAATCACATCCTCGCTGCCGCGTTCCCTGCAGCGCCCTGCTTCCTCTATCACTTCTTTAACCGTGTACATCGACGCCGGCGATAGAACTACGCCCTCAGACCGGGTGAACTGCAGGCCCGCTTCGTACGCCTCGCGCTGGCTGTGGACCACGGCTTCGATGAGTTGTTCCTTGTACAAGGCCGATACCAACGGCGCGACGCCGTGGTAACGCATGCCTCCCGCAAATATGCCGGGCGGTGTGTAATCGTGGCCCAACGTGTACATCTGGACCATGGGCATCTGGCCCCCGGCATCGGCAGCGTCGTACGCATACACCCCGCGGGTCAGGCTTGGCGTGGAGGCGGTCTCCACCGCCACGAAACGGGTCTCCCCACCCTCGACGCGCCGCTTCATGAACGGGGCCAACAGTCCGGCGAAGTGGGCTCCGCCGCCAATGGACCCGATGACCACGGCCGGTTCCTCATCTACTGCCGCCAGTTGCCTGAACGCTTCCAGGCCGATAACGCTCTGGTGAATGGCTGTGTGGTTCAGCAGGGTTGGCATGGCGAATTTCACGTCGGGCCGCAGGGTCGCCTCCTCGTAGGCTTCCGCCAGCGCGACGCCGATCGATCCCGCGCCGCTGCCTTTGGTATCGAGCGTGTTCGCGCCAAACCGTGTATCCCGGCTCGGGCTTTCAACGATGTCAATTCCCCACAGCCTCGCCGCCGCATCGCCGAAGTGTGAGTCGTCCCTGACCGAATAGACCCGCGCCTTCAGACCGAAAACGCTGCACGCATGGCCCACGGCGTTGACCCAAACGCCGCCTGCGCCTCCGGTGACGATGGTGCTGAAATCTCCGGCGCGAACGTAGTGCGCCACCGGTATCGCCGTGTTGGACTCGTACGATCCCGAGGGGCTCCCACCCTCGAACTTGTAGTAAAGCCGAGCCGTCGTCCCGATAAGCTCTTCCAACCGGCGGGCCCTGAACATTGGCGTGGGCCGCCACTGCGCGTAGGCCGATTTGACCTCTGGAGGAATGCGGAACGACCTCTGCCGGCTTTCAAGCTCCTGCTGCCTTATTGGCGACGGGAACAGGGGCTCAAGCTCCCTGGAGGTGATTGGATACCCGGACGGCGACATCATCGGCGGTATCCTGAACGGAAGGTCCGCGGCGACGTTGTACCAGGACCGGGGCATCTCCCGGGGACTGAGCGTTATCTTGTTGTCTGAGATGCTTGCCATCTACCGGATTCCCACTTTTCGCCAATGGGCCTGACAGGACTTTGACACTAACTCGCCAGCCGCGAACCGCCTGTATACCGTCCCGACGGAATTGTAACGTTGTGGCAACCAGGCACGGCCGTCAGAGCCAGCGGAGAGCAGGATTTCGGCAGGACGACGGGCGGCGCATTTCCAGGAGATTGCAATCCGGAGATCAAAATTGATCGGCCGGGGAAGGGTTGGGACCGCACGCATGGCCCAAATATGGATCGAGATAGAGGAAAACCCGAATTGCGGTTATCTGCCGCTCCGGACCTATTCGTCCGGCGGGGAGGAACAGTCGGCCGAGTCGGCGGTATTTGCCTACGAAGAAGACGGCGAGTTGACGGAGGTCACAGGCTGGGGTCCGGATGACGACGGAAGTCCTTGCGACGTGCATTGGGTCCGGGTCGGCGACTCAGGCGAGGGCGAGAGCGTCCTCGTGTACGGCGGCGATTGGGGCGTAAGGCTGAGGCCGTATTCCGAGCGGACGGAGTGGAGCATGGGTGCGCCGGACCAAAGCGGCGAACCGTACCTGCTGCTGGCGCCCGACGTGATGGTCCGGCCGGCCGGGTGACCGGAGGTCCTACGCAGTCTCGCCGGGATCGGCTGATGAGTCTTTGCGGCGCTGTTCTTCGTCTGGTGTGCCGGGGCGCCTGGCGGGCATGAACATCGGATCTTCTGCGCCGTCTACCGGCTGATCGAAGCTTGTGCGCCGCCGCGCAGGGCGATCCGAATCGAGAGCGGGCGCGCCTGCGAGCCGGGCAGCAGTTTCCAGCGCGTCGGCGACTCCGAGGGCCGCGCGTTTCAGGAACCTCCTGCGGTCCAAAGTACGGGGATCTTCCCCCTTCTGCTCAGTCATGACATGAATTCGTACAAGGGCGCCTGTTTTGTCCTCGAATCAGCGCGTCGAGGATGACCCATCGACCAGGTTGATTCAGCCTCCGATGATATCGTTCTGGACGACAGGGGCAATTCGGAAACGGCCGTTTTTGCCTTGACACTAAAAATTCTCTCGTGATAGTTTTCACACGTGCTTTCGCGGTACAGTCAATAGGGATTGACGAGCACAAACTGGGGCACGCCCGAGCGGGCGGCCTCTATCGCGAATGAATAAGCCTTAGTCAGGACCCGGAGACGCCTTTCCCCAGTGGATCCGAATACGACCACAGGCGCTGACTGGGCGTTAACCAGCACGACCCTCAAGCTACTCTGGGTAACCCTCTTGTTTGCTCTCTCGGCGGGTTTTTCGCTCGTCACCGCGCATGCCATCATTCCGTCTGCGGTGTCCACGCGCACGATCCCAAAGATGTGGGAAAAACTGAGACTGCCCCTCTACGCGCTCGGCATTTTGTCGGTAGCGGGGATCGGCGTCACGCTCGCGTTCGCGGCGTATGAGGCGGAACCATTTATAACCAGGATCTACGACCGCTACTGGCAATGAGCATGTCGGCAGCAGTCCAAGGGGCCCTGCAGCCCCGGGACATCGACTGATTGGCGTCGTTAATCGACTTCATCAAAGAAAAGCACAGGACGACGCCCCTCTGGATCAAGGTCCTGGCGCCATTCCTGTTACTCGGCGGTTTCGCCGTATTTGCGGTTGTCGGGGCCGTGACCGCGTTCGTGGTGGTCGCCTGGCTCGGTCAGCCCGTGCCGGTGCTCGGGTTCGACCAGTCTGTGCCGCAGCCGATCGCGTTCCCCCACACTATCCACGCCGGAACGGGGGTTTACACGGATGCCACCGGCCAGAGCATCCAGGGCCTTGGCCTGGACTGCACCTACTGTCACCGAACGGCGACGACGCAGTCCAACGCCGGTGTCCCGCCCGCCGCCCTCTGCGCCTACTGCCACAAGGTTATTGGCCCGGAAGAAAATCCCGAACTTGCCAAGCTCCGCAGCGCGGCGGGTCTGACAGAGGACCCACCGTCCCCGATCAACTGGAAACGCGTGCACCGTTTGCCGGACCACGTCCGATTCGCGCACGAACCGCATATCCGATTTCTTACGCAACATCCGGATGTGATCGGGAACGCGGCGCCCGGCGTGAACCAGCAGTCGGAGGTTGTTCCGGCGATGGTGTGCTCCACCTGTCACGGGGACGTCGCCTCGATGAAAGAGGTGGAGCAGGTCGAGCCGCTGAAGATGGGACAGTGCGTGGACTGCCACCGCGAAAACGAAGCGCCGACCGACTGCACGGTATGTCACCACTGATCAACACACGGCCTGAGGCATTGTCTTGAAGAAACTGACACGCAGACAGTTCATGGCCCTGAGCGGTAAAGCCGCTACAGGCGCGGTGATCTTCGTGGCGTGCGGACTGCCAGAGCGTGAACTCATAGTCCAGAGCCCTGTCGAACTACCGGAAGACCTGGTGAGGGGCGAGGACACCTGGTACGCCACGACCTGGGCCGACATGCCCGGCGGCGACGGGCTGATCGTGCGTGTGATGGAGGGCCGGGCAAAGAAGGTGGCCGGCAACCCCGACTTCCCCGTCAACGCAGGCAAACACAGTGTCAGGCACGATACCGCGCTCCAACTGCTGTACCACCCGGACAGGATCTCCAGGCCTTACGCGCGGCGCAGCAAGGGTGGGGTCCTGGCCCCCATAACCTGGGCAGAGGCTGAAGTGGAGTTGTCAAACGCCCTTGGCCTGGCGTCTGAAGGTCTGTCAGTAGTCACGAACCCGCTCCGAGGACATCTCGGATGGGTCACCCAGAATTTTGCGGCTCTCTACGGCGGCCGACACATGATGTTCGATCCAGTCGAGCAGGGAGTGCTGCACGGCGCCGTCGAAAACGTGTTCGGTCAGACCTCGCTGCCTGATCTCGACATAGGCCGCGCGCAGTCGGTGCTTTCATTCGGCGCTGACTGGCTCAGCACATGGGTTTCGCCGGTCGGCATGTCGGTCAAGTACGGTGAGTTCCGCAGCCAGGACCATCGCGGGTACCTGACTCACGTCGAACCCCGCATGTCTATGACAGCCGCCAACGCCGACCTGTGGCTGTCTCCCAAGCCAGGTACGGAAGGCGCCGTCGCCCTTGGCATCGCCAGGCAGATCATCGACCACGACTGGGCTTCCGCCGACGAGATCAGCGCGTTCCAGCAAAATATGCCTGAGGGCGCGCTGGACGAATACGACATGGCAACCGTGGTCGAGAGGACCGGGGTGCCCGAAGACCGCATTTTGAAAGCGGCCGAAAAGTTGGGCAAGTACCGGCCGGCCGTGGTGTTCGGCGGCGGAAGCGCCGGAGCGCACACCAACGGAAGCTTCAACCTGCGGGCTATCTACTCGCTGAACTACCTTGTCGGCGCGGCCGGCGCAGAAGGCGGCGTCCGCGCCAATCCGCCGTTCCCGCTCGACGGAGTACCTACTTCCGCCACCGGCGCGCCGTTCTCCGAGTGGGAGGCCGAACTGGCGCAGTGGCGCGCAGGCAACGTGGGTACGGTAATAGTTCGCGGTGCGGATATCGTCCACGGAATGCCGGCGTCGGTCGACGTGAAGGGCGCGCTAAAAGAAGTGCCTCGGGTCATCGCATTCGGGACGGTCATGGACGACACGACCGGTGAGGCCGACCTGGTCATCCCGGAAACATCGTTCCTGGAGAGTTGGGGCACCGACATCCCGGAGCCGGGACCCGGATATCAGACCATGGCGTTCCAACAGCCCGTGGTGGGTCCGACCATCAACCACGACGAGTCGGGCCTTATCGCCGACGCCCGGTCGTTCGGGGACGTCCTCCTGTGGGCAAGCGGGGGCGCGCTGGGCGTGCGGAACATGGAAGACCTTGTTCGCAATGTCTCCGGTCAGCTCTTCGATCTCGGCAGGCGCTCCGCATCAATCAACGCCCCGGACCAGGGCCTTTTCATGAACGGCGTGCTGCAAAGGGGCGGATGGTGGGACACCAGCCAGACCGGGGAAGACCTCTCCGGCGGGACTTCCCCAGAGTTGCAAGGGACGTCCATTCCGGCGTACTCGGGCACGGTGTCTGAGGAAGAAGGCCGGGAATTCAATCTCATACCGTTCCAATCGAATGCCCTGCTCGACGGACGGCTGGCTTCGACTCCCTGGGCGCAGCAATCTCCCGACCCGATGTCCTCTGCGGTGTGGGACACCTGGGTGGAGATGAGCAAGAAAGACGCCGAGGAGTTGAACATCATCGAAGGCGACGTGCTGTTTATCCGGTCCATCAACGGTGAGATTGAAGCCATCGCCTACCCGCACCCCGGCGTGCAGCCCGGCACCATCGGAGTCCCGATGGGCCAGGGCCACAGCCACGGAGGCCGATACGCAGAGGGACGCGGATACAACGTCCTCAGCATCATTGCGGGCATGAAGGACACCGAAACGGGCGCGCTTGCGTGGGCAGCCACCAAAGTGCGGGTTTCGAAATCGGGCCACAGGCGCAAGGTGCCGAAGTTCGAGGGTACCGTCGAGGCGTTCCCGATAGAGCCGGGCGTGCCCGTGCTCGTAGTTGCGCCGGGCGAGACGGCCCACGACGCCGAAGAGGCGAACCACCACGAATATCAGCAAAGCATCTACGACAGAGGAAAAGATTAGGCTTTTTCAGGCACACTTGATGCCGCATCGGAATTGACGAATGGCGGACGAAAAGTTCGGAAAACATAAGTGGGGAATGGTGGTCGACGTCGACCGCTGTACTGGCTGCCAGGCCTGCGTGCTTGCGTGCCAGGTAGAGAACAACATTCCCCTGAACACCCAGGAGCGCTACGAGCGCGCCCGCGGCATGGCGTGGATACGCGTCGAACGCTATTGGGAAGGGGAATTCCCGGACGTCAAGGCGCGTTTCATCCCGATCCTGTGCCAGCACTGCGAGAACGCTCCGTGCGAACCGGTGTGCCCGGTTTATGCCACATATCACAACCCGGAAGGGATGAATGTACAGATCTACAACCGCTGCGTAGGCACCAGGTATTGCGCCAACGGTTGTCCGTACATCGTCCGCTTCTTCAATTACTGGGAACCGGTCTGGCCGGAGTCCTTCCGAAACCACCTGAACCCGGATGTCACCATCCGCAGCCGCGGCATCATGGAGAAGTGCAGCTTCTGCATGCAGCGAATCCGCAGAGGCGTACGAACGGCCGCGAGCGAGGACCGTGAACTGCAGGACGGCGAAATACAGACGGCCTGCCAGCAGGCATGCCCGACCGACGCCCTCGTCTTCGGGGACATCGACCCCGATAACAACAGGACAAACCCGGGCCGCGCCTACAGCATGATCCACGACGACCGCGCCTACACGCTGCTGCCCCGGCTGAATACGGACCCCAACGTCGTCTACCTGGCGAAGGTAGACCCTGACCGCGAAGGTGGTGGCGGTGACCACTGATAGTCACAACCACAGCGGCGGGCACCACGCCCCTCCTGAGCCGGTCCCTCCGAACGAGGTGGTGGAAGACCTCGTGTCGAAGACTGCGGCCTGCAGCAAGTTCAAGCGCCTGGCCTGGATCCTGGGCATCCTTGCCGTTCTCGGCGTGGTCGGAGTGATCGGAAAGATAATCGACGACGGCGGCGACACGACCAAGTGGGGCTACATCGCGGCGGTCATGGCCTTCCTGCTCACCGCGGGCGGCGGCGCGCCGATGGTGGCGATCGCCCCGGCGCTCGCCAAGGCCAACTGGGTGCGGCCCGTTTCACGGATCGCAGCGTTGTTCTCGCTGGTGGGCGTCGTAACCTCCATGCTGCTCATCCCGCTTCTCGTCCTGCTCCCGCCGCTGATAGTCGATGAGACACGGCGCAGAACGATCTGGTTCGAAGCGCCGAACTACTCCCCGCACTTCTGGGGCATCATCGCCCTGGTCGGCCTGACGATTACCGGACTGGCGCTGTTGTACTCATCCGCCCTGCCCGACCTGGCGGCGATGAGGGACCATGCGTCCGGCTGGCGTCAACGCTGGGGCGAAAAGCTCGCCCGGGGTTGGAGAGGCACCGATGTCCAGTGGCGCACTTTGCGAATGCGCATCGGCATGTTCGGCACGCTCTACTTCCTGATCCTGGTATTCACCCACTTCCTGATCAGCACCGATTTCGCGATGAGCATGGTGCCGGGGTGGCGGGACGCCATATTCCCGATGTACCACTCGATCAGCTCGATCCAGGCCGGGATTGCGTCCGTGGTCCTCGCGTTGTGGATTGCACGGCGGTTCGGGGGCATGGAACGATATATCCACCTGGATCAGTTCTGGTCATTGGGCAAGCTGTTGTTCGCCTTTTCCCTGCTGTGGTTCTACTTTTTCTTCTCTGCGTTCATCGTGTTCTGGTACGGGCGGTCAAACCCAGACATCGCGTTTCTGGACCTTCTAATCAGGGGCCCGATGATCTACGGGTTCTTCATTGCGTTCGTCGCATGCTTCTTCGCTCCGTGGTGGCTGCTCATATGGAACCGGTTGCGAACGAGCGTCAACGGGCCGCCCGCCGTGGCCGTCGTGGTCCTGTTCGGGATCCTGGTGGACCGCGTACGGCTGTACGTGCCGACGTGGTCTATCCCCGGCGACCAGATTCACCATTCGTATTTGACTGAGATCCCTGGCACCCTGTGGCCCGACGTGTTCGACATCCTGACGATCGTCGGGGCCATTGCCGCTAGCTTACTGTTGATCCTGTTGGCTACCCGGCTGATCCCGGCGGTGTCCATTTGGGAAATACAGCAGATGAACCTGCTGTCCCGGCCGGTCAAATATCTACGAACACACGGAGTGCTGGTGGCAAAGCCGGACTAGGAGAAATTTCAGGCCTCTGCCGGGGCCGGACGAACTGTAACGATGCAACAACGAAGGGCGCTGGACCAGCCCCATACCAACAGAGTTCTGCTGAA
Source organism: Dehalococcoidia bacterium (assembly GCA_034421215.1). Classification (GTDB taxonomy): domain Bacteria; phylum Chloroflexota; class Dehalococcoidia; order Lucifugimonadales; family Lucifugimonadaceae. Next base: position 110,695 of record DAOUKO010000009.1, read on the forward strand.
CGGTCAGTTGGCGACACCCGCGTGGTGGCTGCCGACGGTGATCGCGTTGGGCATCGTAGTGATCTGCGGCTGGGTGGTCATCGGCTTCATCCTGAACAAGGGCCTGGGCGTGACCGGTCTGTCCCGCCCCGTGTTCTGGGGCCTGATGATCGTCACCTTCGTGTTCTGGGTCGGTATCAGCCACGCCGGCATCATGATCTCGGCCATTTTGAGGCTCACGCAGGCGGAATGGCGCAGACCGGTCACAAGGGCGGCGGAACTCCTGACCGTATTCTCCCTGATGACCGCGCTGCTCTTCCCGCTGATACACGAAGGCCGGCCCTGGCGGGCGTACTGGTACGCGCCCTATGACTTCGCCCGCGGGATATTTCCTAGCGTCAGGTCACCGTTGGTGTGGGACCCGGCGGCAATCGGCACCTACCTGACGGGCAGCACCCTGTTCCTATACGTGGCCCTACTGCCTGACCTGGGGAATTTGCGAGACCGCACGACAGGCTGGCAGAACGCCATGTACACCGTGCTGGCGCTCGGCTGGCGCGGCAATCCGCGCCAGTGGAAGATGCAGACCATCGGCGGGATTCTGCTCTCCGCCCTAATGCTGCCCATCTTCGTGTCTGTTCACTCGATCGTTTCGTGGGACTTTGCTGTCACCACCGGCGTGGAGGGATGGCACACCACTATCTTCGCACCTTACTTCGTCATCGGCGCGGTGCATTCCGGCGTTTCGGCCGTTGTCACGATGATGGCCCTCATGCGGTGGCTCTGGAAGTGGGGAGACTTCATAAGGCCGGAGCACTTCGACGCCCTCGCGAGGCTGCTCATCGTGGTGGCTACCGGCTGGCTCGGCTTCACGTTCCTCGAGCTGCTCTTTTCCCTGTACACCCTCGAGGGGCCTGAACTCGCCCTACGGGAGATGCAAATCTTCTCCTGGCCGTGGAACGTCTGGTTCATCGTGTTCCTGCTGACGGGTTACTTCATCCCCGTGCCGTTGTGGCTTTTCAAGAAGGTGCGTAACAACATAGCGGCCATGTTCTGGACGTCCATCCTCGTGAACATTGGCATGTGGCTCGAGAGATTCTTCATCGTCGTGCCCGGCCTTGCACGCAAAACACCGTTCACCTTCGCCTGGGAGTCCTATAAACCGAGCCCCATAGAGTGGTTCCTGCTCGGCTGGTCCGTGGCGTGGGTCTTATTCCTGATGCTCATGTTCGCCCGGTTCTTCCCGCTCGTACCGCTGTTCGAGCAAAAGGAAAGCCAGGTATTTACGACAGATGTGAAGATCGGCCGGGCCACTGTGCCGGCGATCATCAGGGAGCAGGAGTAGTAGTCAGATGGCATCAACGAGCGTATTGGGCCTGTTCCAGCAACCGGACCCGGCAGCCGACGCCATGGACGGCCTGGCGGCAGCAGGTTTCGAAAAGGGCACATTCGACGTGCTGACCGGCACCCCCTACCCTGAGGGCGCGTTCGGCGAACACGTGCCGCAGCATCGCCTGTTCCGCTTCCCCGCGTTCGGCGCAATTATTGGATTTACCGTCGCGCTGCTCTTCACGGCCGCGACGCAGATCGCCTACCCCGTCGTCTCCGGCGGCAAGCCGATCGTGTCCCTGTTCGCCATGCTGATCATCATGTACGAACTCACCATGCTCTCGGCCGTCATAGCAACGGTCATCGGAATCATCTTCGAGTCCCGGCTGCCCAACATGAAGCCGGGCGCCTACGACCCGCGCATCACCGAGGGGTGGATCGGCGTCGTCATCAGTTGCGACGACGATCGGGTTGACGACGCCAAATCTGTCCTGACCAGCGCAGGCGCCCTGGAAATCAAGCAGGCTTCCTAGAACACCGGCCATGCCGAGCATCTTCTCCATTTCGACAACCATCCGCCGACGCGTCGGGCGCCGAACGCGCGCCAAGACGCGGCTCGTGGCGTGGATCGCCGGCGCGGCGTTGGTTGCTCTCGCGGCCGGGGCGTGCGTACAGCAGTCGAACACCTACCCGATCGAGATATTCAAGGAGATGCATTACTCCCAGGCCCACCGCTCGCAGGAACCGCCCAGGCAGGCCCCGGTGCGTCGGGCCGTGGCGTTCATTCCTGCCGGTGGAGCGGATGTGGTGCTGGAAGTGCCCGCCCAGCGAACGCGGCCCTACGACCCTACAGTGGCCCGCGAGTTGTACCGCGTGAACTGCACAGTCTGCCACGGCATCAGCGGAACGGGAGACGGGCCGGCGGTGAAGTACATCACCGCGACGAACAGCTTCTACGCATCGCAGAGCGGCGGAACGCCGTACGCCCCGCCTCCCAACCTCATCGAACTCAGGTCCGACCGCACTCCCGAGGCGTGGTTCACCGTCCTCAACAGCGGCGTAAACGTCATGCCCAGGTTCGGCGCGATGATGACGGAAGAGGAGATGCGGGACCTAGTCGAGTACATGTTCGACGAACAGACAGGGTTAGGCTCGCAGTAAGCACCGGCCTTTGGCCGCCGCGGATTGTGGCCAACTCGTTTAGTCCACGACTGCGATCTTCCCGGCTCCAGCCTGAGGATGCCCCGCGCCGCCAGCTTCAGCGCGCAAACGCGGGTTAATCTTGAAGTGTCGCCGCGCAGTCTTGCGGACCACACGAATGTCAGACATCGCCTCCCTTAGCCATACCCGCGCGTTCGACCGGTCGCTATTGCGTCCCGGTCTGTTCCTCTTCCTGTGTCTGGGCATGCTCGCCGTCATGTCCATCACGTGCGGCGGGCCGGAACCCACGCTCGAAGAGCGCGCCTACTTCCTCGACCGGCAACTTATGTGCCCGGTCTGCGACGGCCAGACCGTCGACCAGTCGAACGCACAGGTGTCGCTGGATATGAAGGAAGTGATACGGGAGAAGCTGAAGGCCGGCGAGAGCGAGGACGAAATCCTGGACTATTTCTCGGCACGTTACGGCGACGCCGTCCTGGCCTCGCCGCCTGCAAGTGGGTTCTCGGCCGTGGTGTGGATCGTGCCTCCGGCCGTGCTCTTGTTGGGAGTCGCGTTACTGGCCGTCGTCATGCGACGCATGAAGAAACGACACAACGGCGAAGAACCTTCCGACGCGGACCTTGGAGACTACCTCGCGCAGGTGGACCGGGACCTCGGACTGGACGACGCGGGGGAACTGGCCGGGAACTCAGGGGAGCGGCGAGATGGCTGAACTCGGCCAGATAGCCATCCTCCTGGGGCTCGCGCTGTCACTCTACGCGGCCGTCGGGTCGTTCCTTGCGGAAAAGCGCGATCTCCCTGAACTCGGCACTAGCGCGCGTCGAGCGGTCTACATGACGCTTCCAACCACTGTCGTGGCCGTGGGCGCGCTGGTGGCCGCGTTCGTCTCCAACGACTTCTCGATCAAGTACGTGTACGACCACAGCAACCTGGTCATGGACCGGCCGTACACGTGGGTCGCCCTCTATGCCGGCAATGAGGGCTCCCTGCTGTACATCGTCTTCATTCTGACTCTCATGTCCGCGCTTGCCATCTGGTTCGCCCCGAAGCGGTTCGCCCGAAGCATGCCCTACACCATTGCGATCCTGGCGTTGGTGCAAGCCTTCTACTTCTTCGCCCTGGCCTTCTTCGCCAGCCCGTTCGCCCCGCTCGGTTTTGAAGTGGACGACGGCCGCGGCATCAACCCGCTTCTAACCCACCCCGGCATGTTCAGCCACCCGCCCATGCTGATGGCCGGCCTGATCGGCATTACCATCCCGTTCGCGTTCGCCACCGGCGCGCTCATCGCCGGCAACTACGGAGATGACTGGGTGGACGTCGCCAGGGTCTCGTCCATCATCGTGTGGGGAATACTCGGCGTCGGCCTGCTCCTCGGCGCGTGGTGGGCCTACACGATCCTGGGTTGGGGCGGCTATTGGGGCTGGGACCCGATCGAAAACGTGGCGTTCATGCCGTGGCTCGTCCTGACGGCGTTCATTCATTCGATCATGGCCCAGAAGCGTCGCGGCATGTTCCGCATGTGGAACGTCGCCCTGCTCAACATCGCCTTCGTGCTGGCGCAACTGGGCATGTTCATCAACCGCGGCGGCCCCGTCGTCTCGGTCCACTCGTTCGCCGCTTCAACCCTTGGCGCAATCTTCCTGACATTCATGATCCTGTGCCTCATTTTCGGCTTCAGCGTGTTCATCTGGCGTCTTCCCAGTCTCAAGAGCGACCGGCCGATCGAGTCATTCCTGTCCAGGGAGGCGTCGTTTCTCGTCAACAACTTCCTGCTGCTGGGCGTCACCTTCGCCACCCTCTGGGGGGTGATATTTCCCGTGCTGGCCGAATTCACCCAGGGGAAGGAGATCAGCGTTGCCGCGCCGTACTTCAACACGGTGAACGGCCCGATGCTGCTCACCGTACTGTTCGTCATGGGAATCGGCCCACTGCTACCGTGGCGGCGGACCGCGGGCCGGTCACTGGCACGGCACCTCGCCGTCCCGACCCTAGCGGGACTTGCGGTGGCGGCCGGTCTGTTGGTGTCCGGCATATCCAGCGTCATCGCCGTCATCGCGTTCGGGGTTATCGCATTCACCGCCGTTACAGTCCTGGAGGAGTGGTTCCTCGGGGCAAGGAGCCGTCATCGGGCAGGCGAAAACTGGCCGGTTGCATGGTGGAAGTTGGTCAACGGCAACCGTCCGCGCCACGGCGGTTACATCGTCCACCTGGCGTTGTTGACGTTGTCACTAGGCGTCGCCGGGACCCAGTTCTTCGATCAACGCATGGACATCGCGCTGCGGCCCGGTGAAAGCGCGGTCATCGACGACTACCGAATCGAGTACGTCAATCGGAACAGCGCACTGCGTTCGGACCGCGTCGCGCAGTGGGCCGACCTGAACGTCTACCGGATAGACCCGGAGGTGTACGAGGCGGACCCGGCCGGCCACCAGATCGAGCCGCAGAAGTTCGCGGCGGGTTACCCCGGAGACGACTTGATCGGCGCCCTGCAGCCCTGGCACGGTTTCTACACGGACTTCAACCAGGTGTCGGTAAGAGCAGGCATACGAACCGACCTGACCGAAGACCTCTACGTCATACCCAGCGACTTCCTTACCGAGGACCGCGTCTTGCTGCGGATAAGCATCAACCCGTTGGCCGTCTGGCTCTGGATCGCCGGCCCGATATTCGTCATTGGGACCATATTCGCGTTATGGCCACAACCGGCGTTGGAACGGCGGGGGCGGAGGAAGGTGGTTCAGGGAACCTGAGACTGCGCTGAATCGAGCCCTAATTGAAAATCGCCCGGACGACCAATCACGATATGGATTCGCTCCAGTGGCGCAGGGCGAGGCTCAATGGTGCTTCGATCCATTTGGTGAAACGGTCGGCGACGGCAAAGGCATCGTCTTGCCACGAAAATGTAAACGTGACTTTCGTGCAGTTCCAAAAATCGGGACCGGCTGATTCTTCAAGTTCCCTGGATCTGGCATCTTGCACACCGACGATCTGAGCAAATGCAGTTGCCGCCATGATCCCTGTCAGTTGCCGCCCTACGTGGTGAAAGGACGTGACAAAAATAAGCCTCGGTGTCCTAGTCTCTGCGTTGGGATTTATGGACAACTTCACAAAGAACCTGTCCTCATTCAAGTTTGCCCAATGGCCAGCCTCTCTGGCTGTTTGTATCACCTGAGCACGATACCAGTACTCTTTTTCGCCAGGACCGCCCTGGTTGATAACACACTCAACCGGGAGGCCGGCGTCGCTGAATTGCTTGCGGATCGAATCGGCATGAGATTCCAGATATAACGAAGCGGTGTTCCGAAGGGATGACGCAACGGCATTAACCAATCGCCTTTGAGCCGAACTCTCTTGTTGCAGCCGCCCGATCCTTTCAGCGATATGACCCACAACCTGGCTGACCATGCTGGAGTCTTCGGCGGGTTCAGGCTCACCTACTGCCTCCAGGATCACTCGCGTCTCCAATCGAACGATGAATTGCACGAACGGGTCCAGGTCGCCTGCGTCAGCCTCCTCCAGGCATTCGATATACCGTGCACGGTCATCCCGTGACACGACGATTGGCAAATACCTTTCCTTTACCAAATGCCAAGTCAGCAGGGCGCGTGCAACCCGTCCATTACCGTCTTGGAACGGGTGGATTTGCGTGAATCTATGATGTAACCAGGCTGCAACTTGGATCCTGTGAAAACAACCTCTTGCTTGCTCAAACTCGCAATAAAAGTTCACCAGATTGTCGATTTCGCTGTCCACTTGTGCTGGTGGACAGTACTCGTGAATAAATCCATTACTCCTCGTCGGATTATTGGGTTGCTTCTTAAACCCGCCGCGGTCAAGTTCAGTCTCAAAAGTCCGTCCGAACTGGTCGACGGCAGTGTAGACCGGCTGGTTCCTAGTCAGCAGTTGATGTAACTCGCGTATGTACTGCTTGGATAGAGGAGTTTTTTGCCGGATCGAAGAAGTAACGAATTCTGCCGCTTCCCTGTGGTCTTTCAACACCTTTATGAGTTCGTTAGGATCACGGTCCGTAGCAGTGCGGTCTATCAATTCGGCATTCAGACCTTTTTCGACTAAAGTCTGGGTCGTGCCGCGGTCAATGTTGTATAAACCTTCGATGATTCCCGTTTCAATTGCCCATCGGCGGTCCAAACGCTCCAGGAACACTCTATATGCATCCGGCATCGATTCCTCTCGTTCATTTCGAATACTGAGCCATTGTTTCTGGAGCGAATCAATCTCCTGAAAATCCACACTTGATGACCCGGGGTCAAGACCTTTCAGAGGTTCCCACTTATGAGTGGTCAAGATTCACAAACTCCCGTAACCCGGTTCCAATCCGGACTCCTCTCCATGGCTGGCCACTCGGACCTTTCGACGAACGCCTGTATGGGAATGCCGGGGTATCCAAGCTCCTCGGCACGCGGCCAGAGGAGCCCCGGCAGCCTGAGTGTCCAGAGCGGATCCAGTTTCTTCTGGTCACCGCGAAAGACTATGTATGAGTGCAGGTATCGGTCACCGTCCTCGTCATAGCGGGGCATGACGACTATGGGTCCGAACTCGAACTCGTTCTCGAATCGTTCGCGCAGTAACCCCTGGATCATTTCCTTGATCTCTTCGGTTCCCTGGTCTACTACCATCGGCTCTCTCCGGTGCGAACGCCTTCGTTTGACTCACCCTGCCAATTTTATTACCTGTGGAAGGGGGAGCACGCTCGGATGTCAGTTATCGCGAGAAGCGACGCAAACCTCCGGGGAATTGCCCGCAACTCCCGAACGCACATTTGACGGTACCATTCAGTCAATGACGATCACGCGGAACGGCAGGTCGGGCCCAGCACCGCACCTTCCACACACCCCGAAAACCATGCGTTCACTGACCCGAAACGGATAGCCGGATGGGCACCGCGTTGGGAATCATCCTGGTGCTGGCGGCCCTTGCGGCCGTGGCCTACCCGTTCGTGATGGTACAGAGACGCCGCGGCAATGCACCGGACCCGGCGATCATGCGCCTGCGGGCTGCGAGGACGCGCATCTACCGGCAGATCGACGAGTTGGATGCGGAACTGCAATCGGGCGAAATCGGGGCGGCGGAACACCGGGCACAGGTGGACGAACTCCGCATCTCTGCCGCACAGGTCCTTCGTGAGCTATCGGTCCTCGAGTCGGGCACTGCAACCGAGTCCGAGATCGAACGGGAGATTGCCGCGGCACGACGCGAACGGGCATCTGCCGGGGGCGAGGGTGACACAGGGCCCGTCGGACCGGAAACGGACCGTTGATCGCAAGCCGCGTAATCGTCCCGTTCAGGGTCTGGCCCGTCAGGTCAACTCTTGTAATTGTCGTCCTCTTAACGGCCCTCTCGTTAGGCACCGGCACGGTGGCGGGGCAGGCGCCGGAGTCCATATCCGGCCGCGTAGTCAACGGCACGGCGGGCGCGGCGGTGCCTGAGGCGCTGGAAGTGGTGCTGCTGACCCTGGACGAAAGCAGGGCGCAGATCGTAAGCCGGGATTCAGTTTTCGTCGATGACAATGGCCGCTTCGAATTCACCGGATTCCCTACCGACCCAGGGCTGACTTACCGCGTAGCCGCCAACGACGGCGTGTTCACACCGTCTGTCGATCTCACCGACCCATCCGACTGGTCAAATGTAGAGTTGGTCATTTACGAGCGGACAAAGTCGCTCGACGACATGTGGGTATCGTCCTATTCGTTGCTGGTCCCGTCCATTGATGCCAGGACACGAACTATGGGTGTGTTGGGCGCGATCGACCTGCGGAACGAGGGCGATACCGTCTGGTTGCCGGAGCTCAGCGACCCCGGCCTGACCGGGCTCCAACTACTCAGATTCTCATTGCCGGAAGGCTATTCGAACCTGTCTGTCGAAAGCGACCTGCCCCCTGGAAACGTCATGGAAATCGGGACGGGATTCGCGCTCTCGACGCCCGCCCCGCCTGGCAAGTTCAACATCCTCATGAGTTTCCTGCTGGCATACGACGGCAACGGGTTCGAGTTCCCGCTGAACCTCCCGTTTGGCGCCGACGAGGTGCGTTTCATGATGCCCGGTGAGGGGATGACGATCACCGGCGAGGGTTTGGGACCGCCAAGGACTACTGTCGTCAATGATCGGACCTTCACTATCGTGGAGGGTTCCGGATTCGACCGGGGGACGAGGATCAACGTCACCATAGACGGTCTGCCTAGCCCGACATTCGCCGAACGGGCGGTGGACTATTTCGGAGACCGGGCGTACATACCGGTCCTCGCGTGGCTGGCAGGGGCCGCGTTCCTGTCACTGCTGGCATACGCCATCATCAGGGCAAGGAACAGGCCGTTAGCCGCGGAACCTACGCGGCGCGAGTTGGTGGACGCAATCGCGGCCCTTGATGATCTCCGGGACTCGGGCGAGATAGAGGCGGAAGAATACGCCGCCAGACGCGAAGAACTGATGCGAAAGGCGCTTGACGCGCCACCGGATGCCGACTCGGCCCGGCGGGATGAGACCGGGGCCGCGCCACCGGCATGACCCAGCGGCGCTCCATAATCATCGGTCTCGGCATCCCGGTGGGATTCCTGGTAGCCATCCTGGTGTGGGGGACTTTGCAGACCGGCGGTGAACAGGGCCGCCCCGGCGTGAATGCCAGTTTCGGCGAGGTGGGAGTCTCTACCGATCCCCGCGCAGACTTCGTACTGCCACTAGTCGACGGCGGCGAGATCAGCCTCTCCGACCTGCGTGGAAAGGTCGTGGTGGTGGACTTTTGGGCGTCGTGGTGTCCACCATGCCGGGCCGAGGGGCCGATATTGGCGGAGGCGTACCGGGAATGGCGGGAACGCGGTGTGGAGTTCGTGGGAGTCGCGTTGTGGGATGAGGACAACTCGGTCCGCGAATTCATTGCCGAAAACGGCATCGATTACCCCGTCGCAGTCGACGAGCGGGGCCGTGTTGGGGTGGACTTTGGCGTAAAAGGCCTGCCTGAGAAGTTCTTCGTCATGCCGGACGGCGAGATCGTCAAGAAGGTGATCGGCCCATCGTCCCGCGGACAACTGGACAACATGCTGGCCGAACTGACAGACCGGGCCATCGGCATCGGCGGGAATTGACAGGCGACAGGCGGCTCATTCGCCACGTCGCGAACAGAGAATGGTCCGGGGTCTTAAGAGCGGGCGTTCGAGCCGAGCCCCCTTGCGTACTACTCTCGCCACTGCCCGGGAATAGCACTCTCCGGGTGGTCCAGTCTTAAAAACACGGATCAGCAGGCTATGCCGTCGGCTTGCCCCAAATCAGCACCAGCTTCAAGAGGCCGTCGCCGGTGTTGCGGAACCCGTGATCGACGCCCGGAGGGACCATAACGGAATCACCCGCAGCTATGGGTACGTCCTCGCCTTCGACCGACATCATCCCCTCGCCCTCCAGGAAGTAGTAGATCTCCTCCAATTCCCCGTCTCTGTCCCTGTCGTCGTGGGTATGGTCTCCCTCGCTGACCCCAGGCTCCAACTCCCAAATCTCCATGCTGATGGGCAGCTTGCTCTCGTTGCGGAACATGCTTCGGCGGACGATGACACCTTCACCATCGTGAATGTTCGGCGATGCGCGGACGTCCGACGCTTCGTTTTGCTTGACGTACATGGCTCTCTCTCACTTCGCTGAATTTCGCGTTCAACGGCCCAACTCTTCCCTGACACTACCCGCGTACCGTATAAATCGAGCGGGCCTGCCGCCCGGCCACCAGCAACTCTCTGAGTTGCTGGCGCGTCTACTGCCCAGGACCCGCGCGGGTCAGTTGTTCATCCAGCCGCCGGTGACGTTTATGGCCTGGCCCGTGATGTTTCGGGCCCGCTCGGAGACGAGGAACGCCGTAACCTTGGCGATGTCTTCAGGTGTTTGCTCCCTGTTCATGGGGGTCGTTTCGGCGAGCCGTCTGAGAAACACGTCACGTCCAGACAGTTCCTGTTCGTTCGGGCGCATCACCTTGCGTCGCACCGCCAGCTTCTCCCAGAGGTCGGTCCACAACAGCCCGGGGCACACCGCATTGACGTTTATGTTCGATGGCGCAAGGCGAATGGCGTAGGCCTGCGAAACGTTGATTGCGGCCGCTTTCGATGCTGAATAGTGCGCTATGCCGCCAGCCCCAACCCGTCCCGCAACGGACGCGATGTTGACTATCTTGCCGCTATTCTGGGCACGCATGTGTCCTTCGACCGACTTGGTGCAGTGGACAATCCCAAACACGTTGACATCGAACGCCGCGTCCCAGTCTTCGTCGCTGCTCACACCGCGTTCCCACCAGCCGGGCGCGCCGCCCACACCGGCGTTGTTCACGAGGATATCCACCCCGCCGAATTGGATGAACGCGGCCTCGAATAGCGAGTCCGCAGACTCCTGATCGGTAACGTCGGTCCCAACGGCGATGGCGTCTCCGCCCGCGGAGTTGATCTCCTGCGCGACCTGTTCGGCGGCATCCACGACGATCTCACCGAGGACTATTTTCGCGCCGCGCGACGCCAACTCCATGGCGATGCCCCGGCCGATACCGTTGCCGCCGCCGGTGACTATCGCGATCTTCCCGTTCAATTCCATTTGTTTTGCTTTTACTCTGTTATCAGCCGGAGTGTGATCTGCATGATGAAAGTAGCCATCAAGTAGAGTCGTCAGGTTGGCGGGCGGGCTACCTCAGGAAGAACCCTCCATCGACGTTCAGTGACTGGCCGGTGATGTTCCGGGCATCCTCGGAAACCAGGAACGCGACCGCTTCTCCGATGTCTTCAGGTGTCTGCGGCCTGCCAAGCAATATGTTGGCCTGGACCATGCTGTTGAATATTTCCTGTGGCGCCAGGTCCGCGAACTGAGGATCGTCCGCGCCGTACCTGCCCGCAACCTGTTCCCACATGGGAGTCCACAAGAGTCCCGGACACACCGCGTTCACGTTGATGTTGTACTGGGCAAGCTCATTGGCAAGGGACTGTGTGTAGTTGATCACCGCGGACTTGCTCGCCGAATAGTGGGGCAACGACGGCCGCCCCTCGCGTCCTGCGATGGACGCTATGTTGACGATCTTGCCGGCCTGAGCCTTCATCATCGTTGGCTTTGTCGACTCGGTGCAATTCATGATGCCTTTGACGTTCACACGGAACGTGAAGCGCCAGTCTTCCTCGGTTGACTCCTGGCGTGAGTCCCAACCGGGCGCCCCTGCGACGCCCGCGTTGTTGATGAGGATGTCCACGCCGCCCAGCGTGTCGAGAGCCGCCTCTACCATGCGGTCGGTCGCCTTCCGGTTGGTAACATCGGTGGCGACGAATCCGCTCTTGACCCCGAGCGTCGCGATGTCCGACGCGGTGGCCTCGGCGGCTTCAGCGTTTATGTCTGCAACCAACACGGAAACGCCCTGGTCGGCGAGCTTCAGACCGATCGCTCTGCCGATACCGGTGGCGCCGCCGGTGACTATGCCGTTTGGTCCGTTGGATTGCATGTCAAAATACTGGTTACCCGGAAATACGCGTGCCTCCAGGCGAGTTGCGCCGCACGATTATATATACGCGTTCCGGATGCGGACACCTACCCATACTGGAGCTAGTCGAATCTGATCATCCCGGCTCGCGATGAGCAATCAGGTACTGAGTAAGCATGTCAGTCAGCCGAACAAAAGCCCTGGACTACGCCTACGAGTTGATCTCGGTGCCGCGGGCGCACCTGCGCGTGCACCTCAAGCAGACGAAGGAAGGCGTTTCGTTGAGGTACCGGGGGCGGGTCATGACCAAGGTCTACATGAACCGGAGCGGCATGAACGCCGCCGCGGCCATGGCCGAAGCCCTCGGAGTTCCGATACCTAAACTCGGCGAAAGTGTCAGCGCCCTCGTATCCACCGGGACCTTGTACCGCGTCCTGGCGCTATCGGAACTGGACTATCGGAAACCGGAATCTTTCGAAGTTGCCGCCAGGCTGATCGACGACGCGATTGACCAACGCGGAGGCGTCAGGGGCGACACTTGACCGCCCGCGATTGCCCGCGCGCCCAGGTCTTAATAAAATCCGCCACCGGGGACCATACGCGCCCCGTCGCCGCGCGGCAACGACCAGACCGGACCCGACCTTGAAACTCGCCCAACTTGAAACCGGACACAAACTCGGCCCTTACGAGGTCGGATTGTCCGCGCAGGAATCGATCAAGTACGCCGAGGCCGTCGGCCGCGAGTGTTCACCCGATGCATCGGAGCGAGTACCGCCGATGGCCGTCATTGCAGCGGGGCTCGGCAAGTTGATCGACGAATTGGGGCTGGCAGGTGGGACCATCCACGGTTCGCAGGGCGCAAAATTCGAAAGGCCGATCGCCGCCGGAGAGAAGCTGTCCGCCACGGCCGTATTGCGCGGGAACACAGTCCGGCGAGGGGCCAGGTTCGCGACGTTGGACACCACGATTACAGACATCGACGGCGAGGTCGTGGCCACGGCCTCCAGCATGGTTATCGTCGGCCAATGACCGTGTCAACCGATCTCGCCGGGCCATGCAACGTTGGCGATCCCCTGCCTGTAATCACTCGTACGGTCACCCAGGACCAGGTCAATCTCTATGCCCATGCAGCCAAGGACTTCAATCCGATTCACCTCGACGAAGAATTTGCGCGCACCACGCAGTTCGGCAGGCGGATCGCTCACGGGATGCTGACCCTTGCATTCGTCTCTGAAATGCTGGAAACCGCATACCCCGGCGCGTACACATCGGGTGGCCAGTTGGACGTGAAATTCAAAGCGCCCGTTTACCCGGGCGAGACCGTGGAAACCTGGGGCGAAGTAGTTTCCGTGAAAGCCGAAGATGAAACGAATCTTGTCCGGTGCCGGGCGGGCTGCAGTAAGCAGGACGGGACTGAAGTTGTAACCGGCCATGCGATCATACGACTGCCACTATCCCCTGGCGGCAACGCCAACTGACGACTACGGGAGGACCCTTGGACCCAGCGAACAAATCGAGCGGACCCGGCAGCTTCATTCCCGTTGCGCTGGACGCAATGGGCGGCGACCACGGCCCGCGTGAGACCGTCGCCGGAGCGGTGATGGCGGTGAAGCAAGGCGGCGTGGCCGTGGCGCTCGTCGGCGAGCCCGACGCCATCAATCCAGAGATTGAACGGCTGGGGGCGTCGAAATTGCCTATCCAGGTTGTCCGTTCCTCGGGCGTCGTCGGGGAGGACGAATCTCCGGTGACGGCGTTCCGGTCGAAGCCCAACGCGTCCGTGTTCGTGGCTGCAGGGGCGGTAAAGGCGGGCAAGGCCGCGGCGTTCGTGAGCATGGGCTCCACCGGCGCTTCCATAGCCGCCGCCACTGTTGTATTCGGGACCATGGAAGGCGTCGACCGCGGGGCCCTTGGGGGGCCGATCGTCGGCTACGCGCCGAAGACCGTCATCATCGATCTGGGCACCAACGTAGACACCAGGCCGCAACAGCTACTCGACTTCGCCGCTCTCGGATCGGCTATGTCCCGCCTGATCTACGGTTCGGACAACCCTCGCGTGGCGATCCTCAGCGTAGGGTCCGAGGAGGGCAAGGGCAACCGCCAGGTCCGAGAGACCACGGACTTGCTCAAGGCCAGCAGCCTCAACTTCATCGGCAACCTGGAGCCCGGCGATCTGACCGGCGACAACGCCGAGGTGGTACTCTGCGACGGTTTCGTCGGCAATATGGTGTTAAAACTGACAGAGGCGCTGGGACAGGCGGTAGTCACAGAAATAGAGGCAGCCGTCGGCCGGACTGAAGCCGGCGCGGCGCTAGCCAGGGGTGTATTTGACAAAACCAACGTATTGGAGACCCACGGCGGAGGCCCGCTGCTGGGAGTCAACGGCGTTGCCATTGTTGGTCACGGGCGTTCGCTGGCCCCGTCAATCGCCAACGCCATAGCCACGGCGGTGATCGTCGTTAAAACTGGATTCGTCAAAGCGTCTGCCGATGAATTGACCAGGATCCGCACGGAAGTACTGAACTAACGCGCGCACTTAGCGCCGGGGACCATCTTGCCTGATCAATCACGTTGCGCCCTCATTACGGGCGCCTCAAGGGGAATAGGTCGCGAGTCCGCTCTGCGCCTGGCTGCGGCCGGCCACAGGATCGCGGTCAACTACAACACTCATCCGGACGAAGCCGAAGCGGTTGCCGAAGAAATCCGCAGCGGAGGAGGGGAGGCGATCGCCGTGGGCGCAGACGTCTCCGACCTTGCTGCCGTTGAGGCGATGTTCGAAACGACCATCGAGAAGCTTGGACCCGTTGAGATTCTCGTCAACAACGCGGGGATCATCTCTGATTCGCTGCTCATGCGCATGAAGGATGATGATTTCAGGCGCGTGCTGGACATCAACATGTACGGCACGTTCTCCTGCTCCAGGCTTGCCGTGGCATCCATGGTGCGCGGACGTTGGGGCCGAATCATCAACGTTTCGTCGGTAGTGGGCATAAGGGGCAACGTGGGGCAGACGAACTACGCCGCTTCGAAAGCCGCGATCCACGGCTTCACCAAGTCTCTTGCCAAGGAAGTCGCCACACGAAACATCACCGTCAACGCCGTGGCGCCCGGCTACGTTTCAACCGCCACCACCGACGTACTGCCGCAGAGGATCAAGGACGAGGTAATGCGGTGGATCCCATTTGGCCGTTTCGGGACGCCCGAAGAGATCGCTCCCATGGTCGCATTCCTTGCTTCGGAAGATGCCCGTTATATGACCGGATGCGTCGTCCGCGTAGATGGCGGGATGGCCATCTGAAGCGCCGCGCCGGGCAACGCCCGGGCCGCGCTGTGATCTAGAACCCTCATGACTGGCGACGAACAGGGGCGCGGGCAGTTCGCCGGAAAGATCGCGGTCGTTACCGGCGGAAGCCGCGGCATCGGCCGGACGATCGCGCTTGACCTGGCCGCCAGGGGCGCCGACGTAGCGTTCAACTACCTCAAGAACCACCGCGCAGCGCGCGAGACCCAGTCCGAAGTCGAGGCCCTCGGCGTGAGGTGCCTGAGGGTGCGATCCCACCTGGCCGACCCGGACGCCATCGCTTCGCTATTTGTCCAGATCGCGGACGAGTTCGGGCAGATCGACTTCCTGGTGAACAATGCCGCTTCCGGCGTCATGCGGCCAGCGACTGAGCTCGACGTACGGCACTGGGACTGGACCCTCGACATAAACGCCCGCGCCCCGTGGTTATGTGCCGTCGAGGCGGCCAAACTGATGCGCCGCGGCGGTCGCATCGTCAACATATCCAGCCCCGGGGCGACGAAGGTCCTGACGAGTTACTTCGCCGTGGGTGTCTCGAAGGCGGCGTTGGAGGCCCTTACAAGGTACCTCGCGACAGAGCTGTCCCCCCGCGGCATCGGCGTGAACGCCGTCTCGGCAGGGTACGTCATGACCGACGCCATCGACGCGTTTCCAGACGAACTGGGCGTACGTGAACTGGCCAACAGGCCAACCCCGGCCGGCCGCACCGTCACCGCAGAGGACGTAGCGAAGGCCGTAGCATTCCTGTGTAGCGACGATGCGGAGATGATACGCGGCCACGTGCTGATGGTGGACGGCGGCGAGACCCTGCTGCACAGGTAAGAGCAGCGTCCGGGCGCACTAACCGGCGACCGGCGAAGGGGACGTAATCACGGTGACCTCGCCCTTCCCGGCGCTCAACGCCGTTCCGGGTTCGACGAAGGCCTTCCGAACATAACCTAGGGCGGCCAGCCGACCACTGTCCGGCAGAGTGGAGACCGACGTCACCCAACCGGCCGTCCGCGACCCTGAATTCAGTGTTTCGCCGGGTCCGACCCCCTCCGGTACATCGAGACGGACGAGCCTGCGTTGGACCTTGTCGTACGTGTCCAGGCGGGCAATGACCTCCTGACCCACGTAGCACCCTTTCGTGAAGCTGACGAATTCCTCCAGGCCGGCCTCGAGGGGATTAACGCGGTCATTCAGTTCCGTCTCCGCCCCCGGGATAACCGCCTCGATGCGCTTGTGTTCCAGCGCATAATGCCCGACCGGTATTGCCTCCGCCCTGGCGGCTGCCTCCCACACCATCGGTGCTGCTTCGATGGGCAACAGCACGTCGTACCCTTCCAGAGTGATTGGGTTTCCCCTGAGGACCATTGCCTCGTCGCCGAAGGCCGGAATGGGTTGAATTTCGCCGGCTTCCAAGGTGGAGATGTTCACCCCGGTGATTTTGCCCGCAACTTCACGAGCCTGAGGACCCCGAAGTCCAATCCGGGCTGTCCCGGGCGACACGTCGTCGAGGACGGCTTCTTCGAGGATCGTGTACTTTTCGATGTTTTCTACCAGCGGTTCCGGCACCAGTGATTCCGAAATCAACAAGAGCCGATCGGCCTCCAAACGCACCACCCGGAAGACATCGATGACGCGGCCGATTTCAGACGTCAGGACCGTAGTGGCGACCTGTCCTACAACGAGGCCGCCAAGGTCGTTGGTGGTCAGCCGATTCAGCAGATCGAGAGCGTCACCGCCCGTATGCATCACGCGCGTCGTGTGGCTGAGGTCAGCGATCCCCGCCCCGTTGACCAGCGCCTCGTACTCCACCGACACATCCCCGTACGTCACGGCAACCGGCTTGCAGTTGACCGTCTCCCACTGTGCTCCGAAGCCGCGCAGTACGCCTGTAAAGGGACTTTCGGTGGATGGGACCTCTCCGGCCATGTCAGCAAATCCGCTTGGCGCGTGTTTTGACAGGATCAAAGAAGGCCGCCCCGGAACAGAGCGGCCCCAAAGTCGGTCTCATCCGCCGATCACACCGAGAACGAGTCACCGCAGCCGCACGTGCGCTTCGCATTCGGATTTCGGAATTCGAATCCCCGCCCGTTAAGGCCGTCCGAGAAATCGAGCACGGTCCCGGCCAGGAAGACGAAAGCCCTTTTGGGTACGTACACCTCGATGCCGTTCTGGGCGATGACCTTGTCGGATTCATCCGGACTGTCCACCAACTCCAGGACGTACTGGAGACCGGAGCAACCTCCACCCTGAACCGCAACCTTCAGGCCGAAACTGTCCTTGCCGTCATTCAGCGCGAATTCACGCACCTTGCCGGCCGCTTTCTCGGTCACTTGGATCGTGTTTATGGGTACCCGGGGCTGAGGCATTGCTGTCGTCATGCTAACAGTGTCACCTTGTCTGACGAGAATGAATGTGCCTGGCAGTCTGCTTGCGACGAACCCGGCAGATGTAATTCATGATACCGCAAGTCAGGAATTCTCCCGGCGCAACCGGAGTCCGATTCGGCCATACAATGATCTATGAAAGGGGCCGAATTTGGCAACTGCCGGACCGCTATATACCCGCCGCGGAGATGCCGGAGAAACCGGCTTGCTCTACGGCGGCCGGGTCTCGAAGGACGACGACCGCGTGCAGGCGTGCGGCGCCTGCGACGAGGCGGTCTCCGCGCTCGGGCTGGCCCGGTCCCTGTGCACAGACGAAGAGGTCAGGGACGCCATCGCGGCGGTCCAGCACGACCTGTTCAAGGTCGGGGCCGAACTCGCGACCGACGTCGATTCACGCCACCTGCTTGAACAACACTTCGTACCGGTCACGCCGGACATGATTGATCAACTGGAAACCCGAATCGACGACCTGCAGGCCCGCACGCCGTTACCGCCCGCGTTCATACTGCCCGGCGCCTCACCGGGGTCGGCGGCGCTGGACCTCGCACGCGCATTCGTCAGGAGGGCCGAGCGACTGGTAGTCGGTCTCGAACGGTCGGGCCTGCTGGGGAACCCCGATGTACTGCGTTACCTCAACCGGCTTGCCGACTATCTGTTCATGCTGGGCCGGCACGAGGACCGCTCGCTCCCGGTCGACATCGTAACCGGCGTGCGCAACCAGGGAAGGGGCGCCTGATGGGCAAGCGTATCGCAGTCGTAAATACGCGGGCCTCAAACCTTCACAGCGTCGAAAAGGCGCTCGTCAAAGTCGGCGCATCGCCGCAGGTGGTTTCCGACCCTGGTTCGTTGCTGGATGCCGACGCCGCGGTACTGCCGGGAGTCGGCGCGTTCGACGCCGCCATGCGGGCGCTTGCCGACCAGGACCTGGTCGACGCGGTCCGCCGGTTCGCAGCGTCGGGCAGACCCCTCCTGTGCGTGTGCCTCGGCATGCAGATACTGCTCGACCGATCGGAAGAAGGCGTCCGGAAAGGCCTGGGGATCTTTCCGGGAGCCGTCAGGAGACTGCCGGACGGGATGACGGGGCAGCGAGGCGAGCCGCTCAAGATTCCGCACATGGGGTGGAATGCAATATCGTTTTCGGATTCAGACGCCGGCAGGCACCCGTACTTCGAGGGCATCGAGGACGGGACGCATTTCTACTTCGTGCACTCGTACCACTGCGTCCCCAATGACGCCGGCGTGGTTGCGGCCACCGCAGACTACGGTGTGGACGTATGCGCCATCGTGACGGCGGGTGAGATCGTGGGCGTCCAGTTTCACCCCGAAAAGAGCGGCGACAGCGGGCTCAGCATTTACGCAAATTTCGTCTCCCATTCGGCGTGACGAGACCGCGCGGAGCCGCCTGAACCCTAAGATATAGAGACCTATCGTTTCTTTGAGCCGGGACGTGCGCCACCACGGCCGACAACGCCCCACGGTATTGAAAACACATGCAAGTGATTCCGGCGATTGACCTGCGAAACGGAAAATGCGTTCGCCTTTTCCAGGGCGACTACGATCGCGAAACGGTGTTCGGCGACGACCCCGCGGCCGCGGCGACGCGCTGGGTCGCAGCCGGAGCGAGCCGTCTGCACGTGGTCGACCTGGACGGCGCCCGTGATGGCGTGCGCGCAAATATGGCGGCCGTTGAGGCAATCCTCGCGGCGGTGAACGTGCCTGTGCAACTCGGCGGCGGTATCAGGTCCGCCAAATCGGCCGCGGAATTACTAAACCTCGGCGTGGACCGCGTTATTTTCGGTACCGCGGCAATCGAGGCCCCGGACGAAGTCAGGACAACGATCAAGCAGTCGGGAGCCGAATCCGTAGTCGTAGGCGTAGATGCGAAGAGAGGATTTGTCTCCACCCGCGGTTGGACCGAAGCGACACAGGTGCGCGCGACCGACCTGATGACCGAAATGGCCGGCATGGGTGTCCGCAGGTTCATGTATACCGACACCGAGCGCGACGGGACGCTGTCCCACCCGAATTTTGATTCGACTTCCGAAGTCCTGGAAGCTGTGCCCCACCCTGTTATCGCGGCCGGGGGGATAGCTACAATTGATGACCTGGCGAGGCTGGCGGACATGGGAGCCGAAGCTGCGGTGACCGGGGTGGCAATTTACTCCGGAACGTTGGACCTCCGCCAAGCAATCGAGGAAGTCGAACGCGGCGCCGCCTGACAGGCTGGATGTCGAGGCGGGACGGACACGAGAACCACTGATGGTTACCAAGACCACAATTCAGGAAGCCGAGAAGCTTCTCAATCCGTCCCTGGACGAAGCGATAGATCCTCTCCAGATAATTGCCCTCATACCGATCCGGCCTTACGAGGAAATCGGCGATATCGGATGCGGGCCCGGGTACCTGACCCTGCCCCTGGCCAAGCACGCCTACGACGGCAAGGTTTATGCGATCGACTCGCGCAAGCAGATGCTCAGTATCGTCCGCGAACGGGTCGACTCCGCACGCCTGGGCAACGTGGAGTTGGTCTCGTCGAAACGCATCAAGGTCCCGCTGGATGACGGCGCGCTCGACGGCGCGGTGGCGTGTGACGTCTTGACCGCGGCGCCCAGGCCAAAGTCCCTGTTGAAGGAAGCCCACCGTCTGCTCCGCTCCGGTGGCTGGCTGGCCATCATCGACTGGACCAATTCAACCGTGACGGACGACGCGGCAAACGGCAAACAGAAGCGGCTTTCGCCGGCCAGGGTCACCGAAATGGCGGCTGAACTTGGGTTTTCCAGGGTCACCCTGCGGCTGGTGGGCGGGCAGAGATACCTGTTGCTGCTTCGCAAGCGGGCATCCGGATAATGCTTACGCGGCGCATCATTCCCTGCCTGGACGTGGATGGAGGCAGGGTTGTCAAGGGAGTCAGCTTCGTCGATATCCGCGACGCCGGAGACCCGGCCGAGTTGGCTGCGTTCTACGACAACGAAGGCGCCGACGAACTGGTATTCCTGGACATAACAGCCAGTTCGGATGGCCGCGACACGATGGTCGACGTGGTAGAACGGGTCTCCTCCCAGGTCTTCATGCCCCTGACGGTCGGAGGCGGTATCCGCAACGTCGAGGACATGAGGCGCATGCTGGAAGCCGGCGCCGACAAGGTGTCGGTCAACACGGCAGCGGTCAACGACCCGTCATTGATCGAACGAGGCGCAAAAGAGTTTGGGCAACAGTGCATCGTCCTGGCCATGGACGTTAAACGCGTCGAGCAACCGACACTCCGCGACGACAATACATACGCCGGAATTGCAGAGGCCCCCTGGCAGATCTATACCCACGGAGGAAGAAAACCAACTGCAGTCGATCCGATCAAGTGGGCGCGCATCGGCGTTGAACTCGGCGCCGGGGAGCTACTGGTCACCAGCATGGACGCCGACGGTCAAAAGACGGGGTACGACCTCGAACTACTGTCGGCCATATCTCGGACAGTTAACGTGCCCCTGATCGCCAGCGGGGGCGCCGGGACCGTAGACCACATGCATGCGGCGCTGACGGAAGGCATGGCGGACGCGGTACTTGCCGCAAGCGTGTTCCACTTCGGAGAACTTCGCATCAGGGACGCAAAGGCGTTCCTCTCCGACATGGGACTGCCGATCAGGACCGAAGCGTGAACGGGGCCGAAGAAAAGGCCGCTGCCTCTGGTCCCCTCCCGGCGCCGGAGGCGATTGTCTTTGACTGTTACGACACCCTTTTCCAGAACCCGCAGTCCGGCTGGCAAGAGGTCATCGGGAAGATCGCCGTCGATCAAGACCTGGGCGTCGACGGCGGGGAACTGTACCGCGAGTGGAAGGCGTTGGAGGTCCAGTTCAGGGCCAGGCGAGTGAACATGGCCAACCCGCATCTTGCGCCCCCGTTCATGTCATACGAAGAGGCCTGGGCCGGATGCTTCGATGAGGCCTTCCGCTCAATGGACCTGGACGGCGACCCGGAGGTGGCGGCTCGGCGGTGCGTTGAGCACATGGCCGTACGCCCACCCTTTCCGGAAACGATCGACGCCCTCGAAGCGCTGGATGGACGTTGCGCCCTCGGGGTGTTCTCCAACGCAGATGACGACTTCCTGCTCCCGCTGATCGCCACCACCGGCATCGAGTGGGCCGCGGTGGCAACCAGCGAATCGGCACGGGTCTACAAGCCGATGACCGCGGCGTTCGAGCACATCGCCGGCATGTTGGGTGCGGCCCCATCCCGCACCTGGTACGTGGGGGACCACCTGCTCGACGACGTGCTGGGATCGAACCGGGCGGGCATGACTTCGATCTGGGTAAACAGGGAAGGAAACACATTTGACGGTGAATCGAGACCCGACGCGGTGATCAGGGACCTGGGCGGACTGATAACCCTGCTCGACGGGACCGGCGTCGCAGGTGAGGCGCGGAGGTCTGGCGATGGTCAAGTTCGATGACCGCGGGTTGGTCCCGGCAATGGTCCAGGACGCATCGACCGGCGAAGTGCTGACACTCGCATACATGAACGAAGAGGCCCTTCGAAGGACCATCGCGGGGCCGGACGTGTGGTTCTATTCCCGCAGCCGGGCTGAGCTCTGGCACAAGGGCGAGACCTCCGGCAACTTCCTCAAGGTCAAAGAGGTCATCACTGACTGCGACGCCGACGCGGTGCTCGTAAAGGTCGAGCCGACGGGACCGGCGTGTCACACAGGCAGCGTCTCCTGCTTCGAAAAACCCCTCAGCGGCCCAGACGCGCTCGAGGAAATCGTGCACAGCGCCGGACCGGGCGTCATAGCCGAGTTGATGGAAGTCATCGAACAGCGAAAGCGCGACCGGCCCGAAGGTTCGTACACCACTCGACTATTCGATGAGGGCAAACCCCGTATAGCCCAAAAGGTGGCCGAAGAATCCGGTGAAGTGGTGATCGCCTCCCTGGCAGGATCACGTCAGGAAATCGCGGGCGAGGCGTCAGACTTGATCTACCACCTGCTCGTACTGCTTTCGGCCAGCGACGTCTCGATTGACCAGGTCTGGGAACAACTTCGGGAAAGACGCGGGCGGCCCGCCAGGACTGACAAATCGGGCTAGACGCCGCTGCCGGGCCTGTAGCGGCGGGTCTCAGACCATCCGTTCCAACTAATTGCCATTTTGACTACGGCAAAGCGTCCGAAGGACTGGATGAGTCGAGTCGTTTTGGTCAGATTGGAGTCGCTCAAGCACAATGGTGCTGGCGAGTGGCCTTGTCTGCGTGTTCATCGGCGACTATCAAGTGCGCCGCACTGGCCGAGCATGGGCAAATCAGCTACGAAAGGCCCCATTTTGTCGAATTAGTTGGAACGGATGGTCTCAGACCCGCCAGTGCCGCACTATGCTGCGCGTCGCTCGTGCCTGCCTGTATGCCATCCGCGCAGGCCCCCGCTCACTCCGCCCGAACCGGCTGGTCCGCCTCAGCAGCCGGCTGCCCCACGCCGTCCAGTTCCTGGGCGTAGTTCATCGCCTCTATGGCAACCTCGATCATGCTGTCGTCAGGCTGCCTGGTGGTCATCCGCTGCAACAGCAGGTTCGGGGAACTCAGCCACCGGACGACAGCCATGTCCGAATGCGTGCCGGCAAACCTGATCAACTCGTAGCTGATGGCCGCGATCGGCACAATCAGAACGAGCCGCGACGTGACCAGCAGCCAGAACGGCTCCCGCGGAATCGCCATGAAAAGCAGGATCGAGACCAGCACCACCGTCAGAAGGAACGCCGTACCGCAGCGCGGGTGAGCAGTGGAAAAGCGTCTCACCGAAGCAACCTCGAGGGGCGCTCCGGCCTCATGGGCCGCCACGACCATATGCTCCGCCCCGTGGTAGCCGAAGACCCGCTTGATGTCGCTCATCCAGCCGATCAGCCAGATGTAACCAAGGAACAGGACCAGCCTGATGAGGCCCTCAACTATGTTCGCTACAACGGCAGAATCGATCAGTGCCTCGACACCGCTGGACGCAAACAGCGGGATCATGAAGAAGACCAGGATGCCGATAGCCAAAGCGATCAGCAGCATCACAATCATCCCGCCCGTTGAAATGGCCTGGGACCCTTCTTCACCCGGTCCGTCAGGGTTGTCAGGGTCTTCGACCGCCTCATTGGCGGAGATCGTGAGCGCCTTCATACCCATGATCAGGGTTTCCAGGAGCACCAGCACGCCGCGCGTAAATGGCAGTTGGCGGGCCTTGTTGTTGGACCATCCCTCGATGGGAATGGCGTGGCGGACGATGTCTCCGGAGGCCTTTCGGACCGTCACCGCGGCCTGGCTCCGGCCGCGAATCATCACACCCTCGATGACGGCCTGGCCGCCGTATAGCGTACGGTTACTCACGCGCTGCCCCTGGGTGGGCGGTTACCGCAAAACAGGGGCGCATGCAACGCCCCTGTTGGATTCATGATTTCGTTTTCCGTTCCCTGACGGTAGTCGGCAACGGCTGATTTGACCAGGACCGATTACTCGGCTTCGTTCAGTTTGTACCTGCGGATGAGCCGCTCGACACGGCCCTCCGTGTCGACGATCTTCTGTTCACCGGTGAAGAACGGATGGCACTTGCTGCACAACTCGACGCGCAACGACTCTTTGGTCGATCCCGCCACGAATGTGTGGCCGCAACTGCACACAACGGCAGCCATCTGGTTATACGAGGGGTGGACGTCTGTCTTCATGTCTGTTGTGCCTGTGCGATTGACCGGCAGGTGGCCGGCACTGGCGCGGTTACTGGGAACGGTCGTTTTCTACACTTCCAGCGGATCAATGTTCACGCGACGCCGTTTCATCGCCGCGAAATCGAATCGGACCACGCCGTCCGTCTTGGCAAAGAGCGTGTGGTCTTTGCCCATTCCCACGTTCTGCCCGGGGTGAATCCGGGTGCCCCGCTGGCGGATGATGATGGTGCCCGCCGGAACGGTCTCACCGGCATACGCCTTCACCCCAAGCCGTCGCCCGGCGGTGTCGCGCCCGTTTTTTGAAGTACCGCTTCCCTTTTTATGGGCCATTGTCTGTTACTCCGATCGTCGCGACTGCGTTGCTAGCTGGCGGCGATGGCCGTGATATGCACGGACGTCACCTGCTGGCGGTGGCCCTTCTTGACTCGCCGCCTGGTCTTCGACTTGTACTTGAAGACCGTCAACTTTTCGGCCTTGGTCTGGTCCTTGATTTCTCCGACCACCTTGGCGCCTGGCAGAGCCGGCGTTCCGACCGAGACCTTGCCGTCAACGGACGCCAACAGCACTTCCCTGAAATCGATGAACTCACCGACTTCCCCGGCAAGCTTTTCGATCTCGATGGTATCGCCTTCCCGAACGCGGTACTGCTTACCGCCGGTCGAGATTATTGCGTAGTCTGGGCTCATGCGTTCCGCCTAACCTGTCTATGTTAAGTACGTCACCCGGCGCAGGTCAATTTGGATTTCCACGAATGACGGCCTACATCGGGAATCCTCACGGTCTGCACACAGCCAATCTGACGGTCAAACGTTCCGCCGCCGACCAGGACAGAACCGATTTGCAAGGGCATCACGGCTCCCACCCGTCGGGCATACACTATAAGCAGGCGTTCCTGGCTGTCGGGCGCGCATTGCCGGCGCGTGGTCGGGACATTCCGGCGCCTTTTGATTGCACGAAAGAAATGTTCGCGTTGACGCATCTTAAAATCGAGAACTCAATTTGGCGCTGAAGCGGCCTGATCTGCCATATCGCACGCGATTCAACCCGATCCACTGGGCAACGGCGTACCCGTTGTTTGCGGCCGCGGTTTTGATTGCCGCCATTTTTTTTGGCGTAGCCGGGTGGATTTTCGCAAGGGATTTCGTACTGCCGGGCGGCTTCGTGGTGGTTGAGGTTTACCCGATAAACATCACCCAGACGCAGGGCGACATCACCATCAATTACACGCGGATTACCTACCAGCCCGGGTATCGGAAGAGGCTGAGCAGATGGCTTGAAAACCGGTCGGACCCGATACTGATGATCGACGGTTGGATAAACAACGACGGCGACGGACCCCTCGGCGCATTCCTGGACACTCCTCAAGGGCCGGCCGGGGTCACCTTCTTCGGCGGGCCCGACGGGGATACGCATTGGCGAGCCAGGGCATCGGGCCAGCACACGTGCCCGGCGACCGGCACAAGTGTGGCGCGTACCGCACCCGGCCTGAAACGGCGGATGACCATAGTCCTGCCTGCCTCCGGCGGCCCAACGGCGTGGATAAAGAAGTCGGTCGAAAACGGAGTGTTACCGGCGCACGAAATAGGCGCGCTGGCCTTTGGCGACTGCGAAGGCGCTCCGGGGTCGCAGTTCCACGAAACGACCGTGTTCAAATTCGACGAGACAGCACTTCCGCCGGCAGTTGAACACGACTACTACCCGTTCGGAGCCCCCACGGCTGGCCGCATAAGCGTGAACAACCGGCCCTACTGGAACATCTGGATGCCCCGCGGCAACCCGGAGTGACCGCATTTGACGGGGTCAGTCCGGTGTCGCAGTGTGAGTAACAGGGTGTTTAAAAGGTCATTCGGATGCGCTGGCTTGCACAACATCTCCCAGGCACTCTCTTAGACGACCACTCGTAGGGGCGTCTCTCGTGGGCGCCCGAGGAGGTGGCGCGGCAACTGACGCGATACCATTTCGTGATCGGTTAGGGACTTTTTGAACACCCTCTTAGACATGTGGCTCGCCGGACTGTGACTGTCTAACATCCTTCGGCCTTTGCTGCTGGCCCTGGGGGTGAAACTATTCGACGGCTATACAGATAGGCGCCAGTATGAAGCTTGCTAAGTCTTTCGGCTTAGAAATGAGCAACGCGATGCCTGACCAGGATTGGAGAACCGAAGACTGGTACGCTACCGTCTGACTTGAATCGTGAATAACCTGTCGGAATCAGGGGACGCGCACGAGCAGTCTTCCAGGTGCGGGCAACCTGTCAGGAATCAGGGGTGGAGATGCGCAACTACCTAAGCATGGTCACACAATCGAAGGCGCCGACGGTCGCGGCCATGGCTGCACTGCTTGGCGCTACCCTGGTCGGCTGGTACTGGGTCTGGGGAATCTTCTTCCTGTACTGGGCCGTGTTCGGGATCGTTGGGGGACGCGCCTTTGTGGTGCAGACCGTTTCACGAGACGAAAGCCCGGTCCTATTCTGGCTGATAAGCGTTACATGGATGATCCTGGCCGGGTTGACCATCTTCTTCGACTTCTTCCCAGAGAGCGCACAACTCTGATTCGGAGACGGCAGTGGCTGATCACATAGGGATGCCAATTCTGCCGGTTGAGGCCTACACCTCTCAGGAGTGGTTTGACCGGGAGCAGGAACGTATTTTCTCTCGCACCTGGGCCTGCGCCGGTTTTGCTTCGGACATAAGCGAACCTGGTCAGTATGTGGCGGTGCAGGCCGGGCTGAACAACATCTTCATCGTTATGGGCCGAGACCGGCGGCTGCGTGCCTTTCACAACATCTGCCGGCACCGGGGAACGCAGTTGCTGCGAGCCGCGGGTCGCGCCCAACGGGCCATCGTATGTCCATACCACGACTGGACCTATGACCTGGAGGGGTGCCTGATTTCCGTGCCCGCCCGTGAGCGTCACTTCCCGGATGTCGACTTTGAAGGCATCAACCTCAAGAAGGCGTCGGTCGATCTGTGGCGGGGGATGCTTTGGGTCCATCCCGACGAGAACGCCGGTTCGATCATGGAGTGGTTCGGCGAAGTCGAGCCGCACCTGGGGCCGCACGACGTGGAGAAGCTGGTGGAATACCCGGACGGCCGCAGTGACCACGTCATCAAAGCCAACTGGAAGATCGTGGTGGAGAACTACATAGACTGCTACCACCTCGCGCACCTCCACTCCGGCACTCTGGCAATGTACGACCATTCGCGTATTGAGTCGGGCTTTGTAGGACCCCACTTTGCCTTTTGGGAACCCCTCGCGCCAGAGTACGCAGAGAACGTGGAGAAGAACGCTCCCTATCCCCTGGTCATTCCACCCGAGCAAGCCGGTGCCTGGGTCCCGATGCTGTTTCCCGGCATTGGGTTGGCGGAGACGGAAAGCTCATGGTCGCTTTTTCACGTGACCCCTCTTGCCCCCGACCGCACGCGAGTGGTGACTCGCACAAAGACCGCCGACGCCTCTTCATGGCAGTTCATACGTCAGGGAGCCCGGTCCTGGAGCTTCTGGAACAAGCGCGTCTCAGGCAAGTTCGAAGGCGGCGAGGACGACCCCATGGCATCGGGCGACTTTATGGCCGAGGACATCTACGCCTGCGAGCAGCAACAGAGATCCCTCAAGAGCCCATACTTCGAGCACGGACCCTCGTCGATGGGCGAGGCGGGCGTACGGGGCCACCAGGAGCTCGTGCGGTCCTGGCTAGAAGGCGAAAGGTGAGGGGCGAATTCCACCGGCTGCGGGTCATGGAGTCCCGTGCCGAGACCAGGCATACGACCAGCGTACTCTGCGAAATTCCGCCCCAACTGCGCGAGACGTTTCGCTGGAAACCTGGCCAGCACGTCACTCTGCGGTTTGACCTTGGCGGCAAAGAGGTCCGACGGCCCTATTCCATTTCCAACTCGCCGGAGGCCGGATCACCTCTGCGCATTACCGTCAAGCGGCATAAAGACGGCCTTGTCTCCAACCACGTCAACGAGCGAGTGGCCGCCGGAGACCTCATCGACGTGATGCCCCCGTTCGGCGGTTTCCATTTGGCCCCGGATCCCAGAGCGAGGCGTACCTACTACTTCTTCGGCGCGGGCAGTGGCATCACACCGTTGTTCGCCATGATTGGCTCAATCCTGACCACCGAGCCTTACTCGGCTGTCCGACTGGCCTACGGGAACGTCAACGCCGAATCCGCCATTTTCCGCGAGGCCCTGGCCCGGCTGGAGGAAGGGTCCCGGGGGCGCCTGACAGTTCGCCACGTTCTGTCTTCCCCCTCCTGGCTGTCGTCTTTCCGCTACTGGAAGCGGGGCCGGATCGACGCTGGGCTCGTGGCCGACTTCATCGAGGAACATCCACCCTACGCCCAGGACGCCCGGTACTACGTTTGCGGTCCGGCCGGCATGAACGCCGCCGTGCGGAGCGCGCTCATGGGGATGGACGTGCCGAACACCCGCATCCACATGGAGAACTACGGCCCCGTAACTCCGCCCGACGACTCGGTGGCGGGCGTCGCGGCGGAGGCCACGGTACTGCTTAAAGGCACGACCCTGTCGGTCGATGTCGCGGCGGGGCAGACGGTGCTGCAGGCCGTGCGGAACGCGAACGAAACTCCCCCCTTTTCCTGCGAATCGGGAGTTTGCGGGGCCTGCCGGGCAAGGCTGCGGCATGGGAAGGTCCACCTCCGGGCCCACATGGCCCTCACCGGCGCCGAGATCTCCGGCGGAGCGATCCTGACATGCCAGGCTCTTCCAATCACCCCACAACTTACCGTGGAATACGACTGACTCTCCGATACGCTTCTCCCCGCTCTGGAATAGGCTCGCTCTGCCTTATCCACCGACGGTTATGACGTCGACCGTAACGTTCGGACCCTGCTACCCGAAGATTGCGTTCGTGGAAGCATAGGCGCCGCGCAATGCGCCCAGGTTCCTTTCCCTTTTGGAAGGCCGACCCCGTCCAAACGGTCCCGGGTCATCGACTACGAGGTAAAACCCCCGAATCCGCCCTCGTACCAAACGAGCGGCGCACCATCTCCGGTGCGGACCGACTCGACCTCCGCCACAAAAATCGTGTGGTCCCCGCTCTCGTAGGCTGATACAACCCGACAGTCCATCGCCGCGATCGCTCCCTCCACAACGGGCGACTTGCCCAGTTCGGCGAAGCGGATCGAATGGGTTTCGGGTCGTGATTCAGGCGGCAAGGTGAAATGCTTAGCAAAGTGCTCTTGGGAGGCCGCTAGCACGCTCATTCCGTAGCGTCCCGTCGACTTGATCAGGCCGTACGTGTTCCGGTTGTGGCCCACGCACACCAACGCCATCGGCGGATCGAGGGACACCGAAGTGACACCGTTCGCCGTCATGCCGTGCACCGTGCCATCCGGCTCGACCGTGGTGATGATCGTGACGCCGGTCGCAAAACGCGACCACGCTCGCCGATACTCCAGTTGTTTCTCTTCGACGTCGGTCAATTTGCCAACTTCTAGTCTTAGAGGGTGTAAAAAAGTTCCTAACCGATCACGAAATGATATCGCGTCATTTGCCGCGCTCCGCACCCTCGGGCGCCCACAAGAGACGCCCCTACGAGTGGTCGTTTGAGAGAGTTTCCGGGGGATGTTGCGCGGGCCAGCGCATCCGAATGGCTAATTAGTCACCTTCTTAGTCGTTCATCTGAGGCCAGCGTGAGGGGACCCGACTCGACCCGGCAGGGCCGAGCACCCGTTTATCGGTAAAGACCCTTCCGCCACTCGATCTCCGGGGATTCTACGTATCCGGTCAACTCCACGTACGCCCGGCCGGAAACAGGTTTCTCTGCGCGGCTCCCGGTAACCCGAGACTTCCCCTCCCAGTAGATCGCCGCTTCCGGCACGCCTTCGGTCACTTCCTGGTCGTCCAAAACCGGAACGACTTCTATGTCCAGGCCGAGCGACTCAACCTGTACTCGCCATCGGGACGGGTAAGTCGCATCGGTGTGCGGGCTGGTCCACTCATCAACGACATCGATGCGAATACCGTCCGGTTCGCCCTTCAGATGCACGTCGTTGCCGTCTGAGTCCAGGTAGCTGCCGATAGTCTCCGTAACCGCGCCGTCCAGGCCGCGTGACTCGTTCAGCATCAGCGACGAACCGTCGTCGAACTGGATCGCCATCCACTGCCAGCCGGCCGGGTGGCCCATGACGAAGAAGTCGCCCCACTGGTGATCGAACCAGGCCTCGCCCGACACCCGCGTCGCCAATCCATCCAGGGTAAGTTCGCCGGAAACCCGCATGCGCGGCCACGAGTAGTAGTAGGTCCAGCCGAACGGACCGCCAAGCCAGCCTATTTCGCCGTGGTGTAGCGCGGGTGTGCTCGGTTCGAGGTGCAATAACAGTCCGAACCCGTCATCGGATTCCGCTTCGATCCAATGCAGGCCGTTCGCTATGTTCAGCTGCCAGCCGCCGACCTGGAGGTCCAGAAGGGCTTCGCCCGCCTGAGTCGCAATCGAGTCGTACCGGAAGTCGTGGACGTAGCGGCCGGCCTCAACGTCGACAATGCCAAGCTGGGCCGCGTAGGCGCCCTCCTCCCCTGCCAGGGACTGAAAGACGACGAAATGGAATCCGTACTCGGCCCCATCGTCGGAGACGAGGTGGCCGTTGTAGTACCACCACTCGAGGTTGTCGGCGTGGGGGCCTTCGTCGGAAGGCAATGAGATCGGCCGCGGCGTGGCGGTAGGTTGGGCAGGCGGCGCGGTGGGGACCGGCCGTTCGTCCACAGTCCCGGAACAGCCGGTCCCGATTACCAGCAGCAGGCTCGCCGCCAACACCCCGATGCTCAGTCGACTAGGCCGCATAACTCACATCCGGCAGGCGGCGGTCCAGCCAGCCAGGGAACCACCAGTTCCAGCGCCCGAAGACGCGCATGAGGGCCGGGGCAACCAGGCCGCGCACGATGGTCACGTCCACGAAGATCGACACGGCCAATCCCAATCCCAACGCCTTGATCACCACTATGTCTGCGGCCACGAAACTCGCCGCGACGACTATGAGGATTCCACCCGCTCCGGTGATGATCAGGCCGCTCTTTTGCAAACCCTCTATGACGCTGGCCCGGTTGTCGCCTGTCCGCCGCCAGGCTTCGGCAACGCGGGCCAGCAGGAATATCTCGTAGTCCATGCTGAGCCCGAAGACGATGGCAAACAGCAAGATCGGCGTCGTGGCTTCGATGCTGCCCAGGGGTTCGAACCCGAGCAAACCGCTGAAGTGCCCCTGCTGGATTATGAACACCAGGGCGCCGTAGCTGGCCAATATGCTCAGCACGTTGAGCAGGACCGCCTTGAGCGGCAGGACGAATGACCGGAACAGGAACATGAGTGACAGATAAGTGACGCCCAACACGAAGGCGATGACCCAGGGGAACCTGCCGTAGAGGCCGTCGACAATGTCCTTCAGGTCTGCCGAGCCCCCATCGACGAAGACCTGTCGGCCCGGCCCCGGATCGAGCGCGCGAATCTCGCCAATGAGGTCCTGCGCCTCTGTGGAGAATGGGTGCAGCGGACTGTAGACCAGGAACAACACGGCGTCCGGGCGCAC
Organism: Dehalococcoidia bacterium; assembly: GCA_034421215.1. Taxonomy (GTDB): domain Bacteria; phylum Chloroflexota; class Dehalococcoidia; order Lucifugimonadales; family Lucifugimonadaceae. The sequence goes on from DAOUKO010000009.1 coordinate 142,508, forward strand.
CGTATCCCGAAGCAACCTCGACGCACGGGCGTCGGTGACCGCCTCCGGGCGCGAATACATGACGCTGTAGTTTTCCGGCCCGAATGACGGCGACAGATTGACTATGCTGCCGACGCTCTCGACGTGCTCCAGGGCTTCCACGGCCCGCCCGAACGCGTAGAGATGTTCGATGTTTTCCGGCGCCAGTGGATCGCCCTCCAGTGTGTACGCCACCGGGATCACCGTGGACATCGCGAGGTCGAATTCCTCCTGCAGCACGTCGAATCCCCGGCGGGACTCCAGGCTCTTCGGCACGACCGTGGCGTCGACCGTTCCGAGCCGCAGGTCCTTTACCGGAAGCGCCAGGAGAACCAGGAAGATCATGGTAGGAATCAGGACCAACACCGGACGGGCCATCACACGGCTGGCCAGCGGCTTCCATATCGAACGACCCTCCGCCCAGTCAGGTCCGATCCGCAGGCGGTCGATACGGTGGCCCAATACGCCCAGCAACGCGGGCAACAGGGTCGTGGCGGCAAGGAGCGCCAGGCCGATCACCACAAGGGCGCCTATGCCCACCGAACGCAACATCATGATGTCGAACGCCGTCAGGCTTACGAGACCGATGAATGAAGTGACGGCCGAGAACATGATCGCCCGCCCCGCCAACGTTTGAGACGCCGCCACCGCGTCCTCCACGGTCCGGCCGGCGCGCAACTCCTCTCGAAACCTGCTGGTGTAGAAGAGCGAGTAGTCGATGCCGATGCCGATGCCGAGAAGAGTCACGATGTTCAGGGCGAAGATCGACATATCCATGCCCGTGGACAGGAAGAAGACCGTGCCCAGGCCGATGGCTACCACAGCGCCGCCGACGGCTGCCGGCGTTATGGCCGCGATGAGGGTGCCGAAGACGAGTAGCAACGCCAGCGTAGCCAACGGAAACGCAATGATCTCGCCCCGGCGCAGGTCGCTCTCGCTGGCGATGCTGATGTCCCTGTAGAGGGCCGGACCGCCCGTCACGATCATCTCGAGCGGGCCGGGATCGACAGCCCCGATTACCGTGTCCAGGTAATCCACGGACTCGTCCAGGGGCATGTCGAGGTCCACGCTGACGCGCACCGTGTGGCCGTCTTCGGACACTCGCTCCGGAGCGCCGAGATGCGTGGTGACGGCGACCACGCCGTCGAGCGTTTCGACCCGTTTCAACGCAGCTTCTACGGCGTCGATGAATTCCGGTTCGTAGGCCTTCCAGTCGCGATTGACGAAGATGAGTTCGATCGAAATGACCGACACGTCCAACCTGTCCTGGAGGACCCTGCGGGCCTCCACTGACTGGAAGTTCTCGTTGGTGAAGCCTCCGGGCTTCAGGAATTCCCTTGCGCGCGGGGCGAAAGGCAGAAGCGCAATTACAAGGACGGCCCAGAGGACGATTACCGCGAATCGCCGGCGGTAGATGAACCGTCCCGACCGCTCAAGCACCGGATTGGGAACGCGGGAGGCAAGGGCCCGCGGTTAAATTGAAGTCACGAAACGGGGGCGCCTTGGCACCCCCGTTCATCAATTCTCGGTTACCGGCCGTGCCCGCCCGGCTTCCGGCCTCCTGAGCCATTGGCGGGCGCCACCAGGTCGGTTCACGATACCTGGACAGGTTGATCGTCCGTACCACTGCTAACCGCCTCGGGGCCTGACCGGTCTGCGCCGTTGTCGCCGCGCCCGTTGCCGTCGAGGGACTCGGGATCGATCTCCCGCTCGGCCTTGCGCTGGCCCTCAACCACCCTTATGGCGCTTATGTGATCGCCGTCTTCGGGGACCACAATCTTCACGCCCTGGGCAATCCGGCCGGTGGAACGAATTTCGGACAGGTTGGTCCTAAGCACCTGGGCCTGCTCCGTCAGCAGGAACAGCTTCCCTTCTGAGTCGGTACGGACCTCCTCGCTGACCACCGTGGCAGCCGCCACTTTGCCGGTCCTGGACGTCACCTTCAGCGTGATTAGACCCATGCCGCCGCGGGACTGGACCCGGTAATGCCGCATAAGGGACAGCTTTCCGTAGCCGTTGCTCCCGACTATCAGCAGGGACCCCTCGTCGTCCACGACATCCATCGCCACTACGTGGTCTCCCTTTTCCAGGGATATGCCCTTGACGCCGCCGGCGGCCCTCTGGCGTGGGGTCACCTGTGTCGACAGGAACCTGATCGACATCCCATTCCTGGTGACCATGACAATGTCCTGGTCGGCGCGCGCCAGGTTCACCGCGACGAGTTCGTCACCCGACTTCATGTTGAACGCGTTCAGGCCGGCCCGGTTGATGTTCCGCAGCAACGGCAGATGCATGCGCTTGATCTGGCCCTGACGAGTGGACAGCACCAGGTAAGTGTCTTCCAGGAGGCTGTGCACCGCCAGGATGGCCTGTACGTGCTCACGCGGCTCGATGTTGATCAGGTTTTGGACGGGAGTGCCGCGCGAGTTCCTCGACTGTTCCGCCGCCAATTCAAACACGCGTGTGGAGAAAACTCTCCCGCGGTTTGTGAAGAACAGCAGGGTGTCGTGAGTATCGGCCACCTGGAGGTGCGGAGTGACGTCGTCCTCCTTGGTCATGCGCTGGCCGCGCACCCCCTTGCCGCCGCGATGCTGTGCCCGGTAAGTACTCGAAAGGACGCGCTTCAGGTAGCCGTTCTGGCTAAGCGTGATCACCACCTCCAGGTGGGGCTCGGTGTCTTCCCGGCGCCACTCGCCCAACTCTTCGGGGTGTATCACCGTCCGGCGTTCGTCGCCGTACTTCCGCTTCAACTCCAGTGTCTCCATGCGGATTACCTGCCGGACCTTTTCAGGGTTGGCAAGAAGGTCCTCAAGCTCGGCGATTAATTCAATGAGCGATCGATATTCATTCTCGATCTTTTCCCGCTCCAGGGCGGCCAATCGCCTCAACTGCATGTCGAGAATGGCCTGCGCCTGTATCTCCGACAGCACGAATTCGGCCATCAGGTTGTTCCTGGCGGTCTCAACGTCGGCGGAACCGCGAATTATCGTGATGACGCGGTCCAGGTTGTCGATGGCGATCTTGAGGCCCTCGAGCACGTGGACGCGGGCGCGAGCCTTGCGCAATTCGAACTCGGCCCTGCGCCGGACGACCTCCTCGCGGAACTCGATGTAGTGCTGGAGCGCCGACTTGAGCGTCACAACCCTGGGAATGTCGTTGACCAACGCCACCATGTTCACCGAGAACGAAGTCCTCAGCGGCGTGTGGCGGTACAGGTTATTCAGGATGACGGCCGGCGCGGCGGAACGGCGGAGTTCGATGACTATGCGCATCCCCTTGCGGTCCGACTCGTCCCGCACCTCCGAGGCGCCGTCCAGCTTCCGCTGCTTGATCAGATCGGCTATGCGCGCGACGAGGTTGGCCTTGTTGACCTGGTACGGGATCTCGGTAAAGACCAGGCGCTTGCGTTCCTGCCGGCCCACGTCCTCGATCTCGTGGTGGGCCTGCACGATCACCCGGCCCCGGCCGGTTGCGCAGGCGTTGCGTATGCCCTCCATCCCCCATATGTGGGCGCCGGTCGGAAAGTCCGGCCCCTTCACGTAATGCATCAGGTCTTCGACCGTGGCATCCGGGTTCGCAATCAGGTGATTGATGGCGTCGCAAAGTTCGCTCAGGTTGTGGGGAGGTATGTTCGTGGCCATACCGACCGCAATCCCGGACGCGCCGTTTACCAGCAGGTTGGGCAGACGCGCCGGCAGGATGACCGGCTCCTTGAGTGAAGCATCGAAGTTGTCCGCCCAGTCAACGGTCTCGCGATCGATGTCGCCCAGCATCATTTCGGTGATGTTCTGGAGCTTGCATTCCGTATACCGCATGGCGGCCGGCGGGTCCCCGTCCACGGAGCCGAAGTTGCCCTGGCCGTCCACGAGCATGTACCGAAGCGAAAACGGTTGGGCCATTCGCACCAGTGCGTCATAGACGGGCGAGTCGCCGTGGGGATGGTATTTCCCCAGTACTTCTCCCACGAGCCGCGCGCTCTTCTTGTAGGAAGAATTGGGCCGCATGCCCTGATCGTGCATGGCGTAGAGGATGCGGCGCTGGACGGGCTTGAGTCCGTCGCGCACGTCCGGCAGCGCCCGTGAAACGATCACGCTCATGGCGTAATCCAAGTAGGAACTGCGCATTTCGTCGGCTATGCCGCGGGGTCGGATGGCGCCTATATCGGAACTGACCATGTGATTCTCCCGGTCAGAACGCCGCCACGCGTGCCCGACTTGGGGCGAGGAAAAATGCAAGCGTTACGACGTTCTCTTACCTAACCGTACTCCCTCCACGCGCCTGCGCGCAATCGCGCGCGCGCGAGGCAAAATATGCGAGTTTTTGTGAGGCCGCGCATTCGCGGAGTTTCAGGACTTAAAATCCGGCGCGTTCGACGAACGCCATCAGCACGTTGTCGAAACCGGAAGGCAATTCGTCGGGCAGATGCGCGCGCCACTGCACGCCGATCACCCAGTTCCGCCCCGGTAACTCGACCGCCTCGATTACGCGGTCCTCGGCGATTGCGGAGTCGAGCAGTTCGGGAGCCAATTGCGCACCGGTAATACCCACGTGATGGGTGCCTTTTACGGTCACCCAGCCCGAGCCGCCTATCGTGTAAGAGAGCTTGGCCCCGGGCGCCAGGAATACTCTGTGCCGATCGGGTTCCCCATCCGGCCCCACCCCGCGTCCCTTAAGCGGGGCCGGTGGGTCGCCTCCAAACGCCTCGTTAATAGCGAGCAAGCCCCACCCAATGCCGAGGACGGGTATGCCCGTAGCGACGGCATGGCGTATTGAGTCAGAAACCGCCGGACTAGAAGCCGCATCGCCGTCCCCGGCCAGCAGCAGGCCGGTTGTCGTATCGGGCAGGGCCATGCCAATCGCCAGTGGATAAGCCTGTCCGCCCGCTGCGGATATTGCGTCGGCGTAAGGCCCAGGGTCCGTGTCTCCGGGCACGAAGAGCGAAATTTCAGGCATTGCCTGGACAGGTCAATCGACGACGCGAACAGGTGAGGACGGCGAAGTTCCCGTGCAAACTCCTGTGAATACGCAAGAGTTACTGCGGCCCTTGCATTGGGATCGTCGCGTCGGCTTCCAGAACCTCAAAGTCCAGTTGGCCTGCTCGCGGCGCATAGGTCATTCGCCAGTGGTCAAGGATGTCCCGACCAAGGAGTGACGGTAGTTCCGACGTGTGGTCGTCGGCTTCCATCACGTCAACTTCTAACTCGTATACCCGGATGTGGCGACCGTCCTCCGGGAAAGCCAGTACAGCGGCTTCGGGGAAAATGTTGGTTCGCCCACCGACGCCGAAGGCCGTTTGGGAGCACCGAAGACGGTGATACGGGAGTCCCATCTGGGAGCCATCTTCTGGCATCAACGCCGTGACTTCGCAACCCGTGTCCACCAGTAACCACAATCTGGTCTGAACACCCAAACGCGGGAACCCGATCCAACCCTGGATGAACGGCTGACCGTTCGTGTCGAACCTGCCTCGCAGCACGGACTAAAGAATGAGCTTGACGGGGTTAGGATTCATGTGACGAACAGCCGTCACGCCTCTGTCCCATCCCTCGCGATCCACCAACTCCAGCAGATCCAACAGGGTCCCCGGGTGCCTGAGTATCTCGCCATCCAAAAGGGCGACCCAGTGGTGGGGAAAGCGTTTCCTCAGTTCACCTGTCCGGTCGTCCAGTTCGCACATGTTCTTGTGGAACGCGGCAATCCCGTCAGCCACGGCCCTCGCTCCCCCCGCTTCCTCGATCACCGCCTTGATCCGTTCTTCCTTGTTTTCAACAGAAGTCTGCAACGTATTCCTTCTCGCGGGTTTCCACGTTGTGTGCCCGCATCGTACCAGCGGCCCTATCAGAAGGGTATGCCCCACAGGCCGAGCCACTCTTCCATCGACCGCTCGATAGCCATGCCCTCTTTCCGGATCAGTGACGCAAGCTGCGCTTCGGTCGGCCGGTCCCGTTGGCCTTCTTCGTCGCCGGTCGGCACGAACGGGTAGAACGCCTTCCGGTCGTAGCGGTAGATCCAATAAGTGCGTGAGGCGGTCCGGAACGTGTCGTCGCTCACCATTCCGGTGAAATACAGTTCGAATACCGCGGCCAGGAGATTTTCCGACGCCCCATTGGCCCCCATCGCGTTGCCCACCGTGTAGGTGGAAGAGACCAGGTCCGGGAAATTTCCGTCCTCCAGGACCACCCATCTCATGCCCTGTTCGTCATCCCTCACCTCGAATGACGTTTTGGTCGCCCCTTCACCCGTGTGCAGGACGGACTTCAGTTCGGACTCGACGTCGGCCAGGAATTCGATGTCGTCTGAGTGGCGATAGATCACACCCGCCCTGCGGGCCGGGGCTATCTCGCCCTTTTCACGCAGCCGGGACTCCGCGCGAATGACCGTAGACATCGCGTCCCAGTCGTCACGCGGCTGCCCTCGTCCGGAAAGGAACCAACACACAGGCTAGCGCATACCCCAGCGTGCGCGTCTCTCGAGTTCCCTCAAGCGTTTGACGCGGTCTTCGACGGGCGGATGTGTTGAAAACAGGTTCATCGCAGACTCGCCTTTCAGAGCTGCCGGGATGATCATGAACGCGCTGGCGGTCTGCAGCTTCCTCAAGTCTTCGTCGGGGATTCGCGCCATGCTGCCGCTGATCTTTTCGAGCGCGTTGGCCAGAGCTCCCGGATCGCCCGATATCTCCGCGCCGCTGTGGTCGGCGCCGTACTCCCGGTACCTCGTGAGGGCGAGAACGAGAAGTTGGCCAAGGAAGTAGACCAGAATCGTCACCAGGTACACCAGCATGATGCCACCGCCCTGCTGGCGACGCCCGAAACCTCCGAAGAGCATGTTCCAGAACAGCATCGTCATCAGGAAACTGGTGACCGTTACCAGGAAATTGGCAACCGCCAGGACTCGCATGTCCCTGTTCCGGACGTGGGCGATCTCATGGGCCATGACCGCTTCCAGTTCACGGTCCGACAGGCGCTGCCTGATACCGACCGTAACGGCAACGAGCGCGTTCTTCGGATTTCGCCCGGTAGCAAACGCGTTCGGCACCATGCTGTCGATCACCGCCACCTTCGGCATCGGCATCCCGGCCTTGGTCGCTACTCGTTCGACCATCGCGTAGAGTTCCGGTTCCTGCTCCCGTTTGACCTCCTTCGCGCCCGTTGACCACATGATCATCTTGTCTGAGAGGAAATACTGGACACCGACCATCACAGCCACTATCACGCCGATCAGGATGATCGGGAAATTGACCGCCATCAGGAAAAGAGCGAATACGCCGTAGAGGATGCCCAGCATGAACATGGTGAAGTACATGCGAGTCACCAGGCCGGTATCTCTCTTGAATTTCGTACTGCCAAATGACGCCAATTACTGCCTCCACACAGTCGATTCGCTTGTCGACTTTCGCCGCGCTACGGTCATGGCCGCGCGCTCCCGGCTGACGTTTAGAATTCTAGCGTAAGGTTCAGCGCGGACGCGGTCCAAACCTGCCGGGTCTGGGATGTCAAGGTCGACTGCTTGCTCACAACGCCGGCCTTCTGCGAGGAACCCCGGTCAGGACCGACAACAATATGTCAACCCAAATGCCACAATCCGCCCTCAGTCCGGAGTTGCTGATCGCGCTTCACGACACGGCTTGTGTCGCGGCGAATAACGCAGGCTCGATGGTTGCCGCGAGGTTCGGCGGCCCGCTCGAGGTCTCTTCCAAGGTCGACACCACACTCGTCACAGACGTCGACAAGAACAGCCAGCAGATAATCGCCGACACCATAACCGCCCAATTCCCAGACCACATCGTCCTTGGCGAAGAGGACGAAAACGAGAACGAACCGCCCGCCACCGACTTCATATGGGCAGTCGACCCGGTCGACGGCACGACAAATTACGTGAACGGCATGCCTGTGCATGCGGTGTCGGTAGCAGCCCTTTACCGGGGGGCGCCGGTAGCGGCGGCGGTGTGGGTGCCGTGGCCTTCGAGGAGCGGCTCCTGCCTTTTCCACGGGTACCAAAACGGCGGGGCGTGGCGGGACAACGAGCCAATGAACGTTCGCCCGTCAGGAGAGGATGGCGCGCCGGTTACCGGGCGGTTGACAGGTGTGCCGGCGGGTGCGTCGTACATGTACCGGATAGGAAAGCCTTTATTGTCAGCACCCGGTGATCCTCGATCCCTTGGATGCGCCGCCTACGAAGTCTGCATGGTGGCGGCCGGCATGATGCAGTACTCCATAACGGGTCCAGCCAAGATCTGGGACTTCGCAGCGGGCTCACTGCTGGTTACCGAGGCAGGCGGCGCCGTGTATGCCCTCAATGAAATGGGTGATTGGGCCCCGCTCACGGGGTGGGGCGCTCCCTATGCGAAGGACACAGCCACCTCACGCCGGATGCGCGCCTGGCACGGGGCGGTAATCTGCGGGCCGCCTCAGACGGCCGCGTTCGTCGCAGCCAACCTGAGACCGCGTAGACGCCCACTACATCGCCGGTTATTCCGCCGCCTCAGCCGCAAAAAGTAATGGGGTGTCCTGACCCAGGCCGTCAAATAAACGGCCAGGGCACATTGACGTTCGGGGCGAGCAGCGGATGGGACCCGTCAGCGATCCCGACCACCGTCTAGGTTTCGGAGTTCAGGTATTCGAGCGACGTGATTAGCTCTCTGGCGTCCTGAATGCCCTCCCGCACGGATTCCTCGTCCAGGAACGCGTTATAGAAGTTTGCGTGGAGCGCCTCGACCGACCTGATCAACCTCCGCCTGTGTTCGGCATTGACCGGGTCCCGGCTGATTAACGTGTTGGCGTTTTCGATCAGGCGTCGATGCGATCCCAACGGCCAATTCCGCTGGCGGGCGATGGAATTCACATAGTGCGATACCGCACCCCACGCTTTTTCGGAAGCCTGCAGGAGATCGCCCTTACGGAACTCATCCTCGGCGTGGTCCAGGAATTGCGCGCTTATCTCCCGATGCTGCTCAGCCGTGACCACCGTTATTTCTCTCCGAAAGCCTTGGGCTCCGTGTATTCGAGAAGCGAATAATCTCCCTCTACCACCAGGAAGCGGACCGTCGTTTCGACTCCATAAACATCGATCAAGTGCAGTTCTTCCCCAATCTGGAAACGCGCGGCAGGGTTTGCAAGTCGCCCGTTTATGGCGATGTTGTCACCGTAAACAAATCCGTCCTTGTGCAGGTTGAGTAGCCCGGCCATCCCCGGTACATATCCCGTGGGCCGGGTGAACAGGGCCGCTTTCCGCTCTTTGCTGGAAGGCTCCAACTTCAGGGGGATCGTGTCCGATGCCCCCGGCACAACTTTCGTATGAAATGGCATGTGTCCCTCGGCCGCAACCAGGACTTTCATTTCCTGGTCTGTGCGGTACAGGTCCAGTCGGCATTTGCCCTCGGCGTCGGTCTGACCCGTGAGATAGGTCCCGTTGGGGTACGCAGCAAGCACTGCGGCGCCGCTGACGAACTTTCCTTTTGGCTCCATCGTCCTGAACACAACCTCGGTCACGCCTTCTCCTTTCACGCGGCACGAATCTCACTTCATGTATTCGAACCTATATTAACTTACCCATACCCATAGAAATGGCCAGCCTCAAATAAACGGCCAGGGCACGTTGACGTTCGGGTCCAGGAACGGGAATGCCCCTTCAGACATCATCCGTTCAGCCCTTTCGGTCAAAGTCTCAATCTCCCGCGGATTGAGCAGTTCAACCAAGTGTCCGTACGCACCGTCTGCCGTTCGCAGTCCATCGCAAAGAATCGATAGGGAAGCGAGTTCCTCTTCGGGATAATCACGCCCGCAAAACTCCAGCATGACTGTCCGCTGTCTCGCCAGGGGATTGAAAGTCAGTCCGTGGTCGATCGCCCAGAGGCGCCCGTCTGTCCCGCTCAGGCACGACCCGCCCTTGCGGTCGGCGTTCTGAATGAGCACGTCGAACATCGCTATGGGCGCAAACCGGTCCAACTCCTTGTCCCGCATGGTGAAAAAGTTTGCACGGGGGTCCGAGTCGATGAACAACTGCACGCTGCCTTCACCGTGCGGCCCATCCCTGACGACCGTCGGCGGAACCAAAGGCCACCCGAGTTCCCTGCTCAGGAGCCAGGCCGCCCTTTCTCTCAGGTGCAGCGTCCCGTACGGAAAGTCCCTAAGAGGCCGTTCTCCCGAAGCGGGCTTGTAAATCCCCAGGAGTTGATCATCACGCGGCTCCTCACCCTCCCGTCTCGCTTCCGGTTCCAGACGCACGACGAATACGTAGTTCGAACCGCCCGGGTGCAGGCCGATACCGGTGATCGGCCACTCCTGGAGCCGACGGAGTATCAGATCGGTCTCTTGTTCGTCCATGGTGGCGGATGCGACGGGCCGAGCTTTCCGCGATCAGATCAGCAGTCGTGAGCGGGCGCCGGCCGCCATTGCATTTCCGGCACTCCCCGCGCCCCGATCAGACTTGACCTCTGCCTCGCCGATGGCCGTTGACCTTTACGCAGAAATGGCTACTCGGGTCTACAGGTCCACCACATAGCGGACAGGGCTTTCTGCCGGCCGCCACTATTTCCAGGGCCCTGTCGGCCATCTGTTCTCCGAGCCGCCTCGTAAAGCTGAACTGCACGGAGTCAGGCCGCGTCAGCGGATCATCTTCTTCGGACTCCATGCTGCGCGCTTCGAGGGTAAACACGTCGGACACGCCATCGTGTTTCAAAGCCAGCTCCCCCGTCTTGAATTCAGCAGAAACGGGAAACGGACCTGCCGGGGTGTCGGGTACGAATTCAGCAGGCTGGGCAGGCGCATTACGCGCAGCCATCAGTTGCTTGACGGAGATGCCAATCTGGAACAGTTGCTCCTTCTCCATCCAGACGATCGCTTCGCCGCGGCTGCTGGTCGCCGTGATCTTGAATGTTCGCTGTCCCGGTTCGCCGATCGACTCAGGCGTTAACGAGTCGACGAGGCCGAGGTCTTGGTCCATGTGTTCGCTCGCTTAACCCTGTCACGTTAGCTAATTGCTCTCGTCCGGCTATTCTAGGTTCGGACCGGCCAAGTCACAACGCGGATTTAGGACCGTCGCATCGTGGCCGTTCTCCGGCCATTCCGCCGCACACCGGGCCAATCATCGACCAGAAGCCCGGGTCAACAGGCATTACCCATATGGTAAATTCGAAATGAAGGTGCCGCGGACAATGTCCGCGCAGGGGAGACAAGTAGGCCGGACGCGGCCGTCGAGCGAGCCCGATTCGGTGTGAGAGGGTGCGTCCACTCCGGCCATACATCCCTTCCCTGGCCGCCATCCAAAATCCGGGTATTCAGATGCCCAGGAAAGTAGGCATGGCCGGGTTCGTAGCCCGTTACAAGCTACGCGGACATGAACACGTGTCCGTACAGAGCGGCCGCTTCCAGGTCACTTTCACCCTGCCCAGAGACATGGAGCCGGGTGGAAAGTCCGGACGGCAACCAGGGTGGTACCGCGGGAAAAGATAACCCGTCCCTTTATGGGGCGGTTTTTTTGTGGGCCGCGCACACAGGACCAAATCGAATATGAAAACCGTTGAGCTATACGACACGACGCTGCGTGACGGTACGCAGCAGCAGGGCATCTCGCTGTCGGTGGAAGACAAGCTGGCCATTGCCCAACGGCTGGACATGCTCGGCGTGGAATACATCGAGGGCGGCTACGCGGGAGCCAACCCCAAGGACGACGAGTTCTTCAGCCGGGTCGGCGAACTCGATCTCCATCACGCGCAGGTGACCGCGTTCGGCAGCACGCGCCGGGCAGACACGGACGCCTCCGAAGATCCGGCGCTGAACGCCCTCGCAGATTGTCCGGTCGATGTGGTCACTATCGTCGGCAAGGCTTCGGCATTCCAGGTCCGGACCGTATTGGAGTGTTCGCTGGAAGAAAACCTGGCGATGGTGGCCGACAGCGTGAGGTACCTGGTCGGACGGGGCAAACGCGTGTTCTTCGATGCCGAACACTTCTTCGACGGCCACAAGGGAGACCCGGAATATGCGTTGCAGGTCCTGCGCGTTGCGGCCGAGGCGGGCGCAGAACGCCTTATCCTTTGCGACACCAACGGCGGAACGTTACCGAGCGAGGTAGCCGCAGCCACCGGCGACGCAGCATCCGCCTGCAACGTTCCCCTGGGCATTCACACTCACAACGACACCGAGACCGCCGTGGCCGCAGCCCTGGCGGCCCTCGACGCAGGAGCGTTGCAGGTCCAGGGAACGATGAACGGCTACGGTGAGCGGTGCGGCAACGCCAACCTCGCCAGCGTCATCGCCAACCTGAAACTCAAACTCGGAGTCGACTGCGTTTCCGACGCCCAACTTGCAAGCCTCACCGAAGTCTCGAACTACGTAGCAGAGGTGGTAAATCGCCGGCCGTTCCCCTTCCAGCCGTACGTCGGCGCAAACGCCTTCAGCCACAAGGGCGGTCTGCACGCCGCGGCCACCGAAAAGACGCCGCACGCCTACCAGCACGTCACCCCGGAATCGGTCGGCAACGCCGGATCGGTCGTTATCTCCGAACTGGCGGGCAGGGGCAACGTGGTGCGCAGGATCAGGGAGTTGGGACTCGACAGCGAGTTGGACTCAGCCGATGCCCGGAAGATCGTCGGTTTTGTAAAGGACCAGGAGGCAAGGGGTTACACGTACGAGCACGCCAACGCCTCCTTCGAGCTGGTCGTAAGGCGCGCCCTGCCGAATTACGAGCCAATGTTCGAACTCATCGACTTCATGGTGCTCGTCGAAAACAGGCGCCGTTCGTCATTCGGAGTGGGTTGGCGGGACGGCGGCGCCGAGCACCCGATGCTGTCCGAGGCGACCATCAAAGTGCGCGTAGGCGAGGAACTTAAACACACCGCGGCTGAAGGCAATGGACCGGTCGACGCGCTCGACAACGCGCTCCGAAAGGCGTTGATCGAGTTCTACCCGGACCTTTCACGCGTTCGGTTGACCGACTACAAGGTCCGCGTGGTGAACGAAGGGGCCGGCACCGGCGCGATGGTGCGCGTGCTCATTGAGTCGGCGGATGATCGAAGCGTCTGGAACACCGTCGGGGCCTCTTCCAACATCCTGGAAGCGAGTTGGTCTGCCCTGGCCGATAGCCTGGAGTGGTGGCTGATCAATCGGGGATACTCCGCCCATGGGCCGTCATCTGGGGACTTGGCGGCGGCCCCGTCGACCCTATGACCGGTAAGGCTTCCCGTCCGTCGTAATCACGATTTCGGTCACCTCGCCGCCATCGCTGATGCGAAACCCCCTGACCACGGGTCTCGTCTTTTCGACGAGGGACACCAGTACGTAGACCGGACCGGTCCACATCGAATTCACAGCGTTCCTGACGTCGGTTGCAGACGGATGGGCCTGAGTAAACGTGTGGGAATGAAAGATGCCGGTGATGGACTTGCCGTCTGCGTCGGCTTGCTGCTCCGCGGCCGCCTGTTCCAGCGGGTCCATCGAGTAACGCCGTTCCTTGTCCTCGGCCACGTTCTTGACCTTGACAAACTCGGTCGCCTCATCATCGCTGGAGCCCAGGAGCACGCCGCAGCATTCCAGCGGGTCCTCCTCCAACGCATGCAGGATCATCTCCCCAATTACGTTTCGATGAATCTTGTATTGCACGTAGAAATACCTGCCAAAGAGCTGTGCGGGTCGGACACGGCCGATTTGTCAACGGCGACGCTACCCAGCTTGAAATTATAAGTGTGCGGCGCGGTGGACCGTCACTGCTCGAAAAGTAACCCGCTAAGGCGGTCACACTCTCACTCGTCTTACCGGACTCCGATCCGGTACCCAGGGGAGCGGGGCACGCGCAAACTGCGATCACATCAATTCCTACCGGAGCCCCGCGCCAATCACCTTCGACCCACTTTCATCACCTCGTGCGGCCTTACCAAAGCCATGCTGATTTCTCTGAAAACAACCCGCCTAGCCCCCATCGCCTTGCAGGTCCCTGATTCGTCTTACCGGGGTAACCCGGTACCCACGGTGGGGCCCGGCGGTGGGTACGCCCGACTCCCAACCGGCAAGCGCGGCCCAACTCTCCTTCATCAACTCGTAAGACCTCGACAATTCCACGGTGATTGACAGTCACACGCTCAGTGGGATCGCCGTCGGATGTTGCTGCGCTGGGTCCTGACTTTCGGCTTGAGACGGAACTAATGCACCGATAACTGCAAATATTGACAGCGCATCTACACAATAATATTGTTGTGTCATGATACCCCAGTTCGACGCAGAAGGGCTCCTCCCGCCCGGAGTCCACCGAGCGGACTGGGTTGAGGGGATCGACAGACTCGGGGACAATCCCTGGAGACAGCGCCTCATCGCTGGACTCGAAGCCGCACTGGAGAACTTGAAGGGCGCTGGATGTCGGACCGTGTATATCGACGGGAGCTTCGTGACAGGCAAGTACTTGCCGAACGACTACGACGCCTGCTGGGAAGAGGACGGCGTCGATCCGGCGGCTCTCGATCCCGTTCTCTTGACCTTTGACCCAGGGCGGGCCACACAGAAAGCCAAATACATGGGAGAGCTGTTCCCAGCTTCGGTCATCGCGGGCGCAGAGGGCCTATCGTTTCTCGGATTCTTCCAGACAGACAAGGAAACTGGGAGACCCAAAGGGATTGTCGCCATAGACCTGGGAGGATTCTGATGATCAAGAACGAACGGCAATACCGGATCACCAAAGCGCAGGCGACTCGATTTGCGCAGTCTCTTGACAGCTTGGCGCAGCGTTCCGGTGAAACCGTAGGAATTCACCCCCTCATTGCCAAGGCTCAAGAGGATGCCTTGAGGAGCCAGCTTGCAGACCTGGAGCAAGAGTTGCGCGAATACGAGACTCTGAAGGCTGGCGAGGTCCCGAATGACGAACTCAGCGTGGTCGCTGAACTTCCGACCGTTCTGATAAAAGCGCGGATTGCCCGAGGCTTGAGCCAGAAAGACCTGGCGGAACGACTGGGGTTGCAAGAGCAACAGATCCAGCGATACGAGGCCACGGACTACGCGTCCGCAAGCCTCACGCGCATCAAGGAGGTCGTCGGCGCCTTGGAGGGCGTCAAGTGAACTGATGGAACGCACTACTCCCGGAGCGGTGTAGGATGCGCAAGGGCTTGGAAAGTACGAATGCGGCGCATGACCGCCCCCCAGTCCCCCAAATCAGGAGCCCGAACATGAAGATCACAGACGTGTCCGTCCACAAGATGCACCCCGGCGTGGGCAAGAACTTCGTGTTCGTCAAGATCCAGACGGACGCCGGGATCACCGGCTGGGGAGAGGCCTACACACAGGCCGACCGCGACACTCAGATCGAAAGCCATATCCTCGCGCTCGCCCGGTACCTCGAAGGCCGCGACCCGTTCCACATCCGGCACTTCACCCACATCGTCCACGAAGACTGGGCCACCAAGCGCCCCGGCATGGACCTCCACTGCGCCGTCAGCGGGATTGAGATCGCCATGTGGGACATCGTCGGCAAGGCCCTCGACCGCCCCGTCTACGACCTCCTCGGCGGTCCAACCAGGCCCCGGATACGCCTGTACGCCAACGGCTGGGGCGGCAGCGGATCGCCCGAAGACGTCGGACAGGCCGCGGCGAAGGTCGTCGAGGAGCGAGGATTTTCGGCCCTGAAATTTGATCCGTTTCCAGGCCCGTGGCGGGAGTACGTGGACCGGGACGAGTTGGAGCACGTGGCGAAGGTGGTGGGCGCCGTCAGGGAGGCGGTGGGGCCCAGGGTCGAACTGCTCATAGAGGTACACCGGCGGCTCTCCCCGATGAATGCCATCCGCGTCGCAAAGATGATCGAAAAGTACGACCCGTACTGGTTCGAGGAACCGTGCCCGCCGGACAACATCGACGCAATCAAAGAGGTGCGGGACGCCACCACCATCCCGGTCGTCACAGGCGAGGCGCTGTACACGCGCAGCGACTTCCGGGAGGTCCTGGTCAAGCGCGCGGCCGACATCATCAATCCGGACATATGCAACACGGGCGGCATTCTCGAGCTGACCCAGATAGCCGCCATGGCCCAGCCCTTCTACGTGGGCGTATCCCCGCACGGGTGGAACAGCACCAGCGTCGGGTGCGCCGCAGCCGTTCACGCCTCGGCGGTAATGCCGAACTTCCTGATCTACGAGTACGCCATCAGCGTGGAGCCGATGTCACGCGACGTTTGCGACGGTTACCTCGAACCTGAAGCCGGCTACATCGAATTGCCAAAAAGGCCCGGTCTCGGCGTGGCCATAAACGAAGAGAAACTGGCGAAATACGAATTCAAGCCATTCCCAAAACGCGCCGTACGCACCGTAGAGGACGAACGCGACTGGCACTAAACCCGTGTACGAATTACCGGTCCGCCAACTGTTTAACGCGTCATTCGGGCGCCGCTCGCGGCCGCCCCTTGAGTCACGGGGCGCTCCACACGCTCGTGCCACTCATCCCACTACCACGCCATGTAGGGCGCGCTGGGATGTGGGCACCCGCCGGTGCTGACGGGCGACGCGGCTACCCCACAACCTGCCGCCCCTTACCCACATCCGGCATTCTCCCAAACCGTCTTCCCCGAACGCCGAACCCCGTCTTCCCCGACGAAGATCGGGGACCCAGGGGTGCGCGGCTACCCCCACCAATCCACTACACAACCACAACCCGACGCTGGCCAAACCCACTTGTAGGGGTGCCTCTTGTGGGCACCCGCCGGGGCGGACGAGTGGCGCGGCTACCCCCACCAACCTGCGACACACATCACCCCACGCCCGCGAACGGCCCTGATGCAAGACGCCATTCGTCCCACCGGAACTGAACAGTCACACGTCACCACGCTCGCAGAAAAGCGGCCGGTCCGCGGCTCCGGTCTCACCAGAGGCGCCTACGTCTGAGGACGCGGCCTGGAAAGCAACCTGGAAGTCGGCACGTCGCAAGCGAAGAAAACGATACCCAACAGGACGGCAGCGTCCGCAATGTTGAAGATGAACCAGGGGACTACGTCGATGAAGTCGATCACGTGGCCGAAGACGACGCGGTCGACCAGGTTGCCCGTCAGACCCGCAATCATCAGCCCGAAGCTGAGTTGCGCCCGTACGCCGGTCTTGGGGTGCGGCCAGTAGAGCACGAACAGCACGCCGATCCCGATGAACGAGAACACTATGAGAGCAACGGTGTGTCCGCTGAAAAGGCTGTAGGCGCTTCCCGTGTTCGCAACGTGGGTAAGCTGAAAGGGGCCATGCTGCGGCCACGACTCGCCAATGGCCAGTGTCCATGCGACCCACTGCTTGGTTGCCTGGTCCACCGCAAGAGCCGCAAGGGCGGTCAATGCGCCAACGCGGTGCCGGCAGACAAAGCGTCCCAGGTTCACGGGTATGTCGCTCAACTGGGTGCCCACGTGCTCATCCCGCGAAACAATGCCGGCCGTGAAGGTTCATAACGGAGGTGAACTTTCCCCTCAACCGCGTTGGAGGTCGGCTCCCGGATCCCTCGATCCAGGATCGAGGCGGTTATGGCGTTTTATTCAAGGTGACTCGGCATCTGACTCTCTAACGAAGTCGTCTCCTACGACCCAATAGGGACCCGAGCAAGCTGGCGAAATCTCCCGAAAACCTTCATGTTCCAAGGCCTCCTGGTAGGAGACGGCCACCGCACTAAACTGGACTTCGTCTCCCACGAGGGCAATCACGCGGCCAGCCGCGTCCACTATGCTTGCGGGCCCTTCTTCCAGGCTGACCGTGAATGCTGCGGGCCAGATGATAAGCGGACGGTCGCCTTGGATTAACAACTGGTCGCTTTCGCGAACAACGTCATCGACTTCCAAACACCTTCTGGTCAGGACGAGCCTTCCGAAGAATCGCTCCATCTCCTGATTAGTCCCAAGCGTTCCGTCCTGCCGAGGGAAGTAGACTTCGACATCCGGCAAAATCTCTATCGAGTTGATCGCGAACGTGCCTCCAGGGCAGTCCCCGTGTGCAGAATCGCTGTACGCCCCGCCGCCGGGAATTCTGTCTCCTACTTGGGCAATAACTTGACCTCCCCCATTGCGGATCTGGACTATGCCTTGGTGGACATTAGGAGTAAATCCAGGAGGCCATTTAATGGAGGTCATATGACCGTCGACGCCCATAATACGGAGGCAATGTCCGTCGAGAATAAGTTTGCCAACCACTTGCGCCCCCAAGAGTTCCTGTAGTGAACTTACTATGGTCTTTTGCCGTACAAAGTAGACCTCTGGATCGGCCAGTCGAAATTCCAAGGGTTCATTGTCACGATCAAATGAGGACACTTCGTCACCGACCATCAAATAGGGGCCAGTACAATCCGCGGAAAACTCTTGTATTAATCCGTCATCCTGCGCCTGGTGATAAGAGACAGCAGCAGAAGTGAGTCGAATATGATCTCCAACGTGTGCGACAATCCGGCCAAAACCATCTATAATCCACGCGTTGCCGTCCAGGTTGCTAACCGCAAACACACTTGGCCAGATGAGCAGCGGCGGCTTACTAGGATTGGAAGGGTCGTAAGACGGCGCATCCAACCGTAGACACCCGCTGTCCAATACTAACATTCCAGCAAAGTATTGTCCCCCACGATCAGTTGCGACGGGGGCGCTGTGTCGCGGGAAGGCGATTTCGCTTTCCGGGCCATCGCCGAAACCTTGGCCCTCCCCACTAGACTTCAAAGAGGGAGTCGCGTCTTCACCAGGGGGAACGGCTACTGAGTTCTCATCGTCGCCTGTGCATCCGGTGACCGGACCGATCAGCATGCAAATGGCAAGAACTAACAAACCCACCAGTCGGGTGCTGCCAAAAATCTTTTCTTTTTTTTGAACGTACAGCAGGTGGTCTAGCATGGAGCGGCCAATTTTGACGGTCTTGTGCGACTAAGACCTATTGTTCAGTAACCACAGATACACCAAGAACTGAAACATAATTAATGGGCATATACACTTCACCAACGGTGCCGTCCGGTGCCGTACCTCTGCTCCGCATTATACCATAAGCCGTGTTACCCGAGAACCAAGGGCCGCCACTATCACCTCTTAAAGTGAGGTTGCCGCTAGTTAATTCCACTAACACGAATGTGGCCGCAAACGTACATCCTGACTTGCAGCCTTCTTGGCTCGTCGGCTTAACAGTCTTAGAGTATATCTCCCCGCACGCGGCGCCAGTCCGACGACCATACCGACAGACGTATTCTCCGATAGCTTGCTGATTTCTGTGCTTAGTCCCGTGCACATAGCGATTGTTAGTTCCATCCTTCATCAAACCTCTCAATGGGTATTGGCTGGGAGCTTCGTACCATTGGACATCATAATTACCTCCAAGATAGCCTCCCATATAGGTCAAGTCTGTCCCATCAAAAAAATGATTGTCTGGGCAGTGAGCCGCGGTCGTTATACCTTCTGTTCCATCGTTATGGATAACAGAGAACCCTGTAGTACAATTCCCGTCAGAAGAATCGAGTTCAAGTCCAGCAAATAAATCTGTCGAAACACGGCTTAGCTCATTTACTGTAACAATATCTACTTTATCTGGGAGTTGCACGGCGTTAGCGGTCATTAAAGAGTCAAGTCTTTCACGATCCACCACCAACAATTTAACGCGGTTAGTTTTGATATCAATGAGAGACTCAACACGTACATCCAGGCCACTAATCTTAGTCATGAAATCGTTCTGGGTATCTACAAGTTCATCCAATGTGGCGTCCGCCGTCCGCACGTCTACAAGGCCATCCAGGGGTCCGTCCGCTACGTACGGCCTTACCGTCGTCTTCCCATCGCTTGTAAAACGCGCAATTATTCGAAACGCTGGTTCATGCTGGATCCAGAGCCCGGCAAACGTGCTGGATGCGTTGTTGACCAGATGTTCATCAAGCACGCCGACAGGCCCCTGCAGGGTAAGGCGACGCCTCGCTTCCTCGACGGTCACACCATAGTCCGACGCGTATGCTTGGGCGTCAACCCCCAGAGCGTCTGTGGTGATGGGAGTCGTGCTTTGCGTCCCCGGCGAAAGCGCCAGGGATGCTGCTACCACCAACCCTACCAGCATGACCCCGACGGCAATTATCGTGATTTTCTTCAATTTCGGCGTTCCCTTCGACTACGTCGCCAATCCGTGTGAACTGTGCCGGGGTGGTGTGCCCTGCCGAACAACCAAGCCCCGTCCGGAGACCCGGCAATCCCTTCCCGACGGCGAGCGACGACAGGAACGCTAGCGGACGGAAATAAAGCCGGCGTAAAGATCAAGCGCGAAAAAGTAAAGGTTTCGTAAGGATTTTCCGCGTAACGGGGTTGGTGGGACCGGAAGAGGCCTGTCCGTGCTAGACTCCCTCACGGCCGCGTTCAGGCAGATGCCACGCAATTGATAAAGTGGCCGCCGCGGACCGACTATTGCAGGAAGCCGACGAACTCAAAAACGAGATTGAATCGCTGAGGACGCGACTCCTCAGCATGAGCGAGGCCAGCCTCCGCATCACCGGTAGCCTCGATGTCGAGACCGTTCTCCAGGAAGTAGTCGACTCCGCCAGGTCCCTGACAGGGGCTCGATACGGCGCGCTGACGGTGTTTGATGACGCGGGCCGGGTACAGGATCTGATCATCTCCGGTATCACGCCGGCACAGCGCCGGAAGATGGGACCCATGCCGAAGGGCGCGGGCCTCATCGGCTACCTGAACGAGGTCCAGGAACCGCTGCGGCTCGCAGACCTGTCGAAGCACCCCCGCTCAGCCGGCCTTCCTGACTTTCTCCCTCCAATGAAGACGTTTCTTGGTACGCCTATCCGCCACTTGGGAGAGCCCGTCGGAAACATCTATCTGACCGAGAAGGAGGGAGGGAAGGAGTTCACGAAGGAAGACGAAGAGGTCCTCGTCATGTTTGCGTCTTTGGCGGCGACGGCAATCTCAAACGCCCGCGTTCATGGAAAGGAACAACAGGCGAGACGATTCGCAGAATCCGGAAGAGGACGTACAGAAAATCCGGCCAATACGTCGTCGCTGCGCCCCATCGGCAATTTTCCAAACCCCGTCGGCAAGCTGTTATCCGCTGGAAGCAGGAAGCGTATTCTGTCACTGGACGACGATCGGCGCTTTCTCCGGTACATGGAATTAACACTTGCAGAGGCGAGTTACGTGCCAATGGTGACCGAGAATCCGGATGAAATGCTCCGAGTGGAGCAACCCCATCTCGTGTTGCTGGACCTAGTACTGCCGGGAACGAACGGATTCGTTCTGATGAAGCACATCCGGGAGATTTCGGATGCACCGGTCATCTTTCTCTCCGGTTTCGGCAGCGAAGAGAACATCGTAAGGGCCCTGGAGCAAGGCGCCGATGACTATATCGTCAAGCCCTTCTCCCCAAACGAGTTGTTTGCCAGAATCGAATCGGCCCTGCGGAAGCAGCCAGTCCTGAATGAGCCTGTTGAGCGCGTAGGGTTCCGGCTTGACGACGTGGCGATCGACTACCAGGCGCGGCGTGTGACGGTTTCGGGAGAACCGGTGAAAATCACCGCGACTGAGTACCGGCTGCTGTTCGAGTTGTCCACCAACGCCGGCCGTGTGATGACTCATGACCAACTCCTCCAGGAGGTTTGGGGAACAAGGTACTCAGGAGACGAGAGTCTGCTACGTGTCTTCATTGGAAACCTGCGTCGCAAACTGGGAGACGACGCAAAGAAGCCGAAGTACATATTCACCGAGCCCCGTGTCGGCTACCGCATGGCGAACGCGTAGCGTTTCGGGCCGCGTAAGGCAAGTGAAAACGGCGTATGCCGGTTTGCGGTCACTGTGACCGGCCACCCCCCGTAGGGGCTGGTTTCAAACCAGCCCTCGGGGCGAGGCGTGGGTCGCCCCACTGTCATACCGGCTCGACCCAAGAGCGTACCCTAAATCTCCCCGTTCGATGATCACGCCGGCATTAGCGCCTGAACGGTCTCCGCAGTTCGCGCGATCTTGTCCCAGTCCCACAACTGCGGGATGGTATCCACGGCTGCCCACATTTGTTGCTGGTCGGTGTAGTGCGGACTGCCTGGATGGCCCGACGAACCCAAAGGCGCGATCCAACGCGATTTGGTCCAGTCGGACGGATCGTGCACGTAACGGTT
Source organism: Dehalococcoidia bacterium (assembly GCA_034421215.1). Classification (GTDB taxonomy): domain Bacteria; phylum Chloroflexota; class Dehalococcoidia; order Lucifugimonadales; family Lucifugimonadaceae. Next base: position 164,584 of record DAOUKO010000009.1, read on the forward strand.
GACCGAGGCGGAACCCACCCTGAATCCGCCGATTATCGGGTATCCGCCCGCTTGCGGCGTATCGCCTCCCCCGCCGAACCTGACCGTCGGAGGATCGAGTAGTCCAGCCGCCGCCGGAAAACTGTCCGAGAGGGGATGCCTGTGCAGCGTCCGGTGAAGATCGCCCCAACGCCACGCGTTCATGTCGCCGCCAAACCGCGTCGTCAGATATTCGATGGCGGCGCCGAGTGCGTCGGAGAAAACCGCCCCGAGATCGTGACCCCGCCCGAGCGGGTCGTTCTCGCCGTGCCCGAGCCCCCGCACGAGCGTCGGAACGACGTTTCGCCCGTAGTGAGACTCCGCCCCTGCGTCGAGGGCATCACCGCGGCCCGCAGCCGCTCCGTAGAGGTCCGGCACCAGCCTGCGGTCCACCTCCGCCTTCAGAACGGCGGCAATGGCCGCTCCGGGCGAATCAAGGGACATCTCGCCATCCCACTCTCTCAGTATCCGAGCCGCTTCCCCCACCTGCCCGGATGCGGCGGCGCACGAGGCGGCCATGTTGGCGTAAGCAAGCATGGGGATCGAAAGGCGTTCGGCGTGAAGGGCCGCCATGTCAGTAGGATCAAGCGGTTTCGTGCGCAATCCTTCCAGCCGGTCCGTTATGCGCTGTGCCCTGAATGCCGAGCCAAACTGTACGGCGAGGTAGTGAGGGTACTCATCGCCCACGACTCGCTGGTTGCACGTGACGACATAACCGATTTCCGGATTGCGCGACTCCGGCAATTCGGCAGCCGGGATATACCCGTCCCAATCGAAATCCCCGGACCAGCCCTCGACCGGCCCCCAGCCGGCCGCTGGTGGCCGTACTGGAATCCGGCCCCGCAGCGCGTAGCCGAAGTTGCCGTGAACATCGGCGTACGGGTAGTTATTCACCCGGTCGGTCCACTCCGCAAATGCGTTCAGCAATTCACCGGCCGAACGTGACTTCATCGCCCCCAATGCAGCGTCGACCCAACGCGTCGCTTCCATCGTCCCAGGGTCCGCCAGGGTCAGGCCGGCGCCCTCGTCAGGATCGCCTGCCACCACCGGACCGTGGTGGGTCTCAACGACGGTGATCTCCTCGTCGGGGCCGCCGCGTACGTTCAGCGTTTCAGACTCTTCGTCCGCATCTCTCCAGTCACCCTTGAACAGGTATTGCAGCCGACCGTCGTTGCGCCGGAACTTCTCGGCGAACAGGTCCTGCGTGTCGCAGCCGCCGTGCGTCATGCCCCACGCAACATGCTCGTTGTGGCAAAAGTGCAGGGCGCCGGGCATACCCGGCACGGCGTGTCCGATAACCGTGAAATCTGGGCAAGACAGGTGCACCTGGTAGTACACGTTTGGTGTGTCGAGCGCCCGATGCGAATCGCCCGCTACCAGGGGCAGACCGGACTTCGTACGTTCGCCCGAAACGGCCCACCCGTTGCTTCCGCCGTCGATCGCTCCCAGGGCGTCGATGTGCCTGGCCGCCGCAGCCAGTTCATCCACCGCGCTAGCCACCTTCCCCTCCCACGTTCGGCCGGGCGGCACCGTCAGCAGGTGACCCGGCGTGTACCCGGGCGTCAATTCGGCAACGTGCTCGGGTCCAGCGGCTGCGGCGAATTTTGCAAGCCACAGTTTGGCCTCAAAGCCGCCTTCAGCAGAATTGCGGACCTTGTAAACGAGAATGCAGTGCCACGGTTCCCACGGCTCCGGGCGTGCCTGCAACAGGCTGTATTCGACCGGCAGGGACTCCGTCGAGTCGATAAAAGCGTTGACCCCGGCCGAATACGCGTCCAGCATTTCGCGCGCCTCCGGGCTGCACACGTCGTAATCGGCCTTCGACGCCCGTTCGAAACGGCGGCGGCGCATGAGCCGGTCCGACTCGAGGCCGCGAGCCCCGGCGTACTCGGACCACCTGCCCAGGCATCGCATCCGGTCATAGTCCATGTGAAACATCCGGTCCTGCGCGGTTGCGAACCCCTGTGCGAAAAACATGTCGGCCGCGCTCTCGGCCTTGATGTGCGGGATGCCCCAGGGGTCTCGATAGATGTTGACAGGGCGGTCCAGACCGTCGAAAGTCTTGGTGGACCGCACGTCCGGCAGCGAGTCGGCAAGGTCATTTTCGGTGAGTGTGTTGGGCACTTGTTGAAAGCTCCAGTGGTCGTTCGAATTGCAGACGTTACCTTACCGATCTCGCCGCATCGAATCCATAAGGCCGCAGGCTCCCCTTACGGATTGGTACCCCTGATAAATTCACGTCAGCAGTCACAACACAAACACTAGGCGGGAGACTAGATATGAAAGTCGCGACATGGCGCGGTGAGGCCAATTTCACGATAGACGAAGCGCCCGACCCTGTACCGGAAGCGGGCCAGGTGGTGATCAAGGTGGACACCGTGGGCATCTGCGGCAGCGACGTTCACCTCACACAGGGCCTGTTTCCCGGCGAACCGCCCAGGGTCCTGGGCCACGAATTCTCCGGCGTAGTGGTCGAGACCGGCCCGGGCGTGGACGAGGGCGTCCGCGGGCGCGGGGTGGTCGTCATACCAACGTGGGTATGCGGCGACTGCGCCGGTTGCAGGGTGGGAATGAGAAATATCTGCGAGGCGCCGCTTAGGGCGTTCGGCTTGGCCGAATATGCCGTCATGCCGGAGTACAACGCGCTGGAAATCCCGGCGGGCCTCGACCTGCAGACGGCTGCCATCATGGAACCCTCGTCATGCTGTCTGTCGGGTCTGGAAATGTTCGAGATGCCCGACGACGCGGTCGTATTAGTGATCGGCGCCGGCGTAATGGGACTGATGACCGCGGCGTTCGCAAAACTGAGGGGGGCGAAAACCGTTGTAGTCTCCGAGCCCATCGAATCGCGGAGAAACATCGCGGCGCAGATGGGGGCCGATCAGGTGATCGACCCGACGACTGATGACCTCGAAGGGCTTATCAGCGACCTCACCGACGGCCTCGGCGCGCACGTCGTGTGCGAAGCGGTGGGCATACCGTCATTGGTCGATCAAGCGATACGACTCACGAGGCCGCGCGGCAACCTGCAACTGGTCGGAGTTAACCCCGCGGGCAGCACCCTGCCCTCCGACCTGTTCGACCTTCACTTCCGAGAAATCACGATTCGCGGGGCGTTCGGGGGAGGAGAGTCCTACCGGCGAGCCCTGGACCTGTTGCCGCAGGTTCCGTCCGTCGAACAGGTAGTTACCTCCTCATACCCGCTCGAACAAGTCCACGAAGCGTTCGCGGAAGCGTCAAATCCCGAAGGCATCAAGGTCGCAATCAAACCCAACGGCTAAGCGTTGCCCTGAGCCTAACATTCTGCAACTTCGCTGCAACTCGTAGGGGCGGGTTTCAAACCCGCCGTGTGGACGCTACACGAACGTAACGTCTGACAAACATCGCCCGGCAGTCGCATGGCTGCCACCTTCCGGTGGTGCTACGGGTCGCTAGCCGATCCGCGAAGCGATCAGGTCGCCCATCTCCCGGGTGTTGAGGGTCTCATCCCCGTCGTTGGCGATCTCCCGGGTCCGGTACCCCTCGTCGAGAATGGCCTCGACGGCCGTCTCCACGGTGTCGGCCTCTTCATGCAGGCCGAAGGACCACCTCAAAAGCATCGCCGAACTCAGGATGGACGCGAGCGGATTTGCAATTCCCATGCCGGCGATGTCCGGCGCGGAGCCGTGGATGGGTTCGTAAAGGTCCGGCTTCCCGCCGCGCCGCGGCCTTGGCTTTGCGGACGGCACGCGTGTCAGCGACGCGGACGGCAGCATGCCCATCGAGCCGCCGATCACGGCCGCCTCGTCCGACAGGATGTCTCCGAAGGTGTTTTCCGTGACGATCACATCGAACACGTCGGGGTTGGTGACAATCTGCATTGCTGCATTGTCGGCGAGCATGTGAATCAACTCGACGTCCGGGTATTCGTCGGCGAGTTCGGAGACGACTTCTCGCCACAGCCGGGATGTCTGCATGACGTTCATCTTGTCCAGCGAATGCAGCCTGTTCCGGCGGGTCCTTGCCAGTTCGAAACCGACGCGGGCCACGCGTTCTATTTCCTGCTCGGTGTACTTCAGGCTGTCCACGGCCCGCCGGCCGCGGCTGGTGTTCCAACGCTTCTTGGGCTTGCCGAAGTACAGGCCGCCCGTCAACTCACGGATGATGACGAAGTCGACTCCCTGCAGGCGCTCGGGCCGCAGCGGGCTGCTGTGAACCAGTTGCGGGTACACCTTCACCGGCCGCAGGTTGGCGAACAGCCCCAGGTTCTTCCGAAGGCCAAGCACGCCGTCCTCAGGTCGGGACTCGGCCGCAGGATCGTCCCATTTTGGGCCGCCGACCGCGCCAAGCAGCACGGCGTCCGACGCGAGCACCGTCTCCATCGCCAAATCCGGCAACGGCGTGCCGTAGTCGTCCATGGCGTTCCCGCCGACGGAAGCCGTCTCAAATTCGAAGTCGTGTCCGAACCGGTCCGCGATCGCGCCGAGGACCTTCACTCCTTCGGCCGTGACCTCCGGTCCGATGCCATCTCCGCCGACTACTGCTATGCGCGCTTTCACTGCTTGCTTCTCCTGCAATTCGAAATGGAATACCCGGCAGATCTTCTACGGGTCAACCGGTCGGGACGGCCGAGCGTGACGCCTCGTAGGCCGCAATGTCGTCTTCGAGTTCGAGCGTCCTGCCGATGTCGTCCAGGCCCTTCAGCAGCGAGTCCTTACGGTACTCGTCGATATCGAACGCCGCTGCAAACCCGGCTTCGTCCGTCACACTCTGCTCATCGAGATCGATCGTGATCCGGTAATCGACTTCCCGCAACGCCCGCGCCATCAGGGTGTCGACGTCGTCTTCGCTCAGGGTCACCGGCAGCATGCCGTTCTGCATGCAGTTATTCCTGAAAATATCGCCAAAACTCGGTGCAATTATCGCCCGAAAGCCATACTCGCCAAGCGCCCAGGGCGCGTGTTCCCTGGAAGATCCGGACCCGAAATTACGCCCGGCAACGAGTATCGATGCGCCCTCGTAGCGGGGATAGTTGAGTACGAATTCAGGGTTAGGAACCCCGTCTTCCAGGTACCGCCAGTCGAAGAAAGCAAACTCACCAAATCCTGTGCGTTCGATTCGCTTGAGGAACTGCTTGGGGATGATCTGGTCGGTATCCACATTCGCCCGGTCAAGCGGCGCGACCAGACCAGTCAATTTCGTAAAGGTCTCCATGATGTCTCCAGGTTAAGCGCGGGAGGCCAGCGGGTAGGGTCCGGCGCCCGCTCCCTTGTTATTCGTCCCGGTCCCGTCCGCCGGTCTGGACGTCGCCGCTGGATTTGCCCACCCGGCCGCCAAGCCGCGGGGTCTGCTTGCTTCTTCGCTCTTCCCGCGCCTGCTCCAGCAGGTCCAGTTCGGGCGGCGGAGGAGTGTAAACGAAATGGCCCGCCTTTTCGCGACGGGCTTCCTGCCTCAAGTGGAGCGCGCCCGTCATCAATATTGCGACAAGGCCCACTATTGCCAGCAGGACATCCGACCACACCGTCGTCTGGAGCGTAGAAATCGCACCTTCGATGGTGTGGCCCGGGCGGAAGAAGATCCGCTGGACAAATACCGGATTGAACATGAACGCGGCGCCCCATGCCAGGGCCCAGACAAATGCGATGGGCGGAATGGCGCCCGTGCGTTTCCAGTCCTCTGTCTCATTGACGCTCGAGGTCGGATCGCTAGCCTTGAATATCTCGAAAATCGCTTGCGCCGGCTTGACGATGTTCACTATCGGGACGAAAAACCAGATCACCGCGGAGTCCGGCGAACGCTTCTGACCCGACGACTTCAAGGTCGGCAAGTTGCGGCTGGCGCGATGAATAACCGTCGAAAACGGGAACGCAATGATGATCAGCAGCACCATCATGCCGGCGAACAGGAGATTGCCGCGGTCTCTGAGGCTGTTGAAATCTTGCTGGATTTCTACCACCCGCTGGCAGGGTTCCGTGAAGGCGATCACATCCTCTTCGGAGGTGCAGTTGAACCCCTCCAACTCCGAATACTCGACGATCGTGGCAGGGTATATGTCGCCCGGCGGGGTGTTCGTCAGCCCCATTCCTGAAAGCTTGTTCAGGTAGTTGGCGGTACTGTTGTCGTTGAACGCCAGCGCTATGGACAGGAGTATCCACACGCCCAGCAAGGCGATAAGCCAGCGCAACGTCTTCCAGTTCGACTCGTAGCTGTACGGGTCGAACCGGGCCTTCATCGCCTGCTCGAGGTCGTCTCGCCCGCTAACCTTCCGCCACGCGCTGCCGACACGCCCCCGCTGCTTTTCATTCCCGTCGCGGCCGGGCTTCGACATTCGAACCAAGAATCAGTCCTCCAGGTCCCAGTCACTGATGTCGACGAAGTGGCCTGCGGTGCCCGCCGCGGCCGCCATCGCAGGACTAACCAGGTGGGTACGGCCTCCCTTGCCCTGCCGGCCTTCGAAGTTCCGGTTGGACGTGGACGCACAACGCTCTCCCGGCGCCAGGATGTCCGGGTTCATGCCAAGGCACATTGAACACCCTGACTCCCGCCATTCGAATCCGGCCGACCTGAAGACCTCATCCAGCCCCTCACGCTCCGCCATGAGCTTCACCGCTGTCGAGCCGGGCACCACCATCGCCCGTACGCCGGGCGCAACCTTCTTGCCCTTGACCACCCGCGCCGCAGAACGAAGGTCCGCCAGCCGCGCATTTGTGCATGAGCCGATGAAGACCCGGTCAATTGAAATTTCCTGGATCGGCGTGCCGCCTTGAAGGCCCATGTACTCCAGCGCCCGTGCGGCGTTCTCCTGGTCCGCAGGATCGTCGTAGTCGGTGGGGTCGGGCACCGAGTCGGTGACCCTGGCGACCTGACCGGGATTCGTGCCCCAACTGACGTACGGCGCCAGCTTCTCACAGTCGACAACGGCGGTCGAGTCGTACTCTGCGGACTCGTCGGTGACTGTCGACTTCCAGTATTCGACCGCCTCCTGGAAGTCCTGTCCCCTGGGCGCGTACGGGCGTCCTTCCAGCCATTCGAAGGTCGTGTCATCCGGCGCAATCATGCCGGCGCGAGCCCCGCCCTCGATCGTCATATTGCAGACCGTCATGCGGCCTTCCATGTCCAGGCTGCGGATTGCCGGACCGGTGTACTCGAACACCCGGCCGACACCCCCCGCCACGCCCAGTTGGCCGATCGTGGCGAGGATCATGTCCTTTGCGCCTACACCGACCGGCAGTTCCCCTTCGAACCGTATCTCCATCGTCTGAGGCTTTTGCTGGCGCAGGGTCTGCGTCGCGAGAACGTGTTCTACTTCCGACGTGCCGATCCCGAAGGCCAACGCCCCGAATGCGCCGTGCGTGGACGTGTGGGAGTCGCCGCAGACTATCGTCTGGCCCGGTTGCGTGTAGCCAAGTTCCGGGCCGATTACGTGGACGATGCCCTGCCTGGGCGACTCGATGTCGTACAGCGTGACGCCGAAGTCCTTGCAGTTCTGCCGCAACGTCTCGACCTGCTTCCGGGCGATTTCGTCGGTTATAGGGGACGGCCGCAGGTCCGTGGGGACGTTGTGGTCCACCGTTGCGATGGTGAGATCGGTGCGCCTGATGCTTCTTCCCGCCAGCCGCAAACCCTCGAACGCCTGTGGTGAAGTCACCTCGTGGACCAGGTGCAGGTCGATGTACAGCAGCGGCGGCTGGCCCGCTGGTTCGGCAACGACGTGCTCATCCCATATCTTTTCGAACATCGTTTTTGGCACGATGACTTCAACTCCTCGGCCATCCGCCCGCGGACGGCGCAAACTGTGATTTTACTTTAGTGAGCAATGCAGACGGCGCGTCGCGACCAAAATCCGCCGGGAGGTTCCTGGCGCGGCCGTCGACGCCGTGGCCGGTTGCGGCGAACAGACCGCGATTCACCCCGGTTCGGACGGTCCGATCAAACCGTGCCGGGCATCTCCACCTGCGGGGCGATGTTTCCGATGGTAAACGCCCGGTTGATGGCGTTTATGTAGGCCTTTGCTGAGGCCACGACGATGTCGGTGTCGCTGCCCCGTCCAGTGTAGATCGATCCGTCTTTGTCGATCCGGATCGTCACCTCGCCGATTGCGTCCAGGCCCTCCGTGACCGAACTCACTGCGAACTCGGTCAGCTTGACCTGTTCATCGATCATTTCGTCAATCGCCTTGCACACGGCGTCCACCGGCCCCGTGCCCTGCACCTTTCGGGTCCTCTCCAGCCCGTCCGGACAGTGCAGCGACACGCTGGCTTCGGGCGTTACGTCGTTACCGCAGACCACGTGTACGTCTCCCACCCTGTAACCGCGCACGGAATCTCTGAAACGGTGTTGCTCCGCCATGAGCGCCTCGAGATCGGCATCCGTGACCTCTCGCTTACGATCGGCCAGGCCCTTGAACGAGGCGAAGACATCTGACAGTTCATCCTCGGTGAGGGGATATCCAAGGTCAGCAAGCCTGGCGCGCAGCCCGGCGCGTCCGCTGAGCTTCCCGAGCACCAGCGCCTCCCCGCGCCAGCCGACCGACTCGGGTTCCATGATTTCGAACGTGGTCCGCTCTTTCAGATAGCCGTCCTGGTGAATTCCGGAGGAGTGCCGAAATGCGTTCTGGCCAACGACAGCCTTGTTGTACTGGATTGGGAACCCGAAGATGGTGCTGATCATGCGGCTCGTCGGCCCGAGTTCCTTCGTGTCGACCCCGGTCATCGTTCGGTAGTGGTCCGGCCGCGTCTTGATGGCCATGATGACTTCTTCGAGTGCCGCGTTACCGGCGCGTTCGCCCAGCCCGTTAATGCAACCCTCCACCTGGCGCGCGCCGTTTTCCACGGCGGCAAGACTGTTCGATACCGCCATCCCAAGGTCGTTGTGACAATGCACGCTGACCACCGCCCGGTCGATGTTAGGCACGTTCTCGAAAATGCTCCGAATGAGGGCCCCGAACTCAGCGGGATTGCTGTAGCCCACGGTGTCCGGAATGTTGACCGTGGTCGCGCCCGCGTCGATGACCTCTTTCAGCATCGCGAACAGGTACTCGGGCTCGGTCCGTGAGGCGTCCATAGGAGAAAACTCAACGTCGTCCACGTAGGTCTTCGCTCGCGCAACCGCCTCCACCGCCATGCCCATGATCGTCTCTCGGTCCCGCCTCATCTGGTGCAGGAGGTGGATCTCAGACGACGAAAGAAACGTGTGTATGCGCGGCCGCTCCGCACCTTCCAGCGCGCGCCCGGCCGCGTCGATGTCGGTGGCGACCGCCCTGGCGAGAGTCGCAATTACCGGGCCCTTTACCTCGCTGGCGGCGCGTCGGACGGCTTCGAAGTCGCCCGGTGAACTGGCCGCGAATCCGGCTTCGATTACGTCCACGCCCAGGGCCGCGAGCTGGTGCGCGATACGAAGCTTCTCATCGACCGTCAGGCCCGCGCCCGCCGACTGCTCACCGTCGCGCAGCGTGGTGTCGAAGATTACTACCCGGTCTTCGGTTTCGCCTCTGGTCTGTGTCGTCATCGTGTGATCTCTCTTTGTTCGGGACGTCTCGATCCGTCCGCGCCTCTCAGTTTGCAGGCGCGTCTACGTCGAGGTTTCCAGCCACGGCATCATGTCCCGAAGTTCTTTTCCGATGGATTCGATTGGGTGCTCGGCGTTCTCTTTCCGCTGTTGGTTGAACCGGTGCAGTCCTTCGTCGTTCTCCGCAATCCACTCCCTTGCGAACGCGCCGGACTGTATTTCGGCCAGGACCTTGCGCATGTTTTCCTTCACGCTTTCGTCCACCACGGCGGGTCCGCGCGTGTAGTCACCATATTCGGCCGTCTCACTGACGGAGTAACGCATGTAGCCCAGACCACCCTGGTAGATCAGGTCCACGATCAGTTTCAACTCGTGCAGGACTTCGAAGTAGGCCGACTCGGGCTGGTATCCCGCCTCCGTAAGCACCTCGTAGCCCGCCTTGATAAGGGCCGTGACCCCTCCACACAACACGGCCTGCTCACCGAACAGGTCGGTCTCTGTCTCCTCTTTGAACGTTGTGTTCAAGATGCCGGCGCGGCCGCCTCCAACGCCCTTCCCATAGGCCAGGGCCAGTTCTCTTGCGTTGCCGCTGGCGTCCTGGTGAATGGCTATCAGGCACGGCACCCCTAGACCCTCAGTAAACACGGCGCGTACCCGGTGCCCGGGCGCCTTGGGAGCGATCATCACCACGTTCACGTCTTCCGGGGCGGCAATCTGCCCGTAGTGGATGGTGAAACCATGGGCAAATAACAGAGTCTTGCCCGCGGTCAGGTTGGGTTCGATCTCGTCCCTGTAGACCTGCGCCTGCCTGGTGTCGGGCAGGAGCATCACGATGACATCTGCGCGCTTTGCGGCCTCTGCGTTATCGACAACTTCCAGGCCGTCCGCTTCGGCTTTCGCCTTGCTGCGGCTGCCCTCATACAGGCCGATGATCACGTTGAAGCCGCTGTCCTTTAGGTTCAAAGCGTGGGCGTGGCCCTGGCTTCCGTAGCCGATAACGGCCACGGTCTTGTCCCTCAGGATCGAATCGTCGATGTCTTTGTCGTAGTAAAGCGATGCCATTGCCTTGTTAAGTTGCCTCTCGTTTTGTCCTGCCGGCCGGCTTTCAGTCAACCCGGCCGGAGTCGTGTTTTGCGCCCTTGCAGGCTCGTGAAAAATGTGGACTCAAATTCGAATGGCCCTGCAGGGCCCCGTCGATGGATTCGCTAAACGCTGCCGGTGTCGCCGGTCCTCGGCGCGGGTACCGGTTCGGGTCCCTTACCGTCCACTCCGCCGCCGTGTTCGCCGTCTTCGCCGTCTTCGGTCAGGCTGCCGCGCAAAGTGGCCACCCGGCCCGTGCGCATCACCTCCAGTACACCGTACTGTTCCAGCAATATGATCAGCGAGTCGATCTTTGCCTGGTCGCCCGTGATCTCGACCGTCAGATTCTCCGCGGCGACGTCGACCACGTTTACCCGGAAGATCCCGGCCAGTTGAAGGATTTCGCTGCGCGTGGCGGGATTGGACCTGACCTTGATCAACGCCAGCTCCCGCCAGACAAGGTTCTTGTCTGTGATGTCCGCCACGTGCACTACTTCGACCAATCGATCGAGCTGGGCCGCCACGTGTTCAACAATGTGTGGAGGGCCCTCTACCACAAACGTCATGCGGGACAAGTTCGGCTGCTCCGAATGACCCACGGCCAGGCTCGCTATGTTGAAGCCCCGCCTGCGAAACATCCCGGCGATTCGAGCTAGTACGCCCGGCTTGTCCTGGACCAGCGCCGTGATGGTCCGCGAGTGGGTATAGACCCCTTGTTGGCTAGTCATCAGTGCGCCCCGCTAGAGCGGTTCCTCCATCAGTTCAGCCACGCTCTGCCCGCTGGGAATCATTGGGTACACGTGGTCAACCTGCTCGATGACAAAGTCCACCAGGACAGGGCCGGGATGTTCATTGGCGGCGCGTATGGCGGGCGCCACCTCCTCCTGTGTCCTAACCCGTATGCCCTTGATGCCGAATGCTTCCGCCAGCTTCACGAAGTCCGGATTCGCGGTGTAGGCGTCTGCCTGGTGGTTGTTGTCGTAGAAGAGGTCCTGCCACTGCGTGATCATGCCCAGGTGGTTGTTGTTCAGAATGGCGTACTTGACCGGCAGCCGGTTCTCCACCACCGTGGCAAGTTCATACATCGTCATCTGGAAGCCGCCGTCCCCGCATATCGACCAGACAAGGCCGTCGGGCCGCGCGACCTGGGCGCCCATCGCGGCCGGGACTTCGTAACCCATCGTGCCCAGGCCGCCTGAGCTGAGCCAGCTATTGGCGCGCGTGAATTTGTAATGCTGGGCAGCCCACATCTGGTGCTGCCCGACGCCCGTTATGACCGTCGCGCTACCCTGTGTAACGTCCGATAGACATTTCACGACGTGCTGCCCCAGCAGCCGGTCGGTCTCGGGAATTCTCAGGGACGGGTGTTCGGCCTTGAGGTGTTCGACGTGGCTGACCCACTCCTCGTGAGTGGTCCTGGCGACACGCGGTATGAGTTGCCGGAGCACTTTTCTGACGTCGCCCAGCACCGGCGCTTCCACCCTGACCATCTTGTTGAATTCGGCCCGGTCGATGTCGATGTGGATCTTCCTGGAACCCGTCGAAAATCTGCTGGCGTCGCCCACGATGCGGTCGTCGAAACGGCTGCCGATCGCAATCAGCACGTCGGCCTGGTCCAGCGCGAGCGATGCGTAGGCCATGCCGTGCATGCCGGGGAATCCCACGCTCAACAGGTGGTCTTCAGGAAACCCGGATATTCCCAGCAGCGTGGTTACAACGGGTATCTGCGCCTTCTCGGCGAGTTCGCGCAGTTCGTCGTAGGCGCGGGAGATTATTACGCCATGCCCGGCGAGGATCACAGGGCGTTCCGCCGAGTTGATGATCTCAGCAGCCGCATCGACTTCCGAGTCGGCAGCTATTCCCGGCGGGTTGTAGCCGGGAAGGTCGATCTCTTCCTCGAATTCGTATTCAGCCGACTCCTGGAACACGTCGCGAGGTATGTCTATCAATACCGGCCCCGGCCGGCCGGTGTTTGCAATGTGGAAAGCTTCCCTGACGGTCGCGGCGATATCCGCCGCGCGCATGACCAGGTAGTTGTGCTTGGTCACGGGGAGCGTGGCGCCGGTGATGTCCGTTTCCTGGAACGCGTCGGTGCCGATCGCCGTGCGGCCTACCTGCCCGGTAATAGCCACCACCGGTACGGAGTCCATCATCGCGGTCGCAAGGCCGGTGATGAGGTTCGTGGCTCCCGGGCCTGACGTCGCAAACGCCACGCCAACTTTGCCGCTGGCCCGCGCGTATCCGTCTGCAGCGTGGGCCGCCCCCTGTTCGTGCCGCACCAGGATGTGGCGAAGCGACGGGTACTCTGAAAGGGTCCCGTACAGGGGCAGTATCGCTCCACCGGGAAGCCCGAATACTACGTCTACGCCTTCTCTGATGAGACTCTCGCAGACTATTTGGCCCCCAGTTTTGATGGACATACCTGTTTACACCTTGTCAATCTGGCTCGAAATCGTCTTTACGGCTTGCGTACCGGGCGCGAAGTTGGTGGTTTGCAGCAGGCACAAAAAAAGCCCCGTCCTGCCAAGGACGAGACTTGAATCCCGCGGTACCACCTTGCTTGCCGGACTGCTCGCCGAAACGAACGCCAACGACCGCTCATGGCCGTAACGAGGCCAACGTTCATGCCCTAATTCCCGCGACTGATCGCGTGTTCAGGCCGAATGCTCATGGGCGAGTTCCCAATTGGCAGGGCGCCGGCTCACACCACCCCCGGCTCTCTCGTTCCCGCCACCGCTGGTACTACTCCCAATCACAGCATATACACCTTTGAGGATAGCAGCGTTCATTAAACAAGGTCAACGAATCCAGCGTCGGCCAACTGCCGAAACTCTCATACAACCCTGCTGGCGGCGGGTGCGTTTTCGCCAAAAGCCCGCGATGTCATGAACTTCGTCCAGCGAGAACAGTGGTTTAATTCACTCCACTGGCGAGTGTCATAAGATGGGTTGTTCCGTATTCATCGAGGCACGCAGTATCGAATAACGGGAGGAACATTCTTTTGGTGCGTCGCCGCAGGTCCTCGTCAACGATGCGAAACACCGTAAGGCCGTTTCGGCGTAATGACGTTGGTGGCTTTCTGGACCTGTTGAGCCGAATTGGATCGCACGGACACATGAGGTGGCCGGAGCACGAAGAAGGGTTGACCGCCTGGTTCGGAATGCCGCGGGTGGAACCGGAGTCAAACCTTTTTGTCGCCGAATACCACGGCAAACTCTACGGTTACTCATTCGCCTACCCGGAATTGAATATCGGCAGGGCCGTCCTTGGCGTTGGTGTCGACAGCGCCTTCTCAGTCGCCGCGCTGAGAATCCACCTGATCGAGCAGGCAGTCGAAAGGGCAAGGGAGCTACAGGCTGAAACCGCCGACGTGGCCGTCGGCGCTGAGGACATGGGCAGTCGAGGCGCCATCGCATTTGCCGAATTCCTGCCGGTCAACAGGATGCTGGTGTTGATCTCACGCGAACCGCGGCTGGACGCCGCATCACGTTATCCGTTGCCGGACGGGTACGCTGTACGCCGGGCCACCATAGACGACGCAGAGCTGTTGACATCCCTGCAAAACACAGTGTTCGACGGTTCCTGGGGTTATTCGCCAAACAGCGTCGAAGACATCGACGCAAACTTGAAGCAGAAGGGTGCCGGGCCGGAACGCGTGTTCATCACAGAAGACGCGGACGGACAGGCCGTCGCATTCAACTGGACCTCCATCGAAGAACAGGGGCTCAGCCGCGCGGGATTCATCCAGATGACCGGCGTGTTGCCTACTCACCGGGGAATGGGACTCGGCATTGCCACCGTGGCCGCAGGTGTAACGGACCTTGCGCAGGAGGGCGTGGACTCCATCTCACTCGAAGTGATCGAGTCCAATGTCGCAGCACGTCGGACCTACTCCAACCTGGATTTCGAAACGCAAAGCGTGGTCGACTGGTACAAGAAGGCGCTGACCTGACGGTTCGCAGCGCCCGTTCGACCGCCGCCGCATGCGGCCCTAACGAACTCCCCCGCGATTAGTCCCTGCTGCCCAGCGCGCGGTCCAGGTTGAAAGCCGCGCTGATCAGGCCCAGGTGGGTGAACCCTTGCGGGAAGTTGCCAAGCGCCTCTCCCGTGGGGCCAATCTCTTCCGAGTAAAGTCCGACGTGGTTCGCGTACCCGAGCATGTGCTCGAACATCAGGCGAGCCTCGTCCAAGTACTCGTGATTCACGCTCGACGCCCGCGTAAGGGCCTCTACCAGCCAGAAAGTGCACATGTTGAATGTGCCCTCTTCGCCCGGCAGCCCGTCCGCCGTCGTGCTGGTGTTGTAGCGGTAGACGAGGCCGTTGGACACGAGACCGCCCATGTCAGGTGACCTCTTTATGGCCTCCAGGGTACCGATTGCCCGGGGGTCCGTGGGCGACAGGAAAAAGACCAGCGGCATCATGAGCGTGGACGCGTCCAGGGTATGGGTCCCGTAGGACTGGACAAACGTCTGCCGGTCTTCATCCCAGCCATTTTCCATAATGTCCAGGTAAATCTCATCCCTCACCCGCAGCCACTTGCCCCGGTCTGCCGGGAGAGACCTCTTGTCGGCCAGTCGTAGCCCCCGGTCCACCGCGACCCAGCACATCAGCTTCGAATACACGAACTGCCGTTCATTGCCGCGCACCTCCCATATGCCCCAGTCGTCGGCGCGCCAGTTATCGCAGACCCAGTTGACAAGCCGGCGCAGGAGTTTCCAGAAGTCGTAGGAAATCGGCGTGCCGTACTTGTTGAACAGGTACACGGAGTCCATGAGTTCCCCGTAGATGTCCAGTTGCAGTTGGTCGGCGGCGCCGTTGCCTATGCGTACCGGCTTCGATCCACCGTACCCGTCGAGGTGGTCGAGCGTCTGTTCGGTCAACTCCCCATGGCCGTGGATGCTGTACATCACTTTCAGGTTGCCATCCGGTCCGGTCTCTCTGCACCGCTCTTCCAGCCACTCCATGAACTGCGTTGCCGCCTCGGTCAGGCCGATGCGGAGAAGGCCGTACACGGTGAACGCGGCGTCCCTGATCCAGGTGTACCGGTAGTCCCAGTTCCGCACTCCTCCCATCTCCTCAGGAAGGCTGGTCGTGGGCGCCGCAATGATCGCGCCGGTGGGCGCATAGGTGAGCATTTTCAGGACCAACGCAGACCTGTGGACCATTTCGCGCCAGCGCCCGGAGTAGGAGGACTGCGCTATCCAGCCCCTCCAATAGGAGATCGTCTCGTTGAATTTCTCGTCTGCCCACTCCAGTCCGCGCATTTTGGGCGCCGTACTTTCGGGCTCGAAATGGCTGAGGACGAACAGCGACCGGCTTCCTTCGTGCACCTCGAGGTCCACGACCACCGCCCCATTCCGTTCGGTCATTGATTCGGTGGACCACAGGTCCATTCCCGTACTGGCCGTCCTGAAATGCGCCCATTCACCGAATATGCCCACGGTGTGTTGGTCCCTGGCGTAGTTGAACGCCGGATCGCACTCCACGTTCAGCCGGATATTGCCGCGAACACCGTTGACCATGCGGATAATCGTGTGCTCCTTGCCGGTCTTGTCCCGTCCGCCCAACGGCATGAAGTCGATGACCTCGGCCGCGCCTTCGTGCGACAAGAACCGGGTCACAAGGACGTTTGTCTCCGGCAGGTAGCTCTGCGTGGTCCGGACATCATCGCTCTCGGGCGAAATCTTGAATTTGCCGCCTTTTTCGTGGTCCAGGAGGGAGGCAAATACCGAAGGCGAGTCAAAACAAGGAAAACAGAACCAGTCAATCGAACCGTTGATCCCCACCAAAGCGACCGTGTGCAGATCGCCGATAACTCCGTAGTCGCTGATTTGCAGATAGGCCATTTGACTACTTCCCCCGGTACAAGAGCCTGTCTCATATGCCCCGTCAGTCCCGTGAAAGTGGGGATCCGGAGCGCACGAGAGGTGGGTCTGGCTACTTTACGCGTTGTACCGAGATAGTAACCGAACCCATTCGACGAAGTTGGGCTCTCTTGTAGTTCGGACCGGCTCTGCGTGTTAGAGGTCGGATCAACCGGCCGCAGCCAGGCATGTGACAGGGGCCGCGTTGGGCTGGAGCTGCTCGAATACGCCGAGTAGCTTTGCCGCCGCCGCTTCCCAGGTCAATGTCTCGGCGTGCGCCCTCGCCGCTATCCCCATGTCACGGCGCAGGCGATCATTCGCCAGAAGCAACTCGATCTTGTCCACGAACGGCCCCGGACAACGCCAGGGGATCAAGTACCCGGTCTCGCCGTCACTCACTACCGATGGTAGGCCACCCACCCTCGACGCTACTACGGGCGTCCCGCAGGCAGAAGCCTCTAGCGCCGCCAGCCCAAAACTCTCGTAGTAGGAGGGCAATACGCAGACATCTGCCGCGTTGTAATAGTGGGCCAACTCGCTTTGCGGCACCGAACCCAGGAAGCGGGTCATCGAAGCGATGCCTAACTCTCCCGCCATCCCTTTCAACCTTTTTAACTCCGGGCTGTTCGATGACCCACCGGCGATCAGAAGCGTGACCTTCTCCTTGCAGTCAAGCGCCGCCGCAGTCTCCAGGAGGATGTCCACGCCTTTTAGTCTTTCGATCCTTCCAACGAATAGAAGCACCTTTTCGCCGTCGAGACCGAACCTGGCCCGCGCGGCCGACTGGTCGCCCGGGCGGAACCGGTGAGTATCCACACCCGGCGGAATAATGTCGATTTTGTCCGGATCGGCCCCGTAGTAGCGGGTTATCGCGTCGCGTTCGTGCGGCGTCCAGACGACGATCCGGGTCGCGCCTGAGGCTACCTTTGCCTCCGAAACTGACCTGATGGGAGCTTCCTGTTCGCCCGGTCGCGCCCGCCGCTTGACTTCAGCCAGCGTGTGAAAGCTGGTGACGTGCGGAACGCCCCATAGCCGGCCAAGTTTCAGTCCCACCAGGCCGCTAAGCCAATAGTGAGAACTGACCAGGTCATAGACGACGTTTTCCCTGCGCCTGAATGCCAGTAGCTGCTCGGTGAATTCAGGTAACAGCGGATAGGTCTCGTCCTTGGCCGCTCCGACCGGCCCGGCGTCAAGATGGATTAACCTCGCTCCGGGCGCCAATTCTATGCACTGCGGATCATCCGGATCGTGGCGGCGGGCGAACACGTCAATCGTCGCGCCCAGCGCCGTCAACCGCCTGGCCGTCTCCAACACGTAGATGTTCATGCCGCCGGCGTCCTGGCCCCCGGCCTGTATGACCGGGCAGCCGTGGACGCTGATGGCTGCAATTCTCATCAGGCGCCTGCCGATCTGCGGACGGCGGTCAACCTGTATACGAGACGGTCCTCCCCGCCGAGGTGGTACTTGTAGGTCTCGTCCCCACGCATGAAATCGAAAACGGACAGCCCGGCCTCGATGGAACGGCGGATATTGTAGGCGTGGTTCAACAGACCCGCCGCCAATCTTCCATACGCCGGATCGTACCCGGAGTTGTACAGGTACTTCGTCCCGCAGCACACAAATGACAGTGAAGAAGCTATGCGCACGCCGTCCAGTTCGACGAAGCTGAGCCGGGTGATGCCTTCTTCAGCCAGCCGGAGCGCGGCGCGGCGGAAAAAGCGCTCGCGGTCCGCGGACATAAACTGCGCCTTGTCCGGGGTGCTCTTCTTGTGAAGATCGAAGAAGTCCTCCAGGCCTTCCGAGATCGCGGCCGGTTCGCTGACCTCGAAGTGCCGCAGTTGGCCCGCTCCCTCCAACCGTCTCATCTTCCTGCGCAATTCATGACGATTCTTCCTGGTCAGCCCTGCCAGGTATTCATCCCAAGTGCCGGGCAGCGACAACCTTGGCGCGACGTCTTCCTTTTCCAGCGAAATCACCCAGCCCGCAGCCTCGCAGACGCCTGGCAGATATTCAAATGCGGTCGAGTCTTCGGGCAGCGACAGGAATTCAAGCCGCTCGATGCAGGGATCGCCGGTCAGTTGTCGTATTACCGCGTCGACGTGGACAGGCAACGTGTCACCCGCGCCATCGGGACAAATGAAGTCGTGGTAGTCGAAGAGGTCCGTCCCGCCAAGGAACGCCGCCGTACCGTTCGTGACGTGCAGAGGTGCGATCAGCGCGGCCTTACCTGTCTCATCCCTCACGGACAGCAACTTCAGTACGCTGCCCGCCGAGAATTCGTCCCACCACGCCTTCAGCCACCCGGGGCGGTCCACGAACGTAAACCGGCCTGACCGGCTAGTGGCGTCGGGGACGAGGTCGGCAAAAGACTCGAAAGTCTCTTCCGAAACCGCGATGGTGCAGGTCAAACCTATTCCTCCGAACTCACGGTAGCCGGGCAGCTACGATCAGTCCCTTCCGTTCTTCGTCGATTGATTGGGACCGGTCGAAAGCATCGACGCAATTTCCGTGAGGTCCGGCGCCACGTACTCTATCTCTACCAGGGCCCTGCTCTCCGCGGTGCCCGGGTCCTTCAGGCCATTTCCGGTGAGAATGCACACAACCGTTTTGCCCCGCACGTCCACACCCAATTCCGGCAAGCGCAGGAATCCTGCCGTCGAAGCTGCGGACGCCGGTTCGCAAAACAGCCCTTCGTCCCTCGACAGGCGGAGATAGGCGGACAGGATCTGCTCGTCGGTCACCTTGTCGATAATTCCGCCGGACTCATCCCTGGCCCGTTCGGCCCGTTCCCAACTCGCCGGATTCCCTATTCGGATCGCGGTGGCAACCGTCTCGGGATGATCGACTCTTTCCCCCAACACGATGGGCGCAGCCCCGGCAGCCTGGAAGCCCATCATCCTGGGAAGACCCTGCGCCCGCCCAGCGTCCACGTACTCTTTGAACCCAAGCCAGTATGAGGTGATGTTTCCGGCATTTCCAACGGGCATGCACACCATGTCCGGAGCATGTCCAAGGTCGTCCACGATCTCGAACGCAGCCGTCTTCTGCCCCTGTATTCGATATGGATTGAGGGAATTGACGAGTTCGATGTCCAGAATGTCCACCAGCCCCATCACGGTCTGCAAGGCGTCATCGAAACTGCCGTCTACCGCCAGGATGCGGGCCCCATACGCCATGGCCTGCGCCAGCTTGCCGAGCGCTATTTCTCCGGCGGGCACGAGCACCAGAGTTTCCAGTCCATAGCGAGTGCCGTACGCGGCGGCCGACGCGCTCGTGTTGCCGGTTGAGGCGCAAATGATCCTCTCGCGACCGGTCTCCAGCGCGTGTGCGATGGCCATGACCATCCCGCGGTCCTTGAATGAACCCGTGGGGTTGCACCCTTCGAGCTTGAAATACAGGTTGTCGCAGCCCAGCGACGGACCGATTACCCGCGACCGGACGAGCGGAGTATCGCCCTCGCCAAGCGTCACAACCGGCGTGGCATCGTTAACCGGCAACAAGTCCCGGTAGCGTTCTATTACGCCTGCGAACATCCCCAACTGGATCATGCTCCGCAGCGCGCGGGGTCCTGCACGGCCTGCCTCGGCCGGTCAGGAATAACTCTCGACCCGAATCAGATTGTCGAGCTTGTCGACGACGTCGAGGTCCCGCAATTGGGCTGCAGCATGCTGAATGTTAGCTTCCCTGGCCCTGTGCGTCATTATCACCAGGTCTGCAGTGCCGCGGGTTTCGTCATTGTCCATCTGGAGCACCGAGTGGATGCTGATGGCATGCTGTCCAAGAATTCCGGCTATCTTTGCCAGGACGCCGGCCCGGTCAACCGCAGAGATTCTCAGGTAGTACTGGGAGACATGGGCGCTCATGGGAAGGATGCTAGGACTCGGCAGTGAGGCATCCTGCCTCCGCGGCGCAGTCTGACTGGTCCGCATATCCCTCACCACGCGCCATATGTCGCCCAACACCGCGCTGGCTGTTGGCTCAGCCCCGGCTCCCCTGCCCTGCAGCCAGAGGGGCCCCACCAGGTCGCCTTCCACTTCGACCACATTCAACACGTCGTTGACGTTCGCCATCGGCACGTCCAGCGGCACCATGGCGGGATGGACCCGCACAAGTAGACCTTCGTCGGTCCTCTGGGCCGCGGCCAACAGCTTGATGGTAAATCCAAGTTGTTTGGCGTAATTGAAATCGTTTGCGTCTACGCCGCGGATGCCCTCACGGTAGATGGACTCATACGGCACCCGGGTCCCGAACGCGAGCCACGCCAGTATGGATATCTTGTACGCGGCGTCGAAAGCCTCCACGTCGCTCGTGGGATCCGCCTCCGCATAGCCAAGCGACTGTGCATCTCTCAGCGCATCGTTGAACTGGGCCCCTTCGGCCGCCATCCGGGTGAGGATGTAGTTCGTCGTCCCGTTGATTATTGCCCTCAGGCTCAGAATCCTGTTGGCAACCAGATCGTTCGTGAGGGGTCCCAGGATCGGTATTCCGCCCCCGACGCTGGCCTCGAAGTAAAGGCCAACCCCATTCTCGGCGGACAGGTCGGCAAGGGATTCACCGTGCTTGGAGATAACTTCCTTGTTCGCCGTGACGACGTGCTTGCCGTTCTGAAGAGAACGTTCGATTAGCGTGCGCGCCGGTTCCTCACCGCCCATCAACTCGACCACGATATCGACGCCGGGGTCGTCGACCACTTCCACAGGATCTGTGGTCAACCGGCCGGGCTCCAGCTTCACGGGGCGTTCGCGCTGCGGGTCCCGCACGGCGGCGCGGCGCAATGTCAATTCGGCGCCGTTAGAACCGGGCCGGGACGCTCCGTCCTCGAGCGCGGCTGCGACGGCGGACCCTACTACGCCGAGCCCGAGGAGCCCAACGCCGATTTGGCCGGGAGCTTCGCCCCCGTCGCGGGAATTAGCCGTCACTGTCCTACCTGGAACCCGCCGCCGAAGCCGCCCAGTCCGGGTATGCCTTGCTCGGGCGTAGGAGTAGGCCTGATAGACGCTATCGCGACCTGCCGGTTGACCCATGCGTAGATGCGGTCGTTCAACTCCATGTACAGGTCGAATTCGCGGCGGTGATCGTTCAGGAAGTTGGTCAACGCGTTGTCGGCCAGGATTTCGAAATGGTCGTCGGATACTTCCCTAGCTTCGGAACCCTCGGTTACGACGTACACGGCGACCTGCCGGGTCTCCGAATCGAACTGGGGCGGGCTCGGCGCTCCGAATGGGAGCAGGCGTTCGCCGTCTTCGTCAACACCAAACAGCATCCGGTCCAGGGTGGGGTGGACGTCTTCGGGGAACCACCCGACTTCGCCACCCGTGCGCACCACTGTGGGATCGATCGAAAACTCCCTCGCCACCGCCTCCACAGGCTCACCGCCCTCGATCGCCCTGATAACACGCTGAAGGTCCTGGTCGGCGGTCTCCTCCAGCTTGACTTCGTAAAGACGCACGTGCGGAACGATGCGCGGTACGTCGGTCGCAATCGCTGCCCGTACCTTGTTCTTGAATACTTCCTTGCGGACGAATTCCCAGTAAACCTCTTCCGAAAGGCCAACGTTATTCAAAAACTGGCGTTTACGCTCCGCCAGGCTCGCCTGGTACTCCTCGGTCTGGCGTTCCGCAACGTCCCTGGGGTTCATCTGCAGCAGGAATTCCACTTCCAGGTCCACTTCGTCGGGAGTCACAGTGATTCCCAACCTGGGCGCCAGCTTGTAGGCGATCTCGTTGTCCTGGATAACCTGCAACGCTTCGAACAGGGACGTGCCCAATTCAAACTGGCCGCCGACCTCTTCCGTCAACCGCTGGCGAAAGCGAATGAAGTCCACGACGTCGCCGCGGGTGTACGTGGAATCTTCGACGCGTACGGCCACTTCCCTGGGCGGCAGCGTGAATGTGTCGATGAATGCGTAGATGGGGAACGCAAGCAGCGCTACCAGGAGGATCGCTCCGCCTATGATCCAGGGCCTGGAGCGAATCTTCGACCGGCGTTGTTCCGCCAGCAGTTCCTTCCGGCCCGGACCTCTGCGAGTAATGCTGCGTGCGCCCGGGTCGTATTGGTCTGGGAGGACCGCTTCCTGCCCCGGACGGCCCTCATTCTCTGTCAATGATCAGCCTCCAGCGGTGACCTGGGATGCTGGGCGTTCCACGTCTCGGACAACAATGATCAACCTGTCGGCGAGTCCATATAGAACGTGTCAGGTCTTAGACTTTCGCCTGTTCGCTATCGTCGCTTGAAGATTTGTCTTCGGGTTGTGCTACGTCCGGAGCCGCTGCCGTGGATGCAGGGGCGGTCCTTTCCTGGCTCGCTTCTACCGTGGTAGCAGCCTGTTCGGCCGGGGCGCTCTCGACCGCACCGGATTCCTGGGCAACGGCCGGTTGCTCAACTGCATCCGCAGCATTCGCCTCGGCGGTCGCTTCGGCAGCAGCCGTGGACTCTTCGCCGGCCTCTGCTTCATCCGATACGGAGGACTCTGCGGGCGTGCGCGGGGCCAGCATGTTGGTAACCCGCGTGTGGTCAGGAGCATATGGCAAGAGGGCCATGAACCTTGCCTTGGCGATAGCCCGCCGCACCATTCGTTGATGCTTGGCGCACGTACCGGTCTTCTTGCTCGAATCGATCCTCGCCCGGTCGGAAATATAGCGCCGCAGACGGTTTACGGCCTTGTAATCGACCGAATTGACGCGGTCGACGCAGAAATTGCATACGCGCCTGCCGCGCCTGAAATTGCGCCGGCCTCCGCGAAACTGCCCGCCCGAACCTGGTCCCCGGCCGGGTCCGCCGCCGCCCTGGCCGCGCGGGCGCGGCCCGGACGACGATGTGGATTGCGTGGGCCGAGAGCCTTCTGCTGATTGAGACGGAGCTGTGGAAGTGGTCATTTCAAAAATCTATCCGGTTACTGGAACCGGCATTGGGTCCTCCGTTTGGGACGTTACAGGCTTACCAGGGCAGGTCCTCGACCTCGTCCGGGTCTTCTCCAGCAGGCGGCGCCGAAGCCCTCGAGGGACTCCCCTGGAAATTTCCGCCCTGATCGCCTCCGTAGGACTGCCCCGGTCGGTCCAGGAACAGAACCCTGAATGCGATTACTTCATTTGAAGTA
This sequence comes from Dehalococcoidia bacterium, assembly GCA_034421215.1. Classification (GTDB taxonomy): domain Bacteria; phylum Chloroflexota; class Dehalococcoidia; order Lucifugimonadales; family Lucifugimonadaceae. The sequence continues at coordinate 188,128 of DAOUKO010000009.1, forward strand.
CGCGTCTGCCCATCCGATCCGACGTACTGGCGACTTCGGAATCTTCCGTCTACGAAGACTTTGCTCCCTTTGACCACGTACTGATTGACTGTTTCGGCAAGCCGGTCCCATGCCGAAACTCTGAACCATTCCGTTTCTTCTTGGACGTCGCCGTCCCGCCTAGAGCTTCGGTGGTTCACCGCCAGACTGAAGTTAGTTACTGCTGCGCCACTCGGTGTATAGCGCATTTCAGGGTCTTGACCGACGTTGCCGATCAGTAGGATTTGATTAAGGCTCAACTTGACTTCGCTCTGCTATTCGGACTTCGCCTCGGCGGTCTCTTTCGACTCTTCCTCTTCCGCCCTGACCAACAAGTGTCGAAGCACCGCCTGATCGGCGGTCATTTGCCTGTCGATCAGGACCGCGCCTTCCGGTTCTACCGAAAAAGTGGCGACGTAATAGGTACCCTCGGCCTGCTTGTTGATCGGGTACGCAAGGTTCCGCCGACCCCATAATCCTGCCGAGTGCAAATCACCGCCGTTATCGGCGATTAGCGACTTCGCGCGATCGGCCGACGCCTCGCATTCCTGATCCGAAGCGTCGCCCGCAAGTATCCAAAGTAGTTCGTATCGGCGCATGTTCACCTGCTTGGGATTTACAACTCCCAAACTTAGTCACTTTACCATAGGGAGAGCCCAAACCCCGCCTGCGCTGGCACACGTTTGGATTGGGCTATCGACATTTCAGGCGACGCCCGGCGCATCGAATTTCGAGGCGAATGCGGCCACTTCACCCCTGATGGCGTCCCGCTTGCCCGGCGAATCCCCCGCCCTGAGCGTCTCCAGGATGAAACCGCCGACCTGCTCCATGTCCGTCGGCTTCATGCCCCGGGTTGTGACAGCCGGCGTGCCGACGCGTATGCCGCTCGTTATCCGGGGCGGTTGAGAGTCGAAAGGGATCGAGTTCTTATTAACGACGACACCCGCCGACTTCAGGCAGGCCTCAGCCTCCGCGCCCGTCATGCCGAGCGGTCGCACGTCCACGAGCATCAGGTGGTTGTCCGTGCCGCCTGACACGATCCTCAGACCGCCCGCGGCCAGTGTCGAGGCGAGCGCCTGCGCGTTGTCCACGATTCGGGCGGTGTAGGAACGAAATTCGGGACGCAACGCCTCTCCGAACGCTACGGCCTTCGCCGCGATGGCATGCATCAACGGCCCGCCCTGCACGTTTGGAAAAACGGCGCTGTCTATCCGCCGCCGCAGTTTCGAGCCGCACATGATCAGGGCGCCCCTTGGCCCCCTGAGAGTCTTGTGTGTCGTGCTCGTAACCACGTCCGCGTGCGGCACCGGGTCGGGATGGACGCCGCCCGCTACCAGGCCGGCGATGTGGGCCATGTCGACGAGAAGCCGAGCGCCGGACGCGTCGGCGATTTCGCGAAATCTCTCGAAGTCGATCTCGCGCGGGTAGGCCGTGGCGCCGGCCACGATCAGTTTCGGTTGAAACTCGGCCGCAAGACGGGCCACCTCGTCATAGTCGATAGTCTCGCTCTCGGGGTCCACCCCATAGTGGACGAACTCGTACAACTTCCCCGAAAAATTGACCTCTGAGCCGTGAGTCAGGTGCCCTCCCTGGTCGAGTCGCATGCCCAAAACGCGGTCGCCCGGACTGAGCAGCGCAAAGTAGGCGGCCATGTTCGCCTGCGCCCCGCTGACCGGCTGAACGTTTGCGTGTTCGGCCCCAAACAGGGCTTTCAGCCGATCGATAGCCAATTGTTCGACTACGTCCATGTTCTCGCAGCCGGCATAGTATCTGCGGCCGGGATAACCCTCCGCATACTTGTTGGTCATGACCGAACCGGTGGCTTCCAGGACCGCGGCGCTGGCGTAGTTCTCGGAGGCGATCAGAACGACTTCATCGATCTGCCTTTTGCGCTCGTTCTCGAGCGCAGCCGCTATTTCCGGGTCTTGCGATTGCAGGTTAGACATGCCAATCATCCGGGTCGGTCCGGGTAGTCGTTCAAGTCTAAGCGACACATATATCGCTGCGCCCTGAACCGTAGGTATATTGAAGCTCGACTTTTGAGAGATTCGCGCACCAGCCTGTTCAATGGCGACGGAAACGCGAACAGGGCTCCCACGAGCAAGACCAGAAGGAAACAGTAACCCTAAATGGAGATTTTCGACGAGATTCCGGAACGGGCTATGGTGGTCTTCGCACACCCCGACGACGCAGAACTCGGGGCGGGCGGGACAGCGGCCACATGGGCGCGCGCCGGGTGCGAGATCAGCTATGTGCAGTGCACCTCCGGCAGCAGCGGCAGCAACGACCTCTCCATGACTTCCAGTGAGATCGTGCCCATCCGCGCGGCGGAACAGCGCGCTGCGGCGGATGTGATCGGCGTCAAAAACCTCGTGGTCCTCGATCATCCCGACGGCGAATTGGAGGCCGACCGGACCTTCCTGGGTGAAGTGGTTGAGGCGATCCGCCGCTACCGGCCAAGCGTGGTCTTATGCCACGATCCCCACAGGTTCTCGGGGTTCAACCATCGGGACCACCGCAGCGTCGGCATCACCGTCATGGACGCCATTTACCCCTATGCCCGCGACCACCTGCACTTCCCCGAACACATCAGCGAGGGCCTTGAGCCGCACAAGGTGAGGCACCTTTTGTTTTGGGGGGCCGATTCTCAGAACACCATCGTAGACACATCGATCGGGATGGACCTGCAGCTTGAAGCCTTGTCCCAGCACGAAAGCCAGATCCCCGGACTCCGAGACGGGTCGGAGACCGAAAAGCGGATGCGAGAGCGCAGGCGGGAAAACGCCGACGGGTTCCCATTCGAGTACGCCGAGAGGTTCCGTCGGATCTCAGTGCGCAGGTAGACGCTGCCGCCAACTGTCAGGCGAGCGAGAGACCGCGCACGACCCGCATGAAGAGGCTGACTACCGGTTCCAGTAGGTCCCGCAGCCGTAGCGTAGCCAGGACGACCAGTACGCCAACTGCTGCGCCGCCGAAGATGTCGGTCGGGTAGAAGACGCCCGCGTACACCCTGGAAAATCCGTAGGCCAATGAACCGGCCGCCAACCAGATTGCGAGCTGCCTGCTTACGGGCCACAGGGCCGCGGCGGCCGCGAACCCTATGGCCACCGGGTTTGCAGGAAATGATGGGTCGGTCGCCCGGTAGAAGAGCAGGTTTATGTCATCGCCCAGTGCGACATATGGCCTGGGCCTGTCCCAAACGGAATTGATGCCGAATACAGCAAGGTTCGAGAAACCTATCGCGCTCATCCCCACTAGGGAAGCCATCTGGAACCGGCGTCGCGCCTCATCCGTGCGCCCCGCAAACCAGACCGCGACCACCGCCGTCGAAAACAAAAGCGGCATCAGGTAATCGCTCGCCAGGACCTTCAACAGTTCGTCTATCACCCGCAGGTTGCCGGCAAGGCCGTTCAGCCACAACACGATGTTGGTGTCGAACGCGTTCACGACCGCAGCTTCCCGGCAATCCAGCCGAATATGCTCCGCGGGTGACGGGCGAGTTCATTCTCAGCGTCAGCCTTGATGGTGGAGCGCAGGTCGGCGAGAGATGTCCTCAGGGCCGAGAGGAACGGGCTGGTCGACAGTCCTTCCAGACCGGTACGCCCGTCAGGCGTTTTTGGAGGCGGAAACAGCCGGAACATCACCGTGCCGCCTGCCAGCGAAGTGATCAACGCCAGGGCCATGGCGATTGGGAACCACCTGGCGTGGTCAGTGCCGGACAGCCCTCCGTCCACGTCGTTGACGTTGCGCGCCGCGCCGAGGTCCGACCACGCGGCCGTGCCCCATTCCCGCTGTGTTGAGTCCGAAACGACCGAGCCGGCCGCCCACGGACCATCGATCCACAGGGGCATCAGGTAGAAGATCACGATGCCGATAACGATGAGCACACCGCCCAACATGCGCGTCGGCATGCGTCCTGGCAGCAGCATCATGCCGCGAATGCCGGGAATAGAAGCCGCAATCTGAAGCGCGCCGAGTACGACCAGGAAGGCCATCACAAGGTACTGGCGGCCGATCTGTTCAGTGATGACGTCTACTGCAGGCGGCAATTGTCCCTGTTACTCCCGCAGACGGCGTTCCCGCGCACGCTGGTACCCGGGTGATGGGAAGTCGAATTGGCCTTGGAGGTCCGAAAGTACACCGTACGAACGTGGGAGGATCAACACGCTGGAAGCGACTCGACGTTCAGGCTGTTCCAGACTTAGTTCCCGCCGGGAACAACCGGAGTGCACCACTCCATATAGCGCTCATTGTTCCCCGTGACCGCGTCTGCGTAAATCTCCTGGAGCTTGCCGGTAATCTGGCCAATGTCGCCTGTCCCAATCTTGCGATTGTCCAGTTCCCCAACGGGCGTCACGTGAGCCGCAGTGCCCGTCAGAAAGACCTCATCGGCCAAGTACAACTCACTCCTGTGGATGCTTCGCTCGACGACCTCTGTCCCGAACTCCTCCTTGATGAGAGTCATCACTGACTCGCGGGTGATCCCCAACAGGCAGTTGTCCGTCTCCTTGGGCGTTGACACGCGGCCGTCCTGGATAAGGAACAGGTTTTCGCCGCTGCCCTCGGAAACGGTCCCGTCGTTGTTCAGCAGGATCGCCTCGTCGTAGCCCGCGGCCACTGCTTCGGTCTTGGCGAGGATGCTCGTCGTGTACAGACCGGTGATCTTCACCCCGGTGGGCAGCATCGTGTCTTCCGGCCGCCTCCATGAGGACGTCTGGCACCGGATCGCTGAGTCCGAGTCGATGTATGCGCCAAACGGCACGATGATGACGCAAAAGTCGTCATCCAACTCATGCAGTTTCAGGTTCGCCACAAGCTCCTGGCTCTTGAAGGCCAGCGGCCGGATGTACACGTCCTGGCGATACCCGCAGCGTTCCATAAGATCGACAGTGATCTGGCACATGTCGTCAGGGGAGTAAGGCAGTTCCATGCGCAGGATGTTCGCACCCCGATGCAGGCGCTCGTAGTGTTCCCGCAGGCGGAAAATGTAGGACTTGCCGTGGGCCTCGTTCCAGTTGCCGCGGATGCCTTCGAACACTGCGGTGCCGTAATGCAGTGCGTGAGTCATTACGCCGACACGAGCGTCGGCCAGCGGGACCTGCTTTCCACCTAGGAACGCGTACGCTTCTGGCGCCATCCTGGGGTCTCCGATTGATACTTGCTGGTTGAGTTACTTTCTCGGGTGCGTACGAACCTCACGGGTCCGGAAGCATGGCAATTATACGGGCCGGAATGTAACCCTGATGGCGATCTCTAGGCGGGCTTCACCAGATGCTCATCGATGTATTCGAAGTTGATGTCCTCACCGAGTCCGGGTCCGTGCGGCATGGGAATAAATCCGTCCGAGTCCATCGGGTCGATGATGCTGTTCAAATACCCGGGGACCTCGTCGTAGTCGATGAACGGGTGCAGCAGTCCTCTTTCGTACCATCGCCCATTGAATATCGCGCCCAGCACGGCCAGGTTGCCTGGGCCGCCGCCGTGGATCTCGCACGCCACCCCGTGGGACTCGGCCAGGTGGGCGACTTTCATGCTTGGTCCAATCCCGCCAACGTCCGTCACCCCGGTCCTGGTGATGTCTGACGCCCCCCGCACGATCCACTCCGCGCGGGTCCGGAACTTGCCCTGTGCCATTTCAGGGCCCAGAACCGGCATGCTGAGTTTGTTTGCGAGCCATACGTACGACGATGTGGAATGCTCGTCCATAGGCTCTTCGTACCAGTAGTAGTCGAGCTTTTCGAGTTCTCTGCCGATGTACCACGCGTCCTCGCGGCTGTACCAGTGGTTCGCGTCGAGCATCAGCGGCAGATCGGGGCCAACCGCTTCCCGGACTGCCGCGCAGGCCTTCACGTCCATCTTGGGATCGGGCGCCCAGGAGACCGGCGGCATCCACGTATGCAGCTTGATCGCCTGGTATCCCCGCTGAACCAGCCACTCGGCGAACTTGCCGTAGTCCTCCGGCGTGGCAAGGCCGCCTTCCATCTCATCGCCGCACATCGTGGAGCCGTAAGCCGGCACCTTGTCCCGGTAACCCCCCAGGAGTTTCCAGACAGGCAGGTCCAGTTTTCGTCCCACCAGGTCCCACAGAGCCATCTCGACTGGCGCCATCACGCGGTCCGTCAGAAGTTCGCCGGAACCCCGCTGCCTCTTGTACAGACCCTGCCAGATCAGTTCGCGGTCGTGGGGATCGCGGCCTATCAACTCCGGCCTGACGTACTGATCGAGCACCACCTGCCTGACCGCAGCGGGCGGGCCGAAACAGTAGCCGGCCGTGCCGTCATCGGCGGTGATCGTCACCAATGCCTGTAGCGCATCGTGCTCCGGGCCGGGATGGCTATGGCCCTCGCTATCGTGGACCTGCTTCGACTTGTATGTGAATACCTTTACGCCGACGTCGACGATCTTCATTGGTGACTCCCGTGAGTGAAGGTGTTGGTCACAGTTTCGAAATTTGCCCACGGCTATGCGTGGGACGCGGATATCCGCAGCAAGGGTAAGCCAAATGACGGATGAGAGTCCAAGAAATTTGCTGAACTCCAGAAGCATCGAAGGCCCACGGAATTGCCCAGGACATGGCAAAGGACTACGCCACGAGTGGAGAGGGAGTGAATGACAGCCGTCGTAGGTAGTTCCTACACATATGACAAGTGTATGATCTATCAGCCAACAGATATACAACCATGGTTGAACAGGAACGCAACCCCGGCCGAATTACCGAAACGGGGGACCAGGAGGCCGACGCCCATCCCGCACAGCCAGATGGCCTGCGACTCCGCATCCTGGCTTCATGGGCGCTGATCGGGCTGTCGGTCGCCGTGGGCCTGAGCGCCGCGGGTCTGTGGCTGGCCTTGAGGCAGGCGCCATCCCCGGGTCGGGTCGAAGTCATCATTCCCACACCTGCGCCCATCGTGGTACACGTCTCTGGCGCCGTCAAAAGCGAGGGCGTCTACAGGCTGCCGCCCGGCTCCAGAATCGCCGACGCGATCGACGCGGCAGGTGGGCCGGGCCCCGACGCCGATCTGTCCCGCCTTAACCTCGCGGCACGCGCCCCCGACGGTGTCCGGTTAAACGTCCCGCAACAAACCAACGCCGCGGCGGATGATTCCGGCTCGGGCGAGACCTCAGCCAACCTGAATGTCAACAGGGACGATGTTCCTGCGTCCGGCGGTCCGGTAGACCTGAACACCGCGCCGGTATCGGTCCTGGTCACCCTGCCCGGCATCGGTGAAAAGCGGGCCGAGGCGATCATCGCTTTCCGCGAGGCCAGGGGTCAAATCGCGGCGGCCGACGATCTTCTGGAAATTGACGGTTTCGGCCCGGCAACTGTCGACAACATCCTGCCGTTCGTGGCCCAATCGAACACTAAACGACCACCTGGCGATGAGGCGGGCCGGGAGGAATACCCGTCCGGCACGGGCGCAAACCCGGACCAGCTTGTGGACCTGAACATCGGATCGTTGTCGGCCCTCATGACATTGCCCGGCATTGGGGAGTCCAGGGCCGCCGCCATCATCCGCTTCAGGGAATCCAGCGGGCCCATCGAATCGGTCGACGATCTGCTCGAAATCGACGGCATCGGCACAGCCACGGTCGACGCTATCCGACCGTTCGCGGTTCAACCGTGAGGCTCGTTGCGGCCGCCGCCGCATTTCTGATGGGTACTGCCGCTGCAATGGCACTCGGCCTGGGGCCCGGCATGAAGATTCCCGCGGCTGCGTTCTATCTCCTGCTCGCGGCTTCGATCGTCGGCGTCACCGGCCCGCTGCTGGCGAGACGTCACGTGGGCTATGGCCTGCTGGTGATAATCGCATTGCTGGGTATGTGGCGGGGCGGCCACGCCGCGTCCAATGACGCTGGCGCAGGCTGGTACGGCGCGCCTGAAACGCAGGGTGTCGTGACGGTCGTAGGGGAGCTACTCACCGACCCGGCGCCTTCCAGCTTCAATACTCGTCTCCGCCTGGACGTCGGGGCTGTGATCGCGGACGGCACGCGAAGAGACGCGTTCTTCAAGGTGGACGTATTCGCAGACCGGCTCGCGGCAACCGAACGGGAGTTGGCCGGTAGACAGGTCAACGGTTTCCGTTACGGCGACAGCTACATCGTGACCGGACCCTTCGAGCCGTCCCGCGGGACTGGCGGACCGGTGGCAGGCCGGATCGCGGCATCGACTGTGACCCTGGGAGGAGACGACGCGGGAAGTCCGGTCCGCAGATGGCTCGCGTCGGTTCGCCAGACCATCGCGGCGTCCATCGAACGTTCAGCGAGCGGTGCGGGCGCCGATCTCGGTGTCGCATTGACCACCGGGCTGCGCGGCAGCCTGGACAAACAGCTCACGGAGAACTTCCGGGCAGCAGGTACCGCGCACGTCCTTGCGATATCGGGACTACATATAGCGATGGTCGGAGGCCTGGCACTCGGGGTCGGTGCGCTGGCAATGGGCAGACGGTGGCAGTTGTACCTGCTGCTGCCGTTGGCGGCCGTATGGAGTTATGCGGCATTGGCAGGCTTCTCTCCGTCGGTAACCCGGGCCGCCATCATGGCGAGCGCGTACCTCCTGGCTCGCGCCATGGGGAGGCAGCGTTCCGTGCTGCCCGCGGTCGGACTGGCGGCTGGAATCATGGTGGCGGTGGACCCGGCCATCGTGGCGTCCGTTTCATTCCAGTTGAGCTTCGCCGCGGTAGCCGGAATAGCGCTGCTGGCAACGCCCCTGCATGACCTGTTCCACCGCGGGATCGAGAAGGCAACGGGGACTGAGTCCAGGTCGAACCTCGTCGTGAATCCCATCGTCGCCGTCGTAGCCATGTCGATCGCAGCGACGATCGCAACGGCCCCACTGGTCGCCTTCTATTTCGGTCGGGTCCCCACCTGGAGCGTTCCGGCAACGACGTTCGTGCTGCCCGTGTTGCCTTTGACTGTCATCCTGGGAGCGGCCACGGGCCTCGCCGGGCTGATCTACGACCAACTCGGCGTCGTGTTCGGCTGGCCGTTGTGGGTCGTGGGCAGTTATATGTCCGGCGTGTCAAGCCTGTTTGCAAGCCTGGGGCCGGACCTGTTCGAATCTGGCGCGTGGTCTTCGCCGGCGGCAATCGCATACTACGTATGTGTCGTTGCGTTCCTGGCGCGTAAGCGGATCAGTTGGGCCATAAGTTCTCTCAGGGAGCAAGTGACTTCAGCATCCGGCCGCGGCCGCCTGCCTGCGCCTCCCATGTGGTTCGCCGTCGTAGCCGTGGCTCTCGCCGCGACGGGCCTCGCAGTGGCGCTCACGTCATCGCCGCCACACCTGCTGCGCGTGACGTTCTTCGATATCGACCGCGGCCACATGACCCTCATCGAGACTCCGGCCGGTAACCGCGTGTTGATCGACGGGGGACGGGGCGCCGAGGAGGCGGTCAGAAAGCTGGAGTCTCAGCTGCCTTTCTGGGACAGGTCCCTCGACCTGGTCCTCTTGACCCACCCCGACGTCGATCACGTTGGCGGGCTTCAGGCCGTCATGGAACGGTTCGACGTCGACCTTTTGATCGAGTCCCCCGTGGAACACCGGAGCCAGACATACGCGGCATGGCGGAATATCGCCGACGAACATCCCAACAGGACTGTTGCCGACCCCGGCCAGGTCGTCGCGCTGGACCACGGAGTGGCCCTGCACGTCCTCCTCGCCAGGCGGGACGGTCCGGACCTGTCCATCAACGACGCCTCAGTTGTTACGAGGCTGACATACGGAAACGTGTCGATGCTGCTGCCGGGTGACATCTCCAGGATCTCGGAATACACATTGCTGCAGACAGGCTTGGACCTGAGGTCGACGGTTCTCCAGGTGCCGCACCACGGCAGCGACACGTCTTCGACGAAAGCGTTTCTCCAGTCCGTGGATCCGGCGCTCGCCATCGTCCAGGTCGGGAACCGCAACCCCTTCGGCCACCCGTCGCAAGAGGTCATGGCACGGCTCAGCGAGACCGTGCCGGAACATCAGGTGATGGTCACCCGGGAGGTTGGAACGGTGACTCTCGAGTCGGACGGCGAACGTCTCTGGGTGTCGACGGCCGACTGACCGGCGGATCAGAAACCGGTCGACAGACCAAACTCCGGTACGCCTTCCCACCTGGACCCACCCTGGGCTCTCAGCACCGCAATACGCTTCACCACGTCGGGGTTAGCAAGGCCCCAGGGGGCCCTTCCGCTCAGTATTCTCACTGCGTTTTCAGCCCAGCGCCTCGATCCTTCGACTCCGGACACGGGAGACGCCCCGGCGACGTGGGGCGTGATCGTCAGATTAGGCAGGTTCAGTAGCGGACTCTCGGCGTCGACCGGCTCGACCTCCGTCACGTCGAGGCCTGCGGCCGCAATCTGTCCCGTCAATAGCGCCTCGTGGAGAGCCGATTCGTCGACGACCGGGCCGCGAGACGTGTTCACCAATACCGCCGTCGGCTTCATCTTTGCGAACGTCTCGCGCCCGAAAATGTGCCGCGTGCCGTCGGTAAGCGGCATGTGGACCGAAATGTAGTCTGACTCCTCGATCAGTTCGTCAAATTCCACGAGTTGGACGCCGGACAGATCGGCTACGGTCTGCGGTGTAAATGGGTCATACGCGATGATCCGCCCAGGCCCGAATCCGCGGACCCTCGACGCAAACGCCTGGCCGATGTTGCCGAATCCGGCGATCCCCACCGTGTTCCCCGCAATTCTCTTCAACTCGGACCTGTTCCCGGCCATTTCGCCCGGCCGGTCGCTCCACGCGCCCGCCTTGACCTTCTCGTTGAGATCGGGAATTTGTCTCGTAATCGAAAGCAGCAACGCCATGGCATGGTCCGCCACCTCCGAGGTATTGACTCCCGGCGAGTTGCACACGCAGATGCCCAACTCCGTGGCAGCCTCCAGGTCAACCGAATCGACCCCAACGCCGTTTCGGCAAATGACCTTCACCCTGGGCAGGGCTTCAAGAATTCGGCGGTCGGTCAACGGGCGAATCGCTACAAGGATGCCGTCTGCGTCCCGCGCCGTTTCGATCACCTCGTCGGCAGTCTTGCAGGCGCGCCTCACCACCTCCACGCCGGCGTTCTCGAACACCTCCATGACGACAGGTGTCGCGTCCGATTCGGATGTAATTGCAACTTTCATTGACACGTTTTCACAAACTCCCTGCGGCCGGCATCGGGCCGACGCTGATAACTAATGAGGCCATTGCTGCTGTAACAGTCGGCGTTTGGCCGAAAACGATACACCCGGCCGGGCAGCGGCGTCTTCACCTCCGGTTGATTCTGTGATCCTGTCCATTCGACCGAAACACGCGGCGAGGCCATTCAAAATATGCCGGGCAACGGGAAGCTGAAGCGCGAAATTTCGGCTGACTTGCGGTCTTTCTCAACCTCCGGGAAGTGGGCGTCATCGTCGCAGCCCTGATGTGGGCGCGGACCGACCTGGCGTTCGGTAATCGCCTACTCGCCGAGCAGGCGCCCGATCCCGTAAGAGCCGCAATTCTCACCGGGGGCCTGTAGACGGCCGTATGGTCCGACCGGGTCCCGGTCCGGCCCTGCTCAACCCCCAGCCGGTCTGCCGCGCTTGTACGGCTCGAGCGCCATGACCAGGGCCGAACTCGCCGGGACTGGAATCCCCATGTCACGGCCCATCCTGACCACCGCGCCCAGCAACTCGTCCACCTCCAGCGGCTTCCCTGCCTGCATGTCGGCCTGGAGGGATGACTTGAACTCTTCAGCCTCTTCCGCGGCCGCCTCAAAACGTTCATCGACCACGTCGGGAGGGAATGCGATCCCGCGCGCCTTGCCGATCGCAACAATCTCTTCCATAACGGTCCTGATAGTTGCCGTCCCTTCGGGCCAACTCAGCACGTCTGGAAGCGACGATCGCGTGACCGTCATTGCCGTGCCGATCGCGGCCACTGCCACCAGCTTGGTCCAGAGCGTTGAAGCGATGTCGGAGCTTACCGCGACCTGAATTCCCTGCCGATCGAGCAGGGTCTCGATCGCCTTCGTGCGGTCGGTCTCAGACCCATCTCGTTCGCCGAACTCGATGCGCGCCGCGGAACCGGTCTGTTCGATATGTCCGGAGGCCTCAATGCCGGCCTCGATGTAGGTGGCGCCCTGCAGGACCTTGTCCCACCCGAACTCATCGGCGAGGATTTGGCCGCTCGTAACCCCGTTCTGCACCGTCAGGATGGTGGTGTCTTCTCCGACCATCGGTCTGAGCATCGGGACGGCCTCGTCATTGGAATACAGCTTCGTGCAGTGCAGGACCAGGTCCACGGGGCCGACATCTCCCGGGTCGTCTGTAGCCGCCGGGTTAACTGTGAACTGGCCCCAATGGCTGTCGACGCGCAGACCGTTACTCACAATCGCGTCTCGGTGCGCGCCGCGGCATATCAGGGTCACGTCAACGCCATCCCGCGCGAGCACGCCTCCGTAGTACCCGCCCACCGCGCCGGCGCCCATGACTGCGACTTTCATTTGCTGCTCCGAAGTTCCTTAATGTTGGCCACGACCACCTAGAATATCCTTAAGCGAGTAGGCGATGTGCCGGACTATCCGGCCGCCCTCGACCTGTGGCTGATTCGGAAAGCACATCGGTCCCAGGCGGTCCGTCTCACTCGCAAGCCCGTTCCGAAAGCACCTCAACCTCATGGTCACGCCCCTCGATCCAAAGAACCCATCCCCTGCCGGTCCCACCGCCTCAAAGATGCGGGGGGATGGTCGCACGCCGGACCAGCTACGACCGGTGAAAATTACCCCCGGGTTCATGCCGAAGGCGGAAGGTTCGGCGCTGATCGAGATGGGGGACACCCACGTCATCTGCACCGCCACCGTGTCGCCGGGCGTACCACGTTGGCGCAGGGGCAGCGGCATGGGCTGGGTAACCGCGGAGTACGCAATGCTGCCGAGGTCCACCGACGAACGCGTCCGAAGAGAGGTGGCGAGCGGACGCCCGTCCGGCAGGACCCAGGAAATACAGCGTCTGACCGGACGGGCCCTGCGAGCGGTTACGGACATGGCCGCTCTGGGAGAAAACACGGTGACTATCGACTGTGACGTGCTGCGCGCCGACGGAGGCACCCGCACCGCCGCCATCACAGGCGGATACGTGGCCCTCCACGCGGCTTTCGAATCTCTGCTGCAGAACGGTGCGATCGACTCACTCCCGGTGGACTCGCAGGTCGCGGCGGTGAGCGTGGGAATCGTTAACGGCGTCGAATTGCTTGACCTCACGTACCCGGAAGACTCCTCAGCAGATGTCGATCTAAATGTCGTGATGACCGGGGAATTCAAGTACGTTGAGGTACAGGGCACGGCCGAACAGGAGCCTTTCGACAATATGCAGTTCAACCGCCTCCTGGACCTCGGCAGGACCGGCGTCGAATCACTCCTAGCAGCACAAAAGACTGCCCTGGGCATTTAGTAATGGGTGGACCGGAAAGGTAAATGCTGATCAGCGTCATCGGCCGAGGGGACGGCGCGTCGAGCCGCGCCAAAGAGCTTGCGACCGAGGTCGGCAGACTACTGGCCGAGCGCGGGGCAACCGTTGTCTGCGGTGGCCTGAACGGCGTCATGGAGGCCGCGTGCAGGGGCGCCAAATCGGCGGGCGGGACGACTATTGGCATACTTCCGGGTTCGGACCCGGATGCAGCCAACGACTGGGTCGACATACCGATCCCGACCGGGCTCGGTTACGCCAGGAACGTGCTCGTCGTGAAGGCCGGCGCGGCGGTAATCGCCGTGGCCGGGGCGTACGGTACGCTCTCCGAAATCGGACACGGCCTCGCAGAAGACAGACCCGTGATCGGCCTCGAAACATGGGACCTGGACCCACCCGATGGCACGAACGACAGGATAACTCGCGCCAACGACCCCGAAGACGCGGTAGAAAAAGCTATGGCCGCTGCCCGAGGCAATCAGGAGCGATAACCATTATCACTAACCCGCCCGTGGCCCCTGTGGCTGAATCCTCTTTTGTTGCCCAACCCTTCCGTGGGCCTGCACACGGACCGATATTGCCGCCTATCCGGAACCTGACTTCACCATGACCAGAATCGAAACCGTACTGTCAACCGAAATCCTCGATTCACGCGGCAATCCGACGGTGCATGCGACGGTCGTCCTCGAAAACGGCGCGAATGGTTCGGCATCGGTACCGTCCGGTGCCAGCACCGGCTCCCGGGAGGCCGTCGAACTGCGCGATGGCGATACCCAACGTTACGGTGGCAAAGGCGTCCTCAACGCCGTAACCAACGTTCGCCGCGAACTCGCGGACGCCGTACGCGGGCTCGATGCAGACGACCAGGCGGCGGTGGACCGCGCCATGCTCGACACCGACGGCACCCCCAACAAGGCGCGGCTGGGCGCAAATGCCCTGCTGGCCGTATCCCTTGCCGTGCTCCGGGCTTCGGCCGCGAGCGCGAATGTCGAGGTCCATCAACGAATCACAGAATTGTCCGGCGCGAAGGGGCCTGCGGAACTGCCGGTCCCCATGTTCAATGTGCTGAATGGCGGCGCCCACGCCTCCGGTTCGACTGACTTCCAGGAATTCATGGTCGTGCCCGTCGGGCTCGAGTCGTTCTCAGATGCGCTGCGGGCGGGCAGTGAAATTTACCGTAGCCTGCAAGAATCGCTCGAGTCCGACGGCATGTCCACAAACGTCGGCGACGAAGGAGGGTTCGCTCCACCGGGCCTGTCCAATCGTGTGGCCCTCACGTACATCACGCGGGCCATTGAAGCGGCGGGGTACGCGCCCGGCGAAGACGTCTTCATAGCCCTCGACCCTGCAGCGACCGAATTCCATGAGCCCGAGACTCGCCTCTACGATCTGAAACGGGAAGGAAGCAAACTCACCACCACTGAAATGATCGGAGAGTACGAGAAGCTGACCAGCGAGTTTCCGATCTATTCGATCGAAGACGGCCTCGCGGAAGACGACTGGGATGGGTGGGCAGCCTTGACGGCGAAGCTGGGAGGCCGGGTCCAGTTGGTCGGGGACGACCTGCTCGTCACACAGGCGGAATTCCTCAGGCGCGCCATCGATGAGAGGGCGGCCAACGCAATCCTGATTAAGCTGAACCAGGTCGGGACCGTGACCGAAACGCTGGAGACGATATCGATCGCCCAGGAATCCGGGTTCGGAACGGTCATCAGCCACCGGTCCGGCGAGACCGCGGACACGACGATCGCGGACCTGGCCGTGGGCACCAACGCCGGCCAGATCAAGGCCGGCGCCCCCGCCCGCGGCGAACGCGTGGCCAAGTACAACCGGCTGCTGCACATAGAATCGGGACAAAACGGCAGTTTCGCCTATGCGGGAAGACGCGTTCTTCCCGGCGCATAACACCTTGCAAGAATGGCGCGTGAACACCACACGACCGATAAGATGAACCCAGAAAAAGAACACGCTGGAACCAGGGGGAAGAGGGTTTCATGAACGGCAAGACCAAGGTAGGAATAAACGGCTTCGGGCGAATAGGACGCCAGGTCTTCCGGACCATTTCCGAACGCCATCCCGACACGCTGGAAGTCGTGGCGATCAACGACCTGACGGATGCCGCCACCAATGCGCACCTCTTCAAGTACGACAGCACCTACGGTGTCTACCCCGGCGACGTGACTCCCAGGGGCGATGACCTGGAGATAGACGGACGTACGGTGAAGGTCTTTTCGGAGCGTAATCCCGCAGACCTGAAATGGGCGGGAGAGGGCGTGGAAATAGTCATTGAGTCCACCGGAATATTTACCGATGGCGACAAGGCCGCGGGCCACCTCGAAGGCGGGGCGAAGAAGGTCATCATCTCGGCGCCGGCGAAGGGCGAAGACATCACGCTCGTTCTCGGAGTCAACGAAGACCAGTACGACCCCGCATCGCACAACGTCCTGTCGAACGCATCCTGCACCACCAACTGCGTTGCCCCGATGGCAAAGGTCCTCAACGACGCCTTTGGCATCGAGCATGCGTTGATGTCGACCATCCACGCCTACACCAACGACCAGAGCATCCTCGACCAGGTGCACAGCGATCTCAGGCGTGCGAGGGCGGCGGCAAACAGCATCATCCCGACCACGACCGGAGCAGCCAAGGCGGTTACCCTCGTCATACCTGAACTGGCCGGTCGGATCGACGGAATGGCATACCGCGTGCCGGTAATCACGGGTTCCGTAACCGACCTCACCGCCTCGTTGAGTAAGTCCGCATCGGTGGATGATGTAAACGAGGCCTTCAAGTCCGCTTCTTCTTCGGGCGCCATGAAGGACGTGCTTGGCTACTCAGACGAACCGCTCGTGTCGGTCGACTACATCGGCAACCCGAATAGCTGCACCATCGACGGTCTCTCGACCGCGGTGACAGGTGACGGATTCGTAAAGGTCGTCGGCTGGTACGACAACGAGTGGGGCTACTCGAGCCGGACCGCTGACCTCGCGAATTTCATCGCCGCCAAAGGCTTCTAGGTCCCACACGGGTACGAAAATAAGGCGGTCAGCCACCACTTCGTCGTAACGGGAAAACCCGGTAAGACGAAGGGCGCGCGCTAACGCGTCGTACCGGGGAAACCCGGTACCCACGGTGGGGCGCTGAGGGGGTACGCCCAACATCTTCAGCTCCCAGCCGACAGGCAACACCTCACTTTCACCTCCTCGTGCGGCCCAGGCAAGGCCATAGTGATTCTTGAAACCCAATCCGCCCGGTTCGCGGACCGGGCCGGCGATTTTGGCACGCCCGAAGGCGAATATCTCGCTGCCGGAAGCGGTATAATCTTCGCCAGTTGCGCAATCTCGTGCGCAAAGTCGTAACGCGGGTTCGGTGTCGCGGGTACGGCTCCCTCGGTCAAGTTGACGCGGGAAGGTGCAAAAAGCCGGCAGGAGACAGCAGATGACGACCACCCCAGGTCAAGAAACCATTACGACCACAAACGGACAGGCCGATTCCCAGGCATTCGAAGCGGGGAAGGTCCATGCCCGCGTGTGGACTGAAGAAGACAAGCCGCAGGTAGGAAACTGGACCGTAAAGGGTGGTCTCGCACAGATGCTCAAGGGCGGCGTGATCATGGACGTCGTGACCGCCGAGCACGCCAAGATTGCTGAAGACGCTGGCGCCGTGGCAGTCATGGCCCTCGAACGTGTCCCGGCCGATATTCGACGTGACGGCGGGATTGCCCGCATGTCCGACCCCGACCTCATCACCGGCATCATCGACGCAGTAACAATCCCGGTCATGGCGAAGTGCAGGATTGGCCACTTCGTCGAGGCGCAGGTGCTCGAATCGCTCGGAGTCGACTACGCCGACGAGTCCGAAGTGCTGACGCCGGCCGACCTGGACAACCACATAAACAAGTGGGAATTCGCAATGCCATTCGTGTGCGGCTGCCGCGATCTCGGTGAGGCTCTCAGGCGAATCGGCGAAGGCGCGGCCATGATCCGCACCAAGGGCGAAGCCGGGACGGGCGACGTCGTTCAAGCCGTAAAGCACGCGCGAACGGTACTGGGCCAGATCCGCAGACTGCAGTCGATGGACGACGGCGAGTTGATGGCGGAAGCCAAGAACCTTGGCGCGCCGTACGAACTCGTCGTCGAAGTCGCCAGGACCGGAAAACTGCCCGTCGTGAACTTCGCGGCTGGCGGGGTCGCCACTCCCGCGGATGCGGCCCTCCTGATGCAGATCGGCGTGGACGGCATCTTCGTGGGTTCGGGCATCTTCAAGTCGTCCGAGCCGGCAAAGAGAGCAGACGCTATCGTTCAGGCAACCACGCATTACCAGGACCCCGACGTGCTGGCCAAAGTGTCGGCAGGACTTGGCGAGCCGATGAGCGGCATCGACACGTCGAGCCTTGCGGAAGAGGCCCGGCTCGAAACCCGCGGGTGGTAGCCGGAATCGCCGCCAGGACATCACCAGACGGCACGGTAGACCGGCAAACAAAAATAGGCGTTCTCGCCCTTCAGGGTGACTTCCGTGAGCACATTGCGATGCTCGAAGGTATGGGCATCGCGGCTCCGGAGGTACGGCTACCCGCCCACCTGGAAGGGCTGGACGGCCTCATCATTCCCGGAGGAGAGAGCACGACCATCACCAAATTGATGGACCGATGGGGATTCCGCACCGCCCTGCCAGAGGCCGTCTCCGACGGAATGGCCGTGTGGGGCACCTGCGCGGGAATGATCGTACTTGCCAGGCGGCTGGTCGACCCCTATCCGGAGCCGCTCGGGCTCCTGGACGTGACCGCCTCCAGGAACTGGTTCGGCCGCCAGGTCGATAGTTTCGAGGCGGATTTTGACGTTGCCGGACTGGCCGGCGGACCGTTCCGGGCAATCTTCATCAGGGCCCCGGTCATCGAAGAGACAGGGGAGTCGGTCGAGGTGCTCGCCGCCCTTCCGGACGGGCACCCGGTGGCGGTCCGCCAGGGGAACATGCTGGCCACGTCGTTTCATCCTGAGCTTACCGATGACGACAGGATTCACCGGATGTTCGCCAATATGGCCGCAAGCGGGCTGAAAAAAGCCCAAACGGAAGAAGCGGTCGCAGAGAACCCGGGATAGATCGGAGCGACGAGCGGGCAAGGCTGCATGATTCGAAACCTGCACCCCATCGATTCGCCTGCGTTTCTGCCATTCAAACTGGCGGCGGGCAAGGCCCGCGCGTATCCCCTGCCACTGGTCCTTGCCGGTCAGGCGAGTTCATTTCCCCTGGTCAAATACGCTGGAGTGGCCGTGTCCCCCAGCGCCTGGCAGAGTTGCTGGGTGCAGACGCAACGGGCCAGGATCCAGGTCCTCATGAGGGCCGGCCAACGCTCTGGCAAATTGGCCTGGGAGGTGCGTGACCTGTACGTCCACGAGAAGTTCGGCGACGCCGCATCGGAAGCCCTGGAGCAACTCGCCGTCCCGGCAGGGAAGTCCGGCGCCCGAAGAGTGTTCCTGCGTATGTCGTCGGATGACCGGCTCACGGACGAGGCCAGGAAGGCCGGATTTGTTCCCGTCGACTCGGAAACGCTCTACAGCGTCGAGTCGGCGGCCGGCGCGTCCGGAAGACTGGGAGACTTCAACGGCGACCTGGGCCTTCGAGCCCGCGAGCCGATGGACGACGACACCCTATTCAGGCTTTATTGCGCAACGACACCCGTCGACATACGAATGCGCACGTCTCAGACAATGCCGGAGTGGCGCGATTCCCTTGAGAAGCCCGGCCGGAATGCACGGGAGTGGGTCGCCTTCGAGAAAGAAGGAAACGTTTGCGGCTGGCTCCGGACCGCACGTACCGGCACCGGTCACTTCTTTTTTGACATCGCATGGTCCGGGGATGCTCGCAGCGCTATGCGGCGCGTTCTGTCCGCCGGTCTGGACACGGAGGCCGGGCCAATATCGACCCTGGTCCCATCACGGAAGAACGACCTTGCGGAATTGCTTGTCGACATAGGCTTCAGGCCGTTGCGGACCTACACGGTTATGGTTAAGACACTGACTGTACGAGTCCCGGAGACGCGTCGGGTCGCGGCCGCGGTCGGCTAGCGCCAGGGAGTAAGCGGAATAGCAACTAACGGCACATTCGGCGAGCGAGACATTCCCCCTGGGATCATGGACGACCTGGACGCTTTCGTGATGATTCTGCCCGGCAGGGTGCAGGACTTCCTTAGTCGGTCGGCCGACTCAACCGATTTGACCGAGGTGATAATGGACCTCGGCCGACCCCCGCAGGTCAGGTATCTCGTCGGCCAGGAAGAGGTCGGCAACGACGAGGTAACCTCCGACGACATTCAGCATGTCGTCGAGCGAATAGGCTCGTTCGGTGATGACAACCGGGCGGGAATCGAGCGCACCCTCCACAGGATTTCGGTGCTGCGCAACCGCGCCGGCAAACCCGTGGGCCTCACCTGCCGCGTCGGCCGAGCCGTATTCGGCAGCGTCAAGTTGATCGACGACCTCGTGCGCACCGGCGATTCGATTCTCCTGCTGGGACGCCCCGGCGTGGGCAAGACCACCATGCTGCGGGAAGTCGCGCGCGTCCTCGCCGACGACGTCGGCAAGCGAGTCGTAGTCGTGGACACGTCCAACGAGATCGCCGGAGACGGAGACGTGCCGCACCCCGCCATCGGGAGCGCCCGTCGCCTGCAGGTGGCGCGGACGGAGTTGCAGCATCGCGTGATGATCGAGGCCGTGGAAAACCACATGCCGGAGGTGATCATCATCGACGAGATGAGCACGGAACTGGAAGCCCTTGCGGCCCGCACGATCGCGGAGCGCGGCGTTCAACTGGTCGCTACCGCCCACGGCAATACGCTCGCAAACGTAGTCTCAAACCCGAGCCTGTCCGACCTCGTAGGAGGCACCCAGGCCGTGACACTGGGCGACATCGAGGCGCGCCGGCGCCGGACCCAGAAGACGGTCCTTGAACGCAAGCACGACCCCACGTTTGACATGGTGGTCGAGATTCAGGAACGGAACCGGCTCGGCATTCATCTCGACTCCGGTACCGCGGTGGACCGCATGCTGCGCGGCATACCCGCGCCGCGAGAACTACGATGGCTCGATGAACTGGACGGCGTTCGGACCGAAATCGAGGAGGTCGACGAGCCGCCGCAAGACTTCCGGACAGCGCCTTTCGACGTTCCCGCCGGAAACAGGCCTCGCCGCGAATTCGTGGTTGGAGAACCGTACGGCGGACCGGGCACACCCCAGGAACATCCGGGCGAGTACAGTCCGGTGCCCCCGACGCGCGTACACCCGTTCGGAGTCCCTCTCCCAGCTCTCAAACAGGCGATCGGAGACAGCGGCGCGGCCGTCGAGCTTGTGGAAAACGCGAACGACGCCGACATACTGGTTACCACGAAGTCGCACTACAATCGCCGGCCGACCGAAGTGCGCCACGCCGAACGTGACGGCGTTCCCGTATATGTGCTGCGGCGAGGCACCAGCGAACAGATCGCCCAGTTTCTGCGGAGGTTTTCCCCCGGTGACGCCAACGGGGCGTCCTACGCCGGGACCGAAGACCACCAGGTGAGCCTGGCGTTGCAAGAGGCCGAACAGGCCATTGAAATGGTCAGGAGCGGCAAGCGCCGCGTGGAGCTCTCTCCCCAGGCCGCATACATCCGGCGCCTGCAACACGGTCTGGCCGCGCGCAGCAAAGTCGGGTCCTCCAGCACCGGCCGTGATGACGGCAGGCGAGTGGTCATCCGCTGGCGCAGGCGCTAACGGGTTTCTCCATGAGAACGCCGGGACACGGACACCTATGCTGATCTCCATCGAGGGCGGCGAGGGTGTAGGCAAGACCACGCAGGCGAGACTGCTGGAACAAAAAATCAGCGCCTGCGGCCTTGATGTCATGTTGATTCGCGAGCCGGGCGGCACCCCGCTGGGCGAACACGTGCGGGACCTGGTCAAGGGCGGCATCGGACTGTCATACAAATCTGAGTTGCTGTTATTCGAAGCGGCCCGGGCCGAACTGGTTGACATGGTCATCCGCCCGGCGATCGAACGCGGGACAATCGTGATATCGGACCGCTTCGCCGACTCGTCACTTGCCTACCAGGGACACGGGCGCGAGATTCCTCTCCAGGTGGTAGCCAGCCTGAACGAATTCGCCACCGGCGGACTCACGCCGGACGCCACGTTTCTGCTGAACGCCCCGCCGTCGGTGGGCGCAGAGCGCGCCGCCGAGAGAGACCGCAATAACAGACACGCGCAGACAAAATTTGAGGATGAGCCGGAGGAATTCCAGGAACGCGTATCCGAGGGCTTCAGGGAGATCGCTTCAAACGACCCCGGGCGCTGGTACGAGGTCGACGCAACACCGCCAATCGACGAGGTCGCGGACGCCATATGGGGCCATGTCGAAGCCCTACTCCGCGAACGGGACGGGTAAGACCAAGTCACTTTCTCAACATCCCGTCATGTTGTGGAAGTAAGCCGGTCAGCCCTCACACCGTCTTACCGGCGAAAGCCGGTATCCACGGTGTGGGACGGAGGTGGGTACGCCCAGCGGGTATTACCACGAACCTGTAGGCGCCACCCCGTTTTGTCGAATCAGTTGGAACGGATGCCACATGAGACGCCCCTACGGGGTGGTTGCCGAACGGGCGGGTGAGTGATGTTGGATGGCAGGTTGGTGAGGGTAGCCGCGCCCGTCCCTCACCCCACCGTGGGTACCGGGTGGCCCCGGCACGACGGGTCGCGAGAATGCCGGGTGTGGGTAAGGGGTAGGAGGTTGATGAGGGTAGCCGCGCCCGTCCCGCGGCCCACCATGGGTACCGGATCGGAGTCCGGCACGACGGTCGCGAGAATGCCGGGTGTGGGCGAGGGGCGGGAGGTTGTAGCCGCGCACACCATGCCCCACCGTGGGTACCGGGTTGCCCCGGCACGACGGGAGAAAGGTGTGTGGTGGGGTAGCCGCGCCCGTACCCCGCGCCATGGGTACCGGCCCCGCATCAAGTGCGGGGCGACGATGGAAGGCACGACGGGTTGGGGGAATGCCGGGTGTAGGTAAGGGGTGGGAGGTTGGTGGGGTAGCCGCGTTGCCTGTGCCCCACCGGGGGTATGCGCAAAACGCGATCACGTGAATTCCGGCTGAGTCCCCTTCTCTCCCCAAGTTCACCTCTCACGGCTGAACTGCCGCCCGGGTTGGTAAACTCCGCCCGCGAATGAAGACTCAACAACCTGGCCCGAGCGGAGACTGAACGATGACCTCGAAACGGCCCAACATCGTCCTCATCCTGGCCGACGACATGGGGTTCTCCGACCTGGGCTGCTACGGCTCTGAGATACCCACGCCCAACCTCGACCGGCTGGCCGGACGCGGCGTCCGGTTCACGCAGATGTACAACTTCGCTCGCTGCTGTCCCTCGCGGGCGGCGCTGCTGACCGGGCTGAGTCCGCACCAGGCCGGTGTCGGCCACATGGTCGGTGGAATACCGGGGCCGGTCCAGTACCAGGGATTCCTGCGCCTTGACTGCGTGACGGTCGCCCAGGTCCTGCAGGCCAGCGGGTACAGAACGGCCATGTCCGGCAAGTGGCACGTCGGCGACAATCCAGCAGACCCCGGCGGGCCGGACATGTCCGCGCCCCGCAAGCGAGGGTTCGACCGCGTCTTCGGCATGGCGGCCGGCTGCGGCAGCTACTACTTCTGCGACAGCCTCTGGAACGATGACGACGTTGTCCAGTCGGAGCCCGGCTTCTACCTGACCGACGCGATCACCGACAACGCGGTCAAGATGATCGAGGAGAGCGCCGCGCTCGACAAACCGTTTTTCCAGTACGTCGCCTACACCGCCCCCCACTGGCCGCTGCATGCGCCGGAAGAGGCTGTCGCAAGACACCTTGGAAAGTACCGGAAGGGGTGGGACGCGCTGCGCACCGCACGGCACGAGGAGATGAAAGGCATTGGCATCGTCGACCCGGCCTGGGACATCAGCCCCAGGGACGAGGACGTGCCGCCATGGGACGACGCGCCCGATAAGGAGTGGGAGGACCTGCGCATGTCCGTCTATGCCGCGCAGGTCGAAATAATGGACCAGGGCATCGGCCGGATAGTGGACCGGCTGGAGTCACTGGAAATCCTCGATAACACGATGGTCATGTTCCTGTCCGACAACGGCGGATGCGCTGAGTTCCTCCAGGAGGACCCGACCCTGCCGGAGGGAAGGGGCGTCGAAATTCCCGGCACGGGGACGACCCCTGACGGCAGACCTATCCGCGTGGGTAACGACCCGGCCATCGCGCCTGGCGCGGTGGACACCTACGCGAGCTACGACGTGCAGTGGGCCAACGCCAGCAACACGCCTTTCCGGCGGCACAAGCGTTGGGTGCACGAGGGCGGCATATCGACCCCGTTCATCGTCCACTGGCCCGCCGGGATAGACCGCCCTGGCCTCGTCCACGAGCCGGCCCAGATCATTGACATCACCGCTACATGCACCGACGTGGCCGGGGCGAGTTACCCGACGGAGCATCACGGACGGGCCGTCACCCCGCCGGAGGGTGTCAGCCTCAGGCCGCTAATTACCGGCGAGGGGACGGTGTCCGAACGGCCGATGTTCTGGGAGCACGAGGGCAACAGGGCAGTAAGGCTGGGCTCATGGAAGCTCGTCTCCGAGCACGGCAAGCCCTGGGAACTCTACGACATGGAGGTCGACCGCACCGAACTGAACGACCTCGCGGCCAGGGATCCCGGCACAGTCGCATACCTTTCGGACCTGTACCGGGGGTGGGCCGAGCGGTGCGGAGTCCAGCCCTGGGGGACCATTGTGGGCCCGGGCAGGTGGTTGTCCGTAGGGATGCGCCCGGACGGCAGCTTCAACACCCGCGGTGATCACGGCCACGTGGTCCCCTTGCGGTAGCCTGTACCCGTAATAGTTCAGGGTTGGACGGAGTGAACGTGGTCGACGAATCCATTACAGATGCCGAAGTTCTCGAACTGGTCGGTGGGACTCACCTGGCGATATTTACCGTCGTGAGCGCAGACGGCTTCGCGCACTCAACCCCGGTCTGGTACCTGCCCGAGCCGGAAGGAAGCGTGACGGTCCTGATAGATCCCGCATCGGTGAAAGCCCGAATACTCGGGAGAGACCCGCGGGCAACCGTCCTGGTCGTCAACAACTCGGACGGCGGCGACCGGTGGGTGATGTACCGCGGCATCGCGGAGATTTCCGATCACGGGATTGACGATCTCATGGTCCGCATCTCAACCCGCTACATGGGGGAAGTTGAAGGCGAAAAGTACGCGGCAAGTTACGGGACGCCTCTGCCGTTCGTGGCAGTATCGCTCGTCAATCCCCGGCTCACGAGTTGGAAATCGCCGCTTTAGGACAGACTCGCCAACGCTCCCCGGCAAGGTCCATCTGTTGCAACCGGCTCGTTTCAGCCGGTCAGTAGCTACCCGCCCCCGGGAAGCGCGGCACTCGAAAAGTCCGGTTCGCCGACACCGACGCCGACGCCGTTGGGACTGACACGCTCCAGGGTCTCATAGACATCGTCAACAGATGCGACTATCCACGGGTCCGGGGCATACGCGACCGATTCGTCCTTATCGGCGTAAGGCAGGCTGTGGATCAAAAACCGCATCGCATTGATGCGCGCCCGCATTTTGTCGTCGGCCTTGATAAGGGTCCACGGGGCGTCGCGGGTGTGCGTGTAATAGAACATCGCCGTCTTCTCCCGCGTGTAGTCGTCCCACTTACTGCCGGACTCCATGTCGATGGCGCTCAACTTCCACTTCTTGAGGGCGTCGTTCTGCCGGGATTTGAAGCGGCGCTTTTGCTCTTTCTTGCTGACCGAAAAGTAGAGTTTTATGAGCCTGATACCGTCCTCGACGATCATCCGCTCCAGAGCGGGGACCTGGCGTATGAACTGCTGGTACTTGTCCTCCGTGACGAAGTCCATCACTCGCTCCACGCCGGCCCGGTTGTACCAGGAGCGGTCGAAGAGGACTATCTCACCTGCCGTCGGAAAATGCTCGATGTACCGTTGGAAATACCACTGGCCGCTCTGCACGTCGGAGGGTTTCTGGAGGGCCACAACCTTGGCGGCCCGCGGATTCCAGTGTTCCATGAACCGGCGGATCGTGCCGCCCTTGCCCGCGGCGTCACGGCCCTCGAACAGAATAATGACGCGTTCCCCAGTCGCGTTCACCCAGTCCTGTAGCTTGACCAACTCCACCTGGAGAGGAAACTTTTCGTTGTAGTACTCCTCGTGGGCCATCCTGTTGGGATAGGGGTACAGGTTTTCGCGGAAGTATCGGGCGCGGGTACCCGGATCGATGACCGACAGGTCTTCTATGGGGGCCGCGTTTACCACCTTCTTGGTCTTGCGCGGTCCCTTATTCGGCCCATCGTAAAAGTACGTGTAGTAGCCTTTGACGCGGTTTTTCGCCATATCGAACCTCCTCCGCTGAATTCGCCGCCTTTCACATATTATTGGCCGCATGATACCGCCCCTCGGCGCTTTTGTGACAATCGGAACCGGGGAATTGCCGGCGACGCGCGTCGAAATCGACCGGAGGCGGGCTCCCAAACAGACCCAAAACTCAATTGAACTGCAGTACTGAAAGGGGCATCGACCACTCGTGAGAATTAACACCCTTAAACGAAAACTCAACAACGGCGAGCCGACGATCGGCGGCTTCGTCAACTCCCCATCCCCGGCGATGGTAGAGACCATGGGTTGGCTCGGATTCGACTTCGCGATCATCGACTGTGAACACTGCCCCATGGACTACGAGACAACCGAAAACATGATCCGGGCGGCCGAATTGTCGGACATCACGCCGATCGTGCGCATCGGGATGAACGTT
Organism: Dehalococcoidia bacterium; assembly: GCA_034421215.1. Taxonomy (GTDB): domain Bacteria; phylum Chloroflexota; class Dehalococcoidia; order Lucifugimonadales; family Lucifugimonadaceae. Next base: position 214,402 of record DAOUKO010000009.1, read on the forward strand.
CAGCAGCACATCCAGCGCTACATGGACGCCGGCGCGGCCGGTGTCCTGATGCCGCTCATCAATACGGGCGCCGAGGCCCGCGCTGTCGTCGATGCCGTCAAATACCCGCCTGTCGGAAAACGCGGACTATTTGGAGGCAGGGGCAGCATGAACGGGCTGCAGGACATCGCCGAGTACGTCAAAGAGGCCAACCGGGAGACGTTCATCGCCATCCAGATCGAGACGCTGGAGGCCATTGAAAACCAGGACGAGATCATCAACACGGAACACGCCGACCTCATCTTCCTCGGCCCCGGCGACCTGTCATCCGTCTTCGGCGTACACGGCCAGATGCGGCACCCCAAGGTCGTCGAAACCATTGAAACATTGACGCCGAAAATCCTAGCTGCCGGCAAGCACGTCGGGTCCATAGCGCTCGACGGGGACCACGCTCGACGTTGGAACGAGATCGGCATCAAGTGGCTCGTAAACGGCACGAACCGCTTCTTCTCGGCAGGCAGCAGAGCCTATCTGGATGAAGTCCGAGAAAGCGTATCGACCTAAGAAATGACCGCCGGTCGAGATTGACTTGAATCTCCCGCGCGGCCGAGGGAACGAAATGGCGCAGAGCAACAAAGACAGGATCGGGTTCGTCGGACTCGGCATCATGGGCAGGCCCATGGCAGGGCACCTCATCGACGCGGGCTACGAAACGACCGTGTTCGACCTGCTTCCCGACGCCGTCGAGCAGCTTGTAAGCAAGGGCGCGAACGCCGGTTCGAGCCCGGCGGACGTGGCGTCCCGCTCGGACATCACCATCACGATGGTGCCGGACTCGCAGCACGTCGAAGCCGCGGTTGCCGGCGCCGGGGGCATCATCGAAGGCGCAAAACCCGGCTCCGCCGTAATTGACATGAGCACCATCTCGCCCATGACCGGCCAGGCGTTGGCCGGCCAACTGAAGCAGCAGGGTGTCGACATGCTCGACGCTCCCGTGACCGGTGGTGAGACCGGAGCAATCAACGGCAGTTTGTCCATTCTCGTCGGCGGAGACGCCGATGTCTTCGAGCGGTGCCTGCCGGCGCTGCAGGTCCTAGGTGGCGCGGTCACCCACATGGGGCCGGGAGGATCGGGCCACACGGCCAAGCTGGCCAACCAGGTGTTGGGAATCGGCTGCACGATCGGCATTTGCGAGGGACTGGTCCTGGCGTCCAAGGCCGGGCTGGACCTCGACAAGTTCCTTGCCGCCGCCCTGAACGGCGCAAGCACGTCCTGGCACCTCGAATACCTCGGGCCAAGAATCCTGAGCGGAGATTTCGCCCCGGGTTTCATGGTAAAACACATGCAAAAGGACCTGAGATTAGCCCAGGAAGTGGGAGCAGAAATCGCCTCGCCGCTGCCTATGGTCGCGCTGGTATCGAACCTGTACAGGGCGCTGCAGGCGCAGGGCGAAGAGGCGACGAGCCAGGGACATCACGCCTTGATACAGGTCATCGAAGAGATGGCGGGCGAGCGAGCCCGGGCACAACGCGCGTTGGACGGGTCCTAGTATCTTCCCGGCCTGGACGCCTCTGAAAATAGCCCGCCAGGGAGGTCCCACTCTCGCTCGTCGTGCCGTCCATCGTCGCACCGCACCCCGGAGCCTGTCTCAGAAGTCTCCCGGGCCAGCTTGCCTCCTCTCCTGGGGGAGAGGATTGAGGTGAGGGCGCGACGTTGGACAACCGAAATCGTCGTATCGAATGAGGGACTTACGATTTCACGCTATGCCCTCACTGAACGACCGGGCACATGGGTAACAGTTAGACCGGGGAGATAGGTAACACTTTTGTGGGGTGTTTGTCGACCTTCATGGTCACGTCGTCCAGCAGTCCGATAAGCAGTGG
>DAOUKO010000010.1:0-7522 GCA_034421215.1 Dehalococcoidia bacterium
TAGGCGGAGAAGTCGGCCACCCGCAGCGGTTCGGGCTGGCTGCTCAGGTGGGCGAAGAGTTCCAGTCCGCCGGGCAGGTCCTCGAAACCCCGGTGGGCCTCCTCGGTCAGGCCGGACGAGACGAAGTCCTGGAACTGCCCGGCGTTGTCGATGACGGTGAGGCCGCCCCGGCTGGCCCCGGTCAGCAGGCAGGCTCCGTCCACCACCCGGCGCAGCACGGCGTCCAGGTCCAGGTCCGCGGTGATGTCCCGGCTGGCCTGGCTCAGGAGGGAGAGGCGCTCCCGCAGGGCTGCGATCTCCAGGTCTCGTTGGTCTGCTGGGTTCAATCGGTCACCTCCGTGGAATTGGCATGGATGAACAGGATGAACGGGATGGTATGAGTTGGATGATGGCAACCAGTCCACCTTCGGAAGCCATCCCATAGCCGTAAACAGCGCGTCAATCCAATCTTGTCCATCCTGTGCATCCATGCGAAGACCCCGGATTTTGCGCTGCCGGGGGCAATTTTGCCGGATTGCCGGCAATGTTACGGGGAGTCTTGGTGATTTTACATGATATTACATGCCAGCAGAATACGCGGCGGTATAGTCCCGGCCGCGTATAATGCCGCCTGGGGAGCAGCCCCGGGAGGGAAGAAAAATGACCATACCAGTTCGACGGTCTGCCGAGGAGGCGGGCCGCCTCGGCGATGAGATCTACCAGCGGGACATCCGCCATCTGGTCGAAGCCGACCACTTTGGCGAGTATGTCGCCATCGACGTGGACAGCGGGGACTACGCCATCGCGGACAGCGTACTGGCCGCAGCGGACCAGTTGCGCAAACGGCGCCCGGACGCCGACGGCTGGCTGGTGCGGGTGGGGTACCGGGCCCCGCGCAGCTTTGGAGCCGGCTCGTTGCGGGTGACCAAATGATCCAGGGCGTGGTGAACGGCTTTCTGGAAGCGGTGGTCAGCCTGTCGGTACGAGGCCCGGAGGGCAGGGAGCGGGAAATAGAAGCCGTGATCGATACCGGGTACAGCGGCAATCTGAGTTTGCCCGAGGACCTGGTTGCCGAGTTAGGACTGCCCTTTGTGATCCGCAGTTGGTCAATCCTGGCCGACGGCACGGTAGTGCACTTCAACGTGCACAGCGCCACCGTGGTCTGGGATGGCCGGGGACGCCAAATTGACATTGACGCCGTGGGAATGGCGCCCCTCGTCGGCATGGCCCTCCTCGAGGCGCACAGCCTTTACCTGGAAGTGACCGGCGGCGGCCCCGTGGTGATCCAAGCCATGGCGTGACCCAGCGCCGCGTTCCTCGCGATGACCGGCCGGGTACGAGTGGGCCTGCGGGCCTGACGCGTGCCCGGTTTTGTTAGTTGCGCGTGCCCGGTTTTGTTGGTTGATTGTCAGAAGCAGGATTTGCCGGATTTGGGGATTGGCCGGATTGGATTCCGGCCCCGTATCGAGTACGGGGTGACCCCGCATCGTGGTGCGGGGCAGGCTGTTCTTTCGCCGGAATGACGGTCCCAATCCTGCCCAGGCATAAAATCCCGTCCATCCGGTGCATCCATGCAAATTCTCCCTTGCGCCGGCACCCCCGATTTCGCGCTGCCGGGGCGATTGGGCCGGATTTCCGGGTGTGTGACCGCAGGTCATGGTGGATTTGCCGGATTTTATCCAAAAATGATGAATTTCGTGGTATATTCTCCGTCGGCTGGCCTCCGGTTATCGCCGACCCCGGAAAATCCGGGGCGCCAGGGCGACCCGGACCGGAGCCGCCGACCATAACAAGGAGAGCTCAAATCGTCGGCATGACCGACGCCTGACAGTCGAAGACCGCGTGGCGCAACCGGCCGGACCGCTTTCCGGTCGAAACGCGCCGTCAAGCCCGGTGTTGGAGGGACGCCCGGCCCCAGGCGGTCTGCGACGCAAACAGCCATAACCAGCCGCTGCACAGTTGAATACGCAGCCTTCCCCCGACGCCGGGCCTTCCCCAATCTCGCCCGCCCGGCGCCACCGGAGCACCCATGGCCATCCCTCCGCTCACCGGCACCCCCACCCGTCTTTCCCGTCTTTCTGTTGCCACCGCAGCCCGGCGGAACCTCGCGTTCCCGCTGCGGCCCGGCTTTTGCATGAACTCCCGACGCTACCCGCGGCCCCTGGAGGCGGCCCGCGGCAGTGTTGCGCCGGCAATCCAACAGCCCCGCGCGCGACGGGAATCGTCGCCGGAGCGTCCCAAAGACGCACCAATCCGGCGCACAATAGAGATGGGGAGCAACCTTGGCTGACGCCGGGCTGCCCCCCGGTATCCGAAACCCGACAAAAGGAAACGAATACGGAGTGAAAACTACCATGTTGCACAAAACAACGCAACTTTCCGTAATGGCGGTGGCCGCCCTGGCCATCGTCGCCGTGGTTGCCGTCGCGCTCTTCGCAGCCGGCGGCGCCCGGGCGGAAAACGTCACCACGAACGCCCTGCCTTACGAATCCGGTAACGGACCCCCACCACAACAGGAGACCACGACCCACCCCACCCCAGAACCCTGCGCCGACCCGCCCGCCGACGTCGTTTCCAGAGGAGAGTACGCCCTCTTCGACGTGTACTGGCAGCCTGTCGATGAGACCGGGGCCATAGCGCCGGAGGACGAGAACACTCTTGTCACTAACCCCTGCCCGCCGAGTGTTGAACACATTGTGAAGCGTGGGAAGGTGGTGAGAACAGACCGCTCGGCGTCGGACATCAACATCGAAAGCACCATCATCCACATTCCGCATGCGTACCGGCGGACGGTGGTGGGCGCGGCGACGACACCCGAGAACCCACTGGAGACCGACGGGGTCATCACCGTGGCGACGAACAGCATACTGTACGGGGAGTACGAAGCGGAAGCCACCGAGAGACACGCCTGGGTGCTGGCCGAGTGGGGACCCGAAACATCCGAGGAGGAAGAGTTGCTTCACATGGGCTTCTCCGCCGGGCTGCTCAAGGAGTCGGATTGGAACGGCGACATTGAGTACGAGTTCGAGTCATTCCGCGAGCCCGGGGTGGACGATAACGACCGAGGCGCGGTCCTGACTTATAGTGAGAGGTCTTTCGACGACGATGACATCATCTGGGACACTTCCGACGCGGATCGCAACGAGTTCCACGTAACCCCCGGGGAGTATGATCACGTGTCCTGGGTCTTCACCAGGCCCGGCACCTACATCTACGAGGTGCACGCCAAGGGGCATCCGCTACAGGCAGACAGCCCGCTTACCGACGCTGAAACCGTCACCAGCCAGGTGCGGAAGTACACCTTCCACGTGGGTCTGTTGGCGGACCTGAACCTCGACATAGAGCCGGACTCCCCGACCGTTGCCCCCGGCAACCCGGTCTCCCTCACCCTCACCGCCAACAACCAGGGCCCCAACTCGGCGCCGGACACAAAGGTCACGCTGCCGATACCCGACGGCCTGACCCTGACATCCGATTCCGACAAGTTCTCCGTCTCCGACGGCGAGGGCGTGTGGGACATCGGCACCCTGGCCAACGACGGCCGCGAAACGCTGGCCGTCACCGCTACGGTTGCCGCAACGACGCCGCACGGCGAGAAACTAAATCTTACCGGAACCATCGGCGCGACGGAGACCATCGGCTCCTCCAAGGTTGACGAACTGGACCCGAACCTGGAAGACAACACGGTCGCGGTCATCATCATGGTTTCTGATGAGCCCAACGTGAATCCGATGTTCGGCGCCAGGCGCTCGGTGGAGGTGGACGCCGACGCCGGCGACAAGGTCGGCCCGCCGATCCTGGTGATTGACCCGGACGGCCCCACCCCGACGTACAAGGTGTCAGACCAGGACAACTTCGACGTTTCCCCTGACTCCGAGTACCCCGGCGCCCAGATCATCGTGAAGGAGAACGCGAGCCTCGCCCTCGGGACTTACAAACTCACCCTCACGGTGAGCGACGGCAAGGACCCCTCGAGCAACATGGACGACGTTACTGACGACGAGATTACGGTGCTGATCGACGTGGTGCCCCCACCAATGACCGTGACGCTACGTACGAGCGCAACCAACCAAGTGCAGGGCAACACCATAGAACTCACGGCGACGACCTCCGACGCCTCGCAGGACGCCCAACTGAAATACAGCTTTGCTGCTGTGGATCTGGAGGACGGACACATAGCAGCTTCCCACGTTGTCGCCAGTACCGACAAGACCAGCTCCACATGGTCGCACACTTACCCCTTTACGGGCTTGCTCTCGTACACCGTCACCGTGTCTTACGTCGATGGAAGCGGTGAACCCGCCACCTCGTCGGAACGAGTGCATGTGAACTGGACCTTCACCCACGGCAACGGAGGAGGTGGCATTCCCTAGCCATCACCGGCCGGGCGTGGGGGCCTTCGGACGAGGCCCCCACGCCCGGCCCACCCCGTTTCCGCCGTTCGCTCCGCTCCCGGGGGGCCGTCTCCAGGCTCATGCTCGTACCCAGCCGTACCCACACTGTGATCGTGAATGCTGATGAACACTCGTTTTTTGCGATTTTTGCCCCTGCTCGCCGCACTCTGCCTTGCCATCGCTGCGGCCGCGTCCGGAACCGGCTCTGCGGAGGCGCAGGAAGAAGCCGATGTAGATCTGGGTCTTCGGGTATCGCATTTAGGACCTGTCTTTTTCGTCGAAGTAATCAACTATGGCGCTGCAACCGCCTATGGAGTCACAGTTGAGATACAGGCGAACGCGGACTTGACCCCGTCAATGTTAAGAGATGATACCGGAGGCGTGTTCGCATTCGACGTGGACGACGATTCCAGTAAAATCCATTGGAAATTGGCGCAACTCTCGGGAGGATCATCGCATAGTGTAAGGGTGCAGCCCACTTTTGATACACATTCATTCTTTACCATTCAAAATAATGTGATGCATAATTACGGTACCAAGTGGTTGGCTTTGTCTGTCTGGAATGAATTCCCAGTGGAGCCTTTGTCCAAGCGTGGTAACAATAGCGATAAGAAATATATTGTAAAAAATCGGGATGGCTCGCATGAAATGCCAGAAGAACCTTTATACTCCGTAGATGTGGTATTGGACAGCTCAGCTCTCCAATCTAATAGGTTGGTCACATTCGATGTCATTCCCAGAGTGTTTTCGGGGACGGCTCCTGTTGTAGATGCTTTGGTGGAGATCGAATGGTCTCCGGGGTTGCAGGTCGCCGGAACCCCCACTTGGACACAGGGGCAACTTGGAGATGGCGACGAAGACAATACCCGGGAGTGGACCATCCCGCTTGTTCCCATCGGTGGGCCATACGATATCCGGTTGACATTGATGACGACTGTGAAGGCTGGCGCAATAGCGGATAACCAATGTCTCACCGCGAGGATAACCAGGCCTGCTGAGATGCCGTCAGCGCGTGGCGAACACCTTGCAGACAATGTGGCCATGTCTTGCCTGGACACTCCGTATGGCCGCGGGCAGTCGTTGTTAACCGACGGGGACTTCAGAGTGTTCACCATGTACAACTGCAATGGTGTAACCACTTACCCGTGCGACAGAGCCAACAATGCGAATGAAGACTCGTTGGAACTGGGCGTTATCCTGCCCCAGGGCTATGGACTATCTGCGGCCCCGGTCCAACCGGGCAATTTTGCGCAGCCGGGTGACGTGGTGGTGCAACTGCGTGATGATCTGCAATCCCGAACAATTGAGAGCAACACATTAATCTGGTCAACCGGGGTCAGGGATTCGCAAGGTCGTTTGATAGGAGAGTCGTCAGCGATCAGACTGCACGAAGACAATACCGAATTCAGTGATAGCGATTGGGAAGACCCTGCGAACTACATAATCAACTGGATTAGCGGACCAGCGGGCGGTAGGATAGAAGCAGGGTATGAAGATGATGGCTTTAATATTCTATGGACGGTTGATCAGAGCGGAGGAATGATCACCTCGGGCGAAGGATCATACCTCGGAGAGGTCTGGAGTACTCGTTATAAGTTCAGTCGCCTGGGCACTTATCAAGTGTCGTACGGGGTCAGCGTCGAAAACTCTGACGACCAGAGCCGACACAGTGACACGGAAACCTACACTTTCCATGTGGGCCCCGTCTCGGAGTTGGAGGTGTCGTCGGCACGGCAGACGCCGGAGGGATTGGAGATATCCGTCGTCAACAACGGGCCCGACCACTCGCCGGGAGCGCAGGCGGTACTGAACAACGGCCAAAGCTGCGAGTTCGGCGGCGTGTTCCAGCACCGGGACTGGCGGCGGGCAGCCGGGCTGTCCGCCGCGCGCTCGTGCGTCATCCCCGACGCGCGACTGGCCGACGCGCAGCTGGCCGGCACGGAACCCATCGGCACCGTTGAGAACCACGTGGACTACACTGTCTGCATCGACACCAGCGACGCCAGCGACATCGAAGCCGCCACCTTAGCCGAATGCGAGGCCACCGCCAACGGCAGTTGGTACGTGGGCAACGTGTACGATAACGACGACAGCAACAACGAGATTTACCTGTCCCAAGACAAGGTGCCCGCGCTTTCCCTGCTGCCGGCGCAGTCCAAATCCATCACCAATCTCATCGTAAGGTGGATGCGGCAGGACGAACTGCTCGGGTCGCCGGTGTCCTACTACGAAGTGCAACGGCTGGGCGCGGACGAGTGGAAAGTGCTGGCCCAGGTGCGGCAGTCGGAAGACCCCGCGGCAAACCCGGAGTACGAGGACACCGACCAGGACCGGGGTTCGTCGCCGCGCTACCGGGTGCGGGCGGTGAACGACGAGGGCCTGGCCGGGCCGTGGGCCGAGGCCGGCGGCGTGCCCCAGCCGGGGGTGGCGCTGCACGTGGACCCGAACCCCGTCATGGAGCCGGAGGACTCGGATAGTCTCACCGACGCCAACATCGCCACGGTGACCGCCGAGCTGAGGGGCCAGGTGTCCAGCCAGGACGTCGCGGTGGTCGTGTCGGTGGAGCCGGCCCCGGGCAGCAACCCGGACGGCGATGACGCCTACACGGTCAGCGATAACAAGTCCCTGCGGATTCCCGCCGGGTCCCGGATGTCCACGGGCACGGTGACTATCACCGCCCTGCCGGACGACGACGGGGTGAACGAAAGTGTTGCCATCACGGCAGACGCGGCCCACGCCCGATGCAGCGCCTGTTCCCTGACCCTGACCATCCAGGACGACGACGCGCCCGACCTGAACCTGAACCCGGAGGATGCCGTAACCGTGACCGAGGGCGCAGACGCCACCTACACCGTCGCGCTGAATGCCCAGCCCTCCGGCAACGTGCACGTCCGGCTCTACCGGGGCAACAACGACATAACGGTGGACACGGACACCGGAGCGGGCGGGGTGCAGGATACGCTGGTCTTCACCCCGGATAACTGGGACACGCCGCGGACGGTAACCGTCGGCGGGGTCGAGGACGACGACGCGGCCCACGAAACGACGACCATCAGGCACAGCATCGTGGACAGCCAGAGCGCGCGGGAGTACCGCTCCGTGTCCGACGTCACCCTCGACGTCACCGTGACCGACAACGACACGGGCCG
>DAOUKO010000011.1:0-17271 GCA_034421215.1 Dehalococcoidia bacterium
CGTACCTCCACAACTCAGCGGATCGTCTGTCATCCGTCGTGCCGGACTCCGATCCGGTACCCATGGCGCGGGGCACGGGCGGCGCGGCAACCCCCTGGCCGTCGTACCCCCACAACTCCACAGCGCCCCGTCCCCCAGGACCTACCCGTACCTGAAAAACACCCGCTCGGGCTTTACAGCAAGCAGAACGCGGTCCTGCTTCCGTAGTTCACTCAAAAACTCGTCCGCCTTCTCCGGCTCGGTATACCGCTCGATGATCTCCCTTGTCGGGCCCCATATTTCATCCCCGTCGATGATCCTGGCGGGACCGCGCACCGTAACGTATTCCTCCGCCAGGGGCTCGGAGCAAATCGAGATCGCCGCCCGCGGGTCTCGCATCACGTTGCGGTACTTCACCCGCTGTTTCGTGATCGAGACGATTATCTCTTCGCCCGTGTACGCGTACCAGTTCGGCGTCAACTGCGGCATCCCGTCGTTGCCGATGGTCGCCACCATCGCAATGCGAGGCGGCGCAATGAACTCACGTAGTCGTTCGAGTTGTGCTTCCGTTGCCATGTCACGTTAGTCCTTTCATTTGTAATGAAAATAGCCCGCTAGGGAGATCACTCCCTCACTCGTCGTACGATCCATCGTCGCCCCGCACTCCGTACCCCGTCGCCCCGCACTCCGATGCGGGGCTGGTACCCACTGTGGAGCACACACCACATCGTCGTGCCGGCCCCCTTCGTCTTACCGGGGTAACCCGGTACCCACGGTGGGGTGCGGAGGTGGGTCCGCTCGGCAAGTTAAACGCGCATCCGTCAGGCAACGCCCCATTTTCATCACCTCGTGCGGCCTGGACAAGGTCATAGTGATTCCGTGGTCAGGTTCTACCCCGGCCGCCACACCTCGCCTGCGAGCATGGCCTCCATCGCACCTGCCAACTCATCGCGCGTGGCGAACGCCTCGAACCGGGCGAACACATTCCCTTCCCCGTCTATGAGGAACGTCCACGGCTCGGTCGGCAGGTCCCAGTCGTTTACGACCGGCGAGAGGACACCCAGTCCAAGGTCCCCCTCCTCCAGCATCTCCCGTGGATTGTCCCAGATTTCCACGTGTACGAAGTGACAGCGGTCGGCATATTCGGCCTGTAGTACCGACAACGTGTCCAATTGCGGGCCGCAGGCCTTAGTCTGGCAAAACGCAGGTGTAGAAAACGTGACGGCCACCGGCTTGCCGGAGCCAATGACCTCGTCGAGGCTGACCGCGTAGAACTCCGGCCGTGGGTTGGGGTCGGAACTGATGACCCGTACTTCGTCGATGGACGCCGCCGTCTTGGTCGGCGTTCTGGGCGCTGCGCTGCCGACGCCCGGGGCAACCGGTTCCTGCCGCACCTGGATGGCGGCTGTGCCGACCACCTCCTCGTCCCCGTCGTCCAACGTCACGGCAATCTCCCACGTGCCGGCCGCGTCGAACTCTGCGAGGAACGTGTATGCGCCCCCACTGAACGGCCACGGCCGCCAGGTGACCTCATCCACCGCTCTCACGTCGTCGCTGTTCAGTGGGCCGTAGGTGATCGAGAGGTCCGAGGCGCGGTCCATGACATGGGACTGATCGAAACGGAGGACGGTCAGGGCGATGCGGTTGGGGCCAACGCCGAGGTCTCGGGCCAACGAGAACACGACGAGGCCCTGTTGTTCGCTCAGGACTACCAGTCCCGATTGCGGGTCGTTATACGAACCGCTTTCCTCTGTCCGCGCCCCGCCGCAGGCAACGGCGGCGAACGCGAGCGCGGCGCAGACCCAGATCAGTTTTTGAGCGGATATCCCCGGCATACGGGAGCTTGACTCAGCGGCAATTTACGGCGGGACCGGTGTACTAGGCCGGCCCCTCAATATTACCGCTCTGCCGGACGGCAGATGCGCCGCGGCACACGTAGCGCCTACTTGAACGTGAGCATTCGCGTCGGATTGTCGACGAGCATCCTCTGGACGTGTTCCTCAGCGACACCGCGGGCGCGCATCCACGGCGCCACGCGGGTCAGTATGTGGTCCCAGCCATGCCCACCGTAGGACTTGAGGCGGTGCTTCGAGCAGATGTCGTGGGCAAGGAGGATTCGTTCCCCGTAACCGTGTGACAGAAGGAAGTCGATCATGTCGACGCGCTCGAAATCGCTGGGCATGTATGTCTCTACTGCGAGCGGATAGTAGGAGGACTCGTGGCCAAACAGGTCCAGGTTTATGTAGACGCCTGTCTCCGCAACCTCGTTCAAAATGCCGCGATCGAACACCGTCCGCTCGATGTGTCCCATCACGGTGTGTTCCAGGTCACCGCCCCATTTGTCGATGGCCGTGATGATCTCGATCGGCGCATGGTTGTTCCGGCCGGGGTGTATGAGCAGCGGCGCCCCGGTTTCCTGCTGGGCCAGTACCCCGGCGTGGACGCTCTTCCGCTCGTTCTCGGTCCAGGGCCACGAGCAACCGATTTCGCCGATGATCCCGCTTCGAATGCCGGTATTCCCGACCCCGACCTGCAGGTCCCGCACGATGCCCGCCGCGACCTCCTCGACCGGCGTTTCGGTGAACCACTCGGGGTGTGTCATTTCGACGTAGTAGCCTGCGCCCATGACGACGTTCAGGCCGGTTGCCTTCGACACGCGTAGCAAGGCGCGCGGGTCGCGCTTCAGCCCGATCGATGTAACGTCAACAACCGTGTCCCCGCCTGCGTTGTAGTAGTAGCCCGCCTCCCTGATCGCCAGGTCTTCGTCCAGCAACTGGAGATTGTCTATGTTGCTCGTCCAGTGATACCGGACCCACCCGAGGTTTTCGATTCCGACCGGTTCGTACATCAGGGCCATCTCGGTGGCCGGATCAGGCGGAGTAAGGACCGGCGTGAAGTCTATGAAGAGGTGCTCGTGCGTGGTCGTAACGCCGGCTTTGGCAGGTTCGATCGGACCCTGAACGGTCAGGACCTTGCCGGTTGGACGAACTTCAGAGGCCGGATGGTTGGAATTGGTCATGGACTTTGTTCCTGGTTAGCGTCGGGTGGTCGAAAATTGGCGGTCGACGGACTCGAAATTGACGCAGCGCCGAACCATATAACGAAGCGCCGCCTGTGGCGCTAGGATTCCCGCCATGTGCGACGCGGGTCCCACTTAAGCAGGTCTTTTGCCTTTTCGACGCTGATCGCCGACGCGAACCCCGGCAGCCGCGAACGGACCTCCACGCCGGGGTAGGCCGCTGCGATGGCGTCCACCGTGGGAACGGTCAGGACCGTGTCGGTGCCGTTGATGAAGAACGCCTCGTGCCCGGTCCAGTCAACCTCCAGCGCAAGCCGGCAGGCGGTTGCCGCCTCTTCGATGTCGGTCCAGCCCCAGAACTCCTTCGCCGTCCGCCCGTCAACGGTTGTCGTATCGCCGTTGTCCCGGAGGTCAGCCTGCCGCGCCTCGTCCATCAGGGCGTGGAAGCGCATCGAGGCGATCTGCATTTCCCGCCGCCGGCAGAACCCGTCTGCCATCTCTTCTCCCAGCCACTTGCTCTGCGAATACGAGTCTTCGGCGCGGGTGGGGTGTTTCTCGTCGATGGGGAAATACAGCGGATCGACGCGGTCCTTCGAAAACACCGCTCCGACGGCGTTGATTGAGGACGCCTTGACGACCTTGCGGATTCCGTGGATTTCCGCAGCTTCGAGCACATTCCAGTCAGATGTCATGTTGACCCGGAAGACCTCGTGCTCCGGTGCGCCCAGGGGATTGGGAATCGCCGCCATGTGGATGACCGCGTCGACGCCCTTCATGACCGCCACGACCTGCCCGAAGTCCGTCGCATCCGTTCGAATGAATTCCGCATCACCGGCATCCTTCGCCCCGCGGCGCGCCCAGCCCGGGGTCGCGATGTCGGTAGCGACCACCTCGTAGCCGTGTCCCAACAACTCCCGGACTATGTAGCTTCCGGCGAGTCCCGCTCCGCCGGTTACCAGTACTTTCAACGTACGAGTCCTTCCTGTCCCGGCTCTGCCCTAGAACGCAGGCGACATGTCCACGTTGAGCCGGCCGATGTCGCAACTCTCCGCGTCGGCGTACCACAAGACGTCTTCGTGCATCGTCATTCCATGGACCTCAACCGGGTCCAGCACCCGGAACATGTCGTAGACGCGTCCGTCGGTAACGCGAACTCGGCTCACAACGCCCATCGCCGTGTCTGCGACCCACATCATCCCCTCTTCGGCGGCCCAGGCGATTCCATGCACGCGGAAGCCGGGCACCCTGAAGCGATGCACCTCTTTCCAGTTTTCCGGGTCCATGACGTGAACGTGCTGCGACGGAGGAGACGCCACGTACAGATAGCCGTCCAGCCACTCCAGGCCGTGGTCTCCGGTCTCCGGCGGATCGGGAATGTGCTCGCGCGGCGCGTTCACGCCCGCGCCGGGAGACGGGTACTCCTCGAGCGTGACTCCGGTCTCCGGGTCGAGCCGGGCGATGATGCGGTTGTACGTGGACGCGATCCAGACACTCCCGTCGTCACCCAACGTAATGCCGCTCGACCTGTCGGTGGTCGTCTGGGCCTCGAACAGCGTTTCGCCTGTCTCGTAGTCCAGCTTGAACACCCGGTTGTCTCCCTGGTCGATGTACCAGAGGCCGTCTTCCACCGCCTGCAGCCCGTTCGGCTGGGGGCCGGGGCTCTTGAACCTGAACTCGACTTCCGCAGTCTTGGCCATGTTGATTGCTCCTCCGGGGTTTACGTTGGGAAGGCCGGACCACCGGCCGCCTGATTCAAAAACGCTCCCTGTTCCGCCGATATTATGCCGCGCGAGGTGACATTACAAAGGCCGCGGTCCCGGGACGCAGCGTTGGAGTATCCGTTCAGAGTTGGTGGGACCTACATGACGATTCGACTGGATCACGCCCCAGTGCGTAGGGGCGGTTCGTGAACCGCCCTTGTTTGAGAAGCGGCGCTTCTCACCAGGACTGAACAATTACTCGCTGGATTGGCCGCTACTTGGTACCAACCCCGCGCGCTACACTCTCCCCAACGCCCGGCGGAAAGAGTCGACGAATTACCGCCGGGGATTCAGGTGACACATCATGGGGCGAATTACGGGATCGATCAGGGACGCAACGACGGGCGAAAAGGTCCAGGCCAGGGTGCAGGTGCTGGACCCGACAGGACTGCCGACGGCACCGGAAGGCGCGATTTGGAAGGTCGGGCCCGGCGAGCCGTTCTTCTACTCCGACGGTGAATTCTCGGTCGAGACCACGCGCGGCTACTACCGCGTGCTGGTGGAACGCGGCACGGAGTACCGGCCGTGGCAGACGACCGTTCACGTCGGCAAGTCGGAAAACGCGGGGCTGGACGTCGCGCTGGAACGCTGGGCCGATCTCGCCGTGCGGGGATGGCATCCCGGCAACACGCACATCCACTACGACGAAAAGGAGACCCGGCCCGACGAGCGGCTCGCCTACGACTCTCGCATCGAAGACCTGCGCATGACGGCGGTCAGCATCCTCAAGCGCTGGGACCTGGACTACGCCACGAACAAGTACGCCCCCGGCGTGATGAACGAGTACACGGACACCCACCACTACGTGCAGTGCGGCGAGGAGACGCGCCACAACGCCGGCGGGTCACACGAAATCGGCTACGGCCACGTGATGCTGCTCAACATCCGCAACGTGGTGGACCCGCTGAGCAGGGGACTGCTGGTCGATCGATTCGAGCCGGACTACCCGCCGCTGACCTACGCCTGCGATGACGCAAACCGGCAGGGCGGGCTGGTGATCTGGTGCCACAACGGGCAGGGCATGGAGGCCCCGGTCGCCGCCGCGTTGGGCAAATTGCACGCGTTCAACCTGTTCGACCCCCACTGGATCGACGTCGAGTACGACATCTACTACCAGATGCTCAACTGCGGATTCAAGCTGCCCGCCTCGACCGGGTCCGACTGGTTCATTTCGTCCGCCAACCGGGTCTACTCCCAGTCCGGCAACCCGTTTTCGTACGAGACCTGGCTGCAAGCGGTAAGGGACGGCAAGACGTTCATCACCAACGGGCCGGGCGTTTACCTGGCGGTGTCTGGCTGCGAGCCCGGCGAGACGGTCCAGTGCGAACCGGGTGAGAAGCTAAACGTCCATATGAACTGGGACTCTCACTACGGCGTCCACCGGGCGGAAATAGTGGTGAACGGCAAGGTCCTCTCTGGCCGCGATTTTCCCAACGGCTCCACGCACGGTCACATGAGCGCGACCTTGCCGGTCGAATCGGACGGCTGGATCGCCGCCCGTCTCGGCTCGTCCAGCCGCGACAGCTTCAACCAGCCGATCTGGGCCCACACCAGTCCGGTGTACGTCGACGCCGGCGGGGTCCGCGGCGAGCACACGCGGGTAGCTGCGTCGAGATTCGCGGACGGCATCGATACTTCCCTGGAGTGGGTCAAGACGAAGGGCAAGTTCTACAACGACGCACAGCGCGCCGAAATCGTCTCGCTTTTCCGGGAGGGTCAGGAGATTTACAAGGGCTTGGCCCGTTAGCGGTTTGGGCCTCAAACGGTCAGGCGAAAATGTATCTGTTCAGGGTTGATGGGTTCCATATGACGATTCGACTGGATCGCGCCCCAGTGCGTAGGGGCGGTTCGTGAACCGCCCTTGTTTGGGAAGCGGCGCGTCTCACCAAGACTGAACAATTGCGCGAACATGTGCCCGCAAACGACTTTGTGCCTTAACATCCACGCAAACGCCGGGCTTCTTTCCCAAGCGCCCGGCACCCAGACCTGAATCACCAGGCGATTACAGCGAACTCGGAACGGAGGAGAGCAGCGTGTATCTGCTGGAAGTAATGAACCCCGTCGGCAGGCAACGGGCATTGGAAAGCCCTTTCAAGCCGAGCGACCGACCCGACAGCCTCGATGGCAAGACCGTCGGTCTGATCTGGAGCGGCACGCACGGCGGCGACGTGGCGCTGAGACGCGCCGGAGAGATGCTGCAAGAGCGGTTCAGCGGCGTATCCGTCAACTTCTACACCGGCGGCAACTACCCGACGCCGCCGCACATCGTCAAACAGGCGGGGGAGGAGTGTGACGCCGTAATCGGCGCCACCGCCGACTGAGGGACCTGCGCGTCGTGGATGGTCCACGACATGATTGAGGTCGAGAAGATGGGCAAGCCCGGGGTGCCCATCGTGTCCGGCCGGTTCGAAGGCGACGCCATCGCCAGTTCGCGCGCTTTTGGCATGCCTGAATTGCAGTTCGTTATCGTCCCCAGGATCTACAGGAACCTGCCGTTGGACGAATGCGTCAGCCAGACCGAGTTGGCGTTCGAAGAGCTCGTCTCGACGCTCACGTCGAATGGCGAATCGTCGGTGGTCGATCAACGCGGGGCGGATGAGGGGGACCGGAATTTCGAGGGAGACGACCGCTACGACGCCGTCATTCGCATGAACGAAGAGTTCATCGGCCGCGACTGGGGAGACGGCTTTCCGTTGCTCCCGGCGACACGCGAAGCGGTGGACGAACTACTGACCGGCACGTGCCTGTCGCCCGAAGACGAGGTGTGCGACGTGCCGCCCGGCTTCGGCATAGCCACGGTGGAAAAGATCGCCATAAACGCGGCGTTGGCCGACGCGCGCCCGGAGCACATGCCGGTGATCATCGCATCTGTGAAGGCCCTTTCGGAGATCGGCGGCCAAGGCGGCAAGTCCCTGCTGATGTCCACCAGCCCGCAGGCGCCCCTGCTCATCGTCAACGGCCCTATCGCTGGAGAGATCGGCCTCAATCCCCGGTCTGCGTTAGGGCCGGGACGCGACAACCGCATCAACATCGTCGTCGGCCGGGCGTTTTCCCTGTGCCTGCGGAACATCGGGTACTGGTATCCGAACGAGATGGACATGGACACCATCGGCACGACGCGCAAGTTCGTCCACTGCATCGCCGAAAACGAGATCGCCAGCCCGTGGGGGCCGTTTCACGCCGACCGCGGCTTCAAGACGACCGACAGCGCGGTAAGCCTGTTCATCACCGACGGCGAGTTGGACGTCCAGGACCAGGGCAACACGACCGCCGAGGGTCTGCTGAAGAACCTCGCTTACGGCCTGACGTTTGGGACCATGTCTCTCCAGGGAGATCACGGTACGGAGCGGCTCATCCTCATGCCGCCGGACGTCGCCGGTCCAATCGGGGACTCGGGCATGTCGAAAGCGGAGGCGCGGGCGTTCATACACGCGCACGCCAATGGCAGCCTTGGCAAGATGATCCAGTACATGCCCCTCGAGGGCGAAGCCCGGGTGGCCGAACGCTGGAAGTGGCTCGAAAACCTGACCGAAGAGCAACGCCTCGAAATCACCGTGCCGGTCATGGAGAGCCCCGACAAGTTGGACATCGTGGTCGTTGGCGCAGACCGGGCCAAAACGGCCGTCATGCCTACCGGCCCAGCCCCGGTAACAGTCGGCATAGACCAATACAGGCCGTAAGCCGCCGCGCCCCAGCACCCCTCCCACGTCGTGCCGGACCCCGATCCGGTACCCATGGCGCGGGGCACAGGCCGCGCGGCGACCCATTGACCGTCGTACCCACACAACCCCGACATGCCCAACCACGTCTTGCCGGACCCCGATCCGGCACCCAGGGGAACGGGGCCACGCGCTACTACCACCCCCGGCGCGACGCTCCCAGCCACTTTTTTGTCATTTCGACCGAAGCGGAGAAATCCAAAACACCCATCCCCCAACCACCTTCGCTACCCCAACTACGCATCACACACCCCACGCCCGTCGTGCCGGACTCCGATCCGCGGTACCCATGGTGCGGGGCACAGGCCGCGCGGCGACCCATTGACCGTCGTACCCCGTCGACCCAAACACATCCAACCACGTCTTGCCGGACCCCGATCCGGTACCCAGGTGAACGGGGCCACGCGCTACTACCACCCCCGGCATGGTACCCCGCGCCACTTTTCGGTCATTTCGACCGAAGCGGAGAAATCCAGAACACCCATCCCCCAACCACCCTAGCCACCGCGACCACCCCTGACACACCCCACGCCCGTCGTGCCGGACTCCGATCCGGTACCCATGGCGCGGGGCACGGCCGCGCGGCGACCCATTGACCGTCGTACCCCGTCGACCCAAACACATCCAACCACGTCTTGCCGGACCCCGATCCGGTACTCAGGGGAACGGGGCCACGCGCTACTACCACCCCCGGCATGGTACCCCGCGCCACTTTTCGGTCATTTCGACCGAAGCGGAGAAATCCAAAACGCCCATCCCCCAACCACCCTCGTTACCGCGACCACCCCTGACACACCCCAACCCCATGGGTACCGGATCGGGGTCCGTCACGACGATACCTCAACCCCCAGGCCGCACGCCGATCGAACGCCGCCGCGCCTCGATTTTCGACGCCACCTCGGGGTTCTGCACCGCCATCGGCCATTCCCCGCGCAGGACCGACGCCACCTGCGCCGCCGCGCGCTGGGCGCTCAACACCAGCGAACGCGAAGACAGTCCGGCGCTGTGGGGCGCACAGATCACGTTCGACATCTTCAGCAGCGGGTTGTCCACGGGGGTCGGCTCCACTTCGAACACGTCGAGCCCGGCCCCGCGAATCTCCCCGTTGTTCAGCGCGTCGATGAGGGCATCCTCGTCAACCACCGGCCCCCGGCAAACGTTCACGAAGTACGCCGACCTCTTCATCGCCTTGAATTGGTCCGCGCCGATCATGTGACGCGTCTCGTCGTTCAGCGGCACGATTATCGTCACGTAGTCGGCCGCCGCGCACAGTTCGTTCAGGTCGAACACCTGCTCGACCCGGTACTCCTTTATCACCCACGGCGATGCGTACGGGTCGTACACCAGCGTTTCCATGCCCCACCCGGACATCTTGCGTGCCACGAGTCGGGCTATGTTCCCGAAACCGACCAGGCCGAGGACCTGGGAGTCCAGCGGATCGCAGGGGAATGCAAGGCGGTCCCATTCGCCCGACCGGACGTGTTCCGTCGTCTGGACCGTGTGTCGGTTGAGGGCGAGGATGAACGCCGCCGCCTGGTCGGACACCTCCTCGGCGCACATACCGGCCGAGTTGGTGAGGATTATGCCGTTATCTGTGCAGGCCTCAACGTCGATGACGTCGAACCCGTGTGAGTACATGGCAAACACCTGGCACCGTTCGGCGGCGTTGAGCACCGGCGCCGTGCCCCAACCGGAGCGGTTCATGATTGCGTCGGCGTCCTTCACGACTTCTATCGCCTCGCCCTCGCTCTCCGGATTGGCCTGGACGAACTCAACGTCGAGGTCCGACATCTCCGCCCGTTCGATCTCGATCGGGGTGTCCTCCGGTCCTAGTATCACTACCTTGTGCTGTGCCATGTAATGGTGTCCTTTCGCGATTTCCGATGCCGAATTAACCGCCCGCGTCTAACCCTCGTCCAGCAATTGCGCCAGGTACACCTGCCACTGCAACGGCGTGGTCCGGTTGGGGATCTTGTGCCGCACTTCGGGGTTGATGTGCGACATGGGCCACGAACCCGTCGCTATGCGTACCGCCTCTTCGCCTAGCTGCGTCTGCGCCCGCTCCCATGCGAATTCGGAATAGCTGGCGTAGTGGTTCGTTACTGCCACGTTGTCCATCTTGAACAGCGGGTTGTCGGGGTCGGGGGGCTCCTGTTCGAAAACGTCGAGCGCCGCGCCCGCGATCTGCCCCGACTCCAGCGCCCTGATAAGCGCCTTTTCGTCGACGACCGGGCCGCGGGAGCAGTTGATCAGGTACGCCGTGGGCTTCATCAGTTCGAACTGGCGGTCGCTGAACATGTGATAGGTGGCGTCACTCAGGAACACGTGGGGGCTAACGTAGTCCGATACGCGGCACACCTCGTCCACGCTCAGCAACGGCTCGACGCCGTACTCCTTGACGTCCCACGACGGCTTCATCGGATCGTATGCGACCACGTTCATGCCAAACGCCTTGGCCTTGCGCGCCACCGCGCGCCCGATGTAACCGAGGCCGACGATCCCGAACGTCTGGCCGGGTATGTGGCCCATCGGCGGCAGGTATTCGCGGGTCCACTGGCCGCTCGACGTGAGCTTGTGGTGCAGGACGAACTTCCTGGACGCGATGAGGAACAGCATCATGGTGTGGTTGGAGACCTCTTCCGTGCCGAACGATGCGGTGTTCGCCAACACCACGCCGTTCTCGGTAGCGGAGCTAAGGTCGATGCCGTCGAAACCGTGGCCGAACGAGACCATGCCCTGGCATCGTCCGTTGACGCCCATGTGGTCGAAGAGTTGGGCGTCCATCTTGTGGCCCTCGGATATCAGGACGTCGGCGTCCTTCACCGCCTCGATGATCGCTCCCAGGTCCGTGTCCTCGACCCGGTCCACCTCCGCGCCGATGGCCGCAAACGCCCGGGAATGCGGCTCGATGTCAATGTCGTTGGGCCCCACATAGAGTCCCCTGATTTCGCTGCTCATTCGTTGATACTCCTGTTCTCCCATGTTGATTGCCTGTGGGCGCCTCCGATGGCGACACCGTTAGTTGATCACGTTGGTTGGCCTCACCTATTCCGTCACTACGCTTTCAGGCGCTTGACCGGCCCAGACGCGCGCCATGTTTTCGAACGAGAAGCCGACCCGCCGCGGGAAGCTCTCGCCGGTCCGACCGGCCATGTGCGGCCCCACTGTCACATTATCGAGTTCCAGCAGGGGGTTGTCCGCGGGCGTCGGTTCCTCCTCGAAGACATCGAGCCCGGCCCCGTAAATCCGCCGGTTCCTGAGCGTATCCAGCAGCGCCGCCTCGTCCACGACCTGCCCCCGGCAGGTGTTGACCAGGATGGCGGTGGGCTTCATCAACGCCAGTTCCTGTGCGCCGATAAGCCCACGAGTGGACGGCATCAGAGGCACGTGAAGTGAGACCACGTCGGATGTGCTCATCAGTTCGTCGAGTTCCACGCGCCGTGCGCCGATCTCTTCGATGTTCTGGCTTCTCATCACGTCGGCGTAGAGCGTCGTCGTCTCGAAACCGCGCAGCAGCCTTGCCAGCATGGATCCGATCCTTCCCGCGCCCACGATCCCGACCGTCTTTCCGAACAGTTCCTGGCCCAGAAGGTCACCTGCATACCAGTCGTCTTCCCTCACCGCACGGTCGCCGCGACGCAGGTTGCGGTAGGTCGCCATGATCAGCGTCAGGGCGAATTCTGCGACGGAGATGGCGTTCGCCCCGCCATTGTTGGCCACCGGGATGCCAAGCTCCCCGGCGAGACGCACGTCGATCCTGTCCCAGCCCGCCGAAGCCAGTTGGACGAGCTTCACGTTCTTGCCCGCCCTGAGCAGGTCCTCGCCGACGCCGTGCGAGCAGGAAAATATGAAGTCCGCGTCCCTGGCCGCCTCCACCTTTTCGGCGTCGTCATCCGACCGGTGCAGTACCACGATGCTCCAGCCGGGCGGCAGTTGCTCCCGGGCCAAATCGCCGAGCGGCAGCGATGGACTTGTCAGGCACAACACCTTAGGCATCTATGATTCCTCGTTGTTCGGCGGGCCGAGAATTCAACCCAAGCCAGCGCAACACATTGCGGCAAGCGGCATTGTAGCCGCGGATAGCCCTGGCGAACGCAGTTTGTTCAGAGTCGATGAGACGAACCGCGTCTCACGTAGGTGCGGTTCGCGAAGCCCGTCTCAGAAGTCTCTCGTGGATGCCCTTCTTCCTCCCCAACTGGAGTCCATTGCATAACTGTCTCCGCGCACAGCGATCCTTCACGTCACCCTGAGCACCCGCCCATGTCACCTTACGCACCCACCCTTGTCGCCCTGCGCGCCCACCTATGTCACCCTCGAGCGAAGCGAAGGGTCTGGGTAAGAGGGGTGGGGCGTTGTAGTGCGACGCGCGGGAGATTCTTCGCTGCGCTCAGCATGGACGTTGTCCGGTCCGTACCCCGCTGAAATCATCGAACTTCCGTAGGGTCAGGTTGACCGCCCAAGGTAGGGACGATACGCGTCTGCGGGTTCGATCTGGTCTGGACCGAAAGGTAAGTTGACCGCTATGGGCCGGGCACTTGGCCGGTTCGTATTCAACAGAGGATCCAATTCATCGAATAGGTAGGCCTCGATCCTGCGACACTCGACCTTGTCAGTCACATACGTGGTAGTGAACTTGGTAGTGAACAACCATTCATCCTTAAGCCTCTTGTTGATGTCGCGAATATCTTCAATGATCCTTGACCAAGATGAGCGGTGATGGTTAATCCTATTTCTAATGGAGCAACCACGGCCCACATAGAAGGGCAAGTACGTCCCTTGTCTGAGTTGCTTGAAGATGATGTACACCCCCTTGTGATTGGGCGGTGATCCACTGGCAAAACTTTGATGACGACTCCATCTTTTAGTCATGACACGTTCAATCTTTTTCGCCTGTTGACATTGATCAGTAGTTGTCAGCGCTTCCATAATGTTGTTCTCGCTCTTTTCTTAATCTTAATTCTTCCTCTTCTTGCCTTTGACGCACAAACCGTTTATATTGCCAGGACTTTACAAGTCCAAGTATTAACACTGTAATAATAAATGGTATTATATAATCTCCTATATTTTTAAAACGTGTTATCAAAAACCATGTTGCCGTCGCAATAATGAATATTGTGAGGGTGAACAAAACATGTTTTACTCTGGCTGTGGTCATTGTTCAGGTTCCCAGCTCTCAGCTTCGCGGCGGCCATCATGTAGCACCGCACACAACACAAGCAGGTTGTCGATCATGTATCCGTGTGATCGAGTCGGCATCGGCACGCGCTGCATCCCTGAACCTACAGAGTAAGGCGGGCAGGAGGGGAAACTCAACTCCCCTGCAGCTGACCGCCCTGGCCATTGAGGTCTGCAACTCTATTGTAGGGAATAGCTAGGGGCATTGTCAGTGTAATATTGGTGATAATCTGGAGGGCATTGGGTGAAATCGTTAGTCCCACTTTCAACATGACGATTTCGGTGGTCCGGCGTCGCGCCCTCACCTCAATCCTCTCCTCTAGGAGAGGAAGTGGTTTAACCGCGCGACATCTGGGACACCCTCTTAAGACCGCTTTACCTGCGGCGTCCAACCAACACAGATGACCACTCGAATGACTCGGGAGACTAACCACTGAACGAAGCCGTCAACAGGGAATACGCGCTGCGGTCGCTCGCGGCGCTGGGGCGACTCCCGGCCGTTCCGTATTTCGAACAACGGGGCGCCGAATACGTGAAGTCCGCCTGCGAAACGGCCGGGCTCGACGTGACCGTGGACCAGTGGGGAAACGTGCTCGCCACGAGGCCCGGCGTCGACGCTGACGCACCTGGCCTGGCGTTCGTGGCCCACCTGGACCACCCCGGGTTCGAGGCCGTTTCATATGACGGCGGTTACCTGATGTGCAGGGCCCTCGGCGGCGTGCCGCCCGGCGCGCTCAAGGCAGGGACCGCGGTCCAACTGATCACGAACGATGACTCCGGTAATCCGGCCGCGTTCCGGCGCGTTAACGGGTCCGTAATCGCCGGGGTGCCCGTCTCGGAGGATGCGCACGATACCCCGACTAGGGACAGGGCCGTGCTCGTTGACGCCGATGAGCACGTCGGAGACCTGCCCTGCGCCGTCGTGTTCGATCTGCCGGACTTCGATCTGGACGGGAGCATGATCCGCATGCGTGCGCTCGACGACCTGGCGGGTTGTGCGTCGGTCCTCGCCGCCCTGCGCGCCTCAACCGAATCCGAAACACCCGGCGCCGTCCACGGACTGTTCACGCGGGCTGAGGAGGTCGGGCTCGTGGGCGCGCGGCTGGCTGCGTCGGACGGGTTGTTGCCCAGGGACACGATAGTGGTGTCCATCGAGTCCAGCAGAACGCTGCCCGGCGCGGAGATCGGGCGAGGGCCCGTGATACGCGTCGGAGACGCAAGGGCCACGTTCGACGCCCGCGCAGAGGCGTACCTGACGATGGCCGGCGACCGACTCGCCGCAGCGGGGGAGTTCAGGTTTCAACGACAACTTATGAGCGGCGGCGTGTGCGAAGCCACGGCCTTTTCCGCATTCGGATATTCGACCACAGGTGTGGCGTTTCCACTTGCCAACTACCACAACGGAGGTCCCGACGACTCGGTCGCCGCCGAGGCGATAGCGTTGGCAGACTTCGCCGGCGGAGTATCCCTGCTCGTCGAGACCGCGAGGCTCGCAGGAACTTCGCCGCGTACGCGATCGTCGGCGCTGGCCGGCCAACGCCCGACGGCAGAGGCAGAACGGCTCATGGCGGACCCTTAACGATGACTAAGAAGCCGAGCCACATCGGGTAGAGTCTGAGTCGGCTCGGAAATCGCCTGCAAAAAGGAGAACTAATGGGTCAGGTAGAGGGCAGTTATCTGGTCGCCCGCACCTTGAAGGAAGAAGGGGTAGACACCCTTTTCTATCTCATGGGCGGGCCCAACTACGAAATCGTCAACAACTCGGAAGACATGGGAATTCGTACCGTCGACTTCCGGCACGAACAGGCGGCGGCGATGGCGGCGCACGGCTACACGCGCGTAACCGGAAAGCCCGGTGTGACTACGGCCGCGTCGGGGCCCGGCACGCTGAACCTGCTGACCGGCCAGTACAACGCGTTCGTGGACTGCGCTCCGATGGTGACCCTGGGCGGCGCCGGGCCGATCTCGGACTTCGGCCGCGGCGGTTTCCAGGAGATCGACCAGGTGTCGATATTCGAACCCGTGAGCAAGGCGGTGATGAGGCCCACGCAGGCCGACCGCTACCCGGAGCAGGTCTCGACCGCGTTCCGGCTCGCTACCACGGGCCGGCCGGGTCCGGTCTACGTCGATTGCAACGAGGACGTCCTGTACGAAAAAGTGGAAGAGGGCGATGCGCCGTCGCCACCCCGGCCGGAAACGCTGGCCCGGCCGGAAGCCGACCCGGACATGGTCCGTCGCGCTGTGGCCACGCTGGCCGACGCTCGCAGCCCGATCGTCCTCGCAGGCGGAGGCGCGTTCTGGTCGCGTGCGTGGGACGAACTGCGACAATTCGTGGACCGTACCGGCATCCCGTTCTACACGACGCCGATTTCGCGAGGGCTGATACCCGAAGACCACCCGCTGTCATTCCCGGCAGCGCGCAGCGTGGCCTTCCGCGAATGTGACGCGGTCCTGGTCGTGGGCACCCGCTTCAACTGGGTGATGACCTTCGGCCGGCGTATCAACCGCGATGCCCGGATTATCCAGATCGATATCGAACCAAGCGAAATAGGGAAGAACCGGTCCGTGAGCATGGGGCTGGCGGGCGACGCCAAGGCGGTCCTCGGTCAGATAAACAACGAACTCGAACGGACCGGCTTCGCCCCTCGTCATGAGTCGGAGTGGGTCGAGCACCTGCGCGACGCCGACCTCACCCGCCGAAACCGCGTCGCGCCGCTGGAGAATTCCGACGCGTCGCCCATCCACCCGCTGCGGCTCTGCAAAGAACTTCGCGAAGTGATGGACCGCGACGCGATTCTGACCGTTGACGGCAACGAGATCCTCCACTACGGCCGCCAGTCGATCCAGACCTATGAGCCGGGCCACCGCATCAACTCCGGCCCGACCGGCTGCATGGGTGTGGGTCTCCCTTACGCCATCGGCGCCAAGCTCGCCAAGCCCGACAAGCAGGTTGTCTCTCTACACGGCGATGGCTCCCTCGGCATGAACATCCAGGACTTCGACACGGCTGTCAGGTACAAGCTGCCCATGACCATCGTCGTATCGAACAACGAGGGCTGGACGGCCCGCGTCAAGGGCATTCGCAAGCCCGGCCGGGAGCTCGGCTACACGCAGTTCGACAAATTGGCGGAGGCCCTAGGCGGCTACGGCGAAAACGTCGAAGAACCTGAAGAAATCCGCCCAGCCCTCGAACGGGCCATGTCGGCGGGCGTGCCGGCAATAGTAAACGTACACACCGACCCTGCAGCGCGCGCCCTCTCCAACTGGGCCGGCTCCAGGATGGAGTAGCCGCGACCCCATAACCCAATCCACGCCCGCCCGTCGTGCCGGCCTCCCCCTATTTCGTCGTACCGGACCCCGATCCGGTACCCATGGACGCAGGGCCAGAGCGGTGCGGCTATCCCCTAACCCAACAACCCCTTTACCCGTCGTGCCGGACTCCGATCCGGTACCCATGGACGCAGGGCCCGGGTGGGGCCGCCGCCGGTCACACCCTCCCTCGTCTCCCCCAGACTCCCACGCACTCGTCTTGCCGGCCTCCCCCTATTTCGTCTTGCCGGACCCGATCCGATACCCATGGACGCAGGGCCAGAGCGGCGCGGCTACCCCCTAATCCAAC
>DAOUKO010000012.1:0-96937 GCA_034421215.1 Dehalococcoidia bacterium
CTTCAGCCCCAGGATGCGACGAGCCGACATCGAGGTGCCAAACCTCGCCGTCGATGTGAACTCTTGGGCGAGATAAGCCTGTTATCCCCGGGGTAGCTTTTATCCGTTAAGCCACGGCCCTTCCACTCGGTACCGTGGGATCATTTTGCCCGACTTTCGTCCCTGCTCGACTTGTAGGTCTCGCAGTCAAGCCACCTTATGCCAATACACTCTTAAGCTGATTTCCATCCAGCTTGAGGTGACCTTTGGGCGCCTCCGTTACTCTTTGGGAGGCGACCGCCCCAGTCAAACTGCCCACCAGACACTGTTCCCCGGTTGCGCCGGGGTTAGATCAAAAACTAAGAAAGGGCGGTATTTCAAGGTTGACTCCGCCCAGGCTGGCGCCCAGGCTTCAACGTCTCCCGCCTATCCTACACAGTTTTAATTTCGAACCAATGCCAAGTTGCAGTAAAGCTCCACGGGGTCTTTTTGTCCTGCCGCGGGTAACCCGCATCTTCACGGGTCCTGCAATTTCACCGAGTCCGTCGTTGAGACAGTGCTCAAGTCGTGACGCCATTCGTGCGGGTCGGAACTTACCCGACAAGGGACTTCGCTACCTTAGGACCGTTATAGTTACGGCCGCCGTTCACCGGGGCTTCGGTTTGGAGCTTGCACTCCGCCCCTTAACCTACCGGCACTGGGCAGGCGTCAGCCCGTATACATCAGCTTTCGCTTTAGCACGGACCTGTGTTTTTGGTAAACAGTCGCTTGAGCCTGTTATCTGCGGCCTCACGGGCTTTGGGCGCGTAGCTTTAATACCCATGAGGCACCCCTTCTCCCGAAGTTACGGGGTTAATTTGCCGAGTTCCTTAACGACGGTTGTCTCGAACGCCTTGGGGCGCTTACCCCTGTCTACCAGTGTCGGTTTACGGTACGGACGCTCTGGCTCCTCGATGGCGAGGCTTTTCTTGGCGGCTAGGGATCAGTGCCGTTCCCCGTGGAGTACCACAGGGTCCGCCCGCCCCTCAGCTCGAACGCCCCGGATCTTTTAACCTCCAGGGCTCACATACGGGCAGTCACACGCCATATCCAATAGGCATGCGGCACCTACCAATCCGCGTCCCCCCGCCATCTCAAACGGAGGCCAGTGCGGGGCTGGAATCTTGACCAGCTGTCCATCGGATTCGCCTTTAGGCTACTCCTTAGGCCCGCCTAACCCTACGTCGATCAGCGTAGCGTAGGAAACCTTAGACTTTCGGCGTTCTGGATTCTCACCAGAATTGACGCTACTTATGCCGACATTCTCACTTCCCAGCGCTTCACCGGACTTCACAGTCCGACTTCAACGCCCTGGGAACGCTCCCCTACCTCCCGGACCGCAGAGCGGTCTGGAATCGCGGCTTCGGTGACATGCTTGAGCCCCGTTTATTTTCGGTGCGGGGTTCCTTGACCAGTGAGCTATTACGCACTCTTTCAAGGGTGGCTGCTTCTAAGCCAACCTCCTGGCTGTCTCTGCAACCCCACTCCCTTTCACACTTAGCATGTACTTTGGGACCTTAGACGGCGATCTGGGCTGTTTCCCTTTCGACAATGGAGCTTATCCTTCACTGTCTCACTCCCGGGGTGCCCTTTACGGTATTCGGAGTTTGGTTGGGGTTGGTAAGCTCACGCCCCCTTACCCATCCAGTGCTCTACCTCCGTAAAGTAACCCCCGAGGCTGCACCTAAATGCATTTCGGGGAGAACCAGCTATCTCCGTGTTCGTTTGGCATTTTACCCCTACCCACAGCTCATCCCATGAATTTGTAACTTCAACGGGTTCGGCCCTTCATCCCCTGTTACAGGGACTTCAGCCTGGCCATGGGTAGCTCACACGGTTTCGGGTCTACTCCGCGCAACTTGCTCGCCCTGTTCAGACTCGCTTTCGCTTCGGCTCCGGCGCAAAACGCCTTAACCTTGCTACGCAAAGTAACTCGTCGGCTCATTCTTCAATAGGCACGCAGTCATACGCATTTGACGTACTCCTGCGGTTTGTAGGCACATGGTTTCAGTTCTCTTTCACCCCCCTCTCGGGGTGCTTTTCACCTTTCCCTCACGGTACTAGTACACTATCGGTCGCCAAGAGTATTTAGCCTTGGAGGGTGGTCCCCCCAGCTTCCCACAGGATTTCACGTGTCCCGTGGTACTCAGGAACACAGACGGGAGTCAAGAACCTTTCGCCTAAGGGGCTATCACCCTCTGCGGCCAGCCTTTCCAGGACTGTTCGGCTAGATTCATGATTTCTTACTCCCTGGAAGATCTGGGGACCTTCCAACTGCGCCCTACAACACCACCGGGGCTCAGGCCCCAGCCGTTAGGCACCGGTGGTTTGGGCTGTTCCCCTTTCGTTCGCCACTACTCAGGGAATCTCGGTTGATTTCCATTCTTCGGGGTACTTAGATGTTTCAGTTCCCCCACTTACCTCGCATACCTCATGGCATGCGTGTCTGCCCGAAGGCAGACGGGTTTCCCCATTCGGGAATCCCCGGCTAAGCTCGCTAGCCAGCTAACCGAGGCTTATCGCAGACTTGCCACGCCCTTCTTCGGCTCTTAGCGCCAAGGCATCCCCCATGCGCCCTTAGTAGCTTGGCCCACATTAAGGAACCAACTACATAGACTCGGAAAATGCGGAATCGATCTTCAGTTGTTAAGGTGCTGTGCAACCCGGGGCAGGAAACGCCCCACGCAACAGCCCCAACAAAAGCGGGGCAGACCAACAATACTAAACAATCCGCTCTGGACGGTCAACATCAGACGCCTCTCACAAGACCCTGATTGTGCACGCGCCCGCGCGCCCGCGTCGCGAAGCGAGCCGGTACAAGGGGCCAAATCACACGGAGGGCGTTAACAACGCCCCGGCTCAAAACCGCCAAGACTGATTCGAGGGCCGGCGAATCCGGGCCGACGGCGCTCGGAAAACGGTTGACGCCGCGGCCGTGGTTCGAACTGCCCACTGCTATAATTCAGCCCTTGGAATTGTTTTCCGTACGGCCCGGTCGCCAACTCGCCCGGGCCGATACGCGCGCCGTTCGAGAAGCACATGCCAGCGTACGCAGTCATAGGCGCCCAGTGGGGCGACGAAGGAAAAGGGAAGATCATTGACTTCCTGGCTGAGGACGCGGCCGTCGTTTCAAGGTACTCGGGCGGCAACAACGCCGGGCACACCGTCATAAACGAGTTCGGCACGTTCAAGTTCCACCTCGTCCCGTCAGGCATCTGCTGGCCGCACACCATGAACCTCATCGGCAACGGGGTGGTGGTCGACCCGGAAGTGCTGATCGAAGAGATCGAGATGGCCCGCGACGCCGGCCTGCCGGGCAACCTGGGGGTCAGCGACCGCGCCCACGTGATCATGCCGTACCACATCACCCTGGACCAGTTGGAAGAAAAAAGGCGGGGTGAAGGCGCCATCGGGACAACAGGGCGGGGCGTCGGTCCGGCGTACGTGGACAAGGTGGGCCGCGCCGGACTCAGGATGGGCGAATTGCTGGACCCGGAAGACCTGCTGATGCGGTTGCCGGACATCGTCGCCCACAAGAGCGAGATCATCACGAAAATCTACGGCGGCGAGCCCATCGACCTTGAAGAAGTGTTCGAAATGACCAAGCGATGGGCGTCAGCCCTCGCCCCGTATGTCAGGCGCACCGAGGACATCATCGGCGACGCGCTGGCGGACGGCGAAAACGTCATCATGGAAGGCGCGCAGGGCGCGCTGCTGGACCTGGACCACGGCACCTACCCGTACGTGACGTCGTCCAACCCCACCGTGGGCGGCACGCTGACCGGTTCCGGCCTCGGACCTCGCAGCTTTGGCGGCGTCGCAGGCGTCTTCAAGGCATACTGCACGCGCGTCGGAAGCGGGCCGTTTCCTACCGAACTGGACGACGAGACCGGAGAGGAGATCCGCCAGAAGGCCGGAGAGTTCGGCGCCACTACCGGACGCCCCAGGCGCTGCGGGTGGTTCGACGCGGTGGCCGGCCGATACTCGGTGCGGGTAAACGGCTTTGACTCGATGATCGTTACGCGGCTGGACATCCTCGACGGCTTCGATTCGCTGAAAGTGTGCGTCGCGTACGAACTGGACGGTCAGGAGATCGACCGGTTCCCGGTGGACGCCGTGTTACTCGACAGGTGCAAGCCGGTGTACGAAGAGATTCCCGGTTGGACCGGCTCTACAAGCGGCCTGACAGACCCGGCCGACCTGCCGGATGGGGCGCGGGCCTACGTTCGCAGGCTGGAAGAGTTGCTGGGAATCCCTGCAAGCATCATCTCAACCGGCCCGAGGCGCGAAGAGACGATGATGCTGCGCCCGTTCTTCAACGACAACGGCGCGGCGGCCTGACGGCAGGGCGGTACCGGTAGCCTGAATGCCGGGCCGCGAGGCGCGCTTGGCGGTAACTGCCGGGCCGGGCGTCTTAGAGGGTGTCTAATAGTTCCCTAACCGATCACGACTTGGCATCGCGTCAGTTGTCGCGCCCCACCTCCTCGGGCGCCCACAAGAGACGCTCCTACAAGTGGATCGTCTGAGAGCGTGTTTGGGAGAAGTTGCTAGGGTCTGCGCATCCCAATGCCCCTATTTGGCACCCTCTCAGACCGGGAGATCTACCTCGTAGCGGTCCATCACCGGATCGAAGCGCGACCTGAAGTCGT
Source organism: Dehalococcoidia bacterium (assembly GCA_034421215.1). Classification (GTDB taxonomy): domain Bacteria; phylum Chloroflexota; class Dehalococcoidia; order Lucifugimonadales; family Lucifugimonadaceae. The sequence continues at coordinate 4,668 of DAOUKO010000012.1, forward strand.
CGTCCGCCTCGGTCATCGGTAGACGGGGCAGGCCGGCTTCGAAGCCGGCGCGGTTCACGGCGTACTTGACAGGTATAGGGTTGGTGACCCAGAACAGGGCGTTGAAAATCGGCAGCATCCGACGATGCTCTTTCGCAGCGCTTTCTATTTCGCCTTCCAGGATGAGGCCCACCATGTGCTTGATCTGCAGTCCGATGATATTGGAGGCGACGCTGACCACGCCGTACCCGCCGGTGCACATGATCGAAAACGTCTCGTTGTCGTTGCCGCTCCACACCTGGAAACCGTCCGGCGCGCCGTCGATTATGTAGGTGATCTGGTCGGGCATGCTGGAGGCTTCCTTAACACCGATGATGTTGTCGACCTCCGCGAGCCTCAGGGTGGTAGAGGCTTCCATGTTCAGGGACGTGCGACTGGGAACGTTGTAAAGGATGCCCGGTATTGAAACGCTTTCGGCGATGGCCTTGAAATGGCGGACCAGGCCTTCTTGGGGCGGCTTGTTATACGCAGGGACGGTCAGCAAAAGAGCGTCCACGCCCACCTTCTCGGCCTCTTTCGACAGCGCGATCGAAGCGCGGGTGTTGTTGTCTGTCGTGCCGGCGACAACCGCGCCGCGTTCGCCGATCTCCTCTTTGACCTCGGCGAAAAGCCGCAGCCTTTCTTCGTCATTCATCGACGGCGCCTCACCGGTAGTCCCGCCGATCACGAGCCCATCGCTGCCGGAATCCAGCAGCCCCCTGGCGAGTGCTCGCGCCCTGTCGTAATTCACTTCTCCGTCCTCTGTGAACGGAGTAACCATTGCTGTAAGCAGCCGGCCTGGTTCAGCCATTTCGATCATTACCCCCGTACGCGGCCGCGGCGGTAAGAGCCGCCGGCCTCAGGCATTCCCGCCTAATCACCTCTTCCAGTATTTGCAGGGCGTTCAACGCTGCGCCCTTGCGCAGGTTGTCGCACGCCAGCCAGAGGACGATGCCCCTTGGGTGGGACGCATCCTCCCTTATTCGTCCCACAAATACCTCATCGCGGCCTTCCGCGTGGTGGGGCATAGGGTAGCCGCTACTTTGCGGGTCGTCTACGACCTCCACGCCGGGGAAGCGCCGCATAGCCTCGCGCGCCTCGCCTGCGGAAACCGGCCGTTCGAACTCAATGTGGGCCGCTTCGCTGTGCGAGACCTGGACGGGCACCCGTACGCAGGTGGAGGACATCGGCAGGTCCGGCATGTGCAGGATCTTGCGCGACTCGTTGAGCATCTTCTGCTCTTCGACGGTGTAGCCGTCGTCCAGGAAATCGTCCACCTGCGGCAACACGTTGAAGGCGATGCGGTGCGGGTAGACTCCCTGTTCGTACGATTGCCCGGCCAACATCGCCCTTGACTGGTCAGTCAACTCGACCTGGGCCGCTGCGCCGGTACCTGAGACTGACTGGTAGGTGGCCACGGTTACCCGCTCGATGGCTGCTACCCTATCGAGCGCCTTGAGCGCCATTACCAGGGGTGTGGTGGTGCAGTTTGGTATTGAGATCACGCCCCGGTGCCATTCAACGTCTTCGCCGTTAACCTCCGGGACGACGAGGGGCACCCACGGTTCCATGCGAAAGGCGCTGCCGTCGTCGATAACGATGGCGCCTCTCCTGACCGCCTCGGGGGCAAGTTCCCGGCTCACGGCAGACGATGCCGATATGAAGGCCGCGTCGACACCCTCGAACGCGTCCGGCGTCGCTTCGATGACCGTCAGTTCTCCCCCGTCGTAGGGCAGCCGTTTGCCGGCCGAACGCTTGGAGGCCATCACTACAAGCCGCTCCCTGGGGTGCGAGCGGTCCTCGAGTAGTTGCAGGGCTACCTGCCCGACTGCGCCTGTGGCGCCCACGATGGCTATGTTCAGGTCACTTGTGTCCATTGGTCCGTTTTCCGCGAAATTGGCGCGTCAAATTGAATCGCGCAGTAAACAAGGATAAGCCACACACAGTCGAAACCGGGCGATAATTTCCGGCGGGTCGTCCCGGGTTAGTCCGCCAGCCCCAGGACTTTGTCCAGCCCTACGACCATGCTGTCCAACGTCATGACGTGCCTGATGGCCGTGACGACGCCGGGCATGAATGAGCCGCGGTCGATCGAGTCGTGTATGAGGGTCAGGGTCTGGCCCTGTGCTCCGAACACGACCTCATGGCGCGCCACACGCCCTTGCATGCGCGCGCTGTGAACGTTTATGCCGCTGTACACGCCGCCTCGCACTCCGGTCAACGTCTCTTTTTCCGTGTTGGATGAGGTGAACGGACCGCCCTTGCCCCGCGCCATAGACTCCGCGATGGAGAGCGCCGTACCGGATGGCGCATCAACCTTGGCTTCGTGGTGACTCTCCAGGAGGTCGGCATAGTCGAAGTATTGAGACGCTATGCCCGCCAGGTGCCCAAGCAGGACCGCTCCGAGCGCGAAGTTCGACGCCGAAATAACGCCGACGCCCCGCTCCGCGGAAAGCGCCCTGGCGTGTTCCAGGTCGTCAGCGGAAATGCCTGTCGAACCCGAGACGACTCGCACGCCGCCTTCAATCGCGGTTTTCATGGCCGCGGCTGCTGCCTCGCCGTTGGTGAAGTCGACCACAACGTCAACAGCGACAGAGTCGAGAAGTTCTCCGAGGCTATCGAACGCCGGGACGGAGCCGGAGCCGTCAGGCAGGGGAATTGACATTCCAGCGCCGGCGAGCAGGTCCGACCCGCCCACCGGCGTCATGCCGGGCTCCGCCGCAACCGCGCCCAGGACCGTGGATCCCATGCGACCCATGATGCCGTTTACGGCTACTTTGATTTCAGCCACTGTTTTGTCCTCCCGCCGGGACGTGTTCAATTATGTACGGCGGGAAAGAGCTATCGCTTAGCCGTCGTCTGAGAACCGGTCCCGGCCTCGTGAGTGCCCACCGTCGCCGCCGCCAACCCGCCGCCGGGGACGTGACTCTCTCTGCGGCCTGAAGTCGCCACCGCCGCGTCGATCGCGTCGGAAGTCGCCATCACCGTCTCGGCGATCGCGCCCGCCGCGTCGGTCTCCACGGAAGTCCCCATCTCGTCTCTCACGCCGGAAGTCGTCGCCGCCGCCTCGCCTGTCACGTCCGCCGCGTCGTTCGCCGCGGAAGTCTCCACCTCTTCGTTCGCGTCGAAAATCGCCGTCGCCGTCTCGCCGGTCTCGACCGCCGCGTCGGTCTCCGCGGAAGTCTCCACCCCGGCCGCCGCCGTTACGGTCGCCTCCGCCGCGTCGATCGCGTGGGCTGCCGAACTCGGGCTCGATGCCCTTTGCCTTCTCAATTACCGCGCGGGCCGAGAGATCGACTCTGCCCATGTGGTCGATGTTGATGACCATGACCTCCAGCTCGTCGCCAATCTTGACCACGGACTCAACGTCTGGGACGCGGTGCTCGGAAAGCTCGCTTATGTGGACCAGGCCGTCCTTGCCGGGGAGTATCTGTACAAATGCCCCGAACGGCATGAGGCGGACGGCCTTGCCCTTGTATACGGCGCCGACCTCAACTTCGCGTGTCAGCAGGTCAATCTGCTCTTTCGTCTTGTCGGCGTTTACCTGGTCGGGTGAACCGATGACCACGGTACCGTCGTCGGAGACGTCGATGGTCACACCGAATTCTTCGATCATGCCGCGAATGACGCTACCGCCGGGTCCGATGATGGCGCCGATCTTGTCCGTCGGCACCTTGAACGTAACCATCCTGGGTGCAAACTCGCTCAGTTCTTCCCTGGGCTCGTCGATGGTCTCGGTGAGGTGGTCGAGGATCTTCAACCTGGCGGTGCGGGCCTGCTCGAGGGCCTGTTCCATTACCTTGAAGTTGATCCCCTTGACCTTGATGTCCATCTGCAGGGCCGTCACTCCTTCGGCCGTGCCGGCGACCTTAAAGTCCATGTCGCCCGTGTGGTCCTCGGCGCCCTGTATGTCGGTCAGGACCGCGTACTTGCCGTCTTCGCCGGTAATGAGCCCCATGGCGATCCCGGCAACCGGCGCACTGATTGGCACGCCGGCGTCCATGAGAGAGAGCGTTCCCCCGCAAACGCTTGCCATCGAAGTGGACCCATTGGAACTGACGATGTCAGAGACGACTCGGATCGTGTAGGGAAAATCGTCCTGGGTGGGAAGTACGGGCGCCAGGGCCCGACCGGCAAGCGCGCCATGTCCGACTTCCCGTCGCCCGGTGAAGCCGAACCGTCCGGTCTCCCCCGTCGAGTAGGGCGGGAAGTTGTAGTGGTGCATGAAGTAGTTTTCGGTCTCGGGGCTCAGCGAGTCGATTCGCTGGCGCTCGCCGAGAGATGCGAGAGTCACGGTGCTCACGACCTGGGTCTCACCCCGTGCGAATATCGCTGACCCGTGCACTCGCGGGAGGTACCCGACTTCGGAAGCCAGTGTGCGGATATCTTCCAGGGACCGTCCGTCCGTTCGGCGACCCTCGTCAAGAATGGCGCCTCGAACCGCCTCTTTTTCAAGGTCCCAAAGAGACGACTGCACGTGGACCGCGTCGTGGTCTCCGGACAGCGCTTCCATCGCCTCGTCCATCGCTTCATCGACGGCAGACTGCCTGCTCATCTTGTCTCCGGACCCGGCCAATGCCTCCTTGATACGGTCGCCCACGTGCGCGCGAACGGCAGATTCCGCCGCTTTCAACTCCGGTGTCGCTTCGGGCGCAGGCAGCTTGGTCTTTCCGACCTTCGCCTGCATTTCGCGGATCTGCTCCACGATGGTCCCGTTGACTTCCTGCGCCAGTTGAAGGGCATCCAGGAGGACGGCTTCGGACACGAAGTTCGCGCCGGCTTCGACCATCATGATGGCGTCTTCGGTGCCGGCGACCGTGAGGTCGAGTTGGCTGTCCTGGAGGTCCTGGTACGTCGGGTTGACGACGAGTTCCCCGTCCAGCAGACCGATGACGCACGCGCCTATCGGATCGTCGAAGGGGATGTCCGAAATTGCGAGCGCCGCCGAAGCGCCGATGATGCCGATGGGCGAATACGGGTGCACCATGTCAGACGACATGACTGTGACGATGATCTGCACCTCGTTGTGGTAGTTCTTTGGGAACAGGGGCCGCAGCGGCCGGTCGATCAACCGGCCATTCAGTATTGCCTCTGTGCCTGGCCTGCCTTCCCTTTTGAAAAAGCCGCCGGGCAACTTGCCCGCCGCATACGCCCTTTCAGCTACGTCGATTGTGAGGGGAAGGAAGTCGATGCCGCTGCGCGGCTTCTTGCTCGCCGTGGCGGTGACCAGCAGGAATGTGTCTCCGTATTTTGCGGTCACGGCGCCGCCGGCCAGGCCGGCTATGCGGCCCGTTTCCAGTTCGAGCACTTGCCCGCCGAGCTCCATTTCAAACTTGGATATCATGTTTTTCGTTGTCTCCAAAATTCGCGCACGCTCTCCTTGGGAGAAGAGGCCGCGTAAACAAAAAAAGAACGCTCCGATGCGGGAGCGTTCTGGTTACCTTCGTAGGCCCAGCCTGTTAATCAGCGTGCGGTACCTGTTGACGTCTTCCCGGCTCAGGTAGTTGAGGAGCCGGCGACGTTTGCCGACGAGTTTGAGCAGTCCCCGGCGGCCGGCTTGATCATGCCTGTGCCGTCTGAAATGTTCGGTTAACTCGTTGATTCGGGCGGTAAGAATAGCAATCTGGACTTCAGGGGACCCTGTGTCAGTTGGGTGGTTTCGGTTCTCCTCGATTACGGCCGCGCGTGTGGACTGGTCCAAGGTGTCAGGGAATCTCCGTATCTATCTATGGCTGTTACGCCAAGGGGGCACTTCGCCCCGCGCAGCCTGGCTCTTTGCTGTATTCACTCGTATTTCGCAAGTCAAATGATACCATGCCGACCGGTCTGAGTAGGTCCGCGTGCCTGCCTGTTCCCCCGGCGGACGACTGGGGTGGGCAGCAGGTGGCCCGTTTAAGGTTGGACGACAGCCTGCAAACTGGGTGTTAAACGGGGTTGAAGTGCCCCAAAGTACGTGGCATCTCTCCTTGACATGGCCGAAATGCGAAGAATATGATGGGCGCCGTAGCCCCTCTAGTAAGGGTGCTTAGCGCGCGCTTAATCAAAATCAAAATTTAACCAGGTCCTAACCAGGCTGAGCGCGTAATTCTCGGGCATTTGAAGTCCTGTGGGGAACTGATGGACGATACGGAGGACGAGGCCTAATGAATGGTCTGTTCCAAAAAAGGTTCGCTGCCTTTTTCCTGATTCTTGCGACTACTTTGCTGGTGGCCCTTCTCGCGTGTACCGGACCTCAGGGACCTCCTGGAGAGCCGGGCCTGCCTGGAAAGGCAGGACTGCCAGGCGCACCCGGAGAACCCGGCGCTGCCGGCGCCCCCGGTGAGCCCGGTGAGCCGGGAGACCCCGGCGCCCCCGGTGAGCCGGGTAACCCTGGACCTCAGGGTGAACAGGGCGTACAGGGCATACAGGGTGAACAAGGCGCCCCCGGCGCGGATGGCGCGGACGGCGTTGATGGCAAGAACGCCGCGCTCTTGATCCTCGATGAGCGAAGCGGCATACCCGGATTCATCGAACTCGTCGACGACGGCGTACCCGGTGGACACTCCCTGGCCAGGGTTCTGGGCGCAGGGTTCGTCGCTGGTGAAATGGTCACGCTTCGAGTTCGCATCCCGACCGCCGGCACCTACCTCCCGACGATAGTCGAGTGGGACCAGGGGAAGGCTCGCGGGTCCACATTCCCAGTCGAAGTCGGCCAGGCCAATGGGGCCGGCGCGATTCACGCCACGATCAGCCTGAACGTCCTCGAGGTTCCCGACAATCCTGACGAATACCCATTCGCCTGGTACAACAGCGGACCGCTGCAGTTGGAGGCCAGGGGTGACAAGGGCACCGTGCTCTACGCACCGTTCGTGATGGTGGACAAGGACCCCGACTAACCGGTCGCACGACCGCATAGCGGATAAACCTGAAAGCGCCCCGGCATTCGCCGGGGCGCTTCTCTTTTGCGGGATCTTCGCTGTGGCGAAGCCCCTGACGATGTTCAGGGGTAAGGGATATAGTTCCGGGCCCGTCCGGGCCTTCAAAAATGGCTGCAATGCCGCAGCAGGGACTCGATACCGGGCGCGTCCGGTCCACTGGAACACACCACGTCGCACCCCTTTGACCAGAGTCACTATGGCCTTGTTGAGGCCGCACGCGGTGATGAAAGCGGGGTGGCGCCTGCCGGTTTCTGGTTGCGCATTTCGGGTGTACCCACCTCCGCACCCCACCGTGGGTACCGGCCCCGTATCGGGTACGGGGTGACGTTGTTACCCCGGTAAGACGATGGGGGCTGGCACGACGACTCTGTATGGCCCCACCGTAGGTACCGGCCCCGCATCGGAGTGCGGGGAGACGGGGTACGGAGTGCGGGGAGGGGATGGAGGGCACGACGAGTGAGGGTGTGACCGGTTCATTTTCGTACCAATCATCCATGCCGGTTGCCACCGGCGCCACCGCTCATGAAAGTGCGGTCTGCCGGTTGGTCGTCACTGTGCACGGTTCGCGATGGGTCGCCGAGCGTGGTTAGAGGACGACCGGTTCAGATCCCTCGGCTTCGCTCGGGATGACACGTTGTCCGGTCGCCGATCGGCTCGTGGATGAAGAATGGGTCCCCGAGCAACGTTAGCGGGACGGCGGCCGGGGAGGGCTATTTTCTGAGGAACGACCAATCGGGCCGACTTGCAATCCTTCGGCCACCGGTGATGGCTCCGCTCCGGCGGTAATCGAGTGGCTGCCGGAGACTAGCCGGCCCGGCCCACGCGGACGCGGTGGATGCGGCGGCCTATGGTGGACTGGACCGTTATGACCAAGCCGTCCACCTGGACCGTGTCGCCGTTAGACGGCATTTTGCCCAGTTCCCGGTATACGAGCCCGCCTACGGTGTCGAATCCTTCCGCCTCGATTTGAGTGCCCAGCTTTTCGTTGAGCAGGTCGATGGATGCCCGGGCGTCTACGAGCGACTCGGAGTCGCTGATGCGTTGCACTTCCGGCTCTTCGACGTCGAACTCGTCGACCAGTTCGCCGACGATCTCCTCTATCAGGTCGGTCACCGTAACCAGGCCGGAAACGCCTCCATACTCGTCCACAACGATGGCGATGCTCGTCCGCCGTTCCTGGAACTCCTGCAGGAGGCGTTCCAGGTTCTGGGACTCCGGCACGAACATGGCCGGTCGGACCAGTCTGTGAACGCTTGCCGCGTTGCCGTTCCCGTCGTCTCGGGCTCGAAGCAGGTCCCGCGCGTACAAAACTCCGGTCACATTGTCGATCGAGTCTTCGTAGACGGGAATCTTGCTGTACCCGCCTACGGCCATCAACTCGGTAACAGCCTCCGGGTCGGAGTCGACCGTCGCGGCGACCATGTCGACGCGCGGCCGCATGATCTCCCGGACCTTGACCGAGTCCATTCGCAAGACACCGCGAATCATGCGGAGCTCTTCCTGTCCCTCCGGTATCCGCGCCGCCTCCAGCCTGTCCAGGCTCTCGAGCAGCGCGGCGCTGACCTCTTCATCGCTGGCCTCTGTGCCGGGTTTGCGACCGGTTACGGCGGCCGAAATCAGCGAGACGCCGGACAGCAGGGCGCCCACCCTCAACGCAAATGCGACCGGGGCGAACACCGGCCGAAGTTGGTCCCGGAAACGGTTGCCGATTGCCGAGGACACCGCGCCCGTTGCGGCGCCTATGCCCAGGCTGGCGCTGCTCCCGACGATGATTGCGTTAACCACCGCCAGCGTTCCGTCCAACGCCACGGTAAACGCCGCTGCGCCCGCCAACAGGCTCCCAACCCGCAGCGCGTTTCCAAAGACCACGACGCCTTCGTCCAGTACTGGCAGGTCTTCTGTATCCAGCCCGTCGTTAGTCTGCCCGACAGCAGCCAGTCCGTTTGTCGTCTGGCCGTACACAGTCATCGCCGTGCTTATCATCAAGCCGGCGAACGTACACAGGCCCACTACGGCCCAGGGTAGCCACGCCTCGGAGGTCATTGTCGTTCACCCCCGTGCGCAGCGCCCGTATCATCCGGGTCCGCCCCGGCGCTCGTACTGCATCCAGGTTCTTCGAGATTTGTCATTGGGGTCACCTATCTCCTGTCGGGTGGATTTTTGTCTAGTCTGCGGGCCGGAACACCGGCGACCAATTCGCCGGCCGGGACGTCTTTCGTCACCACGGCCCCCGCGCCGGTGCGCGCTCCGCGGCCAATGCGGAGCGGCGCGACCAGCATGGCGCCGGAACCTATGAACGCTCCGTCGCCGATGATTGTCTTGTGCTTGTTATTGCCGTCATAGTTGCAGGTCACCGTGCCGGCGCCGATGTTCACGTCGCTGCCGACCTCTGCGTCGCCCACGTAGCTGAAGTGGCCGATGTGGGTACCTGTCCGGACCACGCTGTTCTTTATCTCAACGAAGTTCCCGACTACAACACCATCGCCGAGTTTCGCGCCGGGGCGTAGTCGACTCGATGGGCCGACGGACGTAAAGGGACCGATGTCTGCGTCCTCACAGTGGGAGCTGATCACTTTCGCACCGTCTCCCACCTTACAGTCCTTCAGCCAGGACCCGGGGCCGACGTGACACTCTTTGCCGATTCGGGTGTTTCCAAGGATGTGCGTGCCCGGGTATACGACGCTGTCGGGGCCCGGAACTGCGTGGACGTCGATGTAGGTCGTGGCTGGGTCCTTTAGTGTGACCCCGGCCTGCATCCATCGAGCCCGGACGCGGTCCCTCATCAGTCCCTCCGCGACGGCCATCTGGCTGCGGTCATTTACCCCCGTTGCCTCAGCGGAATCCTCCACCTCTACGGCAGCGGCCAAGCCCTCGCGGACGGCCATCTCAAGCAGGTCCGTCAGGTACTTTTCGCCGTTGGCCGAAAATCTCGCCTTCTCAAGGGAGTTCCACAACCACTCCGACGCAAAACAGTACCAACTGGTGTTGACCTCTCCAATTCCGAGGGCCTCATCGTCCGCGTCGGTCTCCTCGACAATGGCGACCGGTTGGCCTGCGGAATTCCTGCGAATTCTGCCCATCCCCTCAGGGGTGTCCACGCGGGCCGTAAGCACGGTCATAAGGGCGCCGCTGTTAATCTGTTCAGCCAGGAGGCGATTGACCGAAGAAGGTCTGACAAGAGGCATGTCGGCCGCGCCTACCAGGACGCGGTCGGAACCTTCGCACGCCGCCTGTGCTGCCAGCAACGCGTCGGCCGTGCCGAGCGGTTCGGACTGAACGGCGATCCTGGCGCCGTTTCCGGCGGCGGCCGCCAGTTCCGGTGACTCGGCCGTCACCGGGTCTGCCACCACCACTACCCGGCTCACACCTGCGTCTCGAATGGCCGCAGCAGCGTGGCTGAGCATCGGCGCCCCGCAAAGTTCGTGCAGGGCTTTGGGAATGCGGGACCTCATCCTGGCGCCCTTGCCGGCGGCCAGGATGACACCCGTACAGGCGTCCATCATTCTGCTGACCCGACCTCCTTCGGACGCGGGTCGGCTACTGCCACGGCTGAGTCAGGGTCGGACAAAACAGGACGTCTACGTGGTCCAACGAAGACGTGGAACACGTGCGGTTTCAAGGGTTTTGAGCAGGTACGAATGACGTTTCGAGCGTGTGGTTGATTTAGTAATGCTAAGTACGGCGTCTCGAAAGTGTCAACCCGGAGTACTGCCTGAATAGGCCAAAATGAGCCGCCGGACGGCCCTGGCCGAAGGGTAACCTCAACTTGGCCTTTGATACAATTTTGGGTCCGGAGAGGTGGCTGAGTGGTTGAAAGCGCCGGTCTCGAAAACCGGTATACCCGTTACGGGTATCGCGGGTTCGAATCCCGCCCTCTCCGCCAGGCTGTGCGGTCTGTGTCGAGGCCAATTCTCGCCTCGCGCGCCGTGGACCTGGGGCCGTGGGAGAGGTGCCGGAGTGGTTGAACGGGCGCGCCTGGAGAGCGCGTGTTCCGGGGAACCGGAACCGCGGGTTCGAATCCCGCCCTCTCCGCCACGGAGCCCGCTACTCCGTTTGCGTGACTATTCCTGGCTAGCCGCGGCACTTGCCAGCCTGCCGGCAACAGATTTGATCGGGACCTCCCGGGTTATACGTTGTGGCCGCTTACCGGGCGGTGTCAGGCTTCTTCGCAAATGAAGGGGCGGCTCGATACCGAGCCGCCCCTGAAGCTTCAGGTGTCTGAAACTCCCGCGCTACCGGATAGGCACATCCTATCCGGCTATGTCCACCAGGACCTCTATTACCTCGTTCGCGCCGGTGGAGTTTTTTACGCACTTGCCCACCACCACCGCACGCTCCTCGGCGGAGATTTCATGCGTGTGCCCGGTCTGTTCCTGGGCGGGCGGTTCGGTTGTACTCATTGTTGGCCTCCTTATTCAGTCTCGTTAGTCGTCGCAGGCGTGGCTGCGGCAGCAAATGTTCGGCGTGTCTCTAACCGTACCCAGGTGGACCTTTAGGACCTTCAGGACCTCGGGGACCAGGAGGACCTTGCGGACCCGCGGGGCCCCGTGGTCCGGTTAAACCTCTGAGACCCCTGTATCCTCTGTCACCCTTGTCACCTTTTGGACCGGTTGCTCCGGGCGTCCCGTCGATGCCTGAGTAACCTCGCAGTCCCCTGTCACCCTTAGCGCCCTTCGGGCCGGCCGGGCCTCGCGGTCCGGTTGCGCCTGTCGAGCCCTTTGGACCGGTGGCTCCGGGTGTTCCATCGATGCCTGAGTAACCCCGCAGGCCCCTGTCACCCTTATCCCCCTTTGGACCGGTGGCTCCGGGCGTTCCGTCGATGCCTGAGTGACCCCGCAGGCCCCTTTCACCTTTGTCGCCCTTGTCACCCTTATCGCCTTTTGGACCGGTTGCTCCTGGCGTTCCGTCGACGCCTGAGTAACCCGTAAGGCCCCTGTCGCCCTTGTCGCCTTTTGGACCGGTTGCTCCGGGCGTGCCATCCAAGCCGGGGTCGCCCTTCGGGCCCTGGCGGCCTGTGGCTCCAGCCGGACCCCGTGCGCCGGCGGGACCCTGAAGTCCCTGAGGACCGCGAGGACCCGCAGGGCCTTGTGGACCGGATTGCCCGTCTGAACTGCTTGTGTCGCCGCTATTGATGGCAGCGCTATTGATGTCGCCGGATACGTAGTTGTGGTTATGTCGTACAGCGTCCGTCACCGTGGCTACGGCGCCCTTGCCAGAGGGTGTCAGTGTGCCGCCCGTGGCCATCACCGGGTCTCCCACACCGATTGCCTTGGCCGATAGCGCCTTTGCAATCCCCTTGACCACGACCTGCACATACTCGTCATCCGCTGAGGTTGCGCCCGTCGTGGCCACCTGGTCTCCCACTTCCTTACCTGCGGGCGTATGCACTATGCCGATGACGCGCCACTTGTCCACGTCACTGTCTATCCTGAACACCCGCGGGTGGTTACCCCGGCCTGATGCGGGGTCCTGCTGGATGCCCACCACATCGCCGCAGCGAAGCGTCTCCCCGGCGCGGAAGTAGTCGTCGATGATCCACCTCTGCCCTACGAACCCTTCGCTCGTCAGTATGGGTATGCCCATTGTTTTTGCCTCCTTGTGTTTGCGTGCTTGAGTCTGTTTTAGCCTGAATTGTCAGACGCCCGCACCGTGACCGACACGGTGTCGCTGGTGCTCGCCCCCTGGCTGTCCGTCACCGTCAGCTTGAACGTCAGCGCAGCAGGACCCGACGGAGCCGTGAACGTCGGACTGACCGCGGCGGCGTCGCTTAAGGTGATTTCACTCCCGCCGATGCCGGGGGCCTGCTCCCACATGTAGGTGAGCGTGTCTCCTGCATCGGGATCGCTGCTCCCGCTCGCGTCCAGCGTGACAGTAGCCCCTGCAGTCACCGTCTGGTCCGCGCCGGCGTTGGCCACGGGAGGGCGGGTTACCCTGATGGTCACGTCATCAGTACTCGTTGCCCCTCGACTGTCCGTCACCGTCAGCCTGAATGTCAGCGTCGTCAGGGTCGATGGTGCAGCAAAGGTGGGACTAACGGCTGTCGTGCTGCTGATAGTCACGCTCGGCCCAGCCGTCTGCGTCCACTTGTAGGTGAGCGTATCGCCGTCGGGGTCTGTACTCCCTGTTCCGCGTAACGTCACAGAGGCTCCCTTGCCCACCACCTGATCAGCGCCCGCGTAAGCCGTCGGGCGTCTATTGAATGAACCAAGGGTTGAGTCTCCTACTGCGGCCGCGCGTAGACGTATGGAGTTGACCAGCTCCGTCGAGATGCCAGGTATGGAACGCCAATCGCCAAGCACTACTCCGTATTTGTGGTACAAGTAGACTCGAAACGCCTGCGCGTATGTGGCTGTTGTCTCGACATTGGAAAGGGGCCAATCCAGTTCATCCGGGGGGAGGTCAACGGTCTCGCTGATAAGACCCCTAATCCAGTCAAAACTCGTGACGCCGAGGCTGCCTACGGTTGTCCATACAAGTAGCTGTGCCCCGGCGTAAGTTGGCCTTACGATATCCCCGTCAGCGCGGGTCTTTGCTCCATTCGCGGGCTGAGGGGCATGGCCCACCTGTACCTGCCGCAGAATGTCGGCAATGATGTCGGCCCTAGACTTGTATAGTGAACCTTGGCTGAAACGGTATCCAAGCAGAGTTTGGAGGACGAGCATTAGATTTGTGCGTAGCGATGATGCGCGGGTGATTCTGTCTCCACTGATAGGAAACGTGCATCCGATTCCATCCGTGTACCACTTCTTCCAACCATAGTCCGCTAATTCCTTTGGTGTTAAGGGATTAGGTGGACCACCGGGTCTCACGCTTGGCCAGGGACTTTTATATTCGTGGTTAGGATCGTTGTATTTCATCATGACATGGATGGCTTGGGCCGTTAGCCCCAGTGCGTCCTGCCGTGACAAAAAAGTGTAGGCTGGGAGACTCGTGCAGATTTTGCTCCGGTGGTTGAATCCCCAACCGCCCGCCGAAGCTCCTCGATTGTCGTCACGAGGCCAATCTCTATGTTTAACAGAGCAATCACGATACATGGAGCTCAAGAACATGTATCCATCGGGTTTATCGTACCCTCTCGCGAAAATTGAAGAATAGATGTCCAAATTATCGTCATTGCCCCAGAGAGGTAGGTGGAAGGCTCGGAGCTGCGCGTAGTCCCGATATCCCTGCAGCACTTTACTGGCTGATATAGACTCGCGAATTGAGTACTTGTTAGAGTTCAGTTCAGTCTCACCTTGTGTGGCCTTCTGAAATACTCTTCCTTTTGCAGTAGTGCGGTGGTCGTTGATGATTTCATCGTCTGCGAAGTACACCTTGATAGGGTAACTACGAGCGTCATTAGACGGCTTGCCAGCATAATGAATTTCAGTCTGCACTGTCCCGTCTGATTGATAGTCACGGCGCAATTCCAGGAAAATAGGCGGCTGACCATCGGCCCATGCCCCTATCTTCGCTTTCGCCCTAAACGATGTTACACGCCGGTGAATCAACTCGAGCTCTATGCTCTCGTTCACCAGGATGGGTGGTGCCGGGGGTGGAGGCGGAGGTATGATTTCCCAGACGAATTCGTCGCCTAAATGACGCACATAATCACCGTCCCCTTGGGCACCCGGTATTGTGTATCCTGCGGGCACTTTCGCTGTGAGCGGCCATCCAGGGTACACACTCGCTACTCGCCTGCTGGGGTCGTTGGTTCCGTCGCTCTTTGGAGCCTTGCGGACGCGATGAATGACCCAGCTCATAGCGTCTCTTATGATCTCTTGTACTTCGCTTGCTGGTGGAGTCGGCATTAGTAACGTTCCTTTTCATTGATGAGATCAATGTTGATTAAGTCTGGATCATTGTTGACGACTGACTTGAGTGAGACTTCCTGGATGATTGGTCCTAGTCCATTCACGGGCATCGAGACCTGTGTCCGTAAGGTCTTGGCGGCACTGCGAATACCGTCGTCCATGCCATCCTGAAACTTTTGGACGGTGCGGTCCCAGATGGTGTCGGTTTCGGTTTTCAACTCGCTGTTCATGGATGCAGGATTCGCACACTGGTTCTTCGGAAAGGTGCAAGATCTTGTCGCAGGCTCTGAGCGAACAACGCGTCGTCGGTTAGTTGGACTTCAAACTCACCTGCTTGCACCGACGGTCCCTGACGCACTTTCAAGGCGTGGTTGTACAGGTTGGACGCTAGACGAAGGACTATCTCTTTGACAGAACTGGGTACAGGTTCGTTCTCAAAGGTGCGGTTCAAGTAGGAGGCTATATGGTTTCTTGCCCGGTCGATGAAAGAACAGAGTAACACATCAACCTCCGCATGGTCAGACATGTTGAATGCCTTGGAAAGAATCGCCCCGGTGATCTGACGGAGATCCGAGGGTGTTCCCAACGCCGCAGTCTGGTGCGCCTGGAGCCCTTTCGACCGTAGGGATTTGATCAATGCTTCGTCGTACACTAACAAAACAAGCGATGTGGTCTCGGTATTGGTGTAGCCGCCTATTGCATGGGTCTGTGCATCAATATCCGTGTGGATGCCACCTGATTCAGCCTGCGCCGACCACATCATACGCTCCATTGCGACAGCCTCTAAGAGGTCATCTTCATAGACCTTCGACAGAAGCAGGGCCAGGGCGATTTTATACACAGCGTACTGACCATCCGCGTTCGTTGCCTTGTCGCGTATACCGTGCTCATCCCACTTACCTATGAGCATGGAATACAGGCGCAGCGCATTTCGCTCGTTACCCCTCAACCATTGATTGAGGCTCTGCAAAGCCAGGAGGTTGCCGTACTGTGTCCAATCAGGAATATCAACTCCCTCTTGAACTTCTGTAAGTATGATGTGTTCTTCTCCAGACATCTCGATGATCGTTCTAGCAGCTCTCACGTCTTCAGAAATGAACCTACCGTCAAGGACCGTAATTGCATTAGGTCGCGAAGATGAAGGTATTTGATACCTCGCGATGGCGCTCTGTAGAGACTGTGAGAGAGCAGGCTTGTGAGGCTTGAGAGCAAGAGCCGCCAAGAAATTGTCAGTCTGGGTCCAGTAAGTCTGGCGCAACTGCCAAGACGTTCCCTCTACCGTCCGCGTACCGTCCGGGGATTCATAGAGCAATGCTGTTCGATGTGACTCGTCTCGTGCGCTTTCGAGATACGCGACCGCTTGACCGATTCGCTCGGCTATGTTGTCGCTCGCCACCTTGTCTCCCTCTTTCGGTGGCGTCTCACATCCGCCCAGTGTTGCCAACAGCACGGCTGCCAACACCGCCAACGCTGACGGCCATGTCCTTCTCATGAGCCATCTCCTTCAAAGGGCTGGCCTAAGCGGAACAGGTCCGTATACGAAGCAGTCTTGCGAAGGAATCTGTCTCCAACAGGCGCGGAGCCTTCGCCGCTGTCCGGCTCGAGATAGAGCTGCTCCATCCAGGAGTTCCACGCCCAGAGGATTACCAGGTCTACTTCATCTCTACGTTCGTAGACTTGACGCCACTCGACGTCGTACAGGTCCTCCTTCAAGTAAGGATCGTGCCGCACGGGTTCAGTCCGTCCCCAACTTCTCAGCAACTCCGGGTTAGAGACTGACAAGAACCACTCGTCGTAGCGCGGCGACACAATGGCCGTGTTATCGGTGGTCTGGAAGTATGGGAGAGGTTCGCTGATAATCCAGTCCCAGGCGTTGCCGGGGTCGACGTCACGCTCCTTGAACCGGAAGCTTCGCAGGGTGAAGCGGTCGTCGGGGGAATCTTCCTCTGGACCAAAATAGAGCTCACCCACTGCCGCCAGAAGAGGTTTGCCATGCCAGCGGAATATCAGATTCGGATAGACGCTGTAGATGTTGTCCCAAACATAGCCGAGAATCATCTGCTTCTTCGCGGCAGGGAGGTTCCTGGCAGTACCTGGGACAAGGACATGATCCGGAGTGGGAGTTACGATGTCCATCCACGGTTCCACCATCAGGGCTATTTTGAAGTCCAGGCTCTTCGCCTGTATGTACTTCAACAGACGGATGAGCGCGTCATGAGTTCGCTGTTCGATATAGCCGTCATAGGAGCCATCCAGGTCGGCGTCTCCCCAGCCCCACCATGAGACGATGATGGTGTCGATCCCGGCTTCCTCCATCTTCTGCAGTTGCCAGGCGATGGTGTCGTCACTGTCGCTGGCGTAGTAGCCGATCTCCGGCACATTGGCAACGAAGCCGGTAATCAACTGGTCATTGACAATGTCGTTCCAGTGGAACGTTCCCAGACCACCTTTGGCAGGCCAACCACCTTCTCGGTCGTGTGCGTAGCCGAACCACTGATAGAAGACCGTAGCGACTGGAATATCTTTCGGCATCGGCCCCTTCTCTTCCACTCCGTTGTCCCCGCACGCCGTCATCAGGGTCATAGCAGCCACCGCGAGGGCCAGGCACAAGCGCGTCAACGGATTTAGCCCAGGCATGAGATGCCTCCATGGGAAGTGAAAGGTTTCCCGCATCGAAAGCTGGCGATGTCTGTATCGTACGCGGCTGGGGTTTTCACGATGTCAGTCCGTCCCTGCCACTGTCGTTCTGCGCGGCGCCCTGGGCCAGGCCGCGAGCGGCTTCCCCGTGCGCGTGGTCCTTCGCTTCCCCGGCGCAGGTCCGGAGCTCCAGTGGCTCCAGGGTGAGCCTGTGGCCGCAGAGCGACAGGATGGTTTCCGCCTCTTCCGCGGTCATCTCATAGAGCCTGGGGGTTGTGGAGAAAACGTCGTCCCCGAAAACGAGGATTCCCTGATTGGTGAGTCCTCTGTACTTCAAATCAGCCTCCGATGACTGCCCCGGCGCACGCGTCGTCGCCGAAGACGAGTCCCAGAGCGATGATGGCTCCGGCGGTCCTGTGCCGGCGCCGGCGCGGAGGGCTTCGGCGAGGAGGTTGTGGGCTACGTCCCGTTCCTCCGTAACTGGTTACAGAAATGCCCGCTGGACCCGGCTTACAGCGATATCGTCTCCATCAGCGGTCACTCGATGCATCCGACCCTGCCCGACGGCTGTCACGTCCTCGTGGACCGAAAGCGCCGCGAACCGCACGAGGACCACATCTATGTCATGCGGACTGAGGACGGCCTGGTGGTGAAGCGGCTGGGTCTCGACGAGGATGGCCACTGGGAGGCGCGAAGCGACAATGCGGAGTGGCCTCCCGTGCCGTTGAGATTTGGGGCGGAGATCATCGGCGAGGTGCGGTGGTCGGCGGTGACGTACTGATGGTCACGGTCTACAAGCACTTGACTGTCTCACGGTCGAGGTACGCCTTCCAATCGCACCAATGGAGGACTGACACTGTCATTACTGTTGTCAAACGAACTTCCTGCGTAAAACGTCTTAATTGCTATTTGGAACTGCCAGTTTACAAATGACATAGTTTGTGACATTGTCAATGAACACGACAAGGTTAATGCTTGAAGAGAGGACGGAATGCCTCGCTGGAATGTAAATTTTGAGATGCGGCTTGACCAGGGTTCGCCCGAATTGGTGGCGTTGGTGCAGGTTATCCACGCCATCGCCGGACTTGTCAAAGCGCTACCACTGCCCCCGGACGTGGACAGGCGGTTGAACGCCCTCAACATCGCCAGGGCCGTCGCCGGGACCACTGGGATCGAAGGGTCCACGCTGACTGTCGATGAGGTCGAGAACATCCTCAGCAACCCGGATCGGCAGGTGCTTCCTTCTTCCAGGGACAGGGAAGTGGCCGAGGCCAGGAACGCCGAGGAGGTTATGAACTATATCGCCCGGACTTCCAGTACCGAAATAACGGAGCCGCTCATCTGCAAACTTCACGAACTGACCACCCAAGGCATTTCTTACGAGGGGAATGTGCCGGGCCGATACAGGTCGCACCCGGCCGTAGCCGGTAGCTACGTACCTCCCGGGTCAAACGACGAAATACGCAGGCTCATGGATGAGTTTGTGTCTTGGGTTAATAGTGGTCCGAGGCGGAAGTGGGATTCCGTCGTCAGGGCGGTGGTGAGCCACTTCGTCCTCGTGAGCATCCATCCATTTGGCGACGGCAACGGCAGGACCTCCAGGGCTCTCGAAAGTTTTGTTCTTTACAAGGGAGCGGTCAACGTTCTGGGCTTCTATTCTCTGGCCAACTTCTACCACAGAAACCGAGCCGAATACGTCCGCATGCTGGACTACACGCGGTTCCGGTCGAACGGGAACCTCACGCCGTTTGTTCTATTTGCCCTCAGGGGCCTGAGAGAAGAACTGGATGAGGTCCGGGCAGAAGTGACATCAGAGATGCGAAAGATTGCCTTCAGGGACTACGCACGCGAACTGATATTCGGTCCAGGCGGCCCGTCCACGCCACGCGTTGCTGACCGGCTTCTCAGAATGACACTCCAACTACCCGAACATGGAGCGTCTATTCCGGAGACGATTCAACTCTGCATGGCGAACATTCGCGAGTACCGCAGGATCAATGAGCGGTCGATCAGACGAGACATAGATGCATTGCTTGAACTGGAAGTAGCCGTCACGCGGGACAACAAAGTCGTACCTAACACCGAACTCGTGGACAGGTACTCAGCGCCGGACCCGTCGTGAAGACTCCATCCACCGGTGGCCGTCGAGAGTGCGCCACCGCGGGCTTTCAGGTATGAAGCCTGTAAGGTAATCTTTGCCGGGCTCAGACGCCGAGCCGCAATTCAGCCGCAGGTCTTTCACTTGCCTACGTTAGAAGACGAACTCAAATACTGGGTCGCATTTCACCGGATTTCCGGTCTGGGGCCCGCGCGGTTCGCGAAGATTGAGTCGTTCTTCGGCAACCTCGAAGAGGCGTGGAAGTCCAGTCCGGCGGAACTTTCGGCAGCGGGCCTGGATGCCCGTACCACCGCTGAAGTCGAATCAGTCCGGCCTCGTATTAGCCCGGACGGAGAGCTTGAATCGCTCGACCGGGCCGGTGTCAGGGCGGTCCACCTGCGGTCCGACGAATACCCGCACCGCCTCCGCGAAATATACGACCCGCCAAGTGTCATTTACGTGAGGGGAGACCTGACGCCGGAAGACGAACGCGGAGTGGCTGTCGTGGGCACGCGGCGAGCATCGCCTTACGGGCGTGAGATGGCGCGGAGGTTGGCTGGAAACCTCGCGGCATCCGGAGTCACCGTCTTCAGCGGGCTGGCCCGGGGAGTCGACGGCATTGCCCACCAGGCTTCCCTGGACGCGGGCGGCCGTACGGTCGCCGTAGTCGGAGGCGGCCTCGATCGTATATACCCGCCCGAACACGCCGGCCTGGCATCGCGCATCTGTGAACAGGGCGCGATGATCTCGGAGTATCCGCTCGGCAAGCTGCCCCAGGCCCAACATTTTCCGCGCCGTAACCGGGTCATAAGCGGACTGTCGCTCGGCGTGCTGGTGGTGGAGGCGGGCATGAAATCGGGCGCCATGCTCACGGTCAGGTGGGCGCTGGACCAGGACCGGGAGGTGTTTGCAGTACCCGGGCCGGTCATCTCCGAGAACAGCGCAGGCACAAACTGGCTGATCCAGCAGGGCGCCAAGCTCGTGGTCGACCACAACGACGTCCTCGACGAACTGAACATAGCCGGGATTGGCCAACAACTGGAGTTGGACAGGTCGCAATCCCGGACCAACCATTCAGCGGTTAACGATTCGCGGGATTCAGCAGGTGGTACCGTTTGCGCGTCGGGAATCTCTGCTAATAATGGAATAGCGGAAAACCGAATTCTCGCCGCACTGTGCGATCTGGGAGGGCAGGCTCACGTAGATGACCTCATACGGACCGTGGGCTTGCCGCCCGCAGACGTAATGGCAGGTCTCACGTTGCTTGAACTGGAACAGAAGGTCAGGCAGTCCGGCGGAATGCAGTTCGTATTAGGATCGGATAGGACCAGGCAGCAGTTAAGGGATCGACTGAAGGTTGGCAAAAACTAAGAACAAAGACCTGGTGATCGTGGAGTCGCCTGCGAAGGCGCGTACGGTCGCTCGTTTCCTGGGCAACGACTATGTCGTGAAGGCCTCTATGGGCCACGTGCGCGACCTGCCCAAGAAGACGATGGGCGTCGACATTGACAAAGACTTTCGGCCCACCTACGAACACGTGCGGGGCCGGGAGTCGGTCATTCGCGATATCAAGAAGGCGGCTAAGTCAGCCGACAAGGTCTACCTTGCGACCGACCCCGACCGCGAAGGTGAAGCGATCTCGTGGCACATGGTCGAGGCGGCCGGACTGCCGCAGGATTCCCCCTCACTGAGACGGGTCGTGTTCCACGAAATCACGAGACCCGCTATCGACGAGGCGTTCAATGACCCTCGCCAGATCGACATGCAACTGGTCAACGCCCAGCAGGCCAGGAGGATCCTGGACCGAATCGTCGGGTACAAGCTCAGCCCCGTCCTGTGGAGCAAGGTACGAAGAGGTCTCTCCGCAGGCCGTGTCCAGTCGGTCGCGCTCAGGCTCATCGTCGACCGCGAGCGGGAAATCGAAGCATTCAAGCCGGTCGAATACTGGTCCATCAGCGTGGACCTGTCCGACGAGACCGGAGATGGCGCCCGTGCCTTCAGGGCGAACCTGCAGAAGATCGCGGGGGAGAAGGGAAAGGCCAGCGTACCGAACGCGGAGCGGGCCTCCGCCATAACAGCCGACCTCCGGACGGCCTCCTATCGTGTTGCAGAGGTGAAGAACCGCGAGGTCCGTCAGAGGCCGCAGCCCCCGTTCACCACCAGCACTCTGCAACAGGAGGCGGCCAGGCGGCTGGGGTACGGCGCGCAGCGGACGATGCGCATTGCCCAGGAACTGTACGAAGGGATCCAGTTGGGAGACGGGGACCCCGTTGGCCTCATCACCTATATGAGGACCGACTCCGTAAACGTAGCGGCGAGCGCGCTTGCGGAGACGAACAAGTTCATCAAGGAAAAGTACGGACCGGAGTTCGCCGGGAAGCCCCGGACCTACAAGACCCGTGCCCGTTCCGCCCAGGAGGCCCACGAAGCGATCAGGCCGACCTCCTCCTACCGCACGACCGACGTTGTGAAAAAGTTCCTGAACCGGGACCAGACGCGTCTATATGACCTGATCTGGAAGCGGCTGGTAGCAAGCCAGATGAAGGACGCCATATTCGACTCAACGACCCTCGATATAGAGGCGGTGGCCGGGAACGGCAACGGGTACACAGTCCGCGCTACCGGCAGGGTGATGAAGTTCGAGGGTTTCCGCATCGTCTATGTCGAAGCCCGCGACGACGAGGAAGAGAACGACGACAAGAGGCTGCCGAGGTTGACCAACGACCAGGTCCTTTCGTTGGTCAATGTCAATTCGGAACAGAAGTTCACCAAGCCGCCGCCGCGTTTTTCAGAAGCCATGCTCATACGCACTTTGGAGGAACAGGGCATCGGGCGGCCTAGCACTTACGCATCCATAGTAGGCACAATCGAGCAAAGGGAGTACGTGAGCAGGGAGAACCGCAGGTTCAAGCCCACGCCTCTTGGCAGCGCGGTGTCCGACCTGCTTACCGAGAACTTCCCGGACATCATGGATCCAGGCTTCACCGCAGGTATGGAGGAGCGCCTGGACCAGATCGCCGAAGGCCAGGTCGAATGGGTCCCGATGCTCGGAGCGTTTTATGGACCGTTCGACAGGCAGGTGGAACACGCAAAGGAGCACGCCGCTCGAGTAGACCGGTCGAAACTGGTGGAAAAGAGCGACGAAGTGTGCGAGAAGTGCGAACGGCCAATGGTCATAAGGAGCGGCCGCTACGGCAAATTCCTGTCGTGCAGCGGCTTTCCGGAGTGCCGGAATTCGCGGCCAATACGCATCGGCACAGGCGTCGTTTGCCCCAGGTGCAGCGAAGGCGAACTGCTGGAGAAAAAGAACAGCAGGAAACGCACGTTCTACGGCTGTTCGACGTACCCCGACTGCGACTTCCTGACCGGACGGCGGCCCCTGAAGGAGGGCTGCCCGGAGTGCGGCGGTCTGCTGACCATGTCGGGACGAAATACGGCCAGTTGCATAGACTGCGACTTCAGGGGCCCGCCGCCGGACCCTGTCCAGACAGACCAGGTACCGGAACTGGCCCAGGTCTAGTTCGCCCCGCCGTCCTGTGCGGCGTCCAGCCTGACAGTATTCGGCCGTTGTCTCCGGTGCTTTCCCCGGAGTACGCTCGTGGCTAGCGAGAACGGCGAGCGACTTCCAGTTCGCGGGCTTGGTTATGCCCTGGAGGGCACTCCCTGGAGTGGCGTCGTTGCCGAATATGCCGACCATCTTCGCGCGGCGCGGCAACTCTCCCCGTACACCGTACGGAACTACCTCGGTGATCTCGTGCCGTTCTTCATGTACCTGGACAAGCGGGGGGTCCACCAACTCGACAACCCTGACCGCAGGTTGTTGCGCGGCTACCTGGCGTGGCTGATCGAGATCGGTTACGAGCGGCCCAGCGTTTCCCGCAAACTGACCGCCCTTCGGCAGTTCTACCGGTACATGAAGGAGACGCGCGGGGTGAAGTCGGATCAGGTCGAATATCTTTCGGCGCCAAGGCTCGACAGGCGTTTACCAGGCACCGCCACTCTGGAGCAACTCGAACTGCTTCTCAGCGAGCCCGACACGCGGACCCCAGTGGGCACACGGGACAAGGCCCTGCTCGAGGCCCTCTACGCCTCGGGGTTGCGGGTTTCTGAGGCACACGGCGCTGACCTTGGAGACCTGGACCTGGCGGCACGGGAGATTCGCGTTATCGGCAAGGGGTCGAAGCAGCGTGTGGCCCTGCTGGGATCGCCGTCGATAGAAGCGCTAAAACTCTACCTTGAGCATGGACGGCCAGCCCTGTCAGGCAAGCGCAGCGGCACGGCCCTGTTCCTGAACAAATTTGGCGACAGGCTGTCCGTGCGCGGAATCCAGATGGCGGTCAAGAAGTACGCCCTTCAAGCAGGCCTGGACCCAGACTTTCATACGCACACGCTGCGCCACAGTTTCGCCACGCACCTGCTGGACGGCGGCGCCGACCTGCGCGTAGTGCAGGACCTGTTGGGCCACGCCAGTCCGGCAACAACGCAAATCTACACGCACGTCTCGGCGGAGAGCGCACGAAGGGTGTATCTTGCTGCTCACCCGCGCGCTGGCAAGGCACGCAGGTCAAGCGCAAAAAGCCCGGCTGGTTAGGCTGGCGCCCACTTCGAAACATCGAACGTGCGACGCCGCGGATTGCATGGTCGTGATCATGCACCCAGGTATGTGAGGCAGGTACATGAAGATCGCAGACGCACACCACCATTTGTGGGACCTTGAGAACTACCGGTATCCGTGGTTGCAGGAGCCGGTGGAGCACTTTGCGGGCGACTACGCGGACATCCGCCGCAGCTACCTGGTTGGCGATCTTCATCGTGATGCCGCCGAATTCGACCTCGCCAAGTCGGTCCACCTGCAGGCCGAGTTCGATCACAACAATCCCGTTGGCGAAACGGCGTGGCTGCAGTCCGTACACGACGATCCGGCGTCAAAGGGCCTGCCGACCGCCGCGGTGGCGTATGCCGATCTTGAAGCCGATGACATCGAAGAGGTCCTGGCCCGACATTGTGAACACTCCATCATGCGCGGCATCAGGTACATGCTCAACTATGGCGACGAGCCAACGATGAAATTCGCCCCCAGGGACGGCCTGATGCAGGACCCCAAGTGGCTTGCCGGATACCGCCTGCTCGGAAAGTTCGGTCTTTCGTTCGATTGCCAGGTCTGGCCATGGCAACTCAAAGAGGCGGCGAAGCTGGCCGGTGCCAACCCCGACATCCCGATGATCCTGAATCACACCGGAATGCCCGTACGGCGAGACGCTACCGGTTTGCAGGAGTGGCGAGACGGGATCAAGGTCCTGGCGGCAAATGAAAACGCGTCGGCGAAGATCTCAGGGCTTGGAATGGTGGACAGGGAGTGGAACGCGGAACGCATCAAGCCGTTCGTGCTGGAAACGATTGAAGCGTTCGGTACGGACAGGTGCATGTTCGCCAGCAACTTCCCGGTGGACAGGCTGACCGGAACGTACGCGGAGATATGGCGGGCGTTCGACAAGATTACGAAGGACTTCTCGCCCGAAGAACGCGCGAACCTGTTCCACGATAACGCGGTCCGCATCTACAGGTTGTAGGCTTGTAGCCAGAGAAAATTCACTACGGTCAGGACTGGCACATTGACCAAGTTCATCGTCATCAACGGGCCGAATCTCAATAACCTGGGCCGCCGGGACGCTTCCCAATACGGATCGATCACCCTTGAGGAGATCGAAAGCCGCATCGCTGACCGCGCCCGCGACCTGGGCGTGGAAGCGCGGTTCTTCCAGTCCAATCACGAAGGGTCCATAGTCGACTTCATCCAGGAGAATTCAGCCGACGCGGCCGGATTCATAATCAATGCCGGCGCGTTGACCCAGGTCGGATACTCGATCCTGGACGCCCTGCTGGACGCCGGGCGACCGGTCGTAGAGGTCCACATCTCCAATATCCACGGCCGGGAGGAGTTCCGGCGGCACTCGGTAATCGCGCCGTACGCATCCGGCCAAATCGCCGGACTGGGGTGGCGGGGATACGTCTACGCGCTTGAGTTCCTGGTTGCCCAGTCGAATGACTGATCGGACTACCTGGCGCAACCAATTGGGAGTTATTGCCGGATGATCACACAACGGCTGGATAACCTGCGCGCCGCCATCGATGAGAAGGGTCTCGACGGAATGCTCATCTCCGATGCCGACAATCGACGTTACTTGTCGGGGTTTGTCGGGTCGGCGGGTTACGTCTTCGTCGCACGCGACAGCGCAGTTCTCCTTACCGATTTTCGGTATACGGAACAGGCGGCAGAGCAGGCGCCCGACTTTCGGGTAGACCGGATCTCCGCCAAGTTGGACTGGTTGCCGGGCCTGTGCGCCGAATTCGGAGTTGAGAAGCTGGGATTCGAGGCGGACGACGTCACCGTATCGCAGTTCGAGCGCTTCAAACAGGCCTTCAACGACAAGGGAGCTGAGGTTTCGCTCGAGTCCACCACCGGACTGACTCTCGAACTGAGGGCCGTCAAGGACCAGCATGAGCTTGATCTGTTGGCCCGCGCCATCGAAATCAGCGACGAGGCGTTCAACGAGGTCTCCGAAGAAATCTCACCGGGGATGACGGAGGCCGAGGTCTCGGCACGCGTGGAACAGGCTGTGAAGAGTCGAGGCGCCGAGTCCATTTCCTTCGAGACCATCGTCGCGACCGGTCCCAACGCAGCGCGTCCCCACCACCGTGCCGGCGATACGGTCATTCGCGAGGGCCAGACCATCGTGATAGACATGGGCGCCCGGTACCAGGGTTACTGTAGTGACCTGACCCGCACGATCGTGCTTGGCGAAGCTGATGACAAGACCAAGAGGGTCTACGACATCGTCCTGAGCGCCCAACTGGCAGCAATCGAACTGGTGGAAGCAGGCATGACCGGCGGTGAGACCGACATGCTTGCCCGCAAGGTGATCCAGGAGACGGGCCACGGAGATGACTTCGGCCATAGCCTCGGGCACGGAGTGGGCCTGCAGGTCCACGAGAACCCCGGCGTGGGTCCCACAAGCAAGGGCGAACTCAAAGACGGTATGGTGTTTACCGTCGAGCCGGGCATCTATCTGCCGGGTTGGGGCGGTGTCAGAATTGAGGACATCGTGGTGTTGGAGCGGGGCAAGGCACGCGTCATGAGCAGGGCCCGCAAAGTTTCGCCCTGACCTTGGGTTGGCTGAAACCAGTTACGGGACACATTTCGACAATTATGAGACTCAACGAGGAGCGAACCGACCGATGACGATTTCATCGAGCGAAATCAGGCGGAATATGACGATTATCCTGGACGGAGACTTGTATTCCATCCTGGACTGGCAACACCGCCAGGCGCCGAAAGCGCCCCCGACCCTCACGATGAAGTTGCGCCAGATCAGGACCGGCAATGTCTATGAACGAAAGGTGCAGGGCAACCAGAAACTGACCGTTGCCCAGACCGAACGCAGGATGTCGCAGTACCTCTACAGCGATGGAGACCTGTTTTATTTCATGGACAACGAGACGTACGAACAGTTCCCGATTACCCAGGAACTCATAGGTGACTATCTCCAGTACATCGTTGAAGGGGACACCATCGAGGTGCTGGTCTACGAAAACAACCCCGTACAGGTGGAATTGCCGCCCGCAGTCAACCTCACAATCGAACACGCCGAGGTTGGCCTGAAGGGCGATACCCAGAGCGGCGCGACCAAGCCGGCTACGACGTCGACCGGCCTGACCCTGCAGGTGCCGCTATTCATCAACGCCGGCGACGCGATCAAGGTCGACACGCGCTCCGGAGAGTACCTCGAGCGCGTCGGGTAGGGTGGTAGTCCGCACCCTTCGCACAGATGCTCCTCGAAAAGAGTCCTTGTTGTTTGCACCAGCCGGAACTCGGCCCGCAGGTACATTCCACCCGAAATCAACTTCAGCAAACGTTACCTAGCCAGCCATGGAGCCCATGATCACCTCATCGCCTGCCGACGCATGGGGCGAGTCCGTATACACGGTCTCCCAGGTCTCCACACACCTCAAGGAATACCTAGAGGTCAACCCGATGCTTGCCGACCTGACGGTCGTTGGCGAAGTTGCGAACCACCGCAATCCCGGCTCAGGTCACCACTACTTCACGCTCCGGGACGAAAAGGCCTCGCTCAACTGCGTGATGTTCCGCTCCGGCCGCGGCGGCCGATTCCTCCAGGACGGCGCGCAGGTGGTGCTTCACGGAAGAGTCTCTGTTTACGTAGCGCGGGGCGACGTGCAGCTATATGCAGACTCCGTGCGTCCGGCGGGGCAGGGCGCGCTACAGCAGGCGTTCGAGGAACTCAAGGCACGGCTGAATGCCGAGGGACTGTTCGACCCCGGTCGGAAGCGTCCCCTGCCGGAATTTCCCGGCAAGATCGCCGTCATCACGTCGCCGACAGGAGCTGTCATCCAGGACATTCTGAACGTGCTGACCCGTCGTTACCCTCTTGTCGAAGTGGTCGTTATCCCGTCGGCGGTGCAGGGCGATCGCGCCGCACCCGAGTTGATCGGGGCGTTCGAGACCCTCGAAGCCGAAACGGACATCGACCTCGTGATCCTGGCCCGCGGCGGCGGGTCTCTCGAAGACCTGTGGCCCTTCAACGAGGAGTTGGTGGCGAGGGCGATATTTGCCAGCCGCATACCGGTAATCAGCGCAGTGGGCCACGAGACCGACTTTACGATTGCTGACTTCGTTGCAGACGTGAGGGCTCCCACGCCCTCGGCCGCGGCTGAGATGGCCACTCCCGACATGATGGAATTGGCGGCGCGGGTCGCCGGAGCGGCACATGTCATGGAATCCAGGTTGTTGACCCGCTTGAGGGATGCGCGGACGGCGCTGGAACAGGGCATAGACCGCCTCGTTATGCGCGTGCCGGACACCACGACGCCCCGGCAACAGATCGACTCGATGTTGAGGTCGGCAGGACTGGCGGTCGGGCGAATTCTCGAAATCAAGCGTGCTGACCTCCACGCGCTGGAAGTCCAACTTGCCGCGCTCGGTCCTGCAAAGATCCTCGGACGCGGCTACGCACTCGTCCGTTCACAGACCGGCTCAGTGATGACCGGGGTTGAAGACGTAAGTCCCGGCGACGTGATGTCCGTAACGTTCAGAGACGGCGAGGTCGACGCCGAAGCGAAGGCGGTCAGGCGAAATTCTTGACGCGCCGGATGGCCAACGCCCAGCGGCCTCATGCGTTTCGAACTTACAATGTCTTTCCAGGAGCCAGGAACACGGTCATGGTGAAAAATTCACAAGAGAGCAACGGTGGCCCGAAGAGTCGTTCCAAGACCTTCGAGGCGTCCTTGCGGGAGCTTGAAAGCGCGGTACGCCGGTTGGAGGAGGGTAATCTCACTCTCGACGAGGCGACCAGGCTGTTCGAGTCGGGCATGCTCCTAGCGTCCCGGTGCAATGAACTCCTGACTTCCGCCGAGTTGAAAATCACTCACCTGCAGTCCCGGTTTTCTGACCAGATGGCCCTCGTCCCTGATGAGAGCGAGTACGAAGACGATTCTCCAGAGGCATGACAAGCAGCCTGATCAACGGGACGGCCAATAGCAGGCGGACTTGGCGCTGAGTGAATCGACCCGGACCCCGCTCAGGCTCGGCTGGTTCTCGACGGGGCGCGGTCAAGGCTCGCTCGGACTGCTGGCCGCAACCCTTGACGCCATCGAGCGCGGTCGGCTAAACGCTTCGATAGATTTCGTCTTCTGCAACCGGGAACGGGGCCAGGCAGCTGGTTCCGACCGTTTCATGGACTTTATCGAGAGTCGGGGTATTTCCCTGGTCACGTTGTCGTCGCGTAGCTTTCGGCGGGACCGCAATAATCGCCCCTGGCGCGAACTGAGGGAATCGTTCGACCTGGCCGCCGCCGAACTGCTCGGGGACCACGCTCCGGACCTTTCAGTCAACGCCGGTTACATGTTGATCGCTCCAGTGCTGTGCCGCCTTTACAGGATGATCAACGTGCACCCGGCGCTACCGACGGGCCCCGCAGGCATGTGGAACAACGTGATATGGGAGCTGATCGAGCAGGATGCAGAGCGCAACGGCGCAATGGTCCACCTGGTCACGGAAGACGTTGACGAGGGACCCGTGGTGTCCTACTGCTCCTACCCGATCAGGGGCCCACAATTCGATTCCCATTGGGCCGAGATTGAGTGCATTGAACCGGACAGTCTCAAAAATGACCCGGGCGAGGACTTGTCCCTGTTCCGGGCCATCAGGCAAGCCGGACTACTGAGGGAACGGCCGTTGCTGGTGGAAACGCTGTGCGCCGTGTCGGATGGCCGGTTGGACCTGGAGGCCGCGGCGGCGGGCGGAGGTGTCGCTGCTGACCTGACGGAGGCGGTGGAAACGGCCGTGGCGCAGGCCGAATCTGACTAGGCTGCCGTGCGATCGGCCGGCAGCAGGTCGTTTATTTGCTTGCCCGATTCGTCCATCAGGATCGGCCACCGGCCTTCCGTAATCGTTTCGGGCAGGATCGTGCACTTGGCCACGTTCTTGATGGACGGTATCTCGTACATGATGTCTACGAGAGTGTCCTCGACGATGGCCCGAAGCCCGCGGGCGCCGGCCTTGCGCTCCTTGGAGAGTCTGGCCGTTGCTTCCAGCGCCTCCCTGGTGAATTCCAACTCAACGTCGTCGAATGAGAAAAGGGCCTTATATTGCTTGACGAGCGCATTTCGGGGTTCAGTGAGCACGCTGATCAACTCTTCATGCGTCAGGTCCGAAAGGCCAACCACCAGCGGGATCCTGCCTACGAACTCCGGTATGAAGCCGTAGGAGATGAGGTCCGAAGGGTCGATAGGCGTCAGGCCCAGGGATACTGCGTCGCCGGAACCCGGTGAGAGGAGGGGAGAACCGAATCCCATCGCAGATCGGTCCTTCGTTATGCGGCTCTGCAGGACCTCTTCGAGGCCGTCGAAGGTGCCGCCAAGGATGAAGAGGATATTCGACGTGTCTATCTGGATGAATTCCTGGTGTGGGTGCTTACGCCCGCCCTGGGGCGGCACGTTGACCTTGGAGCCCTCCAGGATCTTCAGAAGGGCCTGCTGGACTCCTTCGCCCGAAACATCCCGCGTAATCGAAGGGTTGGCCGCCTTGCGGGCTATTTTGTCGATCTCGTCAATGTAGATGATGCCCTGCTCGGCGCGTGCCATGTCGAATTGGGCGTCCTGGATGATGCGGAGAAGTATGTTCTCCACATCCTCTCCCACGTACCCGGCCTCCGTCAGGGAGGTGGCGTCGGTAATGGCAAACGGGACATCCAGTATTTTGGCCAGTGTGTGTGCCAGGTGGGTCTTGCCGGAGCCCGTGGGTCCGACGAGCAGGATGTTCGTCTTCTGTAGCTCGATGTCGGAGTGTTCCGCGCCCAGCCAAACGCGCTTGTAGTGGTTGTATACCCCGACACTAATGACTCGCTTGGCGCGCTGCTGGCCGATCACATAGTCATTGAGCCGTTCGAATATTTCGCGCGGCGTCGATGGTTTGACCGGAGAAGGGGCCTCCGGGTTCTGACCGGAAAGGATCTGCTGGCAGCGGTCGACGCACTCGTTGCAGATGTATATGCGTGACGGTCCGGCTATCAGCCTTCTGACCTCATCCTGGCGCTTGTTGCAGAAGGAGCAGGCGTAACCTTCTACGCCATTGCCGTCGTTGCGTGTGGATGAGGTGGTCATTATTCGTCCGTGGCGATAGTTTTCTGGGGAGGCGCTGGCAACCCGGCGGGCTGTCTAGCCGGCTCCTGATGCGCCGTTAGAAGACTCCGGATTGGCGCGAAGTACTTCGTCTATGAGGCCGTATTCCACGGCTTGTTCGGCGGTCAGGTAGTAGTCCCTGTCCGTGTCCCTGGCGACCCGTTCGTAGGGCTGTCCTGTTTTGTCCGAGATTAGTTGTCTCAACCTGTCCTGCAGCCTCAGTATCTCCCTTGCGGCAATCTCGATGTCCGAAGCCTGGCCCTGTGCGCCGCCGAGTGGCTGGTGCATGTGGATGGTGGAGTTAGGCAGGGCGAAACGCTTTCCCTTCGTGCCCGCCGCCAGGAGAACCGTCCCCATGCTTGCGCAGGCGCCCACGCAGATGGTCGACACGTCGCACGGGATATGCTCCATCGTGTCCATTATCGCGAATCCGGAAGTGACCACACCGCCGGGCGAGTTCAGGTAGAGGCTGATGTCCTTTTCCGGGTCTTCCCGGGCGAGGTAAAGAAGTTGAGCGACTATCAGGTTGGCCACCTGGTCGGAAATCGGCGTGCCGAGGAAGATGATTCGCTCCTTGAGGAGAAGGGAATAGATGTCGAACGCGCGCTCGCCTCGGGCGCCCTGTTCTATCACCATCGGGATTATGTTCTCCGGCCGCATCGCCATGTGTTTTTCCCTTTCCAGGTTGGCCGCCCGGGATTGTCCGGAACGGTCAGGCATATTGACTAAGTCTCTGCCGACTTGCTTCCGGCATCTTCGGCCGCAGTTGCGGTTTCTTGTCCGCTGCCGGCCGGCGTCCAGAGCGGGCTTTTTTCTTCGCGGGCAATGTCCACCGCCCTGTCCAGGGCCGCTCTGCGCCTGAGCATCCGTCTGACGGCGTCTCTCGTTTCGTCGGAATCAGGATCAGCGCCCTGTTGCCCATTTTGGCGGATCCGTTCAATCTCTTCTGAGATCTGCTCGTCTGAGACTTCTATGTTCTCGGCGTCCGCAAGCTCTTCGATTACCAGCGAACGCTTCAGGCGGGTCTCCGCGTCCGATCGGGCGCTTTCAACATAGTCGTCGGTAGTTTGTCCAAGGCTGTGGATGTAGTTTTGGAGGCTGAGGTTGTGCTGGGACAACGTTTCCTGCTGCTGGCTCAGCATTTGTTCAGTCTCCTGCTCGACCAGCAGCGGCGCCATCTTGATATCCGCCCCTTCTACAAGGGCGTCGGCCACCTTTTCTTCGAGTGATCGCCGGAGTTCGGTCTCAGCTCTTTCTTCCAGGTTTGACCGCAGCTTCTCGCGCAGGTCATCGAGGGTTTCCAACTCAGGGTCGAAATTCTTTGCAAGTTCGTCGTCTATGGACGGCCGCTCCGGCTCTTCGAGGCTGTGCAGTTCGACCGAAAAGTTGGCGGTCTTGCCTGCGAATTCAGGCTGACGGTGGTCGTCAGGGACCGAAAGCTCGAAGTCCCGAGTCTCACCTGGATTCAAGCCGGTCACGGCCTCCGAAAAACCGGGCAATATTCGTTCGGCTTCCGGGTCTATAGGGAGCCGGGTGCTTTGAAGATCGAGCATCGACTGACCGTCCACGGCGCCGTTGACCGTGAGGGTTGCCATGTCTCCCACCTCGACCGACCGTTCAACCGGACTGTAATTGGTAAGGAAGTACCGAATACGTTCGATGGACTCGTCCACCTGGCTTTCTGGGACCGCCTCGGGTTTGTCGTCAAATTTGATGGAGTTGTAGTCGCCCAATGTCACCTCGGGGCGCAGGGCGATAGTCGCGTCAAGCTTCACGGCTGGTTCGCGTTCGATGACCGAGACTCTCGGTGTGGCGGCCGGCTCCAGGCCCTCTTCCCTCACTGCGTCACTGATCACCGCGGGTACGAGACCTTCGAGCGCCTCATCGAGCATCAGGTCGCGGCCGACGAATCGCTCGACGATCGGGCGCGGGGCTTTTCCTCGCCTGAACCCGGGGATGTTTGTGCGCTGGACTACACGCTGGTAAGCGCGGTGCATGTAGTCGTCTAGCCGGTCCTCGTCGACCTCGATGTGAAGGATGGCCTGTCGATCTGGCGTGTCCTCACGGGTGATTTTCAAGAAATGCTCCTAGGGGCTCGAATGCCAGGGGCTCAGGGACAAAAATTCGACGACAACTCTCATATTGTATCGCGCAGCCTTGGCCGCCGAAGCGTCGACGACAGTCGCGAGACGCGCGGAACCCTACTCAAGGCTCTCACCCCGAGGGCCGGATGTGCAGTTCGTTCAGTTGCTCTTCGGATATCGGTCCTGGAGCGTCGAAGAGCGGGTCGACCGCCGTCTGGGTCTTGGGGAAGGAGATCACTTCACGTATCGACTCCTCACCTGCCAGGACCGCCACCAATCTGTCCAGTCCCAGTCCCATCCCGCCGTGCGGAGGCGCGCCGTATTCGAATGCTTTGAGCAAATGCCCAAAGCGCACGTCCACTTCTTCCGAACTGTAGCCAATGACGTTGAACACGCGTTCCTGGACGCCCCGGTTGTGTATCCGAATGCTCCCGCTGCCGAGTTCGGAGCCGTTGCACACCAGGTCGAATAGCTGGCCGTGGACCTTGCCGGGGTCCGTCTCCAGGAATTCCTCGTGACCCGGCTGCGGGGAGGAGAACACGTGGTGTTCGGGCACCCACTGTCCGGTGTCCTCGTCGTACTCGAATAGTGGAAAATCCGTAACGAATGCGAACTTGAATTCGTCCGGGTCGGTCAGTTCCAGCCGCCGTCCCATTTCGTTCCGCAGGTTGCTTAGCGCTGCGTTCACGGTCTTCACCGGCCCGGCGACGACCAGTACCAGGTCTCCGGGGCCCGCGCCTGTGAGGCGAGCGATTTCCGCGATCACGTCTCCCGAGACATGTGACTTGATGGGCGAACGGACGTCATCGGCGGAGAGATTCTTCAGGTCAGCGCTCTCGGACAGCGCGACGGTAATCAGCCCCTGCGCGCCGCTGCTCTTGACCAGGCTGATCAGTTCGTCCGTTTGCCTTCGGGTGTATCCGGCGCATCCCGGTGCAGCGAACCCGCGTATGGCTCCGCCGGACGCCGCAACGGCCTCGAAGACGCGAAAACCGCTGTGGGCCACTGCTTCCGTCAGGGTGGCCAGTTCGAGGTCAAACCTGAGGTCCGGCTTATCTGTTCCATAGCGTTCCATGGCGTCGCGGTGAGAAATGCGTGTGAACGGGACTTCGACACTGGAGGTGGGTCGTAACTCGGCGGTGATGCGCTGATAGAGACCCTCGACGAGGTTGAGCACGTCTTCCTGGTGGACGAAGCTCATCTCCAGGTCAAGTTGCGTGTGTTCGGGCTGCCGGTCCGCACGCAGGTCCTCGTCCCGGAAGCACCGGGCGATCTGAAAGTACCGCTCTACACCTGAGACCATGAGGATTTGCTTCAGTTGCTGTGGCGATTGCGGGAGGGCGTAGTACTTGCCTGGGTTTACCCGGCTCGGTACCACGTAGTCTCGCGCTCCCTCCGGGGTGCTCTTCAGCAATATTGGCGTCTCGACGTGGACGAAGCCGTTGTCCGTCAGGTGGTCCCAGATGATTCGCGTCGTCTCATGCCTCAACCGCAACTTTTGCTGCATAGAGGGCCGGCGCAGGTCGATGTACCTATAGGTCAGTCGAAGAAGTTCGTCCACTTCGACATCGTCGTCGACTTCGAATGGCGGTGTTTTTGCCGGGCCAAGGACTTGCAAGTCGGACGCCGCCAACTCGACTTCGCCGGTCGGCATGTTCGGGTTTTCGGCTCCGGGAAGCCTGCGCCTGATAATCCCCGTCGCCTGTACGACCCACTCCGAACGCAGTTCCCCTGCGAGCGCGTGGGCGTCGGGAGAGACCTCGGGGTTGAATACAACCTGGAGCAGGCCGGACCGGTCCCTCAGGTCAATGAATATCAACGAGCCGTGGTCCCGCCTCCTGTGGACCCAACCGGCGACCTGTATTTCGATGCCTTCGTCATTGCTGCGGGGCGCGCCGCAATCCCTGTTCTTGTACATGTACTTTCTTTAACCCGGAATTGAGGAGATTTTCCCCGCCTGTCCGGCTACACGGACAGTTCAGTCTGGCTCACAAAGCCGCTTCCAAGGGAAACAGAACTCCTGGCGGTGTTCGACGAGGTGAAGCGGTCAGGATCCCGGCAGGTGTGGGGTCCAGGAACCCGGGATGAATCAATTGCCGCTCAAGCGGTTTGCAGCGTGCCGAACCCCGCGTCGAGAGGATTTCGGCTGGTTCACACCGGAATGCCGGCGGACCTCTTCACCACAGCGAGGTTTACGAACGTTTCGGTGCGGCGGACACCGCCGATGGTGCCTACCTGGTCCCGCAGGAATCGACCCAAAGTCTCGGCGTTTGGCAATGTGGCCCACGCAAATACGTCATAGGTGCCGGTCGTAACGGCGACCCACCGGGTTGCGGTCAGTTTGGAAATCTCGTTGGCGACTGCATCAATCTTGTCGGGGTCGACCTGAACGCCTATCAGCGCCTCGGACTCGTAACCCAGTTTTTGAGGGTCCGGCAGGGCCACGACGTTTATGATTTTTTCGTTGATGAGGCGCTTGAGCCGGCGTCTCACGGTGCCTTCGCTGACACCCACGTCCCTTGCGATGTGAGCGTTAGGAGCCCTGCCGCGTTGCCCGAGAATGTTGATGATTTTTCGATCGAGATCGTCCATGGTTCCCCGTTCTTCGGCCGCGTTGGCCAGGACTTGGCGGTCAAATCTCCCGCGCTGACCCCAAGAGGGCACGTAATCCTGGTCGGCAGCGACGACTGTGTTTTAGCCAGGCGGCGGAATTCGCAGAACATGAATCGCAATGCCGCCTTATTCGAAACTATACATACCAAAACTGCGAGTCGAAAGCCCAATTCGTACGAAATGCGATTTCCCAGCCCGATAATCTACTCTTCCAGACCGATTGCCAGCAGGTGCCAATCATCAAGTAGAATGATCTTGGCCGAATTGAAAGAACGACCATCGGAAAAGAGCGCGCCCGCGCCGATTTCCGATGCCGGGAGGAGTCGATGGTCATCGAAAACCAGCAGATCGTGGCGTTCACCGAGGCCGCTTCGACCAAGCTGTCAGAGGTCCTGAAAGAGCAAGATGCCGAGGGCTCTTACCTGCGCATCGCGGCGACCCAAAACCCTTCGGGGGGCGTTGAATACGTGTTCGGGCTTGAAGAAGAACCCGGCGAAGATGACCTGACGATTGAGGCCGGTGGCGTACGGGCGCTCGTCGACGAAGACAGCGTGCCATTGCTCGACGGTTCGAGCATCGATTATGTTGAAGGTTTCCAGCGTTCCGGATTCGTTATTTCCAATCCGAATTTCGCCGGCGGCTGTGCTTGTGGCGGAGGCGGTTGCGGCTGTTCGGGTGGGTAGCAATTGGCGCCGGTAACCGCGCCCCGCAAGGGAAACTGCCGGTTTCGTATAATCCGCCATCGTGTTCAGGCTTGTTGATTTCGCGCGCTTGATGTCTGCCGCGCCAGGAGAGGTCGCCGGATGACTTACATCATCGGAAAAGACTGCGTAGACGTTATGGACGGAGCATGCGTAGATGTATGCCCAGTCGACTGTATCTACTCCAAACCAGGCGATCGGCAGTTGTTCATCAGTCCGGACGAGTGCATCGACTGCGCCGCGTGCGAACCGGTTTGCCCGGTCAACGCTATCTTTCCCGAGGACCAGGTCCCGGATGATCAGCAGGAATACATCGCCCTCAATTACGACTACGACTACGACAGCTCTGAACCCGGCCTTAACACCTGAGACGGGGCGTGTGTGCCCGGCCATTGGCCAATTTTTTGGTTGATGGGCGTGTTCCCACTAAACGGTTCGAGAGTCGTGACGCGCCGATCACCGGACCAAGCTCGGCGTCCAGGCTCTGATATGGGTGTTGTCTGGCAGGTTGAGTCCGTCCTTGACTAGAGGGATTTCCTTAGCCGTAGCTCGCGGACAGGCAAGTTGCGTGTTGTTTATACTGTACGTATAACGTATAATGATCCAAGGATTCCGGGATCGGGCGACAAGGCGGTTTTATGAAGGCCGGATGGTTCGCGCGTTTCAGGGTTTCTCCGATCAGGCGACACGTCGCCTCACGCTGTTGGACAGCGCGGTAACGCTGCAAGACTTATGGAACTTGCCGAGCAACAGGTTGGAATCACTCGCTGGCGAACGGTCCGGGCAGTACAGCATACGGATTAACCGTCAATGGCGAATCTGTTTTCGATGGAGCCACACCGGACCGTACGACGTTGAAATAGTGGACTACCACCGGTGAGGGGGCTGAGATGAGTGCCAAATACGGGATGCGCCCGGTACATCCGGGCGAAATACTGGGCGAAGAGCTCCAGGAACTTGGCATGTCTGCAAATGCCCTGGCAGGCGCCTTGGGCGTTCCCGCGAACCGGATTTCGGCGATCCTCAAGGGCCAGCGCGGCGTAACCGCCGACACCGCCCTGCGTCTGTCTCGCTACTTCGGCACCACTCCGCAATTGTGGCTGAACCTCCAGCAGTCTTATGAGTTGAGGGTCGCGGAAATCGAGTCAGCCGCGGAGATCGAATTGCGAGTTCAGCCTCGTCAGCCTGCGCAAGTTTCAACGGACTACGCGGACCTGCTAGTGGCCGAGGGCAAGGCGCCCTATAGACCAGCGGACCGTTGACCGATTTCGGCAATCAGGGATGGCCCCCGCTGCGTCGTCATCCAGTCGAGGAATCCAGTTGCAAAAGACACCCAGACAACCAGGTGACCGGGTCCGGCGAGAAATCGAGGAGATCCTTGCCGAGGACGAAGCCAAGGTACCCCTGAAAGTTGCGGCCCCGAGGCCGTCTAGCATGGCCTCTCGTATAGGCGCCACGAAGGTGACCTCCGGCCACCTGGTCGTCCTGGGCATGGTCGTCTTGATCGCGGCCGGCTTCATAAGGGGTGGCTTCACGCTCCCGCTCGTCGTCCTGGGAGCAGGCCTGTTCGGGGTCGGGTATTGGATGTCCGTAAAGAACCGCCGGAAGGCTGGCACCCAGGCTCCCGGCAAAGGCAAGACCGAGAATTGGTGGCGCGGCCAGAGGATCGAAACATCCCGGGACACCGGCAAAGTCATCGACTTCGAAGATTCCCGCCCGAGTCTGCTACGCCGGTGGTTTAGACGCGGCAAACGTTAATTCGCTGCCACGGGAGATGGAACTCGTCCCTCTCGGCGCGCCGTTCCCCGTCCTCGAGTAACGCGGAAATACGCTCGGCGAATCCGAGCCAGTTGCATTCCCTATTTTTGGGTGGGGTAAGGCTCGACTAGACGGCGCATTCGCCTTCGCCGCGCTCCAGCTTGTACAGGACCGTCTTTCCCCAATCCATGTAGCTGTCGATGTTTTCCCTGTTCAGTGGCCCGACTTCTTCTTTGTAGGGCCGGAACATCTCTTCGAACGGCGCAGTACCGACGCGTTGCACGAAATTGGCGAATGGTTCGTCTGCGTTTCGGTTGTCGCGGTAGTAGTCAAGCAATGACGTGAGCGCGCGCGGCGCAAACCTCGCGGGCACCCGCGCCCTCACGCGCTGACCTACGCGAACGTCGCCGTCCTCGTACTTGCCGCCGAGGAACAACTCGTAAGCCGGCACCTGGCCGCCCTTTCCTTTCATCACGGCACCGTGGAAGCCGATGTCGGCTATGTGGTGCTGACCGCATGAGTTTGGGCATCCGCTGGCCTTGATGTGGATATTCCTGACCTGCTTGTCATCCGTGTCGAGCTTGTCGATCACCTCGCCCAGGGCTTTGTTGAGCCCCATCGATGATGTGATTCCCAGTTTGCAGGAGTCGGTTCCCGGGCAAGTCACGATGTCGCGAATAGTCTCCGGGCCGGCTTCGGCCATGCCGAGTTCCTTGAGCCTCGAATAGACGTCGTACATCGCTCTGTCGCGGACCCACCGGAAAACCAGGTTTTGCTGCTGATCGATGCGTGCCCGGCCGCCGGCAAAGCCTCTCGCGATGTCGCCCAGCGGCGACCACTGTTCGGCATAGATGTCGCCGCGTTCGACTCGCACGTAGACCAGGTTGAAGCCCGATTGGCGCTGCGGCTTCGTGTTCTCTCGCTTCCAGAGTTCGTATGCGCTGTCGGCTGTCGGCTCGGGCGTGTACTCCGCCACCGGTCCTGGCGCGTCGATTTCCTCGTCTTCTACAAACAGCAACTCGTCGAGATCGACGCTCTTCTTTGCCCACTCTCCTTCGAGTTCCACCTCTACCATGCGTCGGAATGCCTCGATCCCCTCGCGGGCGATGAGGAACTTGATGCGAGCCTTCATTAGGCTCTTGCGCTCTTCAGTGGACCTGTTGAATATTCGCAGGCACGCTTCAGATACCTTCAGGAATTCCTCTACCGGGACAAATTCGTAGAGCGTGTCGGCCATACGGGGCATGATCGACAGGCCACCGCCGACAACTATCTTGAAGCCTCTCTTGCCGTCCCGGACGCGGGCAATGAATCCAACGTCGTGAATGGCGGTAATGGCGACGTCGTTTTCAGAACCGGAAAAGGCAGTCTTGACCTTTCGCGGCATGTTTTGGGTGGTGGCATGCCGCAGGAAGTACCTCGCGTACGCTGCTGCGTACGGGGTTACGTCGAACACCTCGTCCTTTGTTACACCGGCCTCTGGGGGCGCCACGACATTGCGGACCGTGTTCCCGCAGGCTTCACGGGTGGTCAGGCCCACATCGCCGAGGGTTCGCAGGACCTCCGGCGTATCGTCCAGCGGTACGTGGTGGTACTGGACATTTTCACGGGTCGTCAGGTGGCCTTTTTTGAGCGGCGCGAAACGATCTGAAATCTGCCCCAGCGCGTCCATCTGGTCCGCGGTCAAGCCACCGAACGGGACCTTCACCCGAATCATCTGCCTGTCGGGCTGCCTTTGCCCGTAGATGCCCTGGCGGAGCCTGAACCGGGTGAACTCGGTGGTGTCCCACTCGCCGTTCCGGAAGCGGCGTACTTCCTCTTCGAAGGTCTCGATCTCATCCGCCAGGATCGGCAGTACGCGTCTTCCCGCCGGATTCGGAGTCCACTTTTCTCCGGCCATGGATCGATTGGCTGTGGTTGTCAATTATGCCTCCCTGTACGCCTATGTTGCCTGGCGTCACAGTCTGGCTTGCATCCGGGTACGCAGACGCTGACCGGGTTTCCGGTCCAGTTACAACTGTTGCCCATTAATGTTTCGGCCCCACGCCGACTGACTGGTGTGGGGCCGAACTTGTCGCGATGTGTCAAAGTCGTGCCCTACGGGCCACAACATGAACGGTATTCATGCTTTGACTCCACCGTGGCAGTTTATCAACGGGCCTGAGACAGCGTCAAAGTGGAGGGAAAGCGAATCTCGGGTTGCGCGCGGCACCTGCTGACCGCACCATAGCAGGGAATTTGAACAGCAACTCGGCAGCAAGGTGATTAACATGACCGGACACCGCTCCCTTAACGGCATCCACTTCATGCTTCCCACTCCGTTTTCACCGGATGGACGCATGGACACCAAACCCTTTCCCCGTCTACTCGAAGCTGCACGCGCCGCGGGGTGTCGGGGTGTAGTGTGCCTGGGCGTAATGGGAGAAGCGCATCGATTGACCGATGCCGAACGGTCGAAAGTCATCGAAGCGGTCATCGAGAACTCCGGAGACTTGACCGTAACGGTCGGGATCAGTTCCGACAGCGAACCGGTAGTCGCAGAACGGGCGCGGGAGGCTGAGGCGGCCGGGGCGACAGCGGTGATGGCGTCGCCGGCAAGACTGGCCAAACCCAATCCCGCGTCCACGTTCAGCTATTACGCCAGCATTCAGGGATCATCGGCAATTCCAATCGTGGTCCAGGACCTCCCGGAACAGACCGGCGTCCACATGGATCCCGCATTCATCGCAAGGCTCAACAGCGAACTCCCCGGGGCCAGGTATCTCAAACTCGAAGACCCGCCAACACCACCCAAGATCAACCGGGTCCTGGACCTGACCGGGGACCGCATGGGCGTGTTCGGCGGAATGGGAGGAGCATTCCTGTTCGAAGAGCTCCAACGCGGCGCCGTCGGCACTATGACGGGTTTCGCGTACCCAGAAGTGCTCGTCGCCATACATCGCCGTCATGCCGAAGGTGACGTGGAGGGCGCACGCGCCGTCTTCTATCGATGGCTACCCCTGATCAGGTATGAGAACCTCCCGGGAATCGGGCTGTCCATCAGGAAGCACATCATGGCCAGGCGCGGCTTCCTGGACTCCCCTGCGGTGCGTAGCCCCTCCCCGGGTATTGACGACGCGACGCGGGACGAACTGGAAGACCTCCTTGGAGCCCTGGACCTGGATGTGTCAGACCTGTAGAAAAACCTGGGTATAGCCTTCAAAATCATCCCATGGGAGAACCAATGCAGCCACTTCCAATCGACCCTGATGCCCGCCCCTCGTTCCCTCAATACGAAGTCGACCTGACCGAAGGCGTGAAGGTCACCGCACGTGACGGCGTACTACTTTCGACCGATGTCTACCTGCCAGCGCGCGGCGGGAAGCCCTTGCCCGGCCCGCTGCCCACGCTCCTGCAACGGAGCCCTTACAACAAGACCGAGGTCGAGTTGTCGTCCGGCGATGCGCACTG
The DNA here is from genome assembly GCA_034421215.1 of Dehalococcoidia bacterium. Lineage (GTDB taxonomy): Bacteria > Chloroflexota > Dehalococcoidia > Lucifugimonadales > Lucifugimonadaceae. Next base: position 46,434 of record DAOUKO010000012.1, read on the forward strand.
GTTCGCCGAACGCGGCTACGCGGTGGTGATCCAGGACTGCCGCGGGTGTTTCGAGTCCGGCGGAGACGTGAACTTCCTGTTCCCCGAGGCGGAGGATGGGTTCGACACGATGGAGTGGATCAAACAGCAGCCCTGGTCGAATGGCCGGGTGGGCACGTGGGGTTGTTCCTGGGCCAGTTGGACGCAGACGGCGCTGGCAGCGTTGGGGCCCGAAAACCTGGCCGTCATGGTCCCCAACATGAGCGGGGCGAATGCGCACGAGAGTTCGGTCAGACAGGGCGGCGCGCTGGAGCTCCGGTTCCTGGCATGGGCGTTCTGGCATTCGGCATCCAACAGCCAGAAGAAGCTCAAGGACCGCGACTTCATTACCCCGGCGCTCAACCTGGGAGCGCCTACGTTCGGCGATTGGCTGACCAAAATGCCCATCCGCAAGGGCCAGACCCAGTTGACGCTTGTGCCGCCCTACGAAAAGTGGGCCCTGGAGGTACTGACGCACTCTGACTACGACGACTACTGGAAGAATCCTAGCGTCAACCCGCGTGAACACTTCGACAACTTTCCGGACGTGCCCATCCAACTGGTGGGCGGGTGGTACGACTCATACGCCCGCGCCTCTGTAGAAAACTTCAGGGACCTATCGGCAATGAAGTCCGGTCCCGTTCGCCTGCTGATGGGCCCCTGGACTCACGGGACCGCCACCACTGAGGCGGACTACTCGGGCGATGTCGAATTCGGCCCCCAGGCCGCCCTGGAGAGCTTCAGAGCGGTCCACCTGGATTGGTTCGACCGCTGGTTGCGGGGCGTGGACACCGGCTTCGAGGACGATGCGCCGCTCCGGATTTTCGTCATGGGTGGCGGTTCAGGCCGCCGCACCCCAAGCGGGCGCCTGATGCACGGAGGCCAGTGGCGGGACGAGACAGAATGGCCCCTCGCACGCACTTGCTTTACCGACTATTTCCTGCATGAAGACGGCTCGCTGGACACATCCCCGCCGCAGGAGGCCGAATCGAGCACCACCTACCGCTTCGACCCCGGCAATCCGGTGCCGTCGATCGGCGGCAGCGTGTCATCTCTCAGGGAGCTTGCGCCCATGCCCGCAGGCATCTCCGACCCGGGCCTCGCGGCGCGGTCGCAAAGACAGCACGACCTCATGCTCGCCGGGGGCTTTGACCAGGTCGAACGCCCGGACGTCTTCGGCTGCGAGCCCCCTTATTTGCCGCTGGGTTCTCGCCCGGATGTGCTCGTTTTCCAAACGAATCTGCTCGATAGTCCGACCGAAGTCACCGGTCCAGTGGAGGTCGTATTATGGGTGGCCACTGATGCGCTTGATACGGACTTCACGGCCAAGCTAATCGACGTATACCCTCCGAGTGAGTGGTACCCGTTTGGCTATCATCTCAACTTGACCGATTCGATAATGAGGCTTCGCTACCGGAACGGATTTGAGCGCGCTGAATTCGTTGAACCCGGTGAAGCCGTCCAGGTGACGATCACCTTGTATCCAACCAGCAACTTGTTCGCACGCGGCCATCGAATCAGACTTGATATCTCGAGTTCCAACTTCCCGCGTTTCGACGTGAACCCGAATACCGGCGAGCCGATCGGCCGGGACCGCAGGAGCGCCGCGGCAAATAACACCGTTTTTCACGACCGTCAGCGGCCGTCCAGGGTCATCCTGCCGCTGATTCCCGCATCGTCTGAGGGATGAGGATTGCACCACGGATTGCGGCGTGACATTACAATTGCGTTGACGACGAATCATCAGGACGCGTCGGTATGACATCCGGCCCTACAAGTTCAATCTTCTGTGCTCACTGCGGCACCGGCAACCGGGCGAACGCGTACATGTGCGATCGCTGCGGGGAGCGCGTCTACCGGCCGAACGCCGATCTACCGCCTCCGCTGGGCTTTGCCGCGTGCGGCAAATGCAACGCAACAAACGAGGCCCACGCCTTTTATTGCGTCGACTGTGGAAACTCCATGGAGTCGGCGGTCAGGATCTCTCCAGAGGGAGCCACTTCCACGGGCCAGGGGGTAGAAAAGCCGCAGGCTCGAGCCAGGGTCGACAAACCTCAACCGCAACAGCAGTCCCGACGGGCGCCGGAGCCGCGGGCCAACATCGGTAGCCGCGAGGCGGTCCAACCGGCCCAGGAATTGCCGAATTCGGCCGGTTCGGCCGTCGAGAACGGGTCTGGAGTGCGTGGCGCGCGGTTGCCTGAATCGCTGAAGGGATTCAACTGGGGCGCGTTCCTCGCCACGCCAATCTGGAGCCTGATAAACCAGGTCTGGATAGGGCTGTTAGCCTCCATCGGCTTGGCTGTAATCCTGTTGTTATTGCGAGTCCCGCCATTAGCCGCGTTCCCACTTCAATTGCTATTGGCCTTGTATTTCGGATTCAAAGGCAACGAATTCGCCTGGCAAAGCAGGAAGTGGTCCAGCACCACGCATTTTTCAGACACCCAAAGGACCTCTCTGATTTTGGGTCTCGCAGCTAACGTGGTCCTGCTGATCCTGCTGATAATTACAATTCAAGGCGCACCGGACCAAACTGTTCCCTAGCAGCCCCGATACGCTGCACCCGAACAGGCAGCCTTCAGCGGTTCGTTCCACCCGCGTTGTCGCCCGCCGTCGAGATTGGAGACGCCGATTCGGCGAGCCCGTCTCCTATGAGAATGGCGGCAATCGAGACCGCGGCCAAGACAATTCCCGGCCAGATGATGAGCCACGGCGCGGCGAACGCGTAGGTTTGCGCCTCACCGCCAAGCAGTGAGCCAAGCGACGCGCTGCCGCCCGGGCCCGCGCCCAGGAAACTGAGCGACGCCTCGGCGAGAACGGCCCCACCGACCTGCGTCGAAACCACCACTGCCCACGGCCCAAACGCGTTTGGCGCCAGGTGCCTCGACACGATGTGCAAAGTAGACGCCCCTGAAGCCCACGACGCCTCCACGTAGCCTGCCTCACGGAGTGTCAGCGCGGACGATCTGGCCACCCGCAAAATCAACGGTGTAAAGGCGACCGATAAGGCAACTATCACTCCGGTCCGCGTCGGGCCGGTCGCGGCGATGACCGCCAGCGCAAGCACGAGCAGGGGCACCGCCATCAGCGCGTCGGTCAGGCGTTGCAGGAGCAGGTCTGGCCACCCGCGCCAAAAACCTGACGCCAGGCCCAGAATCCCGCCCGCGATTCCGGATATCGCAGCGACCGATGCTCCGACCATCAGCGAACCTCTGAGGCCCTCGGAAACCCGTGCAAAAAGGTCCCGTCCGAGTTGGTCGACGCCCATGGGATGTGACCATGAGGGACCGCTCAAACTGTTTTCGAGATCGCCTCGCCCAGAGGTCTCGCTCCCGATTGGACCAGCAAACATCAGCACCAGGAGTACCAGCGTCAGCGCCGCGCCGGCCCGCATGGGGTTCGACGCCGCCATGCGGGCAGCGACTCGCGTAAGTGTCATGCCGCCAGCCTTACCCTCGGATCGAGGCGCGAGTACGCGAAGTCCACGATGAGGTTCGACAACACGGCGAACAGCCCGAACAGCATCACCAGGAATTGGACCACCGGGTAGTCGCGGGACAGAACCCCGTCGGTCAACAGCCGTCCGAGCCCGGGCAGGCCGAAAACCTGCTCGATCACTACAGACCCGCTTAGCAGGAACACCGTCTGCGCGCCCAGAACCGTAAGGCCGGGCAATGCCGAAGCGCGGAATGCGTGGCCCCACAGAATCCTGGGACCGCTCAGGCCCTTGGCCCGCGCCGTTCGGACGAAGTCACTTTCCAGCATTTCGACCGTGGTAGTCCTGACCACCCTGAAAATCAGCGCTCCCGGCCGGACAGCCAGGACCGCGGCCGCCGGGATCATCCGGAGAAGATTGCCTGCCGGGTCCTCCCAAATTGGTCGATAACCTGCAGCGACGAACAGGTCGAACCATATTGCCAACGCCAGGACCACCAGCAGGCCCAGCCAGAACGCCGGGGCCGAAAGCCCCGCCATGGACGCAACACTCGCGCCCACGTCGAACCTTCCGCCCCTCGAACCGGCGGCGATAACGCCTGTCACCGCCCCCGTCACACCTGCCAGCGCCAGCGCCAACGCCGAAAGCTCCAGGGTCACTGCGATCCGGGGCAACACCTCTTCGCTCACCGGAACGCCGCTTACAAGGGATTTGCCGGCGTCGAGCCGTGTCAACCCCGCGAGCCAATCGAAGTACTGCAAGGGGTAGCCGCGGTCCAGGCCGAGGGCTGCGCGCCGTTCCTCCATCTGCCGGGCGCTGAGGGCGCCCTCGCCGGGCGACCGTGCCATTGCGGCGAGGACGGCATCGCCCGGCGCCACGCGCATCAGGATGAATGCGATCAGGGTGACCACCCACAGGGTGATGGCGGATAGTACCGCCCGCCGCACCAGGTAACGGGTCACTTCTTCAGGGGCTTGTTGGCTTACTCAACCCAGACCTGTTCCATGCGTCTTCCCTGGTACAGGCTTGGGCCTCCGGGTTCCATTCCGTGGACATTCGCCCAAACCGGAGCGCGTCTCGAACTCCACTGGAACCAGATCTTGGCGTTTTCGTGCCAGATCCGGAGCTGGATTTCGTCCAGCAGCGCTTTTCGTTCCCCGGCATCCAGGATGCGACTCTGCCGCGAGATCATTTCGTCTAGCTCGGCGTCGCACAGACCGGGGAAGTTCTCGCTGCCGCCGCACGCGTAGTGATCGGTGAGAATCGGATCGGGGTCGTCTAGCGAGAACGAGTGGCTGTGGCCGATCAACTTGAATTCGCCGCTCCTTATGACCCGTTGGTATTCGACCGGCTCCACCGGAGTGACTTTGGCCCTGATGCCCACTAGTCCAAGTTGTCCCGCCGCGAATTCTGCGAGCGTCTCGAAGAAGGGATGGGCCTGTGTCAACATCGGCACGTCGATGCCGTCCGGGTATCCGGCCTCATCGAGCAGCATGCGCGCTTCATTGCGTTCCGCTTCCTTGTCGCCGTAACCCGGCAGCTCCAGGACGTCGCTCTCGTCGAGCCCCCACGGCCCGCCGGGAGGAAGGATTGCGCCCGCGTACCCTGGACCCAGCGCGAGGTCCGCGTCCGGCCGCGAAAGAGCCAGGTTGACGGCCCGCCTGACCCGAGGGTCGTCGAACGGAGAGTCGTTCAGATTCAGCTGGACTGTGTTGCCGCCGGCCTGCGGCGACCTGTAAACGTTGATCTGCCCGGCGAAGTCTTTTTCGAGGCCCTTCGCCTCCGGTTCTGTGATGATCGCAATTGCGTCGATCGCGTGGGTACGCATGGCGGCCATGCGTGTAGCCGGGTTCGGCATCACGAGAAACCGGACTTCGTTTAATTTGGGCAGGCCCGGTTCGTAGTACTCGGGGTTCTTCAGCAGGCTGTACGACGAGCCCCTCGTCACGGGGCCGGGTGTGAACGGGCCGCTGCCGATGACGTCGGAAAACTGCGCCATGGACGGCGGATCAAGGCTATGGGTCTCAACCCTCGGGAACACCGAAACGTAAACGCTAGACAGGTTCGGCAGGAACGAAGCGGCAGGAAAATCCGTCGTAACTTCGAGCGTCGAATCATCCGGCGCAGTTACTTGCGTCACCTCGCCTACGTACCTCGCGATGACCCCGCCGCGACCGATTGTCAACCCGTCCGGCGGATTGATGATTCGATCCAGGCTGAACTTCAAATCATCGGCACTGACTGTCCTGCCGTTATGCCAATGGGCGTCCGGCCTGACGGAGAATGTCCACATTGAACCGTCGTCCGATGACACCCAACTCGCCGCCAGATCCGGCTCGATTACGGCATGGTCCTTTGCCGAACCCCTGACGATCTGCGAAAGCATCGGGTTGCAGGGGTGGACCGATTGATAGCTCGTGGCTTGTGACATGGGCAGGTCGCAACTTGTCGGGTCCCGCGCCTGGGCGATCCGAAGCACCCCCGCTGCAGGTATGCCGGGCGTCTCGTCCGAAGGGCCATTTCCTGACGAGGCGGTAGTCGCAGTCGCCACAACAGTTGGTGTAGAGGTAGGAACAACCGCTGTCGGCTCTGCCTCGGAGGAACATGCCGCGACGACAAAGGCCGCGAATGACACCGCGCAGACGATTAACAGACGGTGGCTGGCGAGTGTGGAGTGCATCGGGCTACCTGGGCCAGGCTTTCTTGCGGGAACGGGGGAGCGCCGTTCCAATGGGACGCGACCGCTCGGCCGAATCAGACAATTGCGGTGGCAGTCTTGCCCCAACGGGCCTCGTACCTGTCTACGAGCGTGCGGAATTTCCGACCAAAGTGTTCGGACTGGATCGGCGGAGTGCTCATTATGATGGCGTCTTCACCGCCTGAGTAGTATCGCTTTCTGACCCCGGCGTCCTGGAACCCGTACTTGCCGTAGAGGGACCTGGCTGCGTTGTTGGACGCCCTGACCTCCAGCGAGACGATGCGAGACTTTCGTTGGAGGGCCAGTTCCAGGCACGTGATCAGCAGCAACTCCCCGACTCCACGTCGTCTTTCGCTCGGCCTGCTGGCGATGATCACTACGTGGGCCTCGTCCAAAACAAACCAGATTCCCGCAAATCCGCCTATGTAGTCCGGGTCCCGTTGGCCTCCCAACGTTGACGGTCTCTGGGTCATCAGCCAGAAGGCCATCTGCCTGACCCTCGACAGGAGACCATTGGAAAGCTCTTTGTCGCCCGAAGGATGTTTGCCCCATCTGGCGTTGCGCCTCTCCTCAGTTCTCCAACGTCGTTTCGCCACGAAGTACGTTGAGTTGGCGCGCTGCAACTCCCTGCGAAACCTGGTCGGATGATCGAGTTCGGGGAACGCTTCCTGCTCCAGCCCAGCCAAAACTTGTGCGTCGCTCGGGTCCGCCAGGCGGACTTCGTAAGGGCACTTCAGGCGACCGGCGTCGGCGCCAGTAAGCTCCGAGGTCAAGGCGTCGCGGGCCGACGGGCCGGGAGTACGTTCTGTATTGGATATTGAGCGCACGTCGTGATTGGTTTTGGGAGTGGCTGATCGCACCGGTATGTTAGCAATCGCAACAGTCCCGCGACGGCCCGATTCAGCGTAGCCAACCTGGATTGGCCAGGCGTGCAAGCTCAAAACGGCCGCAAATCGCAACGGATTACGCTGCATCCGGGGTCTGGCGGCGCGACACTTGTGGTTGCACGTCCAGAGTTCTACGCGAGATTCAGTCACGGCCGCCACAGAATCAATACGAGTGGGACGCGGGGTGGGTAAACCGCGTCCCCGTCCTGAAGCCCCTGAACGCCAGCCGAACGCTGCGGTGGTTCTACGAATCGTCCGCATGGCCGCGCGTCACCGGCTGCGGCTTGCCATAGCCTTTGCGGCCGCAATCACCGCAGCGGCATTCCAACTCTGGATCCCCCAACTCTTGGGGGAATCGGTCGACGGAGCTCTCTCATTGCTTGATGACCCACTCGTCGACGTGGGCGAGGCAAGAGCGCAATTAATCTGGACGGGTGTTCTGTTGGTGGTGGCGGGAGGTCTGCGCGGCGGCTTCTCTATGTTCTACACGTACCTCGGCGAATCGATTGGCCAGCGCATTGCGTACCGGCTGCGGATGGCCTACTACGAACAGCTTCAGCGCCTCAGTTTCAGCTACCACGACCGCGCGCCTGTCGGCGACATACTGGCCCGCGGCATCCTGGACCTCGAGGGCGTGCGCATGTTCGTCAACACGGCGATGCTGAGGACCGTATACCTGTCGATTCTCATAGGAGCAGGCGCCTATCTGATGATCTCGACCCACTGGCAACTGGGACTCATAAGTCTGAGTTTCGTTCCCATAGTGGCCTGGAGAGCGTCGGTCTCGAGAATCAAGCTGCGCAGGATGTGGATGGAACGACAGGAGAAGATGGGCGAACTCACCACGGTCATGGAGGAGAACCTCGGAGGCACCCGGGTTGTCAGGGCGTTCGCAGCCGAGGACTACGAGATGTCCAAGTTCGACGAAAAGTCGAATGAGGCCCTGGCACTCTCGAACGCGACCATAGGGGTCTGGGTCCGCAACTCCACCTTTATCACGTTTGTGTTCCTGGCGGTTTGGGCAGCGATCGTGTGGGTCGGGGGAATGATCGTTATCGACGGGAACATGTCTGTAGGCGATCTCGTCATGTTCCTGGCGTACATGGGAATGTTGCAAATGCCGGTACGCCAACTGGGCATGATGGTAAATGGGTACGCGCGGGCGACAACATCCGGCGCCCGGCTGTTCGAGGTGCTGGACCTCGTGCCGGAGATTCGGGACAAGCCAGGAGCGAAAGACCTGGAGGTCACCAGGGGCGCCGTTAAGTTCAGTGACGTCCACTTCGGCTACGACGACGATGAGGTGCTCAAAGGCGTTTCGTTCGAGGCGCGACCCGGCCACACCATCGGCATCGTCGGTCCGCCGGGCAGCGGCAAGTCCACGATCGCTCACCTGATTCCGCGGTTCTACGACTGCACGTCCGGTTCCATCACGGTCGACGGCCAGGACGTGCGGGATGTAACGCTCGACTCTCTCCGGCACGCCGTGGGCGTGGTGGAGCAGGACACGTTCATGTTCTCGACCACCCTTTACGAGAACGTGGCGTACGGTGAGCCATACGGCAGAAGGGCTGACATCGAACACGCGACCGACCTTGCCCAGCTCCACAAGTACATTTCAAATCTGCCACTCGGGTACGACACGCTGGTAGGCGAACGCGGCATCACGCTTTCAGGCGGGCAACGGCAACGGTTGTCGATCGCCCGCAGCATCCTGCTTCGGCCATCCGTAATCGTCTTCGACGACTCGACGGCAGCGATCGATGCGGCCACGGAGAACCGGATCAGGGCGGCCCTGGCCGACGTCACGCGGGACCGATCCGTGATCATCATTTCCCACCGGCTGAGTTCGCTCATGCATGCCGACGAGATCCTGTTCATCGAGGATGGCATCGTTGCTGAACGCGGGACCCATGAGGAGTTGATTACCAGGGGCGGCAAGTACCAGGACCTGTACGAACTCCAGATTCGGCCGGCGATGGACCTGCATCCGGAGAAACCAGGAGAGAACGTCGGGGGGTCAAAGTCATGAGGGGCGGCGGTGGCGGCATGGGCCGCATCTCGATGGGCCGTCAGTCTTCGGCGCGGCCGGGGCAGACCGCCGAAGAGATCTTCGGGGAAGCCTTCAACGGGCAGGTGATCGGTCGATTCATTGCGTACCTGAAGCCGTACCGGAAGCTGGTTGCCATCACCATAGCCGCGGTCCTGGTATTCAGTGCGACCTCACTTGCATTCCCACTGCTCGTCAGGTTCGCCATTGACCGGGGCCTCCAGGGCGCGGGAAACAGGGAACTGCTAGGCGTCGTGGTGGCCGCGCTGTTCGGCGCGGTGTTGTTGAACTACGTAAGTAACTTCCTGCAGGAGATCGTCGTAACTCGACTCTCCATGCGCATTCTGTTCAACATGCGGCGGGCGATGTACCTGCATCTCCAGCGCGTGTCTATGTCGTTCATGGACAAGACGGAGGTCGGCAGGTTGATGGCGCGTCTGCAAGGGGATGTGTCTGCGCTCCAGGAATTCCTGGAAACCGCGGTATTCGCCATCGGAGACGCGATCACGTTGCTCGGGATCATCGGACTTCTGCTGTATCTCGACCCGGTCCTTGGCGCCCTGACGCTCATAGTCATTCCGGCCCTGTTCCTGGTGCGCATCGTCTGGTTGCCGCGGGCCAAGAAAGCGTTCCTGCGGGCAAGGGAGTTGCTGTCGGAGGTCAACGGCGCGCTGAACGAAAACGTCAACGGCGTGAAGATCGTTCAGGGAATGGTCCGGGAACGCATCAACTTCGACATGTTCAATGACAAGGCTTCGGAAACCTTGCGGAGCCAGCAACGCGCGGCCCTGTACGGGCAGTCCCTGTTGCCGGTGGTCGACACGCTGACCGGCGTGGCGATGGCCATCGTCGTGATCGTTGGCGGCAGTTTCGTGCTCGACGGCGCGCTCGAGGTTGGCGTGATGGTGGCGTTCATGCTCTACGTGCAGAGGTTCTTCGATCCGATCCGGTCGCTGACTATGCACTACACCACCATGCAACGGGCGATGGCTTCAGGCCAGCGCATCTTCGAAGTGCTCGACGTGCCCGTGGACATCAAGGACAAAGACGACGCGATAGAACTAAAGAAGATTGACGGTTCGATTGAATTCAAGAACGTCACCTTTGGCTACTACCCGGACCAGCCGGTGCTCAGGAACGTGAGCTTCCGGGTCGAACCCGGGGAAACGGTTGCCCTAGTCGGCCCAACCGGCTCGGGCAAGACGTCTACAACGGCCCTTATTCACCGCTTCTACGAGACCCGGGAAGGCCAGGTGATTGTCGGCGGGCATGACGTCCGGGACGTGACCCAGGAGTCCCTCGGACGACAGGTGTCGATGGTGTTGCAGGACCCATACCTGTTCACTGGGACCGTGTACGAAAACATCAGGTACCGGAAGCTGGAGGCGACGCGGGAGGAAGTAGTTGCCGCGGCCCGGGCCGTGGGCGCGCACGAGTTCATCATGCGCCTGCCCGACGGCTACGACACCATGCTGGAGCAGCGCGGCGGCAATCTTTCGATCGGTCAACGCCAACTGGTCAGCTTCGCACGGGCCATCGTCGCCGAGTCGAAAATCCTCGTGCTGGACGAGGCAACGGCCAACATCGACAGTTACACCGAGATGCTGATCCAGCAGGCGCTGGCCAGGTTACTGGAAGGGCAGACCGGCGTGGTCATCGCCCACCGCCTGGCGACGATAAGAAACGCCGACCGGATCATCGTCTTGCAGGACGGCCGGATAATCGAGACCGGCACACACGACGAACTGATCGAACACGGCGGCCTGTACGCTCGCCTTTACTCGCTCAACTACGCCTCTTTCGACGACATTCCGGACGAGTTGATCATGGAAGTCACCCAGGCGTACAGGACCACCACCTGATTGTCCGCTGGTACTTTGCCGTCCCGCACAGGGACTGGTAACTGCGGGCAAGTGACGTCCCGACACCGGACCCTGTTTTGCAGGGACTCGTAGTGTTAGGCTGAAGGCCGGAACCTCTGAGCCCCTGGATGCACCGAGGTCTCGCTACGTAAATGCTCCCAGCCCGGGAAAAACAGCAGCTGGCCGACCCCGACGACGTTCGCAGAAACGTGAGAGACCGGGTCCTGTGGCTCGCCTGCGCCATGGTCCATTGGGCCAACAACGTGCGGGTAAACCCGGATGGGATGAAGGTCGGCGGTCACCAGAGCGCGTCCGCCTCATCTGTCGCACTCCTCACCGCTCTTTATTTCGAGACGCTCACAGCCGCCGACAGGGTTGCCATCAAGCCGCACGCGTCTCCCGTTTTTCACGCCATCCAATACCTCCTGGGCAACCTGTCCGAGAGTTACATGGAACGCTTCAGGGCGTTCGGAGGCCTGCAGGCGTACCCGAGCCGGACCAAGGACCCCGACGACGTGGACTACTCCACAGGCGCGGTCGGTATGGGACCCGCCGCTGTCGCCTTCGGCGCATTGACCCGGGACTACCTGGCGTCCCACGACCTGTCGCCCATTTCGGGTCGCTTCTTTGCGCACATCGGGGATGGTGAACTGGACGAAGGCTGCGTGTGGGAGTCCGCCGACGAGCCCCTGGTCGAAGACCTCGACGGATGCATTTGGATCATCGACCTCAACCGCCAAAGCCTCGACCGCGTGATCCCTGGGATACGCATTCACAGGTTCCGCCAGATGTTCGAGGCGAATGGGTGGAAAGTGATCACCGCGAAGTACGGGGACCAGTTGACGGAGTTGATGGAACGCACTGGCGGCGAAGCCCTGCGCACGCGTATCGACGACATGAGCAACGAGGAGTACCAGGGCATGCTCCGCATTCCGGACGAGGAGGTGCGAGGCAGGCTCATGGACGGCGCGGGACGGCTGAGGAATGACCTGAAACTGCTCCTGAACGACGTGCCGGATGACGAGCTTGCGAGCCGGATCGCAAACCTCGGCGGCCACGACGTCGGCACGCTCGTAAGGTGTTACGAAGAAGCCTCGGCCACCCAGACGCCGGCGGTGGTGTTTGCATACACCATCAAGGGCTGGGGGCTGCCCACGGCGGGCGATCCTCGTAACCACTCGTCCCTGCTCACACAGGCCCAGTACGAAGACCTCGCCGCCCGCTGCGATGTTTCGCTCGCAGACCCGTGGGCAAAGTTCGCGCCCGGGTCGCCGGAAGACGAATATGTAAAGGCGGCGGCAGTTCGATTGGAACGTCCGGTCCTGGAAAAAGAGAGGCCGATCGAGTTCAGCGAGACCGGTCTTTCCGTACCTGGTTCGGCATCAACCCAGGACGCGTTTGGCCGGATGCTTGTGGAACTGGACCGTAGCTCGCCCGAGTCGGCCAAGCGGGTGGTAACCGTTTCACCGGACGTGGCAACCTCCACGAACCTTGCCAGTTGGATCAATCGCTGCGGCGTGTGGTCGCACGAAGAATCACCCGACTACCTGGGATTCGAGGACCGGATACTGAAGTGGATCTACGGCCCGTCCGGACGCCACATCGAATTGGGCATTTCGGAAAACAACCTTTTCCTGCTGCTGGGTCAACTGGGCTTGTCGGAAGAGTTGTCCGGCAAGCGGCTCATTCCCATAGGCACCGTGTACGACCCATTTATAAACCGCGGCCTGGACGCGCTCATCTACGGCGTCTACCAGGGTTCACGGTTCATAGCCGTCGCCACTCCTTCGGGCATTTCCCTGAGTACGGAGGGGGGAGCCCACCAGGGACTCCTGACCCCGGGTTTCGGCATCGGCCTGCCCGGAACGATCTACTACGAGCCAGCCTTTGCACGCGACCTGGAATGGATACTCCTGGAAGCGGTCCGCAACATCGGAAGCGGAGAAGGCGAGTCATTCATCCTGCGGCTTAGCACGAAGCCGGTCGACCAATCCCTGTTCTCCGAAGACTCTGTGGGATACGACCCGGCTGAACGCAGGCGGCAGGCCCTCGACGGGTGTTATCGGCTGCGCGCCGGGGATCCTGCAGCCGGTGAGATCATCCACATCTTCGCAGTCGGCCCCATGGTGCCTGTAGCGCTGGAGGCCGCCGACAGCCTGGTGTCGGAGGGCATCTCCGCAAACGTCTTCGCAATTACGAGCCCTGATCTGCTTTACCGCCGGTTCAGGGATGCTGCAATCGGGACCGTGCACGGTGAAGAGGACGCACACCCGGACCCCACCGGCTTGCTGGACTGGCAGGAGCTTGGCCGCCCGGTTGTGACGGTGATCGATGGACACTCGCAGGTGCTGAGTTTCCTTGGCAGCGCGCTGCGGGGCCGCTCGATACACCTGGGCGTAGACGCGTTTGGCCAGTCTGGCAGCCTGCAGGAGCTTTACCGGCAGTTCGGAATAGACGCGGAAGGGGTTTTCTCCGCAGCGTTGTCCCTATTCGACTAGGAACGGCCTGTCGCAACCCCGGGCGGGCCCGGTCGTAATCACAAAAGGCGTTGCTGGCTGAGCGGGTCATCCATCCGGTGCGGCGCCCCGACATGATCCATTCCTGGGCCGGTCGCCTTTCTTCCGCCTGGCGTCCGCACGATGAAGCCGATCTTCAGCAGGAACGGCTCAACCACGTCGGTGAGGGTCTGTCTCTCCTCGTTGATCGTAGCGGCGAGCGCCTCGATGCCGGCCGGACCGCCGCCGTAGTTGTGCGCCAGTGTCCGCAGGTACAGACGGTCAAGGCGGTCCAGCCCCAGTTCGTCCACCCCTTCCAGTTCCAACGCGTCCCGCGCGACGCCCATAGTCACGTCCCCGCCCATTTCGACTTCCGCGAAATCCCTCACGCGCCTTAGCAACCTGTTCGCTATCCGCGGCGTACCGCGCGCCCGACGGGCGATCTCGGCCGCTGCGTCAGGTTCGACATCCGTGTGCAGGATTCCCGCGGAACGCATTACCACCCGCGCCAGTTCGGCTTCTGAGTAGTAGTCGAGGTGGTAGGCGAGTCCGAATCGCTCCCGCAGCGGCGCGCTCAGCATCCCCGCGCGGGTCGTCGAGCCAACCAGGGTGAATCGCTCGACCGGCAGGCTGATCGTCTTGGCGAATGCGCCCGACCCCGTGACGAAGTCGATTCGATAGTCTTCCATCGCCGAGTAGAGATACTCCTCCACTGCTGTCGAAAGGCGGTGGATCTCGTCTATGAAGATCACGTCGCCCTCTTTGAGGTTGGACAGCAGCCCAACGACGTCGGCCGGCCGCTCCAGAGCCGGTCCCGAAGTGTGTGAAAGGAAGCTGCCCAGGTCCCTGGCGATGATGTGCGCCAGGGTTGTCTTGCCCAGCCCCGGCGGGCCGTGAAACAGAACGTGGTCCAGGGCCTCTCCACGCGATTTCGCCGCCCGAACGGCGATGCTGAGCGCCTCTACGACCTTCCTCTGTCCGACATACTCGTCAAAGTTTCTGGGCCGCAGGTCGCTGCCCGTGCGCTCGGCCGCCGCCTCCACGGGCGATTGCCGCGCGTCGGTTGGGGAGTCGGGCGAACGGCTGTTGCCATTCTTCCTGTTTACAACTGTCTCTTTCGCCACGTCCGGTCCGGATCAATTGATGTCGCGATATTCACTGCGGACTCGCTTCTTGTTGGACAGGCGCCTGGCCCCTGAACACCTCTCTGACCAGTTCCTGCACCTCGTCCGCCGTCTCTGGGCGCCTGTTCACCGCGTCCATGACTCGTTCACGCGCTTCGACGGGCCGGTAGCCGAGGCTTATCAGCACGTCGATCGCCTCGACGCGCGGATCGTCGACCGAAGCAGCCGCCCTGGATTCCGGTATCCCGTCGTCGCGCAGCATGGCGGTGGCGGTTACCTTGCCGCGCAATGTGGCGATCATCTTTTGGGCTGCCCGCGCGCCCACACCAGGGAGTTGCGTCAGCACTGCCGTGTCCTCGGTTTCGATGGCCTTTGCGATGACGGACACGGGAAAAACGAGCGCTGCTGCGGCGCGGACCGGCCCGATGCCCTCTACCTGCACGAGTTGTTCGAAAAACTCCCGCTCCTCAGCCAGCCTGAATCCCACAAGCAGCGGTTTCGGTTGCCTCTCAGTAACGTGGTAGTAGATTTCCAGTTCTAACTGGTCGCCCGCGCCCAACCCGTCGTTGGCCAGCGACTGTTCGACGAAAACGGGCAGCGTTACCTCGTACCCAACGCCGCCGCAGACGACCACAGCGCGCGCCGGGTCGCGATCGAGGGTCCTTATATGTCCTTTCAGGTAGGTGATCATGGTTTCGCCGGGTTGCCTGGACCCTGGAGTACCCGCTCAGGACCTGGCGGCTGACGCTAGTTTTCTTCGCCCGCGTCCCATGTCGTTTCCCGCTGCCGCAATGGCGGATACCGCTTTGCTGTCGGCCATGATTGCGTGGCAAATCGCAATCGCAAAGGCGTCGGCCACGTGTTCATTGCGGGCCGCGTCCGGCTCGTCGAGATGCACGGCGACCGCGCGCTTGACCTGTTCCTTGCTGGCGCGGCCGAAGCCTGTAACAACGTTCTTGGCTCTTGTCGGCTGATAATCGAATACCGGAATACCTGCTTCCGCTGCGGCCATGCACACCACCCCGCGAGCGTGGCCCATCAGGATTGCCGTCTTCTGCATGGGGTACCGCGAGTGTAAGTCTTCGACGGCCATGGCATCGGGCCGGTTGGCGCTGATCACTTCACGGACGTCCTGGTAGATGGTCAGCAGGCGCTCCTCCAGCGGTGTCCTGGTGGGGGTGGTGATCACCCCTCCCTCGACGGCCGCGTAGTCACGGCCCGTGGAGTCGATAACGCCGTACCCGGTGTTGCTTAAGCCGGGGTCGATTCCGAGAACACGCACGATTCCACTCCCGCGCCGTCGGAACTGGTCTGCTTTCACGATGGGGCGCCGTGCGGTGATTCTACGGAGTTCCCATCGCAGCCGCGTCCCGCACGTCACGAAGCGCCCCCCGATCACCCGCGGGCCGACGGTGCGACAATGTTCTACGATGGTGATGGAATTTGAAAATCACGGAGGTCGTAGTTGGAAATCCGTCAATTGAGGCAGTCGGACTCGGACATGGTCCGCGAACTGGACAAGCGAATCCTTGGACCGGACCGGTCGCAGACGTGGGCCACTTACCTCGAGCGCTTCCTTGCCGTTGGGGAACTAGACGTGCTCCCACACCCGCCGTGGGGCTGTTTCGTGGCGGAGCAGGATGGTGAACTGGCCGGATTCCTGATGTCTGAGAAGCAGTCGTCCGGCTACGGCTTGCCGCCCGGGGCGCGCATAGTCGCCTTGACGGTCGCCCCGGAGGCGCAAAGGCAGGGCGTGGGCACGCGCCTCGTAAACGCACTGTCTGAGTACTGCCGTGAGCAGGGAATCGATCGCATATATTCAATCCTCAGGGCCGAGGACGAACGCGACGCGGCATTCCTGTCTGCATGTGATTTCGAGACGGCGTCGGTGAAGGTCTTTTCGCGGAAGACCTGAATCTGACAGGCATGAGATGGAGCCGGGTCCCGCGGTTTCCGTATCCATGATGCCGGAACGTCTGGTGTTACCCCTCTCCTGGCCGGGACGAGGTCATCCCATATCAACTGGATGTTTCGTGATGCGAGTCCAGACAAGCGCTTACACAGTTCGGCAAGGTCGATGAATCCTCTTTACTCAGAACAGCAAAACATGCTCGTCGCCGCAGTCTCGGAATTCGCCGCGGCAGAGATCGTGCCGCATGCGGCCCGCGTGGATGAATCGGGCCAATTCCCTACCAGCCAGTTGGCCGGTCTGGCTGGACTGGGCGTCACCGGTCTGACATTGGACGAGGCATACGGCGGGGCGGGAGGCGGATACAGGGACATGATGGTGGTGGTTGAAGAGGTCGCAGCGGCCTGCGGGTCGACCAGCACGGTCTTCGTTACGCACGTGTCCCTCGGCTCACAACCAATTAACCAGGTGGGCAACGATGAGCAGAAGCGCCGTTGGATACCAGACCTGGCATCGGGTAAGCGCATAGCCGCTTTCGCCCTCACGGAACCGCAATCCGGCAGCGACGCCCTCGGACTCGTTACGTCCGCAATTCCTGACGGAGACGACTTCGTTCTCAACGGCAACAAGGTCTTTTGCACCAACGGCGCGGCGGCAGACGTTTTCGTCGTATTCGCCAACCAGGACCGTTCGGCCGGTTATCGCGGCATCAACGCCATAGTGGTCGAGAAGGGCACGCCCGGCTTCAACGTCAGTCCGCAGCACGGCAACATGGGAATGCGGGGGTCCGGCACGGCCGAGCTTGTCTTCGACGACTGCCGGGTTCCCAGGGCAAATCTGCTGGGTGAAGAAGGTTCGGGCTATCGGACGGCGATGTCGATACTCAATTCGAGCCGCATCATGATAGGGGCGCAGTGTGTCGGACTTGCTCGGTCTGCCCTGGAGGCAGCTATCGAATACGCGCAACATCGGGAGTCGTTCGGAAGACCGATAGCGTCCCGCCAGGCCATTCAGTTCATGCTGGCAGACATGGCGACCGAACTCGACGCGGCGCGCCTGCTCACGTTCCGCGCGGCCAGCCTCTACGACGCCGGTGCGCCCCACGCCGCCGAAGCAGCGATGTCAAAGCTGTACGCGTCTGAAGCAGCCGGGCGCATCGCCTCCAAGGCGCTGCAAATTCATGGCGGGGCAGGCTACTTTCGGCCCAGCGTGGTCGAACGCGTCTACCGTGATCAGCGGGTGACAGAGATTTACGAGGGCACGTCAGAGATTCAGCGGATAGTCATCTCTCGCGCCCTATTGGGAAATTCCTCGGACTGACCGAGCCGCAGCGCGGAATTAGCAGAACGCGCTTTCCGCGCGACCGCGAACCGACTCTACGCGGATCGTTACACATGTTGCCGTCAGGTTACGATCTCGTTGCGCAGACTTTGTGAATATTGACACATACGACCGTCACGCATAGTATTCCGCTTTGTGCCCGATTGGGCACCCGTGCAGCCGTTGGTCTATTTCGGCACGATGATATTCAACGTATCCGGACTGATAATGGGGCCGACGGGCGGCACTCGGCGTTACGATCTGGATGGTGAGATTCTCGAAACCGAGTACGGAGAATTCCGGGACATTTCCGGCCCGGTGGAGTTACTACACACCGGCCGCACCGTTCTGGCAACCGCAGATGTCAGCGGGTACACCTCCAGTAGCTGTGCACGCTGTCTCGACCCAGCCCTCATCGAACTCAGGACCACTATTGAGCAGGAGTACTATCCGGTAAACGCCAGCCTCATGGACACGGGTTCGTTCCCGACAGACCCTGAAGAACAGGTCTTTCTCATCGACGAACGGAACTTTGTTGATATTGGCGAGGCGGTACGGCAATCACTGACAAGCGCAATTCCGATGGCCCCGCTCTGCCGGGATGATTGCAAGGGACTTTGCTCCAATTGCTCGGCCCGGCTGGACTCCGAGCCGTGCGCATGCGAAGAACCCGTTGTGAACCCAAAGTGGAGCGCATTGGCAGAGATCGGATTAGGCCTGAAGGGCCCGTCCGGCTGAATAACCCGCACCAAGTCAACCGATACGTGAGAAACGATGCCCCCACTACCCAAGAAAAAGCACTCCCGCGCCCGTAAGGGCGGAAGGGCAGCCCACCATGGCCTGAAGCGAGTAAACCTCGCGTCATGCTCTGTGTGCGGCGCCACTCGGTTGCCGCACCGGGCATGCGGGGAGTGTGGCTACTACAACGGCCGTTACACGACGGTTGAACAGGGCGGCGAGGAAGCCGCGCCGACGGAGACCGGGCAATAGTCGCCCGCAGCGTCAGCTTATCCAGGGAGCTTTTCCGAGAATGACAGTTTCGAACGGTCACAAAATTGCCTACCTGTTTCCCGGCCAGGGATCTCAGGCGGTGGGCATGGGCAAAGAACTCTATGCCGCCTCCGCCGCTTCCAGAGAGGTGTTCGACGAGGTGGACCACGCCCTTGGCTTGAAACTGAGCTCGATCATGTTCGAAGGCCCGGCAGACGTTCTGACCCGTACCGAAAACGCCCAACCGGCGATTGCGGCGGTGTCTCTGGCAACCTGGAAGGCCCTTGAAGAGGTGTCGGACAATCCGCGTGTCCCCGACCTGACCGCCGGCCACAGCCTGGGCGAATACACAGCCCTGGCCGTCGCCGAAGTCCTTTCCATCTCCGACGTGGTCCGCCTCGTGTCCCAGCGCGGCCGGTTTATGCAGGGCGCGTGCGACGAACGGCCCGGCGGAATGGCGGCGCTCATTGGCATCGATGAGATCACAGTCGAAGAGATTTGCCGTGAGACCGGCGCATACACGTCCAACATAAATGCCCCCGGCCAGATAATCATCAGCGGCAGTCATATGGACCTTGCAAGGGCCATCGACCTGGCGGCCGCGCGAGGCGCCCGCAAGGCCATCCCGCTCTCCGTCGCCGGGGCGTTTCATTCGGGCCTTATGGCGCCGGCCCAGCACGAACTCAATGACTTGATTGAATCTCTAGACTTCAACGACCCTGCTATCCCCATCGTGGGCAACGTCGAGGCAAAGCCTTTGCATACCGCCGCCGAAGTCAAGGAAGAGTTGCAGATGCAACTGACGTCTTGCGTGCAGTGGAACCGCTCGATGACTCACATGCTCGACAACGGTGTGAGGCACTACGTCGAACTCGGCCCGGGGCGGGTCCTGGGCGGAATGATGAAACGGATCGACCGCAAGGCCTCCGTAACGAGCATCGGAGACTACGAAGGCGTCTGCGCCTACGCGGCAGCCTAGTCCCATCTCACGAAACCCCACATTGCCGGCGCCAGACCTGATGCCCGCCGCCGCGACTCCTGCTCCGGACGCGGGCGCATCCGATAATGACGATCTGAACGACCGACTTACGGATATGGTCGAAGGCGAACCGGTCAGCGAGTCTTCACCTTCCCTGCCCGCCGGCAGGCGCCGCGCCCGCGCCCTTGTGGTGCAGGCTCTCTACGAGACCGACCTCAACGGTCGCCCGGCCCTCGTAGCTTTGCAACGACTCGCCCGCGAACAAGGGCTCAACAAGAGCCAGCTTGAGTTCGCCGCGAGCCTGGTTGAGCGCGTCGAGCCTGACCGGCTTCACCTCGACAGGCAGATCAGTGAAAGAGCTGACGAGTTTCCGACCGGTCAGATCGCCACTATCGACAGATGCGTCCTCAGAGTGGCGCTGGCTGAATTGAAGGCGTTTCCGGATGTGCCTGTAGCGGTGGTCATAAACGAGGCGGTGGAGATCGCCGGTCTGTTCGGTTCCGAATCATCCGGGAAATTCGTTAACGGCGTCCTCGGCGCTCTGCTACGATAATTGGACTGCGTTGACTTCGGTTATAGATCACGCATTTACACACGAATTGACAAATGTTGGGCCCACCGTGGCCGGAAAAAGCAAATCGCGGAGGTAGAGGCACATGGCCAGCGTGTTCGAGCGGGTGCGTGACATCACAGCGGACAAACTCAGCGTGGACGCGGACGAAATAACCGCCGAGTCATCATTTACAGAAGACCTGAACGCCGACTCGCTGGACGTCGTTGAACTCATCATGGCCATCGAGGAAGAGTTCGGCAGCGACGAACAGCCCCTGGAGATCTCCGACGAGGACGCCGAGAACATCAGGACTGTCAACGACGCGGTCACGTACCTCAACGAGCGCGGCGTAACCGATTAGCCCGGCGCCGCCGCCAAGGCGCTTCACGGCGCCTGATCCAACGGGCATATTGCCCAGTCAGAGTTCATTGACCGGCTTCGCGCGCCAGTAAAACTGCGCGGGCCGCGGGCCCCTGCCGGAAACACCGGGACGTTCAGAGGGCACATCAGAGTTTGTGATAACTTGGGGCCGTATATCCAGCCCCTTCCCCGCGGTCTTATTCCGTAAACGTAAATGCCCCAGCCTCCCGGCCTGCAATCCTGGGATTCCCTTCAATCCGTCTCCAACGACGTGGTCGCCTGCACAAAGTGCCGGTTGGCCGAAACACGCACCCAGGCCGTGCCCGGAGAGGGTTCGTCCACGGCGGCCGTGATGTTCATCGGCGAAGGGCCGGGTTTCAACGAGGACCAACAGGGCAGGCCGTTTGTCGGAAGGGCAGGGAAGTTGCTCGACGATCTGCTTGAATCAGTGCCCATGAAACGGGAGGACGTGTTCATCACGAACATCGTCAAGTGCAGACCTCCGGACAACCGTGACCCGCTGCCCGACGAGGTGAGCGCCTGTCGCGATTACCTGGAGGCGCAGATCGAATTGCTCAACCCGCGAGTAATCGCGACGCTTGGCAGGCATTCCCTTTTGCGCTTCATTCCGGACGCACGAATCTCACGGGACCACGGGACGATCAAGCGGTGGCAGGGCCGAGTTATCTATCCGCTCTACCACCCGGCCGCTGCGCTGAGATCGACACAGGTCATGCGGGCCACTGAAGAAGACTTCAAGCGGCTCCCGGAAGCGATTCGCGCAGCCCTGTCCGCTGTTGAACCCGCAACGCCGGATGACGGTGGCCATTTAACTGAGAACCAGCAGGTCCATTCCGCCGCACACGAGGACTCAGAAGGCGCGGACGACCAGCAACAGTTATCGATGTTCTGAACGCGACGGTCTCTCGCAAAGAGGACCATCGACGTCAACAAGCTCCCCAATTGGAGGCATTCCCTGCTGAAGCCACACACCCCGCCACAAAACTCATGCCAGTAAAGACTGGCCAACGCCCCACTCTCAAGGTCTTGCCGCTCGGCGGACTCGGTGAAATCGGCAAGAACATGATGGTCCTGGAGGTGGGCGAGGACATAGTCGTCATCGACGCCGGCGTGCTCTTTCCGGAGTACGACATGCCGGGCGTCGAGGTGGTCATACCCAACCTCGATTACCTTGCCGAAAACGCTGAACGCGTCCGCGCCATCATGATCACACACGGTCACGAGGACCACATCGGCGCCGTGCCGTACGTGGTCGACCACGTTTCAGCGCCCGTATACGCCCCGCCCATGGCCGTCGAACTCCTGCGGCACAAGCTGCGCGAGTCTCGCCGTCTCGACAAGACGGAGCTGCGTATCGCAAGGCCCGGCGATACCGTTTCGGCGGGCCAACTCACCGCCGAGTGGTTTCCGATGTGCCACAGCATCCCGGACGCGCACGGCATCGCCGTCCATACGCCTCTGGGGACCGTCATACACACGGGTGACTTCAAGATTGACCACGATCCAGTAATCGGCTATCCGACGGACTTTACGGACATGGCGCGGATCGCCGGGGACGGCGTGTTTCTCCTCATGTCCGACTCCACCTACGCCGAGGACGAGGGTTACTCCGGGTCTGACCGCGTCGCGGCCGAGGGGCTGTTCAAGGTCATCGCAGAGGCCGAGGGGCGAGTGTTCGTCGCCAGTTTCGCTTCGCAAATCGCGCGTGTGCAGATAGCGGCCGATGCGGCCCGGGCCACAGGCCGGAAAATGGCCGTGCTCGGCAGGAGCATGATCAACAACATTCGTATTGCCCGTGAACTCGGCCACCTGGACATGCCCCAGGAACTGATGGTCAAGCCTGCTGAGGCGGCCAGCCTCCCCGATCACAAGGTCCTGTACATGACGACCGGCAGCCAGGGGGAGCCGTCCTCCGTGCTGGTCAGGATGTCACGCGGCGAACACAGGGACGTGGATGCTAAGGAAGGTGACACGATTGTCATCTCCGCGAACGCGATTCCCGGCAATGAGGTGTCCGTAAACGAGTCCATCGACGACCTGGTCAGACTGGGCGCCCGCGTCATCACCAACCGGCAGCAGGTGACCCACGTGCAGGGACATGCGCGGCGTGAGGAGCTCCGGACGGTGCTCAACCTCACTCAGCCCCGCTACTTCGTCCCTGTCCACGGCGAATTCAGGATGCTGAAGGCCCACGCCGAATTGGCAATTAACCAGGGTGTTGCCGAAGACAACGTCTTCATATTGACCGACGGCGACCAGCTCGAGCTTTCCGAGAACAGGGGAGAGCTGATCGACAAGCTGCCGGCCGGCCACGTGTTCGTCCACGGGCTCGGCATGTGGGACGAGTCGGGCAATGTGGTGGTAGAAAGGCGCTCCCTCGCCCGCGACGGCATTGTTGTAATTTCGCTGGCCCGCGGGCGCGACGGCCGAATCAAGGGTGAGCCGAAATTCGTCTCCGCCGGCTTTGTTCACTCTGATCAGTCCGACGTCCTTTTCAAAGACACCAAAGACGCGCTTTCTCCCATCCTTGACCGGGCGAGAAACGAGTCCCTACAGTGGACGCGAGTTGAAAATCAGCTCCGGGCGGCCGCAGCCCGGTTTCTGGGTAAACGGACTCGAAGGCGCCCGTTGATCATCCTGGTCCCGGTAGAGGTCTAGGACGGACCGTTTCGGGCCTCGGCACGACCCGGCCGAGACAACCTTCACACGGCCGTTGACCCCATTGGCCCGGCCAACCTGACCGGCCCGGCCGACTGACTTGGCTTTTGGGGTTCATCCGTGAGATCTAAATTAAAAAACTTCGCAGGCGCGTCGTTCCGACTGCTCGGAACGCAACACGGCAGGCTATTGGCGCTCTTCGTAGTGGTCGGACTCGTGGTCGCGTTTCTCGTGCGTGCACAATTCATCCACTGGCTCGGCTGGAGCGCAGTCCCGCTCCTCGGCTGGCTGGCGGTCTTCCTCTATCTTGCAAACGGCCGCCCGCGCCTGATTGTCGGCTGGTACCGGGGTCTTGCCGCCGGCCTGCTGATGGCATTGGCCGTATCGGTAGCGCTTGGAATGGTCGCCAGCCCCGGAGCGTTCTACGCCAACGAATCGCTGGGCGGGCGCGTGGGTGAACTGATGGCGCGCTGGCCCGCCGAATGGGACGCATACGGTGTAGCCACTGGAAATTACATCCTGGCCGGCGTGAGAGTAGCAGTCCTCGTATTGCTGGCCGGTGCGGTAGTCTGGCCGCGCGGCGCCTTGATTGCGGGCCGCGGCGCCTGGATAGGCGCGCAACATGGCGCGCGTTACGGCGCGGCGGCGCTCGCGGCCACGGCGGCATGGACGGCGGCCACAAATGACGCATGGCGAGAAGCACGCGCTGCCCGCGGCAGGGAAAAGGCAGCGGCCGCGGCCGCCTCTGAGTCAATGCAAGACATGACCATAGTCGGGGCGGAGCTGGTCGATGACTCGTTAGTGCTTGAGCCTGGACCGGAGACTGTCGCTGAAGTCGACGGCTACAACAACGCCGACGATGAGGACGTGCAGGACCTCGTCGAGGCAGACGAGTTCGCCGACATAGACGACCTGGATGCCGCGCCGGATGGCCCCGCGCCTGCGGCGCCGTCGCCCAGCGTGGCCGCCGTGGGCATACCTCCGTTTCCCTGGAAGCTCCCGTCCATGTCTTTGCTCAAGTCGGCCTCCGGCGGAGGGGTCTCGAAGTCTGAACTGACCGCTACGGGGGAACTGATCGTCGAAGCCCTCAGGCAACACGCGATCAACGTCTCTATCGACCAGGTCCGCGTTGGGCCCACCGTGACGATGTATGGGCTGAAACCAGGTTGGAAGGGCGAAGGCGGCCAAAAAGAAGGCACGCAACGCGTCAGGGTCGACACGATTCTCAATCGTGAAAAAGACCTTGCCCTGGCGCTGGCCTCTCCAAATCTACGTTTCGAAGCCCCGGTGCCCGGCGAATCGGTAGTCGGTATCGAGGTGCCGAACACAAACCCGACGCCGGTCACGGTCAAGTCCGTGATGGACGTCGACGCGTACAAGTCCGCTCACCCCAAGATGGGCCTACCCGTGCCCCTGGGTCTCGACTCCGGCGGGCAGCCGGCGATCGCGGACCTGACCAGAATGCCTCACGTTCTCGTCGCAGGCGCTACCGGGTCCGGCAAGAGCGTGTGCATGAACGCCCTCATCGTGGGTCTGCTGATGAATCGCACCCCGGAGCAGGTGCGAATGGTGATGATCGACCCCAAGCGGGTCGAATTAACGCCCTATGCCGGAATTCCTCACCTGTACACCGAACCCGTCGTGGAGCCCGAACGCGCGATCGTGATCCTGCGGTCCCTGGTTCAGGAGATGATGGAGCGATTCCGGATCCTGGAATCGGCCGGCGTCAGGAATATCGCTGCGTTCAACACCAAGTCCTCCGTGAAGATGCCTTACCTGCTGATCATGGTCGACGAACTGGCCGACCTGATGCTCACCGGCGCCAGTGACGTCGAGCGGTTGCTCGTGCGTCTTGCCCAGCTTGGACGGGCGACAGGCGTGCACCTGGTTGTGGCTACGCAGCGGCCGTCCGTGGACGTGGTGACCGGGTTGATAAAGGCCAACTTCCCCAGTCGCATCAGCTTCTCCGTGATGTCGCAGATCGACTCCCGCACCATTCTCGACAGCCCCGGCGCAGAAAAGCTGTTGGGCAAGGGCGACATGCTGTTCCTGCCGGTAGACAAGGCAAGACCCGCGCGAGTTCAGGGCGCATTCCTCGGAGACGACGAAGTAGAAGCCGTCGTCAACTACTGGCGAAACGCAGACCGTCCCAGGGAAATGCCCATGCTGGAGGTCAACTTCGAAGAAGAGGGCGGCGGTGGTTTCGAGATGGCGTCCGGCGGGGGAGACTCGCTCTTTGACAACGCCGTTTCATTGGCAAAGACTCAACGCACCCTGTCCACGTCCTTGTTGCAGCGCAGGCTGCGGATTGGCTACCCGCGGGCGGCGCGGCTGATGGACGAACTGGAAGAAGAAGGCGTCGTGGGCCCGGGCGAAGCGGGCAAACCCCGTCAGGTCTTGTAGAAAGACCACTGCCAGTGCCTGCGCGGCCGCGCGGTGTGCCGCGGCCCGTGTCGATGCGCGCGCGGTACTCGTCCCGCCGGAGCGGGGAAATATGCCGAAAAGGTGTAATTCCGGCGCTATTGGTGAATCGCGGCGCCGGATAATGTGCAAAACTTTAGTTGAGTACCTGTTCTCGAAAGACTGAAGTCTCGTAAAGCCCTTCTCATGAGCAATGTAACCCCCCTTTTCCCGGAAGAGCGGTCTGAACAGGATTTGACGGACCCGCCGGTCCTGGACCTTGAACGCCCCAGGCCAAACTGCCTGGCTTGCGGTGTGGGCCTGAGCAAGTCCCGGCTTTACAGGCGGTTGCGCGTCTGCCCAAGATGCAAGTTCCACTACAGCACCACTGCGCGCCGCAAGATCGCCATTCTCGCCGACGAAGGCACATTCAGGGAAACGAGCCAGTGGATCAGGTCCCTGGACCCGCTGGAGTTCTCACCCCGGGTCTCGTACCGGGTCAGGCTGCTCCAGGACCAGACCCGCACGGGGCTGGACGAGGCCGCCGTTACGGGCACCTGCTACATCGGCGGCACCCAGGCCGTGGTCATCGTTCTGGACTTCGGATTCCTCGGCGGCAGCATGGGCCTAGTGGTGGGCGAGAAGGTGTCACTGGCGCTGGAACTCGCGGCCAGGCGGAATATGCCGGTTGTGGCGGTCGTGACCAGCGGAGGCGCGCGTATCCAGGAGGGCGTGCTCTCGCTGATGCAGATGGCCAAGACAGTTGTGGCGGTCAACTCCTTGCACAGCAAGGGAATGCCGTTGATCGCCGTGCTGGGAAATCCGTGTACCGGCCAGGTCCTGGCCAGTTTCGCCTCGCTGGCCGACGTAATTTTCGCAGAGCCGGGCGCCCAGATGGGGTTCGCGCCGTTCAGGTCGGATCAGGGCGGGAACGGGCATGGACATGCCGAAGACGACTACACGTCTGAGTTCTTCCTGGCCCACGGTCACATAGACCGGGTGGTCAGCCGTCAGCGGCTCAAGCACGAGGTCGCGTCCGTGCTGGACCTGATAACTCCGGAGTTCAAGTTGGCCACGTCCCGCCGCATGAAGCCTGCCGAGACCACCATTGCCCCCCTGGAGCCGTGGGAGATGGTGCAGAATGCCCGGCGCGCCAACCGTCCAAAGGCGCGTGACTACATCGATCGGGTATTTGCGAACTTCATCGAACTGCACGGCGACCGGCTGCGCGGCGATGATCCTTCCATCGTTGTAGGGCTTGCGAGGTTGGCCGGGGAGTCGGTGGTGGTCATCGGCCAGCAGAAGGAGTCTGGACCGGTCGGTCTGGACGGAAGCGACGATCCTGAGGCCAAGGGACGGATCACCAGCGAAGGTTTTCGCAAAGCCACCCGCGCCATAAAACTGGCCGAGCGTTTCACGCTGCCCGTAATCACGCTTGTGGACACCCCGGGCGCGGAACTTGGTCTCGACTCGGAGAGGGAGGGGATAGCTTCCGCCATCGCCGGGGCCATAGACGCCATGTCAAACGTGGAAGTCCCAACGGTTTCGGTTCTGATAGGCGAAGGGGGCAGCGAGGCCGCATTGGCCCTTGGCGTCGCAGACATAGTCCTGATGCAGCAAAACGCCATCTACACTCCTATTGCTCCCGAAGAAGGCGCAGAAACGGAGTTGAGCGACGCCGACCGCGCGGACGAACTTGCGAAGGCGTTGAAGCTCACCTCTGTCGACTGCCTGAACATGGGCATCGTGGACCAGGTCGTGCCGGAACCTGCCGACGGCTCATTGGACGAGGCGGCCCGCCTGCTCAAGCGCAGCCTCATGCGCGCGCTCATCGAACTGCGGGACAAGCGGCGGCGCACGCTCGTCCGGCGGCGGCAGAAGAAGTACCGAAATATGGGCGAATACGGGAGCCGTTTCCGGACAGCGCTCCGCCGCGAACTGCGAGTCTGGCAGGCTGCCCTGGCGGCCGGTGTCAGCGCCCTGCGGCGAGATGATTCCGATTTGCCCGACGCCGACGAACGGAGCTAGAGAACGAACCGCTCGATGGCTTCAGCGAGGCCGTCGTCTCCCTGGTTTCCCACAACGAACCTGGCGCGCCGTTTGACCTCGTTCGACGCATTTCCCATCGCCACGGGCAGGCCCACCAGGTCGAACATCGACAAGTCGTTGAGGCCGTCGCCAACCGCCGCCAGTTCGCCTGGATCGAGCCCCAATGTTCTGGCGAACTGCCGGACGCCGTGCGCCTTGTCGATACCCGGGAGCACAAAGTTCACGTACCAGAATGTGCCATCCGGATTCGTGGACAACTCGGTCGTGGTCTCGTCAGACGCCAACTTGCGCATGACGGACCTGGCTGTGCCTTCGTCTCCGGCATTGGCCGCAATGATGGTGACGGCCCACTCCCTGAATCCGTTTCTGGATTTCACCATCCGGCCATTTTCGACAGCGTAGAAACCCAGACCCTCAGCGCAGATTGCATCGATCAGTCTGCGAGCAATCGCTTCTGGCATTGGACTGTCCTGTAGGGATCGGCCGGTCAGGGGATCGACGAGGCGCGCGCCGTTGTCACAGACCTGCGGAATCTGGAGCCCCAGCATCCGCGCAAAATGGGACACTTCGTCCGCTTCCCGGCCGGACGCGATGGCCACCGGGATATTTTTCGCAGCCCGCTTGACGGCCGACGCGACGCCGGGCGAAAACCTGTCGTCACTGTCGACCAATGTGCCGTCGAGGTCGATCAGCAGTCCTGATGGCTTGAGCACGGATACGGCTGTTTCAGTCCTGGATAACGACCGCGCTCAACGGCCTGTCGCCATTCAGCACCCGCTGCGCGTTGGCGTACGAAAATGCCAGGGCCCGGTCCACACGTTCCTGGGTTGAACCCGCGATGTGAGGCGTGACAACGACGTTTTCCATTTCCAGGAGCGGGCTGTCCGAAGGCGTCGGCTCGATCTCAGTCACGTCGAGCCCCGCCGCACGTATCTCACCATCGTTCAATGCTGAGATCAGCGCATCCTCATCGTGTACCGGGCCCCGGCAGGTATTGATGAAGACCGCATGGGGCTTCATCAACTTGAATTCCCTGGTGCTGAACAGACCGCGGGTAGCAGAGTTCAGGGGCGTGTGCACCGTCACGATGTCGGACCGCTCCAGTAGTTCGTCGAAGGGCACGCGGGTGACCTCCAATTCACGCTCGGTCTCGGGCGGTAGGCCCTGGACGTCGTAGTACAACGTCGTGGTCTCGAATCCGCGCAGCCGCCGGGCAACGAACGAGCCGATGTGCCCGATCCCGACGATGCCCACGGTCTTGTGGGTCAGTTCGAACAGTTGCCCGTAAGGACCGGACTTTGCCGGAGCCTGCCATCCGCCGTCGCGCGCGCCGTCGATGGACTGGGAAACCCGCTTGTAGACGGCCAGCATCAGCGTGATGGCGTGTTCTGCTACCGAATTGGCGATGGCGGCCGAGTTGTTGCAGACCTCCACGCCCCGCTCGCGCAGACCGATAACGTCGATAGTGTCGAAACCTGCGCTCAGGATTTGCAGCGCCTTGAGACGGGGCATAAGGCGCAAGGCCTCTTCGCTTGCTCCTCCGACGCCCCCTATGATGAATTCGCAGTCGGCCAGTTCATGGGCGAGATCAACGTCGCCGTCTGGATCGACGAAGGCGACGTCCAGGTCCGGCGGGACCATCTCCCGTGCCCGCGACGTCCGCGGGTCCGCTGCGCTTCCCCAATAAATGACCCTGCTGCCCATATACGTACTCCTGTTTCAGAACTGCGACCCAGGCGGTCATGTGAGGCGATATTTTGTCACGTTCGCGGGTCGTCGGCGGAATCCGTTCCGCCGTCAAAGCCCTCGATTGGACCTGAATTGACGCGCCACCGGCCCCAAACTACGCTACGCTTGTATTGATTCACCCCTGTTAACGGCAGGGGCCCCCGGGGGAGCTTGAATTTTCAGGCTGAGAGGGCGCAGAGGATTGCGCCGACCCCACTACCTGATCTGGGTAATGCCAGCGGAGGGAGTACATGGAAGCATCCGAAGACACCGCCGAGTTACGCGGTGTCTCTTTGCGTAACCGTCCTCGTCCGGTCGACGAGGACGCGCACCGCATGCGCTCCATGCCCGAGAACACGGAGAAGACAGCATGAATGATGACCTGGTAATTGCAGGCGTGACGTTCAAGTCCCGCCTTATAACCGGTACCGGCAAACACCGGTCCAAACAGGACCTGCTCGATTCCGTCGAGCGTTCCGGCACCGAGATGATCACCGTGGCGATCCGCCGGCTCAACCTCGACGACCCCAACCAGGAGACGTTGCTCGATCACCTCGACTGGGACCGCTACCGGATTCTTCCCAACACGGCCGGATCTACCACCGCAGATGAAGCGGTCTTCACCGCTCGCCTGGCGCGCGAGGTGACCGGGTCCAACTGGATCAAGGTAGAGGTGATCCCGGATGCGCAGTACCTGCTGCCGGACCCCGTCGGCACGTTCGAGGCGTCGAAGCGGCTGATAGACGAGGGGTTCGTCGTGCTGCCGTACATCCACGCAGACCCCGTGCTGGCCATGCGCCTCGAAGACATCGGATGCGCCACGGTCATGCCGCTCGGTTCGCCGATCGGCTCGGGCAGGGGAGTGCTCACCTCCGAGGAGATCCAGATAATCATCGAACAGTCCAGCGTGCCGGTCGTCGTCGACGCCGGGCTGGGCGTCCCGTCGGATGCCTCCCTCGTCATGGAGATGGGCGCCGACTGCGTGCTGGTGAACACGGCCATCGCGCAGGCGGACGACCCCGGCGGCATGGGCGAGGCGTTCAAACTGGGTGTCGAGGCCGGCCGCCTGGCGTACCTTGCCGGCCGCATACCGATGAAGGAACAGGCCTCCGCCAGCAGCCCGACCACCGGCGTGGCCGTGGCCGCTGGGAGTAGTGGCTGACGGCGTCTCGCAGGTGTGAGGCGTTCGCGTCCGGATGGGTCCAAAGTCGATCCCTCAGCTTCCGGACCGCGTGCTGTGCCTTGTCGCCGGACCCGCTCCGCGCATGTCGCAGGCTGGACTGGTCGACGCCATCGACGCGGCGATACAGGGCGGTGTCAACATGGTCCAGCTACGCGACCGCACATTGACCGGCAGATCGAGGACCGACCTGGCCGTGGCCGTTCGTGACGCAACCAGAGACCGGGCAATGTTCGTGGTAAACGGGGATCCGGAATTGGCGGCCCGGATTGGGGCCGACGGTGTCCACCTGCCCGAAGCGGCGATGTCCGTCTTGGCGGCGCGGCAAATGGCCGGGCCCGGCGTTCTGGTTGGCCGCTCGGTGCACAGTACCGCCGCCGCGAAGTCAGCCGCGACGGAGCGCGCAGACTATGTGGTCGCGGGTACCGTGTACCCGTCTCCAACCCATCCCGGCGGGCAAGCCAGCGGGGCGGTAATCGTCCGGAGCATCGCTTCGGCGGTGGACCTGCCGGTAATCGGAATAGGCGGCATAGACGCGTCGAACGCGGCCTTCGTGATGGCCGCAGGCGCGCGCGGCGTTGCCTGCATCAGCGCGATACTTGCTGCCGAAGACCCGCGCCTGGCGGCTGCCCAAATCTCAAGTGCCATCAATCAGGAAATGCCGGACGATGACCCCCGATGATCTCTGTAACGATTAACGGAAAACCATACGAACTCGACGGCCCCACAAGCATCGGCGACTATCTCGAAGACCGCGGCCTCGCCAACCGTTCTCTCGCAGTGGCCATCAACGGCAATGTACTGCCCCGCGGCGAATTCGCCGATGCAACTATTCAGGATGGCGACCAGGTCGAGATTGTCCGGCCCGTCGGCGGGGGCTGAGCCCCGCCTACCATCCGGACAAGCGGGCGTTAAAATCCTCCGTGCCTGCCTGTTTTGGGGCAGTGCGCCGGAGGACAACACTTGAGCGACCCAAAGATCCGCGATGTCCGGACGATACTGACCCAGCCGGACAACAACGCCCTCACGGTGGTGAAGGTCGAGACCACCGAGCCCGGCCTGTACGGCCTCGGGTGCGCTACTTACGACCGGCAACCGTTCACCGTAAAAACCGCGGTGGACGAATATCTGCGTCCGTTTCTCATCGGCCGAAGCGTCTCCGACATCGAGGACATATGGCAGGCCGCCAATGTCAGTTCCTATTGGCGCAATGGGACGATCCTCGGAGACGCACTGAGCGGCGTGAACCAGGCGTTGTGGGACATCAAGGGAAAGATGGCGGACATGCCGGTCTACGACCTGCTAGGCGGCCGCGCCAGGGAGGCCGCCGCCGTCTACGTGCACCCCAGCGGACCGGACAATGAGGCCGTCGAGGACCAGGTCCGGGCATACATCGAACAGGGATTCCACTACCTGCGCGTACAGGTCGAGACACCGGGGTACCAGACCTACGGCGCGCAGGGCGGCGGCCAGGTTTCCGGACGCGTGGGCACGATGGGCGGGCCGCGCGCCGTCACCTCATGGCGCGGCGGCATCTTCGAGCCCAGGCCCTACATGAACTCTGCCCTCAGCCTCTTCGACCACCTTCGCAGCAAGGTCGGCTGGGACTTCGAGATGCTCCACGACGTCCACGAACGAATCCCTGCGATCGACGGGGTGTGGCTTGCGAAGGAGGTGGAGCAGTACCGCCTATTTTTCCTCGAAGACCTCTTCACACCCGAGGACCAGGACTACTTCCGCCAGGTGCGCGAGATCTGCACTACCCCAATCGCCATGGGGGAACTCTGGTCGAACCCGCACGAAATCATCCCGATGGTCAAGGAACGACTGGTCGATTTCATTCGGATCCACGTCTCGCGCGTCGGCGGCCTGACGCCTTGCCGCAAGTACGCCGCGTTGAGCGAGATGTTCGGAGTGCGCACCGTGTGGCACGGACCGGGCGGCACATCACCGGTCGGGCACGCGGCAAACCTGATGCTGGAACTGAACACATGGAATTTCGGAGTCCACGAATGGGCTGTGTTCCCCGAACGGACTCGCGAGGTCTTCCCCGGCTGCCCCGAAGTGCGAGAGGGTCACATGTGGCCCTCCGGCAAACCCGGCCTCGGCATCGACATCGACGAGGACCTCGCGGCGAAATACCCGATACAAGAGCGGGACATGTTCCGGGAACTCGTTCGCCGGGCCGACGGCGCAATCGTCAGGCCATGAGCGCCCCCGAGAAATCCACGATGCCCGGACGCCCGGAAGCGCCCAGGACGAGGAGAGTCAATTGAGCGACGTCACGATCAGAGACATAAGGGTCATCCTGACCGAACCCGACGGCATCCGGCTCGTCATCGTCAAGGTGGAGACGAGCGAACCGGACGTCTACGGCGTCGGCTGCGCCACGTTCACCCAGCGGCCGCTGCCGGTCAAGGTCGCTGTCGTGAAGTACCTCCGCCCATTTCTGATCGGACGCAACGTGGCGGATATCGAGGACATCTGGCAGTCGAGCTACGTCAGTTCGTACTGGCGCAACGGCGGCGTACTCAACAACGCGCTGAGCGGAGTGGACCAGGCCCTGTGGGACATCAAGGGCAAGATGGCAGGCATGCCGGTGTATGACCTGCTGGGTGGCCGGGCACGCGAGGCCGCCGCGGTCTACGTCCACGCCAGCGGGAGAGAACCGGCAGAGGTGGCGGACAAGGTGAGCGCCTTCATGGACGAGGGGTTCCACCACATACGAGTGCAAGTCGATACTCCCGGTTATGCCACGTACGGGACGAAGGGCCTGGACAAGTCGACCGAGTCCGATCAAGGGTCGAGCGCCGGGCCGCGGAACGTCACGACCTGGGAAAAAGAACTTTCGCCAGGCAAGCGCTACGCTCACCCGCCCGGCATATTCGAGCCGAAGCCGTATATGAACAGCGCGTTGGCACTCTTCGAACTTGTTCGTGCACAGTGCGGCTGGGACTTCGAGATGCTGCACGATGTCCACGAACGCATCCCGCCGATCGACGGTGTCTGGTTCGCCAAGGAGGTCGAGAAGTACCGCCTATTCTTCCTGGAAGACCTCTTCTCTCCCGAAGACCAGGAATACTTCAGGATGGTCCGCCAGCAGTGCGCCACGCCTATTGCGATGGGTGAGTTGTGGAATAACCCACACGAGGTGATTCCCATGGTCAAGGACCGGCTCATCGACTTCATCCGCATCCACGTATCGCAGATGGGCGGCATAACGCCGTGCCGAAAACTGGCCGCGATGGGGGAGATGTTTGGAGTGCGAACGGCATGGCACGGTCCGGGGGATACCTCACCAGTCGGTCACGCGGCGAACCTGATGCTCGACCTCAACACCTGGAATTTCGGCATACAGGAGTACGCCTTCTTCGGTGAACGGACGAGGGAAGTGTTCCCCGGCTGTCCCGAAGTGAGGGACGGCCACATGTGGCCGAACGGCAATCCCGGGCTGGGCATCGACGTGGATGAGGAGCTTGCGGCGAAGTTCCCGCACGGCGATTGGGAGTTCGGCGGCGCCTGGAACGAGGTCCGCCGCGCCGACGGGAGCATCGTAAGACCGTGAACATTGTCGTCACGGCCTCGGTTTGTTACGTGACCGCGGATTGGGACTTTCCACGGGGTGCCGAGGTCAAAACAAAAAAATGAAGGTCGAACTTAGCCGGGCCGAGGCGCGCCGCGTCGCCCTCGCCGCGCAGGGGTTCGCCGGCAAAAAGCCGTCGGGCCGGATCGACTCCCGGCACTACGACCGCCTGCTGCGACACGTGAAGTTGCTGCAACTGGACTCTGTCAACGTGGCGGTGCGGGCGCACTACATGCCGGCCTTCTCCCGACTGGGACACTACCCGCGTGAGCGACTGGACGAGTACGCCTACCGCAAAGCGCGGCTCTTCGAAGGGTGGGGCCACGTGGCCTCGCTCCTACCAATGGAGCACTATCCGTTGATGCGGCATCGCATGGTTTCGGCGCGGCCGTGGCCGCGGCTGGAAGGCCTGATCCAGGAGCAACGCGCCTACATCGATTCGGTGCGTGACCAGGTGGCCACCCGCGGCCCTCTGACGGTTTCTGACCTTGAAGACGGAGGAGACCGATACGGCCCATGGTGGGGTCTCAGCAGGGGCAAGATCGCCCTCGAATGGCTATTCCACAACGGCACCCTCGCCGGGACTAGACGCGGCAACTTCACGCGTGTGTATGACCTGGCCGAGCGCGTGATCCCGTCGAAAATCATGAATTCGCCTGCGTTGGCTCGACCCGACGCCCAACGAGAGATGCTTGGCCTTGCCGCAGACGCCCTCGGCATTGGGACATTGACAGACATTGCCGACTACTACCGCATCAAGGTCCCTGAAGCGCGGCCCCGCCTGCGGGAGTTGGTCGAAGAGGGCGTGTTGAACGAAGTGAGCGTCGAGGGCTGGCAGCAGCCCGCTTACATGCACAGGGACGCCCGGCTTCCACGTCGGGCTGGTGCGACGGCGATCATCAGCCCGTTCGACTCCCTGGTCTGGTTTCGCGACCGGACGGAACGCCTCTTCGACTTCCTGTACCGCATCGAAATATATGTCCCTAAGCCGAAGAGGCAGTACGGCTACTACGTCTACCCGTTTCTGCATAACGGCGAACTGGTCGCCCGTGTCGACCTGAAGGCGGACCGCGCCAATGGCGTCCTGATGGTCCAGGCTGCATACCTGGAGGAGGGCCGCGACGCCGGCGAGGTGTCGGCGGCGTTGGCCAGAGAACTAACGTCAATGGCGGAATGGCTCGACCTGCGGCACGTCGCCGTCGAAAACCGCGGCGATTTGGCTGGGGCGCTTAAACAAGCGGCAATTTAAGCCGCGGCTGCGCGCTGCTGCGTTCTGTTTGGCCTACAATCCGGCCAATCACCACCAGTCATCACAGCGGGGTAGTCCCATGCAGGAATTGGTCCAATACGTCAATGGAGAATTCGTTCCGGACTCTGAGGCGAAGGTCTCGGTATGGGACCGCGCTCTATCGGTGGGCGATGCAGTATTCGACACGGAGCGCACGTTCGGGGGCAAGGTGTTCCGCCTGAGGGAGCACCTTGAACGGCTGTACAGGACCCTGCACATGGTGCGCATCGATCCCGGAATGTCGATCGACGAGATGCAGGATGTCACGGAAGAATTGGCCCGCCGCAATGACCGGATGCGGGAACCGAACGCAGACTACTCGGTGACGCAGATGATCTCACGCGGCGCGGTCAATTCGGTGCTGGAACCTGAACAGGCGACGGTCGTGATCAGGATGAAGCCGATACCCTTCACTTCGTACGCCAGGTACTACGACGAGGGCGCGCACGTCGTGATCCCGACCACTCGCAGGGACCCGGTGCAGTCCCTCGACGCCAGGCTCAAGACGATAAGCCGGATGAACCTGGTGATGGCCGAAATCGAGGCGAAACTGGTAGACCCGGAAGCCTACGCCGTGCTTCTCGACGTCGACGGCAACCTGTCCGAGAACACCGGCGGTAACTTCTTCGTGGTGACCAACGGCGTGGTCCGCACCGCCCCGGCGCGCAACGTGCTGGCGGGCGTCAGCCGCATGACCGTGCTCGAACTGGCAGGCGACCTCGACATCCCGACGGCGGAGGAGCCGCTAACCCCCTACGACGCCTACAACGCCGATGAGGCGTTCCTGACGACCACCAGCTACTGCGCCCTCCCGGTGGGCAAGATCAACGGCAATCCCCTCCGGAACGACCCGCCCGGCCCGATCACGAATCAGATCCTGGCGGCCTGGTCCGAACGGGTGGGTATGGACATCGTAGACCAGGCCATGAGCCACGTAAGTTAGCCAAGGCCGGAACCGGCATATTCAAACTCACTGCCCGCCAACTCGCGTCGCATGGGCGGGTTTCAAACCCGCCCGCGGGTGTCCTGCCGGCACGGCGTGTTGACCAGGAATCTGGCAGAAATTGGCCGCTGCCAATCAGTCCGGCTCGGCGGAATCCCCAAACAGCGTTACCAGCCGCTCATGGTGTTCGCGAGGCAACGCCGGTCGTTCCAGCGACCTCGCGTTGGCCTCCAGGTGTTCGATGCTCGACGTGCCCGTGATCACAGTCGAAACGGCCGGGTGGTCGGCGCCGAACTTGTAGCCGGCCGAAATCACCGAGTCCACGTCGCCGCCGATCAGCCAGTCGAACGGCGCGTCGCCCGGGAGGTCGTCCGGCCCGATCAGTCCCTCGTCCTTCCACCGGGCGACCACCTCACGGGAGCGTTGCGGACGGGTCAGCGATATCCTCACCGCCGCCATGTTCAGCACCCCCACCCCGTGTTCGATTGCCAGAGGTAACACCTCCTTGGCCGCCCACTGGTTCAGGAAACCGTACTTGAGCATGATCGTGTCCCAGAGCCCCGGATCTGTGCGCAGCGCGTGGACCGCAGTTTCGTGTCGCGGCTCTGACCTCAACTGGAAAGTCGCCCCGATGAACCGTATCTTTCCCTGTTCCTGCAAGCCCTTGAGTATCGGGTAGTAGTGGTCTACAACATCGCTATACGTCGCCTTGGCCACGCCATGGAATTGCATTATGTCGACGTAATCGGTTTTGAGCCGCTTGAGACTTCGCTCGAATGAATCGACCAGTCCCGTGGCCTGTTTTTTCTCCCCTTCGCTCCACGTACCCGGGGGACCCCACTTGGTGGCGATGAGGTACGAACCGCGGTCCGTTCCCTGCAGGGCGTCGCCAAGCCACTCCTCTGAGTTTCCGTACCCCTCCGCTGTGTCGAAGAGATTTACGCCGAGGTCCAGCATCCGTCGAATGAGCCGGTGGCGGCCCGCACGGTCCACCCCGGTGCGTGCGCCAAACCCGCTCGGTCCGCCCGTGCCGTAGCTGAGCAGCGATATTTTCTGGCCTGTACGGCCAAGTGTCCGGTAGATCATCGTGTGTCCTTGGGTTTTGCGGTCGAGGGTCGCTAATCTGCGCCGTGTCCGCCCGCCACGGACAGTATCGCGTGAAAGTGGCCAGACATGGCCTATCAACGCCGGTGGCTGCCCTCACCTCTGTCACGTAGAGGTTGACTGGCGATACGTTTCCTCGACCCGTCCGATTTGTCTGAAAG
This sequence comes from Dehalococcoidia bacterium, assembly GCA_034421215.1. Lineage (GTDB taxonomy): Bacteria > Chloroflexota > Dehalococcoidia > Lucifugimonadales > Lucifugimonadaceae. The sequence goes on from DAOUKO010000012.1 coordinate 84,227, forward strand.
ATTGCGGGACTGCTCGTGGAACATTTGACAGTCGCCACGCCGCCCGACGAATGGGGACGAGGTTATTCTGACGCCGTTTAGAATTGTAGTCAACGTGAGTATAGGCTGTTCAGCCAATTACCGAGGCTGTTCGCAGCGATTACGGTGATGACCACCGCGAGTCCCGATAGCAGTAGGGTCGCATCGTCGAGGCCTGGAGTCGGATTAAAGCTATCGCGGAACACGGATCCCCAGGTAGGTATGGAACTTATATTGCTGATGTTAATAGACCCCAGCATAGAAACTATTAATATCAGCGGTCCCGCCATCATTGCTGCTGCAACTAATGTCGATCTCGCGACGCTTGGGGAGTATTCCTTTATTTCAACTACAAGGGTAGGCGACTCGGCCTCCTGTGTGCCGGCAACGGCCCGAGTCGCGCGCATCCGACGGATTTCGTTTCGGGTGAACGCTGCAAAAGTGGGCAAAACGTACAGGAGCAAGAGAATGGCCAGGAGGTCCACACTGCTGCCGTACCTGAACGAAAACGCCAGCAGTAGAAACACGAGCGGTACAGCCATGGTGAATTCCAGTAACCACGATAGGACTTTGTCAGCCCCGCTGCCAAGGAAGCCCACTGCCGTTCCCATCAATATCCCTCCCACCGCACCACCCACCAAAGCGGTCCCGATGACGGCCAGGTAAACCCACGCGCTCCAAATGATGCGGCTAAGTTCATCTCTGCCTTCGCCATCCGTACCTAGCACATAAAAGTTGGACTGCTCCCGGACAGATTCCTCGAAGGTCCCGCGCGAAAAAGGCGGTAGATCCCTGTTTTGGTAATTCCTTTCTACCGGATCATGAGGGGCCAGAATCGGCGCGAAAACGGCGCAAAACGTGGTCAGAGCGATGGTTATTGCAGAGATGACGGGGAAACGCGCGACCTGCTCGCGATCAAGTACCGAGAAAATGGGAGAGACGTGCCTCTGTTCCGATACGTTCGGCACGGCGACAATAATTTCTCGTGGCGCTGGTCTTCTACATGGGCGTAATAATTCAGAAAGAACCTCAAGTATCCAGATCAATCCAAGAATTGCTGCTGTGGTCAACATGGTGATCGCGTAGATGACTGGGAAATCAAGGCGTGCAAACGACTGAACGGCGAGTTGTCCTAGACCCGGAGTAGCGAACCACGTTTCGAACATTAAGAGACCGGCGATTATGTACGCCGCTGGCATGAAAGCAAAGGTCGTAGGCGGGTCGATCAAATGGCTAATGACGCGGACGACCGTTGCCCTTGTACGAGCCTCTCCATTCATGCCGACTTCACTGAGGCGTCCCTCAGCATCGGCTTCCAGTATGGCAGCGCGTGTCCGCCAGTAGAAGGCGGCGGCAATGAACCATCCCAGAGATACCGAAGGCAGTATTGTGTCGAATCCTCCCTGGAATACGAGGATGCCCGGCCGAACGTGGAAAAGCGCAAATATCAGCAGAAATGCCAATATGAATATGGGAGTAACCTGTCCTATGGATGCGAACTTATGTCCTGCTTTGTCCCATGCTGATCCAGGGGACTTTGAGGCTAATGCCCCAAGCGGCACGCCGGTGAAAATGGCGAATGCGAAGGCGCCCAGGAGAATTTGGGCCGACTTCCAAATCCTTTTTGAGATGACTGTGCGGGACTGCGAGGCGCCACCATCCTGGCCGACAACATAGGATGACTGTCCAAAGTCAAGCCTGACCGTCCTGAACATCCAGTCGAAATACTGGGCTGGATATGACCGGTCCAACCGATACTGCTCACCCCATCTCTCCGTGTTTATGTAATCAAACCCGAACCCGGACTCAATCGGACCTCTGGACAGGCCGAACATCATCGTGCTGGCCAGGACGAGCACGACGGCGCTGGCAGTTAACCGCCTGAATACGAGGTTCTTCATCTTCGTATCACGCGTTTGCCTGTAGCGTCCCGATTAGGGGCGATCTTCCTCTCGCGGACCGGCCGCATCATGTCTCCGCTCACTGCCGCTCACCTGCTACCGTTTTCGCCGCGTATCAGCGTTCTCGCAGCGTGGCGTCTGCAAATGCCCGGTTTGGCAGCCTCCGCCCCTTTAATCTCACATCCACGTCAATTCAGTTTCGTTAATCAAACGTCGACGCGCCCTCGCCCACCCATTTCACGATGATGGCATTCAGTGTCCCATCGGCTTTCATCGCGTCGAGGGCCTCGTCGAGCTTGCCCTTCAACTCTCCCCCCTTGCGGACGCCGATGCCGAAACCCCGGTCCAGCAGGACGGATGGCCCCACGATTTCCAATTGGCCTTCGTGCTCGGAAAGTTTCTCCACTCCGTAACCGTGGTCCACCAGGACAGCGTCCACCATTCCGCTGAGCACTGCTTCGACTCCGTCAATCTCACCGTCCAGTGAAACGAACGGCACGCCCATCTCGGTGAAATAGTCGGAGTAGATGGTGTTCGCAGCAGTGCCAATTGTCCCCTGTAAGGCTTCGTCGCCCTCGCCTGCCCTTGCCAGGTACATCGAAGGGGTCGGCGGGTAATAGGCTTGTGTGAAATCGATCAGCTCCTCCCGTTTGGCGGTGATGCTCATGCCTGCGAGGATCGCATCGAATTCTTCCGCCAAAAGGTCGGGAATCATCGCTTCCCAGTCATTCAGTACCCACTCACATTCCAGATCGGCGCGTCGGCACAACTCATCACCCAACTCGCGCTCGAGGCCGTCTATCTCACCTTCATCGTTGACGAAGTCGAAGGGATGGTAGTTGCCAACGGTGGCGATCACCACCTTGTCCGCACCACCGCATGCGACCTGTAATAGCACGAGCGCTACCGCCAGGAAAGCCGCGACGAGCGCGGCTATAGGCCGGCCTTTCAACTTCGCCCCCAATCTCGAATGAATGAGCTTGCCTGCATTACGGCTCAGGCTATCGGCTGGACGACCCGGGCCATTCCCCGCGGACTCGCACCACACGAAACACTACAGGGGTTAAGGCTGGACGTTCAATAATCTCAACACGAAGTCACAAGAGCGTGCCGCGTGCAATTGCGTTCGAAATCGGCGATACACCCTTTGAGCGCGCGCCGCGTCCGCTCGCGGGCAGATGGTCTCCGAGAATATACCCGGCCTCGCTCTACGCGATGCGACAGGGCCGTATCATGTCCACTGGCTCGCGGTCGGCCAAGCGGCCCGGACATCATCACGCGGGATTACCAGGAACAGCGAAGTGAAAATCCAGGACATCGAAACATTCATCGTGCACCCGCCCGTGTCAAAGAACTGGGTGTTCGTAAAGGTCACCACCGACAACGGAATCGTCGGCTGGGGCGAGGCGTACACGCAACGGGACCGCGATACGGCGATAACAGCGCACATCGAGGAGATGAAACGCTACCTCATCGGCCGCGATCCGATGCAGATCGGCCACTTTCGCCACTGGGCCTACGAGGACATGTTCCTCAAGCGCGGCTCGATGGACGTCTACAGCGCGGTTAGCGGGCTGGAGATCGCCATGTGGGACGTTACCGGCAAGGCCCTCGACCAGCCTGTATATAACCTGCTCGGCGGCGCCGTTCGCCCGGCGCTGAGGGTCTACGGCGGCGGAGCGCAGGGCAACACACCGGATGAATGCGCGGCCAGCGCGCTCAATTCGGTGAAGCTGGGGTACGACGCCCTGAAGTTCGACCCATTCCCCGGGCCGTGGCGTTCGTTTGTCGACCACGCCGACCTCGAACTGGCGGCCGCCAAGGTAGGAGCGGTGCGGGAGGCGGTTGGCCCGCGCGTCGAGATCCTCGTAGAAGTCCACCGGCGTCTCTCTCCCGTCGAGGCGATCATGGTCGGCCGAATGATCGAGAAGTTCCGGCCTTACTGGTTTGAGGAGCCGTGCCCGCCGGAGAATATCCGCGGAATCGCAGAGGTCAAGGATGCCCTCAACATCCCGGTAACGATCGGAGAGGCGATCTACGGGCGGCGCGGCTTCGTCGAGGTATTCGAACGTCGCGCGGCAGACTACCTCAACCCCGACATTTCGAACACCGGCGGCATCCTCGAAATCGTGCAGATCGCCGCCATGGCGGAGGCTTACGACATGGGTGTCTCGCCTCACGGCGCCAACAGCGCGGCGGTCTCTTTCGCGGCCGGTGTGCAGGCGTCTGCCGTAATGCCCAACTTCCTGATGTACGAGTACCCGCACGGCCATCAGGAAGTCTGCAACAAGCTGATGGTCAAACCGCTCGTGCCGGACCAGGGTTACGTGGAGCTGCCTACCGAGCCGGGCATCGGCATAGACATTGACGAAGACGCCCTCAAGGACTACGCCTACGAGCGCGACGCGCCCCGGCCTCTCAGGACCGTAGAGGACGAACGGATATTCCACGCAGCCGGCGTCTCACCCGCAAGGGAGGACTAAGGCCGCGAGCAACCGGGTGAAGTTCCGTACCGACATTTATGCCGCGCCCGTGGGGCTGGCAGTTGCCATTAGTCTCTTGCTTGATCACCCAGGCGATATGAGATAATTGTCCGGTGTGCAGCGATTTGATTGCAGCGAGCTGCATTGGCTAAGGGAACATGAATCATGGCTGGCAAAAGGAAGATCGCTCGAAAGGATGAAACACAGGCCCAGAGATTCGAACGGATTGCGAAGAGAGTCCTTGCCCGCGATCGCAGAGCCTTAGAGAGACGGGAGAAGCGCCTCCGCGAATTGGCTGCTACGGGTTCGCAATCGTCTCCTGGACCAGGCGCCTGAAATCGCCCAAGTCCGCAAGGTAGTTCGGATAAGCACGCCTGAGCGCCGAAAGCGATGCCGCGGAAACCAATACCACCTCGAATTGTGGATCTCCCCGACTGTCGACTTCCCTCTCGCCATACCAAGTAGTTGCGGACTCCAGGTCCCTTGGCTCGAAGGTAACTCCGGTCACCTTGAAGTTCGCCAAGTCCAGTTCAAGCCCGATCCACTGGTCTCTTCTTATAAAGCTCAAGCCTTCGAGGTGGAGCGTAAGGGTTTGGAACGCAGCCAATTGTTCAGAGATTTCAAGAAGCCGGTCGCACTCCCTGATCTGACGCACGAGTTTGCTTCGGCTTGTCGGAGTGTCAGGGGTGCCGGGCCTTCTTTCGCTCTGAGCGATCACCGTACTCATAAGCGCGAAGAAACGTAGCCAGGTCGCGTTGCCGCGGCTTGACTTGAGTTCGTTCCGCGTAAATGTGCCGACGGTTTCGACGGCCGTCGCCCATTGGTGTTGCAGAAGAGAACGGATTTGAATTTCGGTATTCAGTCCATTCGATTGCACGGATCGATCACTGTCGTACCTGTACACCATGTGCAGACTGCGGTAACCGGTCCGCTGCGGCTCCTGAATATAGTCCTTGTACCGAATTAGCTTGTGACGAATCCTGCTAGCTACAAGGCCCTCAGCCAGATCGTAGGCATCGTGTGTTGTACTTAAAACGGCGCGGCAACCGCCGATGTCTTGCATTCGGGACAGGCGGATCCGCGGCAACCTTTCCAGCTTGGAAATGATCGAGGGCAGACGCTTTAGTCGCTGTGCCACGAAGCCGCGACCCCGGACCCGCCTCCGGAGATTCATCCGGAACGTGTTCAGCGGACCGGCATGAGAGGCGCGCCACGCATTGATCACGCGGGCGGATTGCGACCATTTGTCGATATCCGTCTCGTGTACCAGAACTCTTCCGGCCTGGTCGATTTGCTCCGGTTCGAAGTTGGATTTGGGGATAGCCATGTCGTGGTGGGGCGCAGGTGTCTCCGCGTTACCCGAACCTTCCCGAAGGGCGCCCTCAAAGGACGGCCCACAACCTCAATATATATACGCCGCGGCTAAAAACCAGCCGATGTGGCGCAATTGCTACTTGCTACGCGCCCTCAAATATCTCCAACAACCGCTCCGCCACGACCACTTCCTCCCCGTCCTGCAGGCACACCATGACGAGGTTGATCTCGTCGGCGTAGTAGCCCATCCCGACGTGTATCGGCGGGTCGCCGTCGAGCAGGCGTTGCCGGACCTCCGCCGGTGAGGGGCCGCGCCACCCAGGTTCGAAGTAGACCACCGGCTGCGGGCCATGCCGGTCGGGTCCCGACTCCTCTATGACGACCCGTAACCCCGGTATGTGTCCAAGGCGGTCGCGAAGATATCGCGCCTTCGACATCCATCCCTCGTAAAGGACTTCCTCGCCCGTTTCGATAAGGAGTTCGAGCGCGACGACCATGCCCACGATCGACTCCTTGGACGCCTTCATCCCGCGCGCCACCCCTGCGCGTGGCGCGTCGAGGTTCAGGGCGTTGATGTACGCCGCTTCCATGAGGTCCCTGCGGCCGGCAAGCAGTCCCGCGTTCTGGGGCCCGCCGATGCCCTTGCCGCCGGAGAAGAACGCCAGGTCGGCGCCATCGTCGATGAACCTGGTGAGATTGGCCAGCGGCGGTACCTCGGCGGCGGCGTCTACGATAACCGGTACGCCGCGGGCATGGGCGACCTCACACATTTCGCTCACCGGCAAGCCGCGTTTCAACAGCGGCTGGAACACGGCCGCCACGGCGCAGGTGCGGTAGGTGATCGCGGCGTCCAACTGGTAAGCCGCGCCGGGGCCGGGTATGCCCCACTCGACGATCCGCGCACCCGGCAACTCGAACGACATGTCGTACCGGTTGCGCTCTCCCCAGAAGACCACCACCTCGTCCTTCATGCCCGTGGAGTCGGGCAACTGCTCCGCCTTCGCCCGGTCGACGCCGGTCATGCAGGCTGCCACGGCGATCGTTCCGGCCGCGGAAGCTCCCGCGGTGACCATGCCCGATTCGGCCCCGCACGCCCGCGCCACAACCTCGCCCGCGGCGCGATTGAGTTCGACCATGTCGACGAAGCACGTCGCCGCCTCGTTCATGGCGCTCAGCACTTCGGGCCGCATGAGGCTGCCGCCCAGCCCGGTCACCCAGCTCTGGGCATTGATGACCGGCTGTACGCCCAGCCGCGCGTAGGGTTCGGGGGTGCGAAACGGCGGCGTCATCGCGGTCGCGTTTTGGTCATTCCGACGTGAGTATGTCGTACAGTCGGTCGGCGATGATCTTCTCTTCGCCCGGCCGCACGTTCACCATCACCACGTTCAACTCGTCCCCGTAACCGCCCGAGCCGATCATGATCGGCGGGTCACCTTCCGCGAGGCGACTTCGTACTTCGGCCGCCGATGGGCCGCTCCACTCGGATTCCATGTAGATCACCGGCTGCGGACCCTGGCGGTTTTCGTTTTCCTCGATCACGACGCGCAGGCCGGGGATTCCCCTGACCCTGTCGGCGACGAAATCAGCCTGCTGACGCCAGCCGGCCCATACCGCCTCCTGGTCCGAGTCGAGGAACAATTCAATCGCCGTGACGAGGCCGATGATCGTCTCCTTCGACACCTTCGCCGGCCGGGCGATCCCGACGCGCGGTGGCCCCGGAAGATAGTTGAGGAATGCCGCTTCGATGAGGTCGGCCCGACCGGCCAGCAGACCGGAGTTCTGAGGGCCGCAGATGCCCTTGCCGCCCGAGTAGGTGACCATGTCCGCGCCCAACCTCATCGGCAGGGTCAGGTTGTCCAATGGCGGCACCTCCGCCGAGGCGTCGACCAGCACCGGCACGTCGTGTGCGTGTCCGATCTCGATGGTCTCTTCAAGTGTGAGCGGGCGGGGATGGAACGGCGCGAGTATGTAGAGCACGCCCGCCGTTTCCTCGCCGATCGCCGCCTCGAGTTGATATGGCGTAGCCGTCTGCGGCGTGCCGACCTCAATCAGCTTCCCGCCGGCGGTTTCGAAAGCATGGTCGTACGCGTTTCGCTGTGACTTGAAGATGACGAATTCGTTCTTCATGCCCGTCGTGTCAGGAATCCGGTCCACCCTGTCCCGGTCCGTGCCGGTGATCGCCGCGGCCGCCATGAGCAGGTTTCCGGCCGCCGCCCCAGCGCACACCATGCCCGCCTCCGCGCCGCAGGCCCGCGCTACGACCGCGCCGCTGGCCGCCATCAACTCGTCCATGTCTATGAAGTGCTGCCCCGCCTCCTCCATGGCTGCGAATACTTCCGGCCTCATGATCGATCCGCCGAGGGCGGTTACCCAACTCCGGGCATTGATCACCTTCGTCACGCCAAGCCGGTCGTATATGTCTGGTCCGTTCATCTGTTTTCCTCCGCCTGTCGCGGCGATATGCAAGGCTGGTCCCGCGTGACCGGCCAATAGTTAGTCGATTATCCGGCCCCGGCCAGAATATATTGGCGAATGGCGAGGCGGGCGTTCCGCGGGTAGTAGTATTCCACGCCAGGTCTGCGGAGCAAAGAGGAACGCCGACGCAGTTCTATCGTTCAGGACTGCGTCCGTCAACCGGGTTTTGGCTCCCGGATGGCCCCAATAAAACAGGCCGGTCTTGGGCGGATCGCAAGGCGGTGTTCGAAAATGGCGCAGTCAGAAACTTGCATCATCGTAGGCGCGGGCCACAACGGTCTGGTCGCCGCATACTACCTGGCTAGGGCCGGATTCACCGTGAAGGTGCTGGAACGCACCGAACGGGTCGGCGGCGGGGCGGTAACGGACGAACTTTTCCCCGGCTATCGAATCGGGACCTGCGCATACGTCTGCCACATGCTGCAACGGCGCATCATCGACGACATGGAGTTGAGGCGCCACGGCCTGCACATCTACCCGCTCGACCCGTCCGGCCTGTTCATATATCCCAACGGAGACAGCCTGAGGTTCTGGCACGATCACGAACGGCTCGATGAAGAGATAGCGCTCATGTCTCCCCGGGACCGGGGCGCCTGGCCGAAGTGGATGGAGTTCTGGGAAGACGCGGCGCGGATCTTCCAGCGCTACTTCCTGTTGGAGCCGCCGACGTTCGACGAAGTCGCACGGGACGCGGCCGGAACGAAGTATGAGGCCGTCTGGGAACGGTTGCTGAAAGTCCCTGTTAGGGCCATGGCCGAGGAGTACTTCGAGGACCCGCGTGTCGCCGCCGCAGCCATCGGATCGGGCGACTACGGCGCAATATCGGAAACGGGGAGCGCGCTGGCACAGACGTACTTCAAGATGAGCTTCCTGACCGCCGACGAAGACCTCGGCATAGTCCGCGGTGGGATGGGCGGTATAACGCAGGCGATGGCCAGGTCGGCGCAGGAAGCGGGGGTCGCTATACGGACGAACACCCCTGTCGACTCGATCACCGTCCGCGAGGGGCGCGCCGCCGGCGTCCGGCTGGAGACTGGCGAAGAAATCGAGGGGGGCGTTGTCATTTCGAACGCCGATCCCAAATCCACTTTTTCAAAGCTGGTCGACTCAAGTTCGCTGCCAAGCGGGTTTGAGGGATTTGCGAAAAAAGTGCAAGGCCTTTCGACTCGCTCTGCCTCTCTGAAACTGCACGCTGTCCTCAACCGTCTGCCCGACTTTTCGAGGTACCTGCGCCCCGGAGACCCCGAAACGTTGGTCGCAATGGTCCGGATCATGCCGACTCCGGACTACATCGAAGCGAGTTGGCGCGACGCCATGAGCGGGACGCCGACCCGCTACCCGATAATGCAGTTGCAGATCCCCACGGTGTTCGATCCGACACTCGCTCCGGCCGGCGGGCACGTCATGTCCATCTGGGTAACCTACGAGCCTGTGCAGCCCCGCGCCGGCTCCTGGCCGGAGATCAGGCGGGACGTCGGGAACGCCCTGCTGGACGAACTCGAACGCTATCTGCCGGACATTCGGGACTGCATCGAGGAGTGGGACGTCTTCACGCCTGCCGACATCGGCGAACGGGTTGGCATGACCGACGGCAACATCCGCCACCTCGACCTCTCGCCGGACCAGTTGCTGGCAAACCGCTCGTTGCCCGGGTGCGCCCCGTACCGCACCCCGGTGTCCGGCCTCTACATGTGCGGGTCCGGTATGCACCCCGGCGGTGAGGTTTCGGGCGCGCCGGGCCATAACGCCGCCCACGCCGTGCTGAGGGACTTGGGCTGACCGCCCGCGCGAACGTTTGCATCGCGGGCGTTGCCGGATAACATTCGCAGGCGCGCCGGAACGCGTTCGCCTCGAACGCGAGTTAATCCAGGAGAATTACGAATTGAAGATAACAAGAGTTGAACCGATCTTTCTGGACAGGTACCTGCTGGTAGAGATCGAAACGGACGCCGGAATAACCGGCCTGGGCGAATCGGGCGCGTGGGGCTACCTCGAATCGTCCGCAGTGGCGATCGAAAAGTACGGCCGCTACCTCGCCGGGAAAGACCCTCTACTGATCGAACACCACTGGCAGTACATGTACCGCTCGTCCCACTTCCGCGGCTCGGCCGTCATGGGCGCCATCAGCGCGATAGACATCGCCCTCTGGGACATCGCCGGCAAACACTTCGGCGTTCCGGTTCACCAGTTGCTCGGCGGCAAGGTCAGGGACAAGGCGCGCGTCTACTACCACGTGTTCGGAAACACTCGCGAGAAACTCGTAAACGGTGTCAAGGCCGCAAAGGAGCTGGGTTTCACGGCTGTCGGACACCTGACGCCATTCCTCGACGAGGGACACGACCTGCCGTACTTCAAGACCCACGTCGCCAAGATACGGGACGCCATCGACACCGTCGCCGAATACCGGGACGCCGTCGGGCGCGACGTAGACCTGTGCATCGAGATTCACCGCCGGCTCACACCCACCGAAGCGGTGCAACTCGGCCTCGGCATCGAGGAGTTCCACCCCTACTTCTACGAGGACCCGGTCACCCCGGACAACATCGATGAGATGGCCTACGTGGCCGACAAGATCAATATCCCGATAGCGACCGGCGAACGGTTCACCTCGCTCTGGGACTTCGAGATGGCGCTCAGCAGGAACGCGGTCCAGTACGTTCGGCCGGACGTCTGCATAGTTGGCGGCATCTCCGGAACGAAGAAGATTGCCGCGGCGGCAGAGGCCAGGCACGTCGGCGTCGTACCGCACAACCCGCTCAGCCCCGTCAGCACCGCGGCCTGCCTGCAGATCGCCGCGTCCGTGCCAAACTTCTCCCTACAGGAGTACCCCACGGGAGAGGACGTGCCGCCGAAGAGCGACATGGTCACCGGCACGCCGGAACACGACGGCAACGGTTACCTAATCATCTCCGACGAGCCGGGAATCGGCGTCGAGCTAAAGCCGGACGCCCGCGAAAAGGTGCCTTACACTCCGCGCGAGATCAGCACACGTCTGCACGTCGACGGTTCGGTCATCGACCAATAGAGAACCGCGCGCCGGGGCGGGAACGCATGGCCGCCCCGGCGCGACTAACCCGGCTTATCCTGGGCGGGGCAATTGGTCGGCCGCGCTGGCTACGGCCTGCGTAATGGCGCGGTTGTAGCCGACGAGGTATGCGACGTAGAGCTTGTGCTGCGGACCGTCTCCGATCAGGTTGACCGCGTTCGGATGGTCGTAGTCGAGTACGCCCTTGTAGCCGACCTCGTCAAGCGCCTGGGCGATCCTGAACATGTCCATGTCCCCCTCGTCGGGCGCCACCTCGTCGTACACGCCGCCGTCGGGGATGGTGCCTACTACGTTGCGGAAGTGCACGTGGAACAGCCGGCCCTGCCTGCCGTACTTCCGGATGCCGGCCAGCACGTCCTCGCCCGACTCGTAGCGCGTCCCGACGCAGTAGGTGAACCCGTTGTTCGGCGACGGCAGTTCGTCGAATAGGCGGTCGAAATCGGCGAAGTTATGGAGTATCTGCGCCACGCCGTGCACCGACGAGACCGGGGGATCGACGCCGTGAGTCGCCACGAGGACCTCGGAGTCCTCGGCGACGGGCAGGACCTGCCGGTAGACGTTGAAGGCGCCATCCCATAGCTGCTCGCGGCTTGGCGCGTCCGGCCGCATCGGACCGTCGAGCGCGGCGTTGAGGTCCTGGCGCAGGTGGGTCGAACCGCCGCGTCCCTCCGGCCAGGAGAGCGTGTCGTCCCAGCTAACCACCTGCCTGGCGTGGAACACCTGTATGCCGAGCACGGGGATGTCGAACTCCCCTAGGACCGCCGTGTTCGCAACCAGGTCGTCGATCTCCGCCTGGCCGCCCGGCTGGCACATGAACGCGTTGCGAAGATCGTCGTGCGTCACCTGGCAACGTTCCATCCGCAGCCCCGCTTCATCGAGAATCCCGACGGTCCTCGCGACATCGTCGCGGCTCAACCTGCGCCCATTCTTCCGGTACTCGGCAAACGCGTCGATCGTCGTATCCACGTAGTCGATCCCAAGCTGTTTCAACAAGGCCAGGTCGTCCGGCCGTTCGAGCCAGTCCGGGCCGATGCGTGCAGCTATTCGAAGCATTTCTTCTCCATTCCCCTGAAATCAACGTGGTCAGGCAACCATTCCACCGTCACTCCTGTGAAGACAGGTGGTTCCAGTGAAGTCATCTCCGGCCACTCAAATGTCTTTTTGAGCGCACAAATTGTCGTTCCGAGCGCAGCCGAGGAATCTGAGACGTTCATCCCCCAACAACGCTCAATGTTCCAACCCAAAACGCGCGCAGCAACTGCCAACCGGGACACCCCATTTTCATCACCTCGCGTGGCCTTCGCAGGGCCACGGTGATTCTGATGCATGCTTCCCCAGGAACCCCTGTAGGGGCGGGTTTCAAACCATCCGTTCCAACTAATTCGCTTTTGCGGAGCTGGCGGTACGTCTGAAACTCTTGCGCTTTGCGTATCTTGGTGTGCGAACCAGCACCAGTCCTGGTGGCGTCGGCAGG
>DAOUKO010000013.1:0-30521 GCA_034421215.1 Dehalococcoidia bacterium
TGTGCTGGACATATCTCGACATTCCTCCTCTGAGTAGTCATGTCCTTCTACTACTCAGAGGAGTCCTACCCAAAGGGTAGAACGGTCCCGATATCAATTAGTTGGAACGGATGGTTTCAAACCCGCCCGTGGTCCTGCACACCGCTCGACCGGGCCCCAGCACGTCATTCTGAAGCGAAACGAAGAACCTCTTGGCCATCATCCGACCAGCCCCGTCCCCGGCGGTAACGGGACCATCCATCCAGCCAACAGATCAGGCCAGTACGCGTTCGAACACGTAGCGGCCTGCGTCCCGGTTCTCCCGAAACTCGAACCCGTCGAAATCGCCGTTGTACCCAATGATCGGCACATCCCGCTCGTGGACGGAGCCGTGCGACCGGAGGCCGTCGGGAAGCGAGACCTCGCCGGCGTCGCCGAATACAACGTGCGCCCCGGCCGTCACCACGATATCGCCGATCGAGTCCGGCCTGAGATCGAAGCTGGCCGCCGCTTCCGCCCTGGTCATTGCGTCGTCGACGCCGGGAGTGTCTCGCAGGACTTCTATCGCTTCGGAAACCTTTGCAGGTTCGAGGTAGACGTACATACAGCCGCCCAGGTTCGAGTGGTGCAGCACATAGCGGTCCTTGATGATCGCCACGGGGTTGGACTCTATGCCCCGCGCCGAAAGAACGGCCTTCAGGTCGACCAGTTCAGTCTTGGCGTTCATCCCGTGGTCTGCCGTGACGAGGATCGCAGCGTCGGGGTGATCGGCGGCGAGGCGGCCGATGGCGCCGTCGAGGATGGCCATGTGCCGCAACGCATCCGGGTGATCTGGCGCGTTCATGTGCATGGCGAAATCCGTGGTCGTCAGGTAGGCGATGTCGACCGGCCGCTCCCTCATCAGGAAGTTGCCCACGTCGATAACCCACCCGTTCACCTCCAGCGAATAGACCTCCGGCGGGTCCCCCACGGCGGCGGCGATCCAATCGGGCGCCCGCTCTGATGAGACCGCCATGGTGGCATCGACACCCACGAGCGTCCGCAGCTTGTCTTTCGCCGTGACCACGATCGAATTCATGCCGAGTTCGTCCGCCCGCCGGAACATCGTGCCGGAGCGGATGTACTCGGCCGCCTCCACGTAAAACCCCTCGCCCGTTTCCCCGTCCCACCGGTAGTTCGAGCAAATGCCGTGGTCCGCGGGGTAGCTGGCGGTGACGAGCGAGACGTTGTTGACGTTGGTGACCGACGGCATCATGCACTTGCCGGTCGTCATAAACCCCTTCCGCCCGATCTCCCGCAGATTGGGCATGTCGGACGCTTCGAGGTATTCGGGATCGAACCCGTCGATGCAGATGATGATGATCGGCCCGTCCATGTCGCTCCTTCTACGGCGTCAGTCCTGGCGGGATTGTACGCAAGGAGTGGTACGGTCTGGCGCAAGAAGCCGTTAGAGTAGCTATCCGCAGGACCGCTGCTGCAGCGGGACGGTGAGACGAGACGGGGGACAAGATGCCGGCGATAACGGGCGTAGAGTTCAGGCGGTTTTCGGCGAGGCACCACAACGCCAGCCGGAACTGGCTGATGATCAAGCTGAATACCGATCAGCCCGGGCTGTACGGCCTCGGAGATGCCAGTCCCATGCAGAACGACGCCGAGGTGATGTCGTTCGTGGAGGCGCTGACGGCGCGCTACCTTGTGGGAAGGGACCCGCTCGACTCCGGCGTGCTGCACAACGTGATGTACATGGACCAGCAGGCCAGGGGCGGGCGCATTGCGACCACTGCGTTGTCCGGCATCGACATCGCCCTTTGGGACCTCAAGGGAAAGGTTCTCGGACAGCCCGTCTACCGGCTGCTGGGCGGCGCGCACCGCACCCGCATAAGGGTGTACGCAAACGGCTGGTACACGAACCCCGGCACGCCCCAGCAGAACGCCGACGAGGCAAGGGTGGTCGTGGACATGGGGTACACGGCGCTCAAGTTCGATCCGTTCGGCCAGGAAAACTACTACACGATCTCGCTGAGCGAGGCCCAACTTGCGCAGGACCGCGTCGCCGCCGTCCGCAACGCTGTCGGGCCGGAGGTCGACATCCTCGTCGAGGCGCACGCCAAGTTCAACGCCGCCACCGCGATCCAACTCGGCAAGCGGATGGAGGAGTACCGGCCGCTCTTCTACGAAGAACCGGTCTCCCAGGAGAACATGCACGAGATGGCTGAGGTGAGGGAGCGCGTAGACATCCCGATCGCCACGGGCGAGCGCCTCTACACGATTTTCCCCTTCAACCAGTTGCTGAAGGCCAGGGCGGTGGACGTGCTGCAACCGGACATCGCCAACGCAGGCGGCATCACGGAACTGCGGAAAATCGCCACGCTCGCCGAGCCGGAGCACGTTACGATGGCGCCGCACAACGTCTGTTCGCCGGTTGGTGCGATGGCGGAGATGCACCTCGACGCGTCGGTCTGGAACTTCCTCATCCAGGAGTACCACGCAGAGTTCTACGATCCCCACTACTTCGACGTGACGGCCGGTTTCCCGCGCCAGGAGGACGGCTACGTGGAACTCTCCGATGCGCCGGGACTGGGCCTGGAATTCGTGGATGAAGAGATAGCACGCCACCCGCCGTTCGAACGCACCACCGCATCAGGAGGTACCACCCGCGGCATATAGCGCTGACAGGGGCGCCGGCGTGGTCAAGACGAATCCAGCGTCGTTGCACTATCGGTGGTGGTGACGTTGAAACGAATCGGTATCATTGGGGCAACTTCCAGATGACCGGATACGATGGTTTCGCAATCAGCCTGTGCTACGGCTGACGGTCGAAACCGCGGACACGGCAGGAAACGTCCATATGACCGCACCCGCAATCCAGGGAGCAAGCCAAACAAACGACTGATGGTCGAATCCGCGGACGGGGCGGCCAACACACAAAAATACAGACCGAGCGGTCAGAGGGAACAACAAAAAAATGATTGAGAATTCGATAATGCGGAGGAACCGGGAGGGCCGGAAGGCCGTTGGATTCGGGTTGATATTCCCCTCGATGCAACTCGTCGAGATGGCGGCGCAGTGCGGGTTCGACTCCATCAACGTCGACGGCGAGCACGGCCACTTCACCCCCGAGTCGGTGGACGAGATCTGCCGCGTTGCAAACGGGTACGGCATGTCGGTAACGGCGAGGGTGCCGAACGTCGCCTCGGACACCATCAACCTGTTTCTCGATCGCGGGGTCCAGGGCATCGTCGGGCCGCACATCGACACGCCGGAGGAAGCACAGATGCTCGCAGACGCCTGCCTGTTTCCGCCGGACGGCCAGCGGTCCTGGGGCGGAGGCCGCGGGACCGAGTTCGGGGACATCGAGACACTGGACTCCTATGGCGGCAAACTGGGTTTCGCCAGGTGGTCGAACGCCAACATGCTGGTGTTTGGCCAGATCGAGTCGAAGCAGGCCTGGGACAACCTCGAAGAGATCCTCGCCGTCCCCGGGCTGACGGGAATCACCGCCGGACCCCACGACTTCGCGGCTTCGCTGGGCTTCCCCGGCGAACCGGACCATCCAGAGGCGATGGCGGCGTGGCAGGAGGTCGTCAGGACCACCCGCGCCTCGGGCAAGGGACTGAATGCGGACTATTCCGTGACTCTTGGGATAAATGACCTCATGTTCGACCAGGCGCGGGCGTTCGTAAACGCCAATCGCGACAACCCATTTGGCGGCTGACCGTCAATGACACCTGCAACCGGCCTGCTGCGCGGCGAACGGATACCGGCCTATCGGGCCCGAAACACCCTGTGCAGCCGAATCGTTCGCGAGGAGCCGGCGGTCTACCATGCCGTCCGGCCGGGAGAACACATAGGCGAAAGGACCGATCGCTGCGCCGGCCGGAGCAGGGCGCGGCCCCAATTGCTCGCCGACCGCCCGGCCCGCACCTACAAACGCAAGACGCGCGGAACGCCTGAGAAGACGCTCCAGGACGCGTGGCGAAGGTCCGCGGCGCGCGCCGTATCACTCAAGGCCAGCGACGGTCACTGGTACCGGGTCCTCTATGCCGGCAGGCGGGGCGGGAGCTACGGCCCGGACTTTGTTGACGCGGTGCTCGAGAGGGGCGATGGGACGCGGGTGACCGGGCACGTGGAGATCCACGTGAGGCGGGACGGCTGGCGCGCGCACGGTCACCACAAGGACCCGCGTTACAACGGCGTGACTTTCCACGCCTTCCTCGAAAATACGGGCGAAGCGGCCACCGTATCGGCCGACAACCGTGCCGTGAAGGAGCTCCGGCTGGGTCCGCTGCTGGGTCAAAAATCACGCGTCAAGGGCCGCTCCGCCACCCCAACAGGCTCCGACATCCCGGTGGCGGCCCCGTTGCCGTTGCCGCTGGACCTCAGCACCGCCGGCGAGGAGCGCTTTGCCGCCAGGGTAAGCGGGGCCGCGCTGGCGATGCGCCACGGGGGTGTGGACCAGGCGTTGTACAGCGCCGTCCTGGAATGCATGGGCTTCCCGCGCAACAAACGCCAGTTCCGTGAGTTGGCCCGGAGACTGCCGTGGTCCGCCTTGACTTCGTGGCCGGCGGCCGGGGACGTTCCCGAAGTCGAAGCCCTGTTGCTCTGGGCGGGCGGGTTCGGGTCGCGGCCCGGCGGCGCCGGGAGGCTGAACGGAAAACCCCCGGCCTGGACCCGGCCGGCCGGCAGGCCGGACAACGCGCCCGATAAACGCATCAGGGGAGCGGCGAGGCTCGCAGCGCGCTGGATCGAAGGCGGCGGCCCGGAGCGTGCGATGACCGATATCGTGCTCAGAGCGAATTCACACCGGGACGTCACCCGCGCATTCGAGGCGCCGGGGGAAGACGGGGGGCGCTCGCTCATCGGCAGAGGGCGAGCAGCGGAGATGGTCGTGAACGCCGTCCTGCCGGGGCTGTGCGCCGCAGCGCGCATGCGCCGGGACCGGAAGCTGGAGTCCGCTGCCCTGGACCTCTATCGGAGTTTTCCAGCCCTGCCGGAAAACTCCATTACACGCGAGGCCAGGCTTATGTTCTCGCTTCCATCGCAGAAGCGGGCCGCCGGTTACGGCGCAAGGGAACAGCAGGGCCTGATCTACCTCTATCGATCGCAGACAACGCCCATGGACGTGACGCGTCAATTGCCCCTGGGGGCGGCGCGATTGGGTTCCCACCGCTGAGGCGGCACGGAACTTTCCAGGAACCGGTATATGGCAGTAGAACCACGACAAGGCATCGGCATTCATGAGGGCGAACCCCAGGAGAGCGTTACCGGCCCATTCACCATGCTCCAGGGCGAGGAGCCAATGGACGAGACTCCCGGCGCCGCGGGAGCGCGGTTCATCCTTACGAACCTGCGGGTCCTGTACGCCGGCGGAAGCGAGGACGAGGTCGTATTCGAATCGGCCCGCCTTACAGACGTTGCAGCCGTGAGAATGGAGCGCAGGTCCAGGGACAGGCGCAGCGCGATATGGAGCATCATAGGGCTCCTTACGGCCGTCGGCGTGTGGCAAGTGACCAGGAACGAGTCCGTAGGCGCTATCGTCGCTGCAATTGTCGGGTTTGTCTCCATCGCGCTGCTGGCCGACTACTGGCTGAGGCGGCCGGGGATGATGCTGACGTTCCTGACGCCGGGCGGGCCCATTGGAGGCCTGGTCCAGGATTCCGATGCGCAGGCCGCGGAAGAGTTCGTCGGGAGTTTCGAGCGTCAACGCGCAGAGTTGTCGCGCCGAACGACGGACCGGCCGGTCTCGCGTCGCTACGGGAGCATACGCCACCCCCTGCTCTAGTTTTTGGCTAAGAGGGTTTTTAAAGTGGCATCGGGATGCGCTGGCCGGTGCAACTTCTCCCAGACACGCTCTCAGACGACCACTCGTAGGGGCGTCTCTTGTGGGCGCCCGAGGGGGCGGGGCGCGGCAACAGACGCGATGTCAATTCGTGAACGGGTAGGGACTTTTTGGGCACGCCCTGAGGCCTGAAATGGAGACAGCGCCGGGTCGTAAGTCCCGTGCGTGCGCTTGAAGAAGCCTGTAGTTACTGCGCCCGCTATTTCTCAACCGGCGGACTCGCCAGGCCGCCGCAAAATCAGGCGGCGAGACGCAGCCCTGGGACCACGTCCAGGTCCCACCCGGCCGTCCCGCCGCGCGCCAGTTCCACCAGTCCCGCGATGGCGATCATGGCGCCGTTATCGGTGCACAATGACACCGGTGGCACGGCCACGTGTACATCCGAGGCATGCGTCAGCGACTGCCTCAATACCGAGTTGGCCGCCACCCCGCCGGCCAGCACCACCTCGCCGCAGCCGAACCTCGCCGATGCGTTGACGGTCTTCTTCACCAGGACCTCCACCACCGAGTCCTGGAACTCCCGCGCCAGCGAGGCCACCCTGTCCCTCGGGGGACCGCCCTCGGGGGGCGGATAGATCCTCTCCTGACGCGCCCTGCGAATGACCGCGGTCTTCAGTCCGCTGAAACTGAAGTCGTCTGTACCCCTCAACCATGCCCGGGGGAACGGCTCGGTCCTGGCCGCGTCCGCGGCCGCGCGTTGAATCTCGGGTCCGCCGGGGTAGCCCAGGCCCAGCACCCTGGCCACCTTGTCGAACGCCTCTCCCGCGGCGTCGTCGCGCGTCTCTCCCACCATGCCGAAGCGCCCCTCTTCGTCCATCAGCACCAACTCAGTGTGGCCGCCGGACACGATCAGGCACATGCGCGCCGCGCCCCGGCCCCCGCCGGGAACGGGTAGCCGGCCGTCATCCACGGCCGCGCCGTCGCCGCTGTCTATCCACGCCGCGTAGACGTGCCCCGCCAGGTGGTTGACGCCGACGAGCGGGACTCCCAGCGAAGCCGCCAGCCCCTTCGCGACGTTAACCCCGACGATGAGCGCTCCGGCCAGTCCCGGTCCGTTGGTGACGGCGACGGCATCGATGTCATCCCATCCGCACCCGGCTTCGGTGAGCGCCCTGCGGAGGACGCCCTGAATGGACAGCAGGTGTTGCCTGGACGCCACTTCGGGCACCACCCCTCCGAACCTGGCGTGCAGATCGGACTGTGAGGCCACGACGTTTGCCAGCAGATGGCCGGACTGGTCCACCACGCCTGCCGCCGTCTCGTCGCAGGATGTCTCTATCCCCAGGACTATCTTTTTCGAAATGTTCATGTTCATGGCTGGATATTGATTGCTGTTTGATCGGGTTCGAGCGACTCGCCGGCCTGCCATATCAGGCGGCGGCGCAGGTTAGCCGATAAACTAGGTTACTCCGGGTACGGAACCCGGCGACGTATCCTTGCGATCGTGTTGATCGTAAAACGGGAGAGGTAGAAGTTGGAACCGAACGACCTTCCATTGTGCCAGGCCTGCTCGACAGGCGTCCTGGTACCACTTTCGGACTTTGGCGGCCAGGGGGCGGCCGTTCACTACAAGGCATGGGTATGCATCGTTCCCGACTGCGGGTACAACATCAAGATACGAAATGGGGAGATCCACCTCAACGAGCCGATAATTCCGGGGGCCAGCCCGAGATACCACTGAGAGAAAAACGCCGCGGGTCTCGCGCACAAGACAGACCGCGCTATTTCGCTGAGCCCGGAGCGCGGCCAGGGGGAGGATCGGAGACCGCATTGGTCGCCGGTCCTGAATGCGTCGTATGACCGAGATTGCCGAGATGCGCCGAACGCCCAAGGGCCGTCGGCCCTGGCTGACGACGATATCGATAACGCTGATCGTCGTTGGCCTAGTCATGTTCGGCCTCGTCGCCTTCTACCTGTTCTCCAACGCGCGCTCCGGCTCTGATGTCGATCAATTCCGGGTCGAGGCGCCGTCCGCCGACCTGCCGGCCCTGCTCACACAGTCGGCCCCGGTCAAGCCGGTGAAGGAGCCGGATACCCGGTCTGAAGATCAGTCGCGACCGGGAACCGCCGGAGTGGAGGAAGAGGATTCGGCCGCGGCCGTCGAAGGTCACGGGTCGGAGGACCCGCCGCGCCCGGACGTGCTGGACCTCGCCTCGGTCTACCCGGCCAACCTGACCAATCCCAGGTACTGGGCTGAGCCATACTGGGCCGGGGCCGCCCCCTTCGGAGGGCCGGGCCTGCCCGAAGGCTTCGAGCCGGTATCGTCACGCGATACGAACGTGGCGGCGGAGGCGGGTAGCGCCGCCATCCGAATGAGGATCCCCGCGGTCGGTCTCGATTCAAGTGTTGCCGAGCTTGGCCTCGTAAACGTCGATGACCAGTTGTCATACGAAACGCCCGACAACACCGTCGGCCACATACCCGAAACTGCGCGGCCGGGTGAGATGGCGCAGGGCTGGTACTTTGGGCACCTCCGCAGCGTCCTGCAGGGCGAAGGCAACGTCTTCAGCCGGCTGCCGGACATTGCCGACCTCATCAGGAACGACCCCGTCGACGTGGTGCTCGTGACCGACGACGCAGAGTACCTCTATCGGGTGGTCTCGACGGACCAACTGCACGAGGACGACCTGGAAATCACCAACACGCCCAATTCCAGCATTATCCTGGTTACGTGCTGGCCTCCAAACGTATACGACAGGCGGATCGTGGTCCACGCCGAGTTGATCGCGGTCAGACGCGCCTGAAAATTGCAGGACTGTCTGTGACTGTGTTCTGCCGGCAACAGGCGACGGGGCCGACCCGATGAGTACTCCGGTCACCGAAGAACCGCGCACAGGTTCCGGCGGACCGGCCCGCGCGTTGCGGGACCGCTTGCTGGTGTGGCTGCTGGTGGCGTCGTTGATCGGCGCAATTTTGCAGATCACGTTTGGCGGGGTCGTGAGGGTGACGGGGTCGGGCGACGGCTGCCCCGACTGGCCGCTCTGCTACGGGCGGCTCATACCCCCGGCCGAAAAGCACGCGCTCATCGAATGGACGCACCGCACCGTCGGCACGCTGGTCGGGCTGACGATAATTGCCGCGACCGCAAGGGCGTGGGTCGTAAACAGGAACAACCTGCGGGCAACCTGGCTGACGAGCGCGTCCCTTGCCTTGATTGCGATCGTCGGCGGCATAGGAGGGGCGGTGGTGCTGAGCGCCCTCAATCCGGCGTTGCGCACGCTTCACCTGGCGCTGGCCGAAATGGTGGTCCTGCTGCTTGGCTTCGCAATCGTCGCGGCCGCATGGCCGGAAGATGGTCTTGCTGTAGACGGTTCCCGAACGGCTGGAAAGCCTACGCGGCGGCTTGTTGCCTGGGTTTCAGTGGCGGTGATGGCGGCGATACTCACCGGATCCTACGCAGTCTGGCGCGGCGCAGGCGCGGTCTGCCCTTCCTGGCCATTGTGCGGCGGCGCAATCGTCCCTCAGTCGGAACTGGCGTGGATACACGTGGCCCACCGGATCATGTCGCTCGCGGCGGCCGTCATGGTGGTCGCAGCGTCATTCCGGGCATGGCGCGAGCGCGGCGCCGGCGATCTCGCCAGGTGGGGCGCAGGCGCAGCGGTCGGGTTGGTCCTGGCGCAGACAATCGCCGGGGCGGCAAACCCCTGGACCACGTTCGACGAGTGGGCGAGGGTGCTCCACCTGTGCCTCGGCACACTGCTCTGGGCCGTCATGATTACGCTGACCGCGTTGCTCTTGAGGCGCGGGTCGCGGCGGCCGGCGGGAGACTTGCCTGCGACTGAACGCAAGCCCGCTGACGTTTCCCGGCAAGCAGCGAATCGTTCGTAGTCGCAGGACGCGACGGGCGTTCAGTCGTTACTCTTATACGAGTCCGGCGCCGTTGTTTGGGCCGAACAAGCTCGGCGGCGGCCTCGGCAAACCGACGGAGTTTGCAATGGGCTGGGTGAAAAAGGTCGCGCTTTTCGGCGCCGCGGCTGCCGGCGCCTACATCGCAGTTTCTGCCGGCATGGCCGCGGGCATGACCCGTTCCGTCAGGATCAGGCCGGAGGATGACCCGTCGACCGTCGGCCTGGATTACAGCGACGTCT
The DNA here is from genome assembly GCA_034421215.1 of Dehalococcoidia bacterium. Lineage (GTDB taxonomy): Bacteria > Chloroflexota > Dehalococcoidia > Lucifugimonadales > Lucifugimonadaceae. The sequence goes on from DAOUKO010000013.1 coordinate 9,907, forward strand.
CATTCAGGAGCCGCGACGGCGAACTGGAACTGTCCGGCTGGCTCGTACCACCGCAGGGCGAACACGGCGCGAGCGACCCGGCGGCCGCGCGCTGGATCGTCATGGTCCACGGATTCGGTACGAACCGCGCCAATCCGGCGGCCGGCGGTCTTGGGCTCGCAAGGGACCTGTCGGACCGCGGATTCGGGATCCTCACGTTCGACCTGCGCGGCTGCGGCGACTCGGGAGGCGACTCGGGGTCGGTCGGCTTCTACGAACGTCTCGACCTGTTGGGCGCCCTCGATTTCCTGGTGTCCGCCGGAGCGGACCGCGGGCGCGTCGGCGTCCACGGTTCTTCGCTCGGAGCGGCGGTGGCGCTCATGACCTGCGCCAACCCGGGCACCGCGGCTGCGGTCGTGGCGGACAGCTCGTTTGCGGACCTCACCATCAGGATCCGTGAGAGCCTCACCGGGGCCAAGAGACCCCTCTACCTGTTCACGCCCGGGATGGAAGTCATGGCGAGGCTGCTGTTCGGGCTGGACGTGAAGGAGGTCTCGCCGGCCAGGATGGTCGCAGCGTCCGAAACGCCGGTGCTGATCGTGCACGGTGAGGCCGACGAGATGGTGCCGGTCCGCCATGCGCGGATATTGGGCCGGGCCATCGGAGCAGACGCGGAGACTCCCGTACCCGGGCGCGGCGTTTGGATAATCCCGGGGACCGGGCACGTACAGGGATACCGGAACAGGCGGGCGGAGTACGTAAACAGGGTGGCCGGGTTCTTCGACCGGCACCTGGCGGCCTGAATTTGCCGGTCGGGCCCGTACTCAGGCGCTGACGGCGGACTTCGCCGTCTTGACCACTTCTGAAAAGGCCGTCGGCTCCCGGACCGCCAGGTCCGACAGAGACTTCCGGTCCAGTTTCACGTTGGCCAGCTTGAGGCCGTGGATCAACTCACGGTAAGTGGTGCCGTTTTCACGGGCTGCGGCGTTGATGCGAATGATCGCCAGAGACCTGTTTTCCCGTTTCTTGAGCTTCCGGCCGATCGTCGAGTAGGCGAGCGCGTGAAGGAGCGACTCTTTCGCGAGCCTGTAACGCCGGTTCCTGGACCCGCGATGGCCGCGTACGGCCTTCAGTACTCGCTTGTGCCGCCTTCTGGTGTGTGGTCCGCTGGTTACCCTGGTCAATTTCTTCTCCCGCTGTTCGTGCGGTCATCGGTTGTATTGGGCGCTTCCCTCATTGGGTCCCTCAAACGGAACGTTCGAGGACCGGGGTGTTCTTCCGGCGGGCGCGCCCTGATTCGCTGGTTCCTGTCGTTCAAATTTGCACGGGTCCCGAAGCGGGCGGACCGCGTCGGGGCGCAGCCCTAGCGCCGGCCGCCGGATATGGCGTGCTTGATGCGCCGGGTGAATGTCGATGAGTCCAGGCCCACCTTGCGGGCCAACAGCCGCTTTACACGCCGGGCCTTGTTCCGGCGAAAGTGACTCTTCGGCCCCTTCGTGCGGAGCAACTTGCCGCCGCCGCTCAGGTGAAATCGGCGTTTCGCGCCCTTGTGGGTCTTCATCTTCGGCATAACGTCAGCTTTCGTTCTCGCTTGTACCGCTTGAGGTCCTCGCCGGTGACGTGGCGACCGCCTGTCCCGCCGTCCCCGCCGGCGCCAGGACGATGGCTATGGAACGCGCCTCCCTCGTTGGCGGGCGCTCGAGCCTGGCCTCCGACGCGACCCCTTCGGCAACGCGTCGCAGGACTTTCATGGCAACTTCAGGGTGTGTGTTCTCACGTCCTCTCAAGAGTACCGCCACGCGGACCTTCGCGCCTTCCGCAAGCAGCCCTTTTACCGTTCTGATCTTTGACTGGATGTCGTTGTCGGAGATGCGCGGCCGCAATCTCACTTCGCGTTGCTGGTTCGTGCCCTTGGAAGCCTTCCTGGCTTCCTTGGCTTTCTTGGCCTGGATGAACTTGAATCGGCCATAGTCAAGCAGCCTGCAAACCGGCGGCGATTGGTTGGGGGCCACCTCAACCAGGTCGAGGCCCTCCTCATCGGCCAGCCGAATGGCGTCTTGTATGGGCATCACGGTCGAACTGCTGGAATCGTCGCCCCGGATCACTCTTACTATCGGGGCGCGTATGCGGCGGTTGACCCTGTAATCTCTTGCTATTCTCTTCGACTCCTGTAATCGGCCTCACCCGCAGACACGGTCAAACGGCCGCCGGCAGGGGTGAACTCCGGGACATTCTCCCGGAGTTGGGATTATATCGCAACTGCTAGGAGACGCTGTCAGCCGCGGCAGGCCCAGTCGCTGTATCTCGCCGGCGACATTGCCGACCTGCAGGATGCCGGCAGGCCCTAAGCTGGTCGAAGCGCGCGCCCGTCCTGGGCGTCCGTTGTGGTTCGGCAAGGCTTTCGTGAGCTTGTCGAACGGCTCGCCACCAACGGGCCGGGAACCTCAAGACCAGGCTCCTGGGGCGCCGGTTTCTCTCGCTGATGGCATTACGGCAATCGGCGCCTGAGTAGCTGACTTCAGGCGCAGTTATTGATACCATGTATCAGTTTTGCCGCTTTCCTGTGGCAAGACGAGAACGGAAATATACCGGACAGTACTGATATTTGGTATCAGGTCCATCCAAGGAGAATTCAGACATTGACAACAAGAAAATCATGGGTCCTCCCTGTGCTCCTTCTGGCGCTCGCCGCTCTCCTGGCGTGCAGCGAGAGGGTAGTAGAGCACACTGTTGAGGTCCCCGTAGATCGTGTGGTTGAGCAGACCGTTGAGGTCCCCGTAGACCGGGTTGTTGAGCAGACCGTTGAAGTCCCCGTAGACCGGGTCGTCGAAGTCGAAGTCCCAGTAGACCGGGTCGTTGAAGTCGAAGTCCCGGTAGACCGGGTCGTCGAAGTCGAGGTCCCAGTAGACCGGATCGTGGAGGTCGAGGTCCCGGTAGACCGGGTCGTGGAAGTCGAAGTCCCTGTGGTGAAGGATCTCATAGTCAACAATCTCCAGGACTGCGCCGCTTCCTACGACCAGGAGACGGACTACTTTCCTGACAAGACTGAAGCTCGATACGCGAAGGAGTGGCAGGTCGAGTACTTCAACAACTACAAAGTGCTGACGGTCGATACAGACACAGCCCCGGACGTCCAGAACAACATCAGCTACGTTTTGGTGCAGTGCGGAACGCCGGCGCCGGAGCTCTCTGGAGAGCTTGCAGGCTCAATGGTTGTCGAGGTGCCGGTCAGGCGCTTCTGGGAAGGTGGAGGGGCGACGTTCGCAGCGTTGGACACCCTTGGCGTCCTGGACTCGCTCATCGGCGTGAACACCAGAACGTCGGGCTCCCAGAACCACTTTCTGCCGGATGTCATCGCCCGTGTGGCACAGGAAGACGTGAACAAGGAGTCGAGCTATGGGGAAGACCTGGAGCTGATCCTGGAGGGCGACCCCGACGTGTACTTCCATTACAACGGGGACGACTGGCGAAACAACGCCCTCCAGGTCGGCGTGCCTGCCATTCACTACTCGCCCTTCTCGGAGGGCCCGCTGGGCTCCGCCGAGCAGGTGAAGTTCGTGTCGCTGTTCTTCAACCTGGAGGCCCGCGCAGACAGGTACTTCGAGCCCATTGCCGAAGAGTACAACTCGCTCAGGGAGCTGGCCCAGAGCCAGCCAGAGACCCCCACGGTCCTGCTGGGCACAATTGCCAGCTCCGGCCAGTTTCAGAGCAGGAACCGGACTCGCCTCGAGTCGATACTGATTGAGGACGCGGGAGGACAACGCCCTCTTCTGAGTGCCGTTGACCAGGGATTCCTGGACGGCACGGCCCACCTGGGGTTCGGAGGCGTTTCCCTGGAGATCGCCCTGGAACATGCGCAGGACGCCGAATACTGGTTCGAACTTGCCTTCAGACCGAGGGCGACCAACGTGCCGGAGTACCTGGAGCGTAACCCGCTCAACTTGAGCTTTACGGCGTTGGAGCAGGGCAACGCGTTCCACAGATATGGACGGGCGGTTGATTACCACAGTACAGGCGCGGTGCGTGTTGACATCCTGTTGAAGGACATCATCAGCATCATCCACCCAGGCCTGCTGCCTGAGCATCGGCTTGTGTTCCTGGACCGCATCGAGAGCGACGTCCAGGCCATGACGCTTGCCGCCAATCCAACCGGCCCGGTAGCTGACTACAACCCGGCGCTGGACTACTTCCCGGACAAGATCGAGGTCGAGTACTCGAACTTCTGGGACGTGGAGTACTTCAACAATTACAAGGTCGTCACAATCGCCACCTCCGAGGACCCGGACGACCCAAAGGAAGAAAAGTACGTCCTGGTGCAGAAGGGCACCCCTGCTCCGGAGTTGACGGGTGAGCTCGAAGGCGCGTTCGCCTTCCAGGTCCCCATCGACAGCCTCTGGGAGCAGACAGCCACCATGTACGCCGGACATGAAGCGCTTGGCGTATCCGACAAAATCGTTGGATGGTCATACACCCACACCGGTATTCAGAACTTGCCGCTGTTGTCGCGGCGGGCTTCCGCCGGAGAGATCGCAGAGGTCAATCACGGTCCGTTCGCAACGGCACAGGGCGAAGAGACTGTGATCGAAGTAGCCCCAGACGTATTCATCTGGGGGGACCCGGACAGGGCGGACCGGGACGCAAAGCGGAACGTGGGGATCCCCATCGTGTTCTTCGACACGTTCCGTGAGAACCCTCTCGGTTCGGCCGAAGGCGTGAAGTTCACCGCGCTCTGGTACAACCTTGAAGGGCGCGCGAACCAGGTGTTTGAACCAATCGAGCAACGATACCTGGACCTCAAGCAACTGGCGAGCAACGCAGACGCGCAGCCAACCGTGTTGGTGGGCAACATCAGCTCGGCAGGTTTCACCACCAGGCCGTCAGACCGAATCGAGTCGTTCCTGATCTCAGACGCAGGAGGGCGGCGGATCCTGTCTGATGACCAGCTGGACTTTGGAGGGTTCTTCCCGTCGGTATCGCTTGAGACGGCGCTGGAACAAGGCGGAGACGCAGACTTCTGGTTCGGCATGCACTACCTGCCGTCCCAAGCGAACGCCGCGGAGTTCATAGAGGCCGATCCTCTGAACGCGGAATTCTCTGCCCTGGGTGAGGGCCGGATGTTCCACCGGTTCGGGCCGAGGGGAGAAGACTACTTCGTAACCGGCGGCCTGCTCGTAGACGTGCTCTTCGCAGACATCGTCAGCATCCTGCATCCCGAACAGCTGCCGGAACACGATCAGGTATTCCTGCAGCGCATCCCGGGGCTGGACGAATAGCCGGTAACAGTCGCGGCCGTGCATGGTCTCGTTAGCATCCGGCGCCCCGAGTCGGCGCCTGACCGCGAGACCCTGCCGGCCGACCTGGAAACACTCCCGCTCGGGTGAGAATCAGGATCACTTGCTATGGCCTTCGCAGAAAACTATGGCGTGCGGATTCACTATGAGACTTCGGGAGAAGGCGCCCCATTAGTCCTTCTTCACGGTTTCGGAGTTTCGGGAGACGCCTGGCATGCGGGCGGTCACGTCGATGCCCTGGCCGACGCGTTCCAGGTAATCACCATGGACGCACGCGGACACGGCAGGAGCGACAAACCGCACGACCTTTCCTCGTACAGTCTCGACAGGAGAGTCGGAGACGTTACATCCGTGCTCGACGCGGTTGGTGTTGAGTCAGCCCACTTCCTGGGTTATTCGCTCGGTGGAATCACCGGCTTTGGGCTCAGCAAATACGCTCCGCAGCGGTTTCGCTCGGTGATAGCGCTGGGGGCCCATCCGTACGATGAAGGGTCTCCCGGGGAATTTGAGGAGTGGGGGCAGAAATACATCGATCGGGGCGCGGAGGCCGCGATTGAACGCAGGGAATCGGAGTCCGCCCCTCTCAGCGATGAACAAAAGGCCGAATTGGAATCACGCGACTGGAAAGCTCTTGGCGCAGCGCTGATGACAACCGGGAGAATCACAGGACTGGACCAAGGTCTACGGCTTGGCCGAGTACCCTGTTTGCTGCTCTGTGGGACCAAAGATCAGAGCCATCGGCTTGTCATGCAAGCAGCCAGGGAATTCCCCAATGTTTCCGCAGTGTCCCTTGAGGGACTAAACCACCACGAGAGCCGTTCTCGACTGGACGTTCTCATACCCCTGGTAAGGCAGTTCTTCGGCTCATCGCACAACGCAGCTTGCGCCCCAGAAGTATGAGCGCTCCGAATCCGGCAACAACAGCCCCTGCGCAACCCGGGGATGGCCCGGATTCTGAGCAGGAGCGCCTGGTCACTGACACCGGCTCGCGCGCCAGGCGTCAAATGGCGGTCTTCGTCCTGCTTGTGGCGCTCGGCATGGCTGCGGCCATGTTGTCCCTGAGCTGGTCTTCGGTCAGCATACCAATCGACCAGGTGCTGACAGTGCTGTTTGGTGGGGAAGCCCAGAAGGGAACGTGGGAGACCATCGTCATGGACATCCGGCTCCCGCGTGCGCTGACGGCAATCCTGGTCGGCGTCGGTTTGGGTCTTGCGGGACTGCAGCTGCAGACCGTATTCAGGAACCCCCTTGCCAGCCCGTTCACCCTGGGCGTGTCTTCCGGGGCCAGCCTCGGCGTTGCGCTGGTCATTCTGGTAAGTCCGGCGTCGGCGGAGATCTTCTCCGGAGTGGGCGGCGGCCTCTTCAACAACCTCGGAACGGTTGCCGGGGCGGCTATAGGCGCCGCAGCCGTGCTGGTCATAATGCTCTTGGTCGCATCCAGGGTCGGTGACATGGTGGTGGTGCTGTTGCTGGGAGTTGTGATGGCTTCTCTGATCGGCGCCATCGTAACCATCCTCGTCTTCTTCGCCAACGAACAGCAGACCAGGGAGTTCGTTGAATGGGGGCTGGGCAGCTTCAACCGCGTTCGATGGGATGAGTTGCCGTTCCTGTCGGCCTCGATCGGCGCGGCCCTTGTGCTGGCGATACTCACGACCAAGCCTCTGAACGCCTTGCTCCTTGGAGAGAATTACGCCCGAAGCATGGGAGTAAACGTGAAGTGGGCAAGAGTTGTCATCATGGCAAGCGCTTCCCTCATGGCTGGGGCAGTTGTCGCATACGCCGGGCCCATCGGGTTTCTGGGCATTGCCATTCCACACATCGCCCGCGGCGTGTTCGGCACATCGGACCACCGTATCCTGGTCCCCGGCTCCATACTGGTCGGGATAGTGATCGCGTTGGCATGCGGGATCCTCGCCGAACTACCGAACAGCAGCCTCAACCTCCCCATCAACGCTGCGACGGCCCTGTTCGGAGGCCCCGTGGCCATGTGGGTGCTGCTGAAGGCAAGAAGGGGGTTCGCGCTATGAACGAATTTGCGCTGGCCGCCAATTCTCTCGCAGTTGGGTACAAGGCAAGTAGAACAAAGCGCCGCATCGTCTTGAAAGACATAGACCTGGAGCTGAGCCGGGGCGAGTTCGTGTGCATGCTGGGACCTAATGGCGCCGGCAAGTCAACCCTTCTCAGGACCTTCTGCAAGATGCAAGCGCCGCTTGCAGGAAGCGTTGAGATCGGGGGGCGCAACATAGATGGGCTGAGCGGCCACGTGCTCGCAAAGCTGTTGAGCGTCGTGCTGACAGAGCGTCTGACAGTCGGCCATTTGACATCCTACGAACTGATAGGTCTGGGGCGTTATCCCTACACCGGTTGGGCGGCGGGACTGACTCCTCAGGACCACAGGATAATCCAGTGGGCCATAGCCGCCACCCGCTCCCATGACCTGGCGGCGCGTGACGTCTCCGAGTTGAGTGACGGGGAGCGCCAAAGGGTGATGATCGCACGCGCTCTTGCACAGCAACCCGCCGTAATGCTCCTCGACGAACCTACCGCGTTCCTGGACCTCCCTACTCGTGTTGAAATCACAGGTCTGTTGAAGAGATTGACCCGTGAGACGGGTCTGGCCGTCCTGATGTCCACGCATGACCTTGACCTGGCCTTGAGGTCTGCCGACACCCTGTGGCTGATAACGCCCGGGCAAAAGGTCGAGAACGGCGCGCCCGAAGACCTAATATTGAGAGGAAGGCTGCAGTCCACGTTCTCCAGCTCTGAACTGCGTTTCGACTCCGACATCGGGGGCTTCAGGCCGCACACCCCTGCCATAGGCAATGCTCTCCTGAATGCCGATGGCCATGCTGGAAGGTGGATGCGACGGGCCCTGGAGCGCGAGGGCTTCAGGGTCTTCGATGACCGAACGACTGGTGAGGAAATGGACGTTGAAGTAGTAGCCGACAACTCCGCGGGGCAGTCCGCGTGGCTCTTGAAGATGGGCGGCGTGAGTCGCCACTGCTCAGACATTGGCTCACTCATAGCCCAGATTGCCGGCATGAGCCGCCAGGAGAGTGTCCGGAGGGACAGCCACATCCGTTCGGGGTGAGCCGTGCGGCATGCTCACGAGAGCCCTGGTCCATCCACAACGGGCGTCGAAGGTGGCCGCGCCCGTCGACAGGCTCAGAGTCTGCCCCGCGCCTTGTGCCGGGCGAATGTGCTTTCATCTCACCAGGTCTGGGCGTTTTAAGTCATGCAAAAACCAGGGAGAGGAAACTGCCCCTGTGTTAAGATTGACGGAACGGCGGACGAGCTTTTTGCACGCCCGGGCAAGCAGTTCGAGACCGGCGATTCGGTCAATGCCGAAGGTCCCGCTCACCTCAGGATTCGAGAGTTTCAGGTAATGACATGAGCCACCGTTGCACGCGTAACGGTATCGTCTACTTGCTGATCGTGGTGGCAGTAATCACGGTCTTCATCCTTTTCTTCAACCGGCCCCTCGGCGGGCCCGACGAGATCCCCATCTCCGAGGTGATCTCCCTCGCGAGCAACAACGCCAGCACCGAGCGAATTCAGATAGAAGTGCGCGGGGATTCCCTGACCGTTACCGACGGCGCCAGGGTGTTCAGGTCGCGTAAGGAAGAGGGTTCGAGCCTGGTCCAGTTGTTGACCGAGGCCGGCGTGAACCCCTCCGCATACTCGATCGAAGTCAAAGGTTCGAGCGGGCTCAGCAACCTCTTCGGCGTGCTCATCAGCTTCCTGCCTCTCATCCTGTTCGGCGGCGTGCTCCTGTTCATGATGCGCCAGGCGCAGGGCAACAACAACCAGACCCTGAGCTTCGGGCGCAGCAGAGCGCGCATGTTTGTTGGGACCAAGGCCACCGTCACCTTCTTCGACGTGGCCGGAGTGCCCGAGGCCAAACAGGAACTGGAAGAGGTGGTGGAATTCCTCAAGTACCCTGAGCGGTTCCAGGCCCTCGGCGCCCGTATACCAAGCGGCGTGTTGCTGGTCGGCCCTCCCGGCACGGGAAAGACGCTGTTGGCGCGGGCGGTGGCCGGAGAAGCCGGCGTGCCGTTCTTCTCGATCAGCGGTTCCGAGTTCGTAGAAATGTTCGTGGGCGTGGGCGCGTCGCGGGTACGCGACCTGTTCGACCAGGCCAAGCGGCACTCGCCCTGCATAGTGTTCGTAGACGAAATTGACGCGGTGGGCAGGCACCGGGGCGCAGGACTCGGCGGCGGTCACGACGAACGGGAACAGACCCTCAACCAGATACTGGTTGAGATGGATGGCTTCGACACCGCAACGAACGTGATAGTCATCGCCGCCACCAACCGGCCGGACATCCTCGACCCGGCCCTCCTGAGACCCGGGCGGTTTGACCGTCGCGTCATCCTGGACAACCCGGACATTCGCGGTCGTACGGCCATTCTCGACGTGCATGCCAAGGGCAAGCCACTTGAAAAGTCGGTCGACCTTACGTCCATAGCCAAGCAGACTCCGGGATTCTCGGGCGCAGACCTCGCGAACCTGATAAACGAGGGAGCCCTTCTCGCGGCCAGGCGCAACAAGAAGTCGATCGAATTGGAAGACCTCACCGAGGCAATCGACCGCGTGATCGCCGGACCGGCGCGCAAGAGCCGCGTTATCAGCGATCGTGAGCGGGAGTTGACCGCCTACCACGAGGCCGGCCACGCGCTCGTCGCATACCACATGCCCGGCGCAGACATGGTCTGGAAGATCTCCATCGTGTCACGCGGCCAGATGGGCGGTTACACCCGGTACCTGCCGGAGGAAGACCGCTACCTGCAGACGCTGAACCAGTTCCTGGCCATGATCGCAACCGCAATGGGGGGCAGGCAGGCGGAGGTGATCAAGTTCGGTGAGATCACCACCGGCGCAAGCAACGACATTGAGGTTGCCACGCGCATGGCCCGCCAGATGGTGACCCGCTACGGGATGAGCGACAAGCTGGGGCTGCGTTCATTCGGCAGGCGGCAGGAAGCGATATTCCTGGGCCGGGAGATATCCGAGGAGCGAGACTACAGCCTTCGCACCGAAAATCTCATCGACAGCGAGGTCAGCAGGCTGCTGGACGAGGGCGGCGAAAGGGCTCACAAGATTCTGGAAGAACACGAGGACCAGCTCGACAAGTTGGCCCAGTTCCTCCTCGAATACGAGACCATCGACGGGGACCAGATGAAGGTGCTGCTGGAAGGCGGAGACCCGCTTTCCCTCAGGCCTGTTAGACCCGAACCGTCCGGGCCTCCCGGTGACGATGACCCGGCGGCCGGCGATGAACGGGCGGCGGCGCCCGCCACCGATCCAGAACCGCAGACCCTTTGACATCCGGCCCGTTTCTCCGGCGGGCGCTGCGTATCATTGTGTCCCGGTCCAATCCATAAGGACGCGGACTTTTTATCCCGAACAGCCGCGAAAGGAACGTTGAGTCGCCATGTCGTTAGTCTATGAAGGCGCCCGCTGGAAGATCGAACGGTTCATTTCCGGGTTCGCAAACAACGCCTACCTGATAACCGCAAAGGCCGATCGGTCCAGCATCATCATCGACACTCCGGACGAGCCGCATGAGTTGATCGCGGCAGCCCGCCAGACCACTGTCAGAGCTGTGCTGATAACCCACAACCACTGGGACCACCTCGAGGGTTTCGAAGACGTGTTGAACGTATTCCGCGTCCCGGTGGGCATAAGCGACCAGGACGCCCCGGCTATCGAGGGAAAGACGACCGGAGGCGTTATAGATGTGTCGGACGGCAACGTCGTTGACATCTGCGGAATATCCCTGACCGCAATCTTCACCCCGGGCCATACGGACGGGTCCACCTGCTTCGTGCTGGCCGACCCCGACGGCGTTCAGCACCTGTTCTCGGGAGACACCCTGTTTCCGGGCGGGCCGGGCAGGTCGAGAAGTCCTGAGGCATTTACTCAGTTGGTGGAATCGATCACGTCGAAGCTGTACCTGCTGGACGACGACACGGCGGTGCTGCCCGGCCACGGAGATTTCACCTCCATAGGCGAGTCCCGGGCCGAATACGCGGGATTCGCGTCGAGGGACCACCCTGCGGACCTGTCCGGCGACGTTTCGTGGTCGGAGTCCTGATCCCTTAGCCGTCCCCGTCACATGAACCGGGCGCCGTGGAATCCACGTGACGTAGTATTCGCGACCCTTTTCGGCGCAGCAGCGATATTCATCGCCATGTTGGCGCTGCTGGCGGTATCCGGCTCCGCCGGCGAAGGTGATACCCCTCTGCCCCTCGAGGACGAGGAGTTGCTGGGTGTTCCGTCGACCATCGTCCTGTTTGCGTTGCTCGAGGGCATGTTCGTAATCGCCGCCCTGTTGTTTTCCGTCGTCAAATACGGCGCCGGCATGTCAACCCTGGGTTTCACCCGGCCGCAAGGGAACCTTCCGTACCTCCTGGCGATCGGCGGATGGATCGCAGGGCTGGCAGGGGTTATCGCCTGGACGTTTATCGTCGACCTGCTGGACGCCTCATTCCTCGTCCCGCCCGACACCGCTCGCGATCTGCTTGTTGAGGCCGGAGGTTCGCTGGCAATCGCATTCGTCCTCGTCGGTGTCTGGGCCCCAGTCGCCGAGGAAGTCTTCTTTCGCGGGTTCGCGATGTCAGGCCTGGCCAACCGGTACGGGTTGGCGATGGCCGTGGTGCTCAGTTCGGCTCTGTTCGCACTTGCCCATCTGGACATCGCGTCCCTGGTACCCACCTTCATACTGGGTTTGGCGCTGGGTTGGGTGTACCTTAGAACGAGGTCCGTCTGGCCGTGCATCTTCGTCCACGGACTACACAACACCGTGGCGTTGATCGTAGCCAAATTGGCCTGATTGAAGAGTCACTCGAATCGAGGCAGGAAAGTGAACGAACCCATCCGAGAGGCGTTCGACGCCGCGCGACGGCAGGGGCGCATAGCGCTCGTTCCGTTTGTGACCGCCGGTCATCCGCGGCTCGACCTGACGCCGGCAATCGTCAAGGCTATTGCCGACGCGGGCGCAGACGTCATCGAACTTGGAGTCCCGTTCAGCGATCCACTGGCGGAAGGGCCCACGATCCAGAAGTCGAGCCACGATGCCCTGACGCAGGGAGCGACTGTCCGGTCGTCGATCGAAGCTGCGCGGCGCGCACGCGAGCTCGGTGTCGAAGTGCCGCTGGTCCTCATGGGCTACTACAACCCCGTGCTGTCCCTCGGTGTAGAGCAGTATTGCGGCATGTTGGCGGATGCAGGAGCCAATGGTCTGATAGCGGCCGACCTGCCGGCCGAAGAGGCCGGTCTGCTGATCGATGCGGCTGCGGCTGCCGGGCTGAGTGTCGCTCCGCTGGTCGCTCTCACGTCCACGGAGGAACGCGTTGCAGCGGCTTGCCGGCGCGCCGGCGGGTTCGTCTACTGCGTTTCGGTGCTCGGAGTGACCGGTGCCCGCGCCGAGATGTCCGGGCGGGTGCGGGACCTGGTGGGGATGGTGCGGAGACATACGGACCTTCCCGTCGCGGTGGGGTTCGGCATTTCCACACCGGAACACGTTCAGGAGGTCGCCTCCTACGCAGATGGCGCGGTGGTGGGCAGCGCGCTCATCGACGCTATCAACGCGGGACCTCCGGAGTCTTCGCCCGAACGCGCCGGAGCATTCGTCCGGAAACTGGCTGCGGCCACGCAGCGCCCCTCCTGATTTCCGCGAGGACCGGAACGCCACCGCGGTGGAAATTTGGCCCGGAGGTAAAGGACGGGGTAGAATCTGCCCCGGCCGGGGCTGATTGTCGGCCCTGCCGCTCGGGTCCTTCGGCCTTTGGAAACTGTAATGAAAATAAGCCGGTCAGCCTCCACATCGTCGTGCCCTCCATCGTCTCCCCGCACTCCGATGCGGGGCCGGTACCCAGGGTGGGGCCATACAGAGCCGTCGTGCCGGGGTAACCCGGTACCCACGGTGGGGCTCGGAGGTGGGTACGCCCGACGTGTACAACCACAAACCGGCAGGCGCCACCCCTCTTTCATCACCTCGTGCGGCCCTAAATAGGCCATGGTGATTCTGGGGAGAAGGCTCGGCCATACACGCTTGGAACACACCGAAGTCAGCATGTGCAGGGGACTTATTGAATGGCGGTGAGGGGCATAAGAGGGGCGACCACAGCTCCGGAACGTACCCGTGAGGCGGTCATGGAAGTGACCGTAGAGTTGCTGCAGGCGCTTGTCAGCGAAAACTCGTTGGACTCGGAAGACGTCGCGGCGGTCCTGTTCACAGCCAGTCCGGACCTTTCTGTGGGGTACCCGGCGACTGCGGCCCGCGTGGGCCTGGGATGGACCAATGTCCCGTTGGTGTCCGCCCAGGAAATAGACACCCCGGGCGGGCAGGAACGCTGCATAAGGATTCTGATACTCTGGAACACCGATAAGAGTCAGCGGGAGATCAAGCACGTATACTTGAGAGAGGCCACAAGCCTGCGTTCCCGTATCATGCAGTAATCCAGATGATCACCAGCAGCCCACATTCGGACGTACCCCGTAACCTCTCTCCGGGCGATTTCAACGCGTATTACGGGCTGGCCCCGTTGTTTACGGCCGGGTGTTCCTATAGCAGTTGACACTGCGCGAGAACATCCTTACCCCACCCCCTCGCGGCTCTACAGGACCTGTTCCTGCGCGAGCCGCGGGACTTCAAAGCCCGACAGCACCTTGACTACAAGCGCGTTCCAACCGCACCACGAATAGAGAAAAAGAAATGACCGTACGCCAGACCTCAGACCTGAACATCGAAAGCATCACGCCGTTCGAGCCGCCCAACGCTTTTCTGGCACGATTGCCGGCAACACCGGCGATCTCCGAGACCGTCAACCGTTCCAGGCAGGAGATAAGTGCGATCCTGAACGGTGAGGACGACCGCATGTTGATGCTGGTCGGCCCGTGTTCCATCCACGACGAGGCCGCCGGCCTGGAATACGCCAGGCGGCTCGCCGACCTCTCAACCAGGGTGAACGACCGGATAGCCGTCGTGATGCGCGTCTACTTCGAAAAGCCGCGAACTACCGTCGGCTGGAAAGGTTTCATCAACGACCCGCACCTGAACGGGACGTTCGACGTTTCACACGGCCTGACGCGGGCGCGCCAGTTCATGCTGGACGTTTTGGACCTGGGCTTGCCGACGGCCATCGAGTGGCTCGACCCGATAACCCCGCAATACATGGCCGACATAGTTTCCTGGGGAGCGATAGGGGCGCGCACCGTGGAGAGCCAGACCCACCGCCAGCTTGCTAGCGGCCTCAGCATGCCGATCGGCTTCAAGAACGGGACCGGCGGCACCGTCCAGATTGCAATTGACGCACTTCTTGCGGCCAGGACGCCGCACGTATTCTTCGGCGTGGACGGGGACGGCAGGTCCAGCATCGTCAAGACCTCCGGCAACCCGGCGGGCCACATTGTGCTCAGGGGCGGAAAGACCGGGACCAATTACGACGCCGAGTCCGTTGCCGGCGCCATCGGGGCGTTGAAGGCGTCCGGCGAAAACCCCAACATCGTCATCGATTGCTCCCACGCAAACAGCAACAAGGACCACAACTTGCAGCCGGTCGTGTTTCGCGACGTAATGGCGCAGCGAGCCGCCGGCAACCGGAACATCGTGGGTTTGATGATCGAAAGCCACCTCTTCGAGGGTAGCCAGTCGATCCCTGCCGACCCGTCAGAGTTGAAGTACGGCGTTTCGATCACCGACGCCTGCGTCGGATGGGACACCACGAGCGACCTGCTTATGGAAGCGGCCGAGGCGTTGGGGGCCAGAGCCGGCGCCCTGGTCGGGTAGAAGCGGCGCCGGTCTGAGGACCGGCAGACGGTGGTTGGACCGAAATGAGACTGTCTGACTCACTCACCGGTCGCGTGGCGCACGCACGCGGGTCGGCCGTGTGTGTAGGCACCTTCGACGGCGTTCACCTCGGCCACCGGTCGCTGTTGAACGCCACGAAGAAAGCCGCGTCCGAACGGTCGCTCGCATCGGTCGCGATCACGTTCCGCCAGCAGCCGCGCAGCGTGATCAACCCGGACCACCCCGCCCGGTATCTCTGCCCGCTGGGGGAGCGGCTCGAACTCCTGGAGAGTGCCGGGCTGGATGTGGTCGCACCCGTGGATTTTGACGATTCCGTCAGACGCCTGTCAGCTTCGGAATTCATACACACGTTGAAGGAGACAGTGGGACTTGAGGTGTTGGTCATCGGCCCGGGCGCTCGCCAGGGACATGACCGGCTGGGCAACGCTGAGTTGGTCGCCATGGGCACACAAAACGGGTTCGAAGTCGTGGAGGCTCAGCCCGCAAAGGTCGGAGACGACTTCGTCTCGTCGTCGGTTATTCGCAAGCGAGTCGAAAGCGGGCAGGTGCACAAGGCCGCCACACTGCTGGGGCGGGACTTCAGCCTTTCGGGGCTGGTCATCCACGGAGACCACCGGGGCCGGGAACTCGGATACCCGACAGCAAACCTGGCCGTTCCGGGGGACTGCGTGTTGCCGCTGGACGGCATCTACGCAACCCGGGCGCTGCTGGACGACGGCGCCCGGCGTCTTGCGGCCACGAGTATCGGTGTCCGGCCGACGTTCGGAGCGGGCGAACGGTTGATCGAAGCGTACCTCCTCGACTTCGATGGGTCCCTGTACGACAGGCAATTAACCCTGCAGTTCGTGCGCCGGTTGCGGGGCGAGGTCGCCTTCGACGGGGTACCAGAGTTAACAGACCAGATCAGGAAAGACGTAGAAGAGACGCGAGCCCTTCTTGGAGCCACGCCATGAGCATCCCATTCGCAAACGCATACGACGAACTTCTGTGGCGCGGCTCGATCTATGACATCACGGCCGGGGCACAGGATGTCCTGAGGCAGGAAAAAATCACCTGCTACAACGGCTTCGATCCGACGGCCACCAGCCTGCATATCGGCAATATGGTCCCGGTCCTGGGACTCGTTCGCCTGCAACGCCACGGCCACACCCCCATCGTCGTAGTCGGCGGCGGCACGGGCATGATCGGCGACCCCGGGGGGCGGGCCGACGAACGCGCGCTTCTCGACGTTGCACAGGTCGAACGCAACACCGAACTCATCCGAGCCCAACTCGAGCAATTTCTCGACTTCGGCGCGAAGAACAATCCCGCGATGATGATCAACAACGCAGACTGGCTGTTGGACCTGCGACTGGTCGAATTCCTGCGGGACGTCGGAAAGCACCTCAGCGTCAACTACATGACGGCCAAGGAGTCGGTCAAATCGAGGCTCGACAGGGACACCGGTATTTCGTACACCGAGTTCAGCTACATGCTCTTGCAGGCGTACGACTTCCTGAGGCTCTACGACGACTATAGCTGCACGTTCCAGATGGGCGGCAGCGATCAATGGGGCAACATACTGGCAGGGGTCGAACTGATACGACGGGTGCATGGCATCGAGGCGATGGAAGCCGACGGCGGAAAGGGCAGGGCGCACGCTCTCGTCTACCCGCTCATCACAACCGCCTCGGGAGAAAAGTTCGGGAAGAGTATCGGAGGGGCGCCCTCCATAAACCCCGATGAGACCTCGCCATACCGGATGTACCAGTTCTTCTTGAACACGGCCGACGCCGATGTCATCCCCTACCTGAAGACCTTTACGGACGTCACGCCGGGTGAACTGCCTGAACTCGAACACGGGGTGGAGGCTGAACCTCAAAAGAGGACGGCCCAGCGCCGGTTGGCGCGGGACATCACGCTGCTCCTCCACGGCCGGTCCGGCCTCGACCAGGCGGAACGCGTGACCCGGGCGCTGTTCGGAGGAGACGTCAGGGACCTATCCGCGTCGGAGATCGAAGACGGGTTCGAGGGCGCGCCGGGCGGATTCGTCGCGAAACATGAAATCGACAACGCCGCGGTGACACTGCAAAGTGTCGCAGTCGACCAGGAACTGTGTTCCTCGGCCGGCGAGGCGCGAAGGCTTGTCAAGCAGGGCGGCCTGTACCTGAACGGCGTGAGGGTCGATGATTCCAGGCGGACGGTGTCGGTGAACGACCTGATCGACGGCCGCGTGTTCGTCCTGCGCCGCGGCTCGAAGGACCACCGGCTCATGCGCGTCAGGTGATTCCGGGGCGTATTCTTGAATCCAGGGATGTCCCAACACGGGCGTCCGCCTCAACCGGAGACGACTATGACCACAACTGAAACACCGAGCGTGAACCTGCGAATCCCCGGCCCTGTGCCGTTGCCGGAGGACGTGCTGGCGCTCGCCGGGTCCCAGATGATCAATCATCGCGGCACCGAATACGCCGACATGCTCGACCGGATGACCCGCAACCTGCAGACGGTCTTCGCCACCGCGGGCGATGTCTATTTCATCACCTCCTCCGGCACGGGCAGCATGGAGACGGCCGTGGTAAACACGCTGTCTCCCGGCGACAAAGTCCTGTCGCTCGTCATCGGTGTGTTCGGCAAGCGGTTCGCAGAGATCGCCGAGGCGTACGGCGCCGACGTTACCCGTCTCGAGTTCCCGCTCGGCACCGCCGCCGATCCGGCAGAGGTTGCGAAGGCCCTTGCCGAGATGCCCGACTGCAAGGCGGTCCTCTTCACCCACAACGAAAGCTCCACCGGCACGACCAACCCGCTGCAGGACATCGCCGGTGTCGTCCACGAGAATTCCGACGCGCTCGTGCTGATCGACGCCGTCAGCAGCGCGGGCGGCGCGCCCATATCGGTCGACGCCTGGGGCATTGACGTCGTGGCCACTGCCTCCCAGAAGTCGTGGGTCTCGCCCCCGGGCATCAGCATGGTTTCGTTCAGCGACAAAGCGTGGAAGGCGCACGAGACCGCGACAATGCCGCGGTACTACTTCGACGTCGAGCAGTACCGCGACTACCTCAAGATCGGCCAGCCGCCGTTCACGCCCTGCCTGCCGGCCATCTACACGCTCGACCGGACCCTCGAAAGAATGGTCGCCGAGGGCGTCGAGAACGTCTTCGCCCGTCACTCCATGATCGCCGAGCACACGAGGAAACGCGCCCGGTCGCTCGGCCTGGAGATCCTGCCTGAAGAGCGCTACGCGTCCGCCACCGTGACCGCCGTGAAAGTGCCGGAAGGCATCGACGGACAGGACCTTGTAGGTCGCGTGCGCGCCAAATTCGACGTAATCCTGGGCGGCGGCCAGCAGGAGCTAACGGGCAAGATCTTCCGGGTCGGTCACATGGGCTGGGTCGACCCGGCCGAGATCGACGACGCTTTCGACGCGGTTGAAGAAACCTTGAAGTCGATGCAGGCGTAAAATACTGTGTGACGTAGGCGCACAGCACTCCTGAACATGGATATCAAGTGACGGGTCGACGAATAAAACGGACTATGCCGAGGTACGTTCTGGCGGTTTTGACCGCCATGCTTGCAGTTGCATTTGCGGCCGTTGCGTGCAGTTCCGACGCCGAGCCGACCCCGGCGTCGCAACAGGCGACCCAGGCGCCGTCCGTCAAGGCCACCTCCGCCCCCACTCCTCCCAGAACGCTCCAACTCGTCCAGAGCTACGACCCCGCCGGGTTCCCCTCCTTCACTTTGCCGCGTGCAGACGGCGGTGAACTGAACAGCGCCGACTACATCGGCCAGCAGGCGGTCGTCGTCATCTTCTACCGCGGCTTCTTCTGAGGCATTTGCCACAACCAGCTCGTCGAGCTGCGGGACCGCTACCGGGAATTCGGGGCCCTCGACCTCGAGGTCATCGCCATCAGCGTGGACGGCAGGCCGCAGGCCGAGGCGATGGTCGATGAATACGACCTCAAGTACCCCGTCCTGTACGACACCAACACCGTGGTCTCCCGCTCCTGGAACGTCTTCGACCTGCTCGGCGACGGCGTCTCGGCGCCGGCCACGTTCGTATTCGCTCCGGAGGGCCACCTCGTAGCCGGCCACATAGGCAGGCACGCCGGGGACCGGCCGGACGCCGACGACATTCTGAAAGTAGCGCGGGACTTCATGTCCGGGCCGCCGCCCACGATAGTGAAGAACCAGGTCCAACCAACGGCCACACCTGTACCGGAGCCAACCGAGGCCCCGCCGCCGGCCGACACGCCCGCGCCAGCCGAAACTACCGCGCCTGCGCCGGACGACACGCCGGCGCCCTCCGAAACGACGGCCCCGGCGGTCACGTTCGCGGAGGACGACGCAGACAAGGCGTTCGATTTCACACTGCCAAACGCTCACGGCGGCGACGTGACTCTCAGCCAGTACCGGGACGACAAGAACGTTGTCCTGGTCTTCTACCGGGCGTTCTGGTGAGGTTTCTGCCGGACGCAGCTCGTCGAGCTGGCTAACAACTACGCAGAAATCGAGGACCGCGACACGGTGGTGCTAGGCATAAGCACGGACGATTTCGAGGGCTCGGAGACGTTGATCCAGCAGGTCGCCCCGCGATTCCCGATGCTCTACACGAGCGGCGACAACACCGTGCCACAGTCCTACGACGTCTTCGACCTCCACGGCGACGGCCTCGCCTCGGCGTCGGTGTTCCTCATCGACAAGTCCGGCGCAATCGTCTGGGAGAGCATCGGCGCCAGCATCTCCCACCAGGTCTCCACCGAAGAAATCGTGGAGCAACTGGAAAAGCTGTAGGCCGGGGCTACTGAGCGCAGCGAAGAACTTCCCGCCCATCACCCGACCACCTCCGTTCCAGGCAATACCCCCACATCGTCGTACCGGACTCCACACCTCGTCTTCCCCGACTCCGATCGGGGACCACGGAGGGATTCACACAGCTTCGTCGTGCCGGACCCCAACACCTCGTCTTCCCTGACTCCGATCGGGGACCACGGTGGACGAGCGGCGAAGCGTGGCCACACCCCCCTCTCCCGTCGTGCCGGACTCCGATCCGGTACCCACGGTGGAGTAAGGACGGCCGTGCCCACCCCCTAACCACTACCTCCTCAAGTACCGCCAGGCAACACCCCCACCCCGTCGGGCCGGACCTGATCCGGTACCCACGGTGGACATGCGGCGGAGCAGGGACACACCCATACCACGTCCACGTGAGACCGACAGGCACTACCACCCGCACCGTCGTTCCGGCGAAGGCCGGGACCCAGGTGAGGGGCGCGGCTACCACATAAACCCACGACACCACGAAACACCCTCACACCCCAACTCCCTGTAGGGGCTGGTTTCAAACCCGCCCGCGTTCACCCCCAAACCGCTACCACGCCACTCCCGCCAAGCAAAACCCCACCCGCTGGCCAACTACCCCTGTAGGGGTGCCTCTTGTGGCATCCGTTCCAACTAATTGATATCGGGACCGTTCTACCCTTTGGGTAGGACTCCTCCGAGTAGTAGAAGGACATGACTACTCAGAGGAGGAATGTCGAGATATGTCCAGCACA
>DAOUKO010000014.1:0-92302 GCA_034421215.1 Dehalococcoidia bacterium
CCCGCACGCTGACCCACACCGTGCTGCTCCAGCGAATCTGGGGTCCGGAGAAGGTCGGCGAGCCCTGGCTGCTGCGGAACGTGGTGAAGAGGCTCCGCCGCAAGCTGGGCGACGCCGCCGCAGACCCCAGTCACATCATCACAGAACCCCGCGTCGGCTACCGCATGGCGGTGGGGGAGACGTCACAGAATGAAGATGGGTGAGGGATACCTTCCCTCACCCATCCTGGCGCGCTCTCGTCCTACGGGATGGGAAGCAGGCTCGCCCTACAGGGCAAGCGCGAACCGAATCTGAAAGGTTCTTGTTTTCATCAAGTCTGGTGGGCGGTGGAGGACTCGAACCTCCGACCTTCTGTGTGTAAGACAGACGCTCTAGCCGGCTGAGCTAACCGCCCACTGCGGATGACCGGGGTGGCATTTCGCAGGCGGCCATCGGCCGAATTGGTTGCCCCTTGGTAGGTCGCCTCGGAGGGCAACAACAGCCCATTTGCCAGCCGGTCTCACGGTGCCAATGCTATCAACTGGGCGGGCGTGGGAAGTAGGAATTTGGCATGCCCGCCGGTAGATTCCCGATTGGGGGTCGGGGATGACGGGTGATGGATGGGGTCGAGGATGGCGGTCGGTAGCCGGAGCCGATGAAGGCAAAGCAGGGCCACGCCCTTGGCCAAGACTGCGAGTTGGTCGGGACGTGCCAGCCGCGATTGATACTTCTGCGTTAAAGCGACAAAATGAAAGCGCAGGATCGGATCCGTCCTTGGCGGCGGCTGTAGGTCCTGCTTTTATTTTGGGCCTGTCGGACAATCCGTCTCCGCCGCGGCTCGCGTTTGCGCGTGGCCCCACGCCCCTGGGTGCCGGATCGGAGTCCGGCAAGACGAGTTAGAGTGTGGCCTCCCTGGCTGGCAATTTGCTTAACAATTGACCAAGTGCAGGCCGGGGCAGGTGATGAGAATCAGCGGCTCAACTGTCGGAGGCGGAGACCTGGACGCCCCGGCAGCGTATGGCCGGCAGCCGAGCCGAGCCGAATACCCACTCCGGGTCGTCTGAGACCGCTTCGACGGAGTTGAGCGCTTCGTAGACGTTTCCGGCGATCATCGTGTCCTTGACCCGACCTACGATCTCACCTTTTTCGATCCGGTAGCCCAGCGCCACGTTGGCCTTGAAATCTCCGCCAAGCTCGTTGCCCTGGCCCGCTCCAAGCAATTGCTCGACCACGAGGCCTTCCCTAATGCCGGCAATCAGGTCATCGCGCGGTGTGCCGCCGCCGGGCATGTCGATCACGGACCAGCGCGGCGAGGGAGTGGAAGCTAGTCCCCGGTGGGCGGATGCGGTACTTTCCTCTCCGGCCTTGCCCGCAGTCTGAAGGTCGAATATGCCTCCGCCAACCGCGCCGTTATCTATGAGCGTCAAGCGCTTGCTGGGCAGGCCCTCGTCGTCGCACGGCCTGCTGCCGCTTGCGTAGGGGATTGTCGGGTCGTCGTAGACTGTGATCGCCTCGTCGAACGCCTTTTCGCCGGCGCGCCCGACGAGCGGCGACGAGCCGGTGGCGATGTTCTTGCCGTTGAATCCTGACAGCAGCGGACCCAGCAGGGCGGCTGCGACGCCGCGGGAGGTGAAGACGACGGGTACGACGCCCGCGGGCGCGGGCGCGAGTTCTTTCGAGTAGTCGAGTTGGCTGAGCAGCCCCGACACTATCCGGTCGATCTCGTCGTCGCCGAACCACCTGCTGGAGTTGTGGCCCGTCCAGATGTTCAGGATGTCGGTGCCGCGGATAAGCTGGCCGCCGAGAAACAGGTGATACGAGGTCTGGCGATACGAGTAATCGACACCGTTGGAGTTGGATAGCCGCATCCTGCCCGCAGCCGTACCGACCGAGGCGTCGCACAGGAGGTCCGGCCAGGAATCGCGCAGCCGTGCGATCAACTCCTCCCCGGTCGCAATCATCTGTTCGATCGTGACGTCCTCTATCCGGTCGTCTACGATCGGCACGTCAGGGTAAGAGGACGGCGCCGGAAACTCGAAGAACGCTTCCGACCCGAATTCCGCCAGCGCAGCGGCGCGGTCCACGAGGTCCGATTCGAGGTCCGGATTGGTGGTTGAAGTGAAGCCAATGCGGCCGTCATTGATGACGCGAAGCGCCACGCCCGACTGCTGGGTGGACGCGATCTCCTTCAACTTGTTCGCTTCGAACGAAACGGGGCGGCTTTCCGTCTCCAGCCAGTACACCTCGGCCTGCCCGAATCTTTTTGTTGCGGCCGTGAGAATTTCGTCTGTCAAATCGATGTCCTTCGCATGGTGATGGTGATGCCTGCAACGGCTCCTAGGCGCCGGAGATCAGGCAGTTCCTGATCCTTATGTGCGGGCTGCCGTTCGAAACGGGGAGGGGCATCTGACCTGCCTTGCCGCATCCGCCTCCCTGGTTCATGTCGAGGTCGTTGCCAATAGCGTCGATGTTGTGCAGGGTGGTGAAAACGTTGCCGGTCAGCATCACCGGCCGTACCGCCTCCTCGACGCGCCCGTTGCGGATCATGTAGGCCTCTCCGGACGAGAAGGTGAACATCTCGTTCTGCGTCATGCCGCCGTACCAGTTCTTGACGTATACGCCCTTGTCGACGCCTTCCAGCAGGTCCTCGAAAGACGCCTCGCCGTTCTCGATGATCGTGTTCGTCATTCGGACGATTGGCGGGTAGGCGTGCGAGATGGCGCGGGCGTTGCCGGTCGGTTTTTCGCCCATGCGGGCGGCCGTCTCGCGGGAGTGGAGCCGGCCGACCAGTACGCCCTCCCGGATGAGGTCCGTACGCGTGGCCGGAGTGCCCTCTTCGTCGTATGAATAGCTGCCGCGCAGGCCAGGGATCGTTGCGCCGTCGACTACGTTCAGGTGTTTTGCGCCGAACTGCTTGCCCAGCACCATGAGCTCCTGCAACTTGTCGTTCTCCGCCACGTTGTCGGCCTCGGACAAGTGTCCGAACGCCTCGTGTACGAAGACGCCAGCCAGCACGGGGTCGAGTATGGCGGTCCACTCGCCGCCCTCCAGCGGCTCAGCGGTCAGCAGCCCCACGGCGCGGTTGGCTGCGTCCAGGACCTCATCGTCGAGCCCCTCGACCAGGGCGTAGTCGCCAACGGAGCCGATGCTGAATCCGGCCTGCTGCACGTCTCCATTCTTGCGCGCCTGCGCGGATATACGCGCGATCACGTGCACCCGGTTCTGTTCGATGAAGGAGCCGTCGGAGTTGCCGAGGTGGATCTTCCTAGACGTGTCCCCGTAGATCATGTCGGAACTCTGGATACCGTCGACGGACCAGATCACGTCGTTGTAGTTGTCCATCTGGCTCACCTTGTCGGCGAGCGGCACCTTTGCCGGGTCCTTGACCAGTAGAGGTTCGATGGAGTCGACGTGTGCGCCCACCTCGGCGAAGTGCGTGCCGTCACCACCGGCGGCGCGGGCCTGGCTCACCGCCTCGGCGACGCGCTTCTGCAGGCCGTTCAGGTCGTTGAACGAGACGAATCCCCAGCCGCCGTTTACGAGCGCACGTACGTTGCCGCCGCGGCCGGAGGTCTGGGCGATGTCCTCGAGCGACTTGCCGCGCCAGGTGAGGCGGGTGGAGTCGGTCTCCTCGATTCGTATTTCGCAGTAGTCTGCGCCGTGGCCTGCGAGGGCATCATCGATCATCTCTCGAAATGACACTGTGCGGGTCCGCCTTTCGGATCGTGTGAACTCTGGGCTTGCAATGTGGTTGTATCTACCAGTAAACCCGCCCGGCGTCGGCATTACAACTTTCGGGGACGGCTAATCCCGCCAGCGCGTGGCAAGATACGAAGATGGACTATCGCTCGTCTATAGACCGGCTGCTGACCCTTACCGACTTCGAGCGGAAGGCCCGCGCGGGAGAGCCGCCTGACTTTCACCTGCGCCGAATGGAACTGCTGCTGGCCGCGCTGGGCGATCCGCACCTGGCGACGCCCGTGGTCCACGTGGCCGGCTCGAAAGGCAAGGGAAGCACCTGCGCACTATTGACGGCTGCTCTTTCGGCGAACGGCTTGCGCACCGGCCTCTACACGTCACCGCACCTTCACCGCTTTACCGAGCGGATACGCGTCGACAGCGCGCCTGTTGAAGACGGGATTTTCGCCGGCTTGATCGAACGGCTCTGGCCGGACGTGGAGGCGATAGAGAATCGGGGCGATCTTGGCAAGGTGAGCGTATTCGAGATGCTTACGGCAATGGCGTTTGTCCACTTCAGGGACATTTCCGCCGACTGCGCGGTCATTGAGGTTGGGCTGGGCGGCAGGCTCGACGCCACGAACCTCGTGCAGCCCGAAGTATCCCTCATTACGCCAGTTGGCCTCGACCACGTGGCCGTGTTGGGCGACACGATCGAAAAGATAGCAGCGGAGAAGGCAGGGATCATCAAGCCGGGCGTACCGGTAGTCTCCTCCCCACAGCATTACGATGCGGCCCGGGTCATCAGGCAAACGGCGGCCGCAGCCGGATCACGTCTCGTGAATGCGCCCGACGCCGTCGAGGTCGCGGAAGTCGTCCTCGAAGGTTGGAAAGGCCAGCAGGTCCGCTTCGAGACCGGGCGCGGGGTCTACGACGTCAACTTGCCGCTGCTGGGCGAACACCAGGTAGAAAACACCCGAACGGCCATTGCGGCCCTCGAGACACTCGATTCGTTCGATCTCCAGCCGGACCGGATATCGGCCGGGCTTTCCAGAGTCAGGTGGCCGGCGCGGGCCCAGATTGTGGATTACGGTCCGCCGGTCGTGCTGGCCGACGGCGCCCACAACGCAGATTCGGGGAGCGCGCTGTACTCGACACTGCGCCGGCACTTTGACGGGCATGACGACGTCGTACTCGTAGTCGGCGGCACGACGGGGCACGACATGACCGCGGTGGTCACGGAACTGGCGGCGCTGAAGCCGCGGGTGGTCGTCACCCAATCGCGGCACCCAAAGGCCGTCGAGCCCGGTGACTTCGCGGCCGCATTGGAGCGCGATAATGTACCGGTTGCGGCGGTGACCGCGGACGTGGCTTCGGCGACGGAGACCGCGTACCGGATGGCCGGACCGGGGACGCTGATAGTTGCGACCGGTTCGTTGTTCGTGGCGGCCGAGGTCATCGAGCACGTGCAGGGGATCGAGCCGGAGTTGTATCCTGACCTTCGAGGCCCGTTCACCCAGCCGTACACCGCCGGACCCAACGTCTGACAAGTCTCTAAAATTGGCGGAACCAGACCATCGCACCGCAGGTTGGGGAGAATCATGGATACAAACGGTCATCGTACCCGCGCCGTGATCACCGGCATGGGCGTCCTTTCATGCTTGGGCAAGTCCGTCGACGAGTATTGGGACGGGTTGACGAGAGGCAGGTCGGGCATCGCGACACTGACGCTCACCAACACGGAGGGCTACCCGTGCAAGATTGGCGGCGAGGTGCTGGACTTCAAACCGACCGATTACGTAGACCGCAAGGAATCGCGGCGGCTGGCGCGCTTCTCCCAGTTGGCGATCGGCGCAACCACCGAAGCCATCGCCGATGCCGGGCTCGATATGTCGGCCGAGGACCCCGACCGCGTGGCCGTCCTGCTCGGCTGCGGCGCCGGAGGACTCCCGGAGACTGACCAGCAGTCCCGCATCCTGTCCCGCCGGCACGGTATGCGCATGAGCCCTTTCTTCATACCCATGATGCTGGTAAACATGGCGGCGGCGAACGTCAGCCGCATATTTGGCGCCACCGGCTACACGAATACGTGCGTCACGGCGTGTGCAGCCGGGACCCAGGCTATCGGCGAGGCGGCCGAGGTGATCCGGCGCGGCGCGGCCGACGTGGTCATCACGGGCGGGGCAGAAGCCGGCATCTGCGAGCTAGGGCTGGGAGGGTTCTGCACGATCCACGCCCTCACCACTCGCAACGACGATCCGGAAAGGGCCAGCAGGCCGTTCGACAAGGAACGGGACGGATTTGCGCCTGCCGAGGGCGCAGGAATCTTCATCCTGGAGAGCGAAGAGCACGCACGCGCACGCGGCGCGCCGTTCGAGGTGTACGTCGCCGGGTGGGGCGTGTCGTCAGACGCCTTCCATCTCGTGCAGCCCCACGCCGAGGGCCGGGGAGCGGCGTTGGCGATACGGCTGGCGCTGGAAGACGCCGGAGTGGGCGCAGCGGACATCGACTACATAAACGCACACGGCACGTCGACGCCGTCGAATGATGCCTCAGAGACGCTGGCCATCAAACTCGCGTTCGGTGAGCACGCCGCAAACGTCCCAATCAGTTCGTCGAAGTCGATGATCGGGCACTCACTCGGGGCCGCTGGAGCGTTGGAGGCGGTCGCCTGCGTCAGGACGATAACCGACGGCGTCATTCACCCGACGATCAACTACGAATACCCCGACCCCGCCTGCGACCTGGACTACGTGCCGAACGTCAAGCGGGAAGCCAACGTGAAGACGGTCCTTTCCAACAGCTTCGGCTTCGGCGGCCAAAACGCCTGCCTGGTGCTCCAACGGGTGGCGTCGGACGGAGGCGGGTAGGCGTAGAACGTCTCCCGGTAGAATTCTTGCAGTTGTTACCCTCTGAAAGTGCTGCGGATTAAGCCATGGCAAAAAAACCAATTCTCGCCCCGAGCAAAGTCAACCTGTCCAAAGGCCGGTCACCCAAACCTGCTATCAGTCGAAGGCCGCCTCCCCCGCCCCCTCCCCCGCCGAAGAAGAAGGACTAGCCTTGGCGTCGCTTGGCGCGACCTCGACCTATTCAACTCTTGACACCAGGGTAGTTTTACATCGAGAAGCCTCCTCCTCCGGAGTCCGGCGGACCGACCGTTCCTAACGTCCAACGAACGACTGCGTCAGAGCGGCACGCTCTGTTGGATGCACCCGTGGAAGGTCTTCGGTAACGCGCGCCCATAATCGGCGATCCGCCAAGCACTGACTTCTGCACGAACTCGCTGCTGACAGTCGGGCATTAGTAGGCCCGTTTCCACCCCTTCCCGTAAGTCACCGATACCGCTTACGCAGGAAACTCCGGTGGCAGGCTTTATCGCTCTAACCTCCATCGGTCGCCAAGTCCCGGCGACGGTACACTTGCGCAACGCCTCCCCGCCGACGAAATGTATCCGCTCGGCACCGCGGCCAATTGGCCGGAAGGAATCATGATGAGCCGCCCCAACTACGCCTCCCTCACTCCCCATTACACGTTTGCGGACACGCTCGAAGAGCAAGAGGCGCAGCTTGCGGTAAACCCTCTGCTGCAGAGAATGATCGCGTCTCGTAAGGCGAAGGAAGGCGATCCGCACCGGCCGGTGTATCACTACGTCAACCCGGAAAACACGCTGAACGACCCAAATGGCCTTTGTTTCTGGCAGGGTCGATGGCACCTCTTCTACCAGGGCTACCCGCCGGAGGACCCAAGGGTGCACTGGGGACACGCCATCAGCGACGATCTCATTCACTGGCGCGACCTCCCGTATGCCATCTACCCCGATCCTGAAGAGTCCTGCTTCTCGGGCGCGACCCTGGTCGAAGAAGACCGGGTCATCGCGATGTACCACGGAACGCAGGTAGGCAACATGGTGGCCGTATCAAGCGACCCGCTGCTGCTGAACTGGGAGAAGGTCACGGGCAAAGCGGTCATACCGAGCCCTCCCCTGGACGGATCGCCTCTGCCGTACACGGTGTTCGACCCCTGCATCTGGAAGAAAGACGGCGTCTACTACTCCCTCTCCGCAGGGACCATCAACGAGGGACCGACCGGGAAGAGAGTCGCGGCTGACTTCGTGTTCCGCTCGGAGGACCTGGAAACCTGGGAGTACCTGCATACCCTCACGGAGGATGACAGGTTCACCCTGGTGGGAGATGACGGGGCCTGCCCGTACTTCTGGCCGATTGGTGACCGACACATGCTCCTGTTCTTCAGCCACACGAGCGGCGGCCAATACCTGCTGGGCGACTACGACCAGGAGCGCGACAAGCTGGTGGTCACCTCGCACGGGCTGTTCAACTTCGGTGCGTCCACCCCGTCGGGGGTCCACGCCCCATCCGCCACACCCGACGGCAAGGGCGGGATCATCGTGATCTTCAACATGAACCCGGGATACCCGTCGGAGGGCTGGAACCAGATCATGACGCTGCCCCGGCGTCTCACCCTTGCGGGTCCCGACGAAGTCCGGATCGAGCCGGCGGGCGATGTCGAGTCGCTGCGCTACGGCCACAAGCGCGTCGAAGCTACCGCGTTGCCTGCCAACGAGGAGTTGGTGCTGGACGGCGTCGAAGGGAACGCGCTGGAGTTGGTGGTGGAGATCGACCCGCGGGAGGCGCCAATGGTCGAAATGAACCTGCTCCGGTCTCCTGGCAGAGAGGAGTACACGCGCATCGCGTTCTACAAGGACCGGGGATTCAGGGTCCAGCCTGAGTCAAACCAGACCGGTGCGATGCTTCACGGAGCAAAACCGGTCGTCCCGCCCAGGACCGAGCCGAGGCCCGTGGAGATCCGAGAGAGCCTGCTCACGCTGGACACGTCCTACTCGTCAACACTGCCGGGCGCGCTGTCACGCGCCCCTGAGACGGCGCCGATCCGCCTCGACGCGGACGAGTCCCTGCAACTACGGGTGTTCGTCGATCACAGCGTGGTAGAAGTCTTCGCAAACGGCAAGCAGTGCGTCGCTGCGCGGGTCTACCCGGGCCGCGGGGACAGCACGGGCGTGTCGCTTCGCGCACAGGGCAGCCCGGCCGAGTTGCGGTCGCTGGACGCCTGGAAGATGCGGAATATCTACGCGTAGGTGAGGCTTGCCGGGAACCCGATAGTAGGATCAGCAGGCGCCATAGCTCGTCGGGCCCTACTCAATTTCGACTCTGTACTTCACGTACGGTTCCGGCTGAGAATTCAGGCGTTTAGTAAGAGCAATCCTCGCCGTCGATGAGTCCCTGCTCCGCTTCCCACACGATATCTGTCGGAGTGATGATGTCTCCGATGATTTCGAGTTTGTCCCGGTCCGCACCGATCCAGGACTTTGGCTTGTCATCCAGGTTTCCGAGCATGGGAGTGTCGCGCCGCTTACCTCGCGGCATCAGCCCTTGGCTGACACGGGTTGCAATTCAACCTCTAATTCTACTGTCCCAAAGGAGGTCGAAATCGGGGGAACATCATCGTCGTACTCTGCAAGAGAATTGCGTTCAGGCCCGTCAGGTGGTTCGTTATGGTGATCGACTGCCTCTTCCATGGACATAGGCTTTTCGGGTAGCGGTTCGCCGTACTCCAACATGACCTCGATGTGACCGGTGACGGCTTCCCGAATGTTCCTCTGGATTTCCTCCCAACTTTTGCCGGTGCTAACGCAACCCGGCAAGTCAGGCAGGTACGCGGAATAGTTGTTCGGCGACCGCTCGTAGACAACCACGTACTCCAACTTCATCGACTTCTCCTCGCTAGTCCCGCCTGCTTCAGAACACTCTGCCAGGTTTTTGGATGTAGATCGTCTCTCGGATGCCCAGGAATGGTCACTGTCCCGGTCTTCAACGGGTGACGGTAGTGTCGGTGACTGCCACGTGTTCGTACCAATTGCCAACCGTCCCGTAGGACAAGCCGGATCGCATCCCTGACTTTCGGCATACCGCGAGTATTTTATAGTCGGGAACCCAGCGCCGACGAGGCAAGTACGGGCTGCGCTTCATTAGAGTTCACAGCGCATCAACGACATGAATCCAGGGTATCCGGCGGAGGGCTGGAACCAGATCACGACGCCGCCCTGGCGGCTCCCGCTTTTGGCAGTTAGCGTGGGTTGACCCAAGTGCTATGACACGCTGGCCTATTACGTTCTGGCGTCCAGTCTCATCACGTCGCCGGTCCAGTCATGGATCCGCTGATCGGCGGTAATTAGCTGGTGGCCCTCTAGTGCGGTGGCCAAAATGATGCGGTCTGCAGGGTCGCCGTGCATGTTCTGAAGTTGACTCGCCCTGATGGCGATGTCGCCGCGGACTGGAATTTCGACCAGCCCCTGTTCCAACATGCGGCGACGCCACGAATACAGGTCGGTCGGGAATTCAAGCTGACCTTTCTGGGTCCTCATGCCCACTTCCCAGAATGAGATGGTAGATATCGCAACATCTCCTGCTATCCAACCTTCGTCGACAATTTGGCGCATCCTCCTACCAAGTCTCCGGTCGTCAAACAACATCCAGACAAGGACGTGAGTGTCGAGGAGAATCAAAACAGTCCTTCGTCGGCGTTGGGTTTTTCAAACCAGCCGGCTGGCATGGGAGAGACGATATCTCCGGAGACGCGGACCTTTCCCCGGTAGAGTCCAAAAGGAGCCTTTGGTCTTTCGCGAATCGGCGTCAATTTAGAAACGGGGTGGCCGTTCTTGGTGATGACGATTTCTTGTCCACTCTCGGCTACCTCGTCCATGAGTCTGAGGCATTTTGCCTTGAACTCAGACGCTTTGATTGTCCGGGTGGCCGTCTGAACCGTGTTGTCTGTCGACATGTCGCACTCCTATAGCAGTTGGAGATGACCATCATTATAACCTGGTCATGACCATGGTCACATCATTCGCAGGACACCGAACGCGCCGGGAGTCGTTACTCCTGCCCCGCCGCCCTCCTCAAGTCTTTGAGACTCAGTACTAGGTGTAAACTCTGTTCAATATTCGAGTGGAGATATTGGGCCATGCATGTGTCATCACCAGCGCGATTCCTGATTCCAGTCCTGGCAACTCTGACATTCGTACCGATTCTTGCGTGCACGGATGAGCCGGCACCCGAGACCATCGTCAAGGAGGTACCCGTCGAAGTCACTCGCGAGGTTCCTGTTGAGAAGGTGGTGGAGAAAGAGGTCCCCGTAGAAAAAGTCGTGGAGAAGATCGTCGAGGTCACCGCCGTTGCCGAGCCAACGCCGATTCCCCCGACGACCGCGGCCGGCCCGCCGATCTACCAGATGGGGATCTTCGAAGAGCCGATCTCCAGGAACTTCTGGAACTACTATGGCGGACCGGCCGGTTCGGTGTGGACCGGATACGTGCTGGACGGCCACTCCGGCGCGCTGTACGGCTACTCCGACCAACGGTTCGACTGGGTCCCGGGCCTGGCGGCCGACTTCCCAACCGACCTGCAGATTGAGACGGTCTCGGACGGCGATTTCTGGACTGCCGAGGTACCGCTCAAGACCGGTGTGCTGTGGAGCGACGGACACGAGTTGGACGCCGGCGACTTTGTGTTCACCGTCAACACAGTGCTGGACCTGCAGCTTTCGTCAAACTGGGGATCGGTGGTCGACCCGGCGTTCCTGGAACGCGTGGAGGCTCTGGACAGCCACACACTGAAGGTGTTCTTCAAGACCGCGGACGGGGAGGGCAACCCCCAGACGCCGGGACTGAGCGTATGGCAGTTCGGACTGGGCTTCATGCCGGTACTCGCCGAGCACTACTGGGCGCCAATAATCGAGGAAGCCAAGGGCGCAGGCGAACCGGAGCAGCAGCAGGAAGCTCTGTTCGCGCATGTACCGGACGGCGAGCCGACGCTAGGTGGCTTTGCGTTCAGCAAGTGGGAACCCGGGGCTTTCTACGAGAACAACACCGTTGACAACTACTACAGCCAGGGGACCCTGATCACCCAGTACGCCAACGGGGCCTACACGGAGTCCAATGAACGCACCGGACTCTCCGCGACGTACTTCGGCGAAGCGAGCGGGGAGAAGGTCCTCGAATACACGGTCGGCCCCCACGTCGAGTCAGAGATATTCAGCATCTACGGGAACCAGGACGCTGCGATCCTTGCGTTGACCAACGGGGACATCGACTACGTCTTCAACCCACTTGGCCTGGAGAAAGGTTTCCTCGACCGGGTAAGAAACACGCCTGACCTGAGCATCGCTGCGAACTCCAACAATGGAGTCCGATACATGGGGTTCAACGTCCGGAAGCCCCCGATGGACATCAAGGAGTTCAGGCAGGCGGTGGCCACGGTCATCGATAAGGAATTCGTCGCGCGGACGGTGCTCCAGGACGCCGCAATCCCGGTGTATGCGATGGTGCCAGAGGGCAACGGTTTCTGGCACAACCCCGACGTTCCGAAATATGGTGAGGGGCTGAGCCGGGGCGAGCGGATTGCGCAGGCCGTGGAACTCCTCAAGAACGCCGGGTTCACATACGAGGAAGAGCCTGAAATCAGCGAAGACGGCAACTTCGTCTCGAAACAGGGCAAGGGCCTGAAGATGCCGGACGGCTCGCCGGTCCCGGAAATGACCCTACTTGCGCCCAGCGCGGGATACGACCCGATGCGGTCCACGTTCGCCATATGGGTGGACCGGTGGCTGAATGACATTGGCATACCGGTCCGCGCCCACCTGACAGGATTCAACGTGATCGTGGACGAGTTGTTCAGCGACGACGTAGCAGAAGACCTCGACATGTGGATACTCGGATGGGCCCTGGCAATATTCCCGGACTACCTGGAGAATTTCTTCCACAGCAGGCATTCGCCCGAGATTGGCGGCGGATACAACTGGGGCGGATACGCCAATAACCAGTTCGACGACCTCGCTCTTGGGCTGCTGTCCGAGACAACCATCGACGGCGCCCGGGACAAGGCCTTCCAACTCCAGGAATTCCTGGCGGAAGAGCTACCCTACGTGCCCCTGTTCACGACTCCGAAGCTGGACGCGTACCGGCCGGCGCGTGTCGAATTCCCTTACACCTCGGTGCTGGGCGGGCTTGAACAATTGGGCGGGATGCAACAAGAGGTGCTGATCAAATAGGATGTCAGCCTCAGTCCGGCGAACCAAAGGGAATCCTGATCCTCCGGACCGGCCGATGACCAACTACCTGCTGAAGAGATCAGCGCAGATATTCATCACGCTGTTCGTTTTCCTGTCGCTGGTGTTCTTCATGGTGAACGCCCAGCCGGGAGACGTCAGCAACTTCTACGCGCTGAACCCGGACATCCCTCCTGAAACGAGGGAAAGGCTGCAGGACCTATTCGGCGTCGACGAACCCCTGTGGAAGCAGTACCTGACCCACATCGGGAACACGTTCAGCGGAAACTTCGGGGTGTCCTTCAGCCACTACCCCCGGTCGGTGGCCGACGTCATCAAGGAGCGATTGCCCCGAACGGTGGTCCTCTTCATGACCGCAGCCGTACTCTCGTTCTACCTTGGGTTCTTGCTTGGCAAGATGGTCGCCTGGCGCCGGGGGAGCTGGTTCGAATATACGTCGACCATCGGCGGCGTGGCGCTCTACACGGTCTTCACCCCCTGGTTCGGCCTGATGATGATCTGGCTGTTCGCATTCAAGGCCGGTTGGCTGCCTATCGGGAAGTTCCTCGACCCAGTCCTGTGGCGGGACGCGCCCATCGACGCCAACTCGGTCTTTAACCGGATGATCCTGACGGCGTTAGTTGCGTCCATCGTCGTCCTTGCGGCCTTCGTTATGACGTCTCGCAAGCGGTTACCGCGGGCGGGTCTCATCCGGGCCGCAAGCATCGGCGTTGCCACGGTGACCGTGCTGGCCGTTTGGCTCGCCTCCGGCACGGCCGTATTTGCCTGGGACATCGTCAAGCACATGGTCTTGCCGGTTCTGACACTCACGCTGATCAGCTTCGCCGGGACAATGCTGCTCACCCGCAGCAGCATGTTGGAGACGATGCGTGAGGACTTCGTCATGGCCGCGCGGGCTAAGGGTCTGCCGGAGCGCGACGTGCGCGACAAGCACGTGGCCCGGAACGCGCTCCTGCCGGTTGTCACGAGTTTCATTTTCAGCCTCGCGTTCGCCGTGGATGGTGGTGTCATCACCGAGTCGATCTTCTCCTGGCCGGGCATGGGCCAGACACTGGTATCGGCCGCCCTGTCGGAGGACCTGCCGCTGGCGGTGGGCGCGTTCGTATTCGTAGGACTGTTCGTGCTTGTGGCCCACCTGGTCGCGGACGTCCTTTACGCCTTCCTGGACCCGAGGATTCGTTACTGATGTCGACGGACCATGCCCAGATAACGGCTTCGACGTCGCTGTGGCGCGTTCGGCTGAGGCTGGCGTCCCGGACCGTTCGGGAGAACTGGGGTCTCTTCGTAGGCACCAGGATCGGCATCATCGGACTGTCGATAATCGGCCTCTACGCGCTTTTGGCCGCGGCACACCCCGTCCTTATGAGCACCGTCTGGGAGCCGAGTATCTACGACCCGGTGGTGGGATACGCGTTCGACGAGGTGCGGCAGCCGGCGCCGCCGAGCACAAGGCACCTGCTTGGGACCGATCCGCTCGGAAGGGACATTCTCAGCCAGCTTATGTTCAGCGCCAGGTCGGAGTTCCTTCTCGGCATGCTGGCAGCGACGGTCACGGTGGTAATAGGAACGATAGTTGGAGCCGCGGCAGCTTATTTCGGGGGACTGGTAGACGCTTTCCTCATGAGACTCGCGGACATCATGATCATGATGCCGGCCATCAGTGTGTTGATCGTTCTGAGCGCGCTGATCGGCGTGGAACACCTGGAGTTGGCCTTGATAATCGGCATATTGTCCGGGTTCGGCGGCACGGGCGTGGTACTCAAGTCGCAGGCCCTTTCCGTGGTCGTGAAGCCGTACATAGAAGCTGCTCGGACCTCCGGCGGCGGGTCCTTTCACATCATCCTGGTACACGTCGTGCCGAATCTCCTCCCGCTGTCTTTCCTTTACATGATGTTCACCGTGACCAGCGCCATCTTCTCCGAAGCGGTTTTGAGCTTCCTGGGGCTCCTGGACGTGCGGATGAGTTGGGGGTTGATGATCCACACCACGGAGTCGGCCGGCTACCTGCTGCAAGTTGGAGAATTCTGGTGGCTGATATTCCCCGCCAGCCTGTCGATAACGCTGCTGTGTTCGTCCTTCTACCTGGTCGGCAGGTCACTGGACGAAGTGGTTAACCCCAGGTTGAGAAGCAGATGACCACCGACGCGGTCCTCGTCGTCGATGACCTGAAGATGCACTACATGACCCGGGCCGGGGCCGTGCGAGCGGTCGACGGCGTGTCGTTTTCGGTGGGGCGCGGGCAGTCGCTCGGACTGGTGGGCGAGTCGGGCTGCGGCAAGTCGTCCATTGCGATGACGCTGCTGAAACTGCTTCCGGACAACGCCGAGCTCGTGTCGGGCAGCATCACGTTAAACGGGGTGGACCTCGTGCCGCTCGGCGACGAAGAGATGAGGCAACACCGGTGGGACCGGATTTCCATGGTATTCCAGGCCGCAATGAACTCGCTGGACCCGGTATACCGAGTGGGAGACCAGATAATCGAAGCCCTGGAGGCGCACTCGGCGACGGCGCACAGGGAGGGGATGGAGCGGGTACGCGAGCTGTTCGACCTGGTGAGCCTGGACCCCAGTTTCATAATGCGGTACCCGCACGAGTACAGCGGTGGCATGAGGCAACGGGCGATCATCGCAATGGCCCTGGCGTGCGAACCCGACCTCATCGTCGCGGACGAACCGACCACTGCCCTGGACGTGATTGTCCAGGACCGCATACTGCGGGAGATGAAGGACATCCAGAGGTCGCTCGACATGAGCATGATCTACATCTCCCACGATATGGCCGTGATCGCGGAGGTCTGTGACACGATTGCTGTGATGTACGCCGGGAAGCTCGTGGAATCCGGGCCTACGACCGAGGTGTATGCCCGGCCCATCCACCCGTATACGCGCGCTCTCATGTCTGCTTTTCCTAGCGTCAGGGGCGACAAGCACGACCTGACCACGCTGCCGGGCGAACCTCCCAACCTCCTCGATCCGCCGGGCGGGTGCAGCTTCAACCCGCGCTGCCCGTATGCGACCGAGGAGTGCCGCACTTCCAAACCGCCCGTCGTGAGGCGCGGCGAACAGTGGGCGGCTTGCTGGAATCCTCCGGACGTGTGATGGCATGAACCACGCAGCGAACCCAGCCGTCCCTCCCGCAACTGTTTTGGTGCGTGCAGCCGACCTGTCCAAGCACTATCCGCTGTCCTCGGGATGGTTCCAGCGAAATCGCAGCTTCGTCCATGCCGTGGACGGCGTGTCCTTCGATCTCGCGGCGGGCGAAACGCTGGGGCTGGTCGGCGAGTCGGGCTGTGGGAAGTCGACCACCGGCAAGCTGCTGGTCCGGCTCATCGAGCCCACCGGCGGCCGTGTCCAATTCGACAACGGCGCGGGAGCCCTGGAGGATGTCGGAGATCTAAAGGGCGACGCGCTGCGGAATTTCAGGCGCAGGGTCCAGATGGTGTTCCAGGACCCCTATGAGTCGATGAATCCCAGGCGGACGATTTTCGATACGGTCGCCGAACCCTTGAAGATCCAGAAGATGGGAGGGCCCCTCGAGCGGATGGAGCGCGTGTCGGAGACCCTTGGACTGGTGGGACTGACTCCTCCTTCTACATTCCTGTTCCGGTTTCCGCACGAGCTTTCAGGCGGCCAGCGTCAACGTGTCGCGATAGCCAGGGCGCTGGTGATGAACCCGTCTTTCGTGGTTGCCGACGAGCCCACGTCGATGCTGGACGTTTCCATCAGGACAGGCATCATGCAGCTCATGGAAGATCTCGCGGGGCGCCTCGGAATCAGCTACCTGTACATCACGCACGATCTCGCGGTCGCCAGGTACATGTGCAGCCGGATCGCGGTCATGTACCTGGGCAAAATCGTGGAAATGGGGGAGACGGAAGAAGTTCTTCAGGCCCCGGCGCATCCTTATACGAAGGCGCTCTTGTCTGCGGTCCCCGTCCCCGATCCACTGGCGGACAGACCCCCGGTCGACATAAAGGGATCGGTTTCCGTGCCGGTTGATCCGCCGCCGCGATGCAGGTTCTACGACCGCTGCCCCATCGCCGACGACTTCTGCCGGGATAACGACCACCCGCCCCTGGAAGACAAAGGAAGCGGGCGACTCGCCGCTTGCTACAAGGCCTGATCAGCCGAAATACGCACGGGAACTGACACCTGTCTTGCAGCCTCGTCCGGCATGAGTGCCGGGCCGGCCGATTCGAAACCCATACGTCGGCGCGCCACCGTCATATGGCGTTTGGAACCCGGAAGATTCCGGCACAGGGCATCCGGTTTTTTGGCTATGCTCGCGTCGGACGCGGCCCGATCTGGCCGCGACGGGAGCGACTAAATGGCCGAAACAATGGATCCCCTGAGAATCGAGACGGATGCGGACCCATCGCTGGGAAGCGCGCGCATGGTCCAGTCGGAACCGGTTGTGGCCGGCGAGTTCGGGACGTGGCAACTCGTCTACACAGTCGGGCCGGCGGGCCTGTCGACCGGCGGCGCAGTGCGGATAGCGACCGACTCCGACACGGACTGGGGATGGCCGCAGGTGGACAATCCCTCGGGGCCGGAGTACATGACGGCCGCCTGCCCGTCTGACGCCGAAGTCGCGCTCGTCGTGCCGGAACACATCACCATTGTGGTCATCAACACCGGACGGGCGCTCACGCAAGGCGAAACCGTGACCATCACCTACGGCGATCGCTCCGGCGGTGGGCCGGGGTCGCGTTCCCAGACATTCCTGGAGTCTCGCCGCTACTTCTGGTTCGAGGTGGACTCCAGCGGATCAGGATCATTCGGGTACCTGCCGGAACGGCCGGAGCTGGCCATCGTTGGCGGCGACGCCGACAAGCTGGTCGTCGTGGCGCCGTCCATGGCTGTAGCAGGTGAGGAATTCAGGATCAGCGTAAAGGCGGAAGACCGTTGGGGGAACCCGGCAATCGCCTATCGGGGCACGGTCAGCCTCAGCGCGCCGGGTATACGGCTTGGGGCCGCTGCGGCCCAGTTCGGCGAGGAAGACGGCGGTGTGATTTGGATCGAGGGATGCCGCATCACCGAGCCCGGCGAACACCGCGTAACGGCCAGGGACGACGAGTCGGGCCTCGCGGCCGAGAGCAACCCCGTCGTTGCCATGGAGGACGAACCGGATTTGCGCCTCTTCTGGGGCGACCCGCACGGCGGGCAGGTGGTGGACCCGTACAAGTTCGGCGACTTCTTCGAGTATGCGCGGGATGTGGCCGGCATCCACTTCGCAGGTTTTCAGCGCAACGACCACGTGATGACCACGGGCGCCTACAAGGTCCAGCAACAGGAAGAGCGACGCCACTACGAACCTGGACGATTCGTTCCGCTGCCGGGGTATGAGTGGTCGGCGGCCTCGGACATGGGCGGGCACCACAACATCTACTTCCGGCGCTTCGACCAGGCCCTCAGGCGATGCGGGCACCGGGGCGAGGTCGACCCGTCCGATATCGATACCGACCTGCCGCACGTCACCGACATGCACGCCGAGTATCGCCACACAGACGTAGTGGTCACTCCGCACGTAGGCGGGACGGCCGCCGATCTCACGTACCACGAGCCGTCGATCGAACCGGCGCTCGAGATAACTTCGACCCACGGCCAGTTCGAGTGGTTCCTTCGCGAGTCCCTGGAGCGAAAGTACCGGATGGGGTTCGTAGGCGGCAGCGACTGCTACACGGGCCGGCCCGGCGACGACCATCCCGGCCATCAATTGCGCCGTTACCAGAAAGCCGGGCTGACAGGCGCGTACGCCACGGAATTGAGCCTGGAAGCCGTGCTGGCGGCGATGAAGGCACGGCGGGTGTACGCCACTTCCGGCGTCCGCATCGTTGCGGCGGTGTCGGCCGACGGCAACATGATGGGCGCCGAGTACTCGACAAACTCGCCGCCCGCGATATCAGTCAAGGTGATCGGGACCGGGCCCATCGAACGGGTGGAACTGTTCCGCGGGCTTGACGTAATTCACACGGAAGAGCTGGCGCAGGCGCCGTCGGGAGACCGCGTAAGGGTGACGTGGGAAGGCGCGAGCAGGCGCACGAGCTACTCGGGGGTTGTGTGGGACGGCTCAGTGAGCCTGGACGGAGGCAGGATTTCGGCTGCCAGGAAAATAAGGTTCGACAGCCCGCGGTCGGAGGTTACCGAGTCCACAGAGGACCTCGTGCGCTGGCATTCGTGGTCGTGCGGATACCGGAGCGGGCTCGTGTTGGATGTGGACGGTGGTCCGGCGACGGTTGTGACGGCGGCTATGTCGAGCGAAACGATATCGGGCGCGCGGTACGGCGGCCACGGCGAGAGCGCGCCGCAGCGGATGTCGCTCGCCCCGGCCGACGGCGTCCACATCCGCACCACCCTCGGCGCGCTGGCGGACGGCCCGCGGAAGATCGACCTCGGCGTGCTCGACCGCAAGTTCACGCTGGAGCTGGCGCCGGAACCGGGTCCGGAGCGCGTGGAGTTCGAGTTCACCGACGAGTCCCCGCAGCCGGGCATCAATCCGTACTGGGTACGAGTAACACAGTCGGACATGGAGATGGCCTGGACGAGCCCGGTGTTCGTGGACTACGTGGCACCGCTATAGGGGGTGTGGGGGATCGTGCGGTCGGGACTGGGTTGACCCAGTAATCCAACGACTCTGCTGCTCTGGGCCGTCGCACCCCGGAAGCCGTTACGGCAATACGTATACTCAGCGGGAAGGCGACATGACGAAATGAAGCAGAAACTGACGTTCACCATAGACGCCGAGTTGCTCTCTAGAGCCAGGCGATACGCCCATTCCCGCGGGGTGTCGCTTTCGTCGTTGATCGAGCAGTCCCTGAGGCGAATGGCAGGCGGTAACTCCGGTACCTTCGTCTCGCGTTGGCGCGGCAAGTTTCGTGCGGCGGAGCGTAAGGGCGACCCGCGTTACGATGCGCTGGCCCGGAAGTATTTCCAGTAATTCTCCTGGAAACCGACGGACTCAGAGGATGCCGCGCAGGTCGGGGGCAACCCCGACAAAAGCCGGAAGCCTAAGCGTCTTCCTGCCCTTC
The DNA here is from genome assembly GCA_034421215.1 of Dehalococcoidia bacterium. Taxonomy (GTDB): domain Bacteria; phylum Chloroflexota; class Dehalococcoidia; order Lucifugimonadales; family Lucifugimonadaceae. Next base: position 19,787 of record DAOUKO010000014.1, read on the forward strand.
GCCCTCTTCCTCTTCACCAGGTTCGGCGACTTCGACGTCCATTTCGTCGACAACGCCGATTTCATCTTCCTCGATGACCCTGGGCGGCTGGATCCAGGCGACGTTCTGGTTCACGTCCCCGGCAGGCTCCACGTTGGCCGGGTAGGTCAGTTCGGCAACTGTTATTGAGCTGTCGAGTGTCTCCAGGACTGAGCAGTCCGCAAGGATCTCATTCGGCACGTCGAACGGCCGGGCCAACACGGTCACCTCGTATGTGCCCTGGGTCACGAATCCAGCGCCTCCGCGTGCGCCTTCAGCGTCTTCCTGGTTGATGAGGACCACCGGGACCCTCACTTCGATCCGGCGGTTAATGTCCACTCGAAGGAAATCGACGTGCCGGACCGATCCGGTGACCGGGTGCTTGTCTATCTCGCGGATCAGGGTTACGGTCTCGTCCTTACCGTCGACAGTCACACTGACAGGCGTGGTGTAACCGGCCGACCGCAGGACGTTCATGACTTCGCTGGACCGGGCCTGCAACGAAAGTGGCGGGTCCGCCAGGCCGTAGACGTGGAGGGGTGTTACGCCTTGCCTGCGCAAAGCCCGCGTCTTTTTGCCCGTCACGGTACGGGTCTGCGCCGAGAGGACGATCTGGTCCATCGATTCAACTCCAGGGGAGCAACGAGTTGCGGCCACGCGAAAAGCGGGCCGCCGCCCGCGTTGGTCTTAAACTGAAATCGTAGCATAATCCGGTCCGCGGACAGGTGAGCAAACGGGCCGCGAATGCGGGCGCCGAACCTGCTGGTGTTATACTCGGGGCCACTGTCGAACTGGCGACGTAACCCCCGGCCCAAAGGCGCCACCGTGCTTATTCCCATGAAGGTGGACTATGGCGTCAGGACCCTTGTGTTCCTGGCCCAACGCACCACGGCCCGTTACGTGCCCGCCAGCGAAATTGCCCGCTCCCAGCACATTCCCGAGCCTTACCTGTTGCGCGTGTGCTCCGAGCTGCAAAAGGCGGGACTCATCGAGTCACGCAGGGGACCGTCCGGCGGCCACAAACTGGCACGGTCTGCAGAAGACATCACCGTCGCTGACGTTGTGACCTCGCTGGACCATTCGCTGGCCCCCACGGACTGCGTGGAGGAGCCGGATGAATGCCGGCTCTCGGGAGCGTGCTCGCAGCGCGAGATGTGGGTGGACGTCGAGAAGATACTGGTAGACCACCTGACCAAGGTGCAGGTAAGCCAGTTGGCCCGGAAACAGTCGTCGCTTGTCACTCCAATAGACCCGGTGGCATCCGGCGCCCCGGCGGCGAATTGATCGCTCGATGCTCCTAGTTGGAGCGAACTTCATCTAATTCCTTTAGATAGAACATTGGCCATCGTCTGCACTTGCACCATGAACATCCATGTTGGCCGTCGCACTTTTCGCTAAACTTGAATTGGCTTCTGGAGCAACGGAACGAAAAACCGAGGAATGAGGGACGCAATGGCCATCGATAAGCCACTGACACCGGGCCAGGTCCAGCGGTACAGCCGACATCTCATAATGCCCAACGTGGGCAGCGCCGGCCAACGCAAAATGCTCGGCTCGCGGGTCCTCGTGGTTGGCGCCGGCGGACTGGGCTCCCCCGTCGCGCTCTACCTGTCCCTCGCCGGCATCGGGACCATCGGAATCGTCGACTTCGACACCGTGGACGTGTCGAACCTGCAGCGGCAGATCCTGCACCAGGACAAAGACGTCGGTAGGCGAAAGGTCGTCTCAGCCAAGGAGACGCTTCTCTCCTACAACCCCGACCTCAACGTCGAAATTCATGAAGAGCCCATCAACGCCGAGAACGCAATGGAGATCATCCCGAAATACGACGTGATCGTGAATGGGGCCGACAACTTTGCGACGAGGTACCTGGTAAACGACGCCGCCTACCTTTCGGGTAAGCCGCTGGTGGACGGCAGCATACTGGTATTTGACGGGCAGGCGACGACCTACATCCCAGGCCAGGGCTGCTACCGCTGCCTGTTCCCCGACCCGCCGCCGCCCGGTGAGGTGCCGAACTGCGCCGAAGCCGGCGTCATCGGTGCGTTGCCGGGGCTCGTCGGTTCCATACAGGCCATCGAGACAGTCAAGATCGTAATGGGCATAGGCGAGACGTTGACCAGCAGGTTGCTCCTCATCGACGCCCTGACCATGGAGTTCAGGGAAGTCAAGGTCAGGCGCGACCCGGGTTGCAAGCTCTGCGGTCACGACCCCGAAGTCACCGAACTCATCGACTACGAGATATTCTGTGGAGTAGCCCCTCCTGTGGCCGAGTTGGAGACGGCCGGAGCCGCGGCGCGCTAGGCGGAAACGCAGAAGCTTACGGGGCCCCGGCAAGCAAAAAGCCCGGGGCCTTTTCATGCTCCCTGACTTACCCGGAACCAGCCAGACGACTGAATTAAGTTGACGATCAGAAACACCCCTGCCAGCGCCGTCAAACGCGACATCATCGACGCCGTGGGTAACACGCCGTTGGTGGAGGTGCCCGGCCTGAGCCCGAACGAGCAGGTGCGGATCTTCGCCAAGCTCGAAGGTCACAACCCCACCGGCTCGGTCAAGGACCGAATCGCCAAGTCCATGATCGAGCACGCCGAAGCCGATGGACGGCTTCAGCCGGGCGCAACGATACTGGAACCCACCAGCGGGAACACCGGCATCGGCCTGGCCATGGTCGGCCGGATCAAGGGCTACGACGTAAAAGTGGTCATGCCTGCGAGCGTGGGAGCGGAGCGCGTGGGGATCCTTGAGGCCTACGGCGCAGAGATCATTTACTCCGACGCCGACAAGGGGACGAACGAATCGATTCTCGTTGCCGAGCAGATCGCCCTCGAAAACCCGTCCTGGTTCATGCCTTACCAGTACGCCAACGAGGCCAATCCGCAGGCCCACTACGAGAACACCGGGCCGGAAATAGTCCGCGATCTGCCGAACGTGGATGTGTTCATAGCCGGCCTGGGCACGGGCGGCACGCTGATGGGCACGGGCAGGGCGCTACGAGAGCACAATTCCAACGTACAGATAGTGGCCACCGCGCCGCACCCCGACGACGTCGTGCAGGGGCTGCGGTCCATCGAGCACGGATTCATACCGCCGATATTGGACCTGGACGAACTCGACGGCCGGATACTCGTCGAGGCCGAAGAGGCCTTCTACTACACCAAGTGGCTGCTCACAGGCGCGGGCATCTTTGCAGGAGTGTCTTCAGGCGCCGTAGCGGCGTCCGCCCACAAGGTGGCCGGCAAGCTGGACAGCGGCAACATCGTCTGCCTGTTCGCAGACGCCGGTTGGAAGTACCTGTCGTCCGGGGTCTACACCATGGACTGGAAAGAGATCCAATCGGAGATCTCCGGCAAGGTGTGGTGGTAGGGACCGATTAGGTCCAAAAGGGTGGGGCGCTTGACCCACACCGGCAGCCAAGCTTGCCGAATGGGTGGGACTCAAACCTACCCTCTCCACGCGGCATTCTGATGCCGTCGGCGCTACGGCCTGATGAACTCGTAGGTGTAGAGCGGATAAATCTCGTTATTGAGAGGGTTTACGCCGATGCCCCCTGCCAGGAAAACCCTCCCGTCCGGCAGCAGCGTCGCTGAGTGATCGTAACGCGGCTCCGCCAGGTCCGGGCCCGGTGACCAACCGTCGGTACGGGGATCGAAAATCTCCGTGGTCGGGTGCGGTTCGTTCGTTTGCGTAACCGGGTTTTCACCGCCCACCGCGAGCACTCGCCCATCAGGCAGAAGCGTCAAGCTGTGAAAGATGCGAGCGTTCTGCATGGGTCCGGTCAGCGACCATGTGCCGGCGGCCGGGTCATAAATCTCCGACGTTGGCTCAGGCGCGTCGGCATTCAGGTCCGACACGCCGGTCACCAACACCCGGCCGTCCGCGAGCGCGACCGCGACGGGAAATGACTGCGGGAAGTTCATGCTCTCCGCAAGTGTCCACTCGTTGGTGTCCGGGTCGTGTATCTCGGCGCGACTTGACGCATCGAAATTGAGTTCCCTGCCGCCTGCGGCCAGTACCCGGCCGTCTCCCATCAGGACGACAGCCTGGTATTCAAGAGTCACGTTCATGTTCGGCGCTTGCTGCCACTGGTCGATCGCTGGGTCGTAGACCTCGACTGTTGACCCGATCTGGTACGACTGCCCCCTCACTACAAAGCCGCCCGTCACCAGGACGCGTCCATCGTCAAGCAACACCAATTCGGGCAGCCCGCGGGCCAGCGGACTGGGGGGCAAGTCCGTCCAAGAGTCTGCTCCCGTATCCAGGACGACCCTGGACCCTGAGACACTATCGCCTCCCTCGAAAATTCCGATGCCCAGGACCCTACCGTCGGCCAGCTTGACGCTCGATGCGTACATGCCGGGGCCGGTTGTCGAAAGGCCGTCAAAAGACCCCGCGAGTCCCCATGTCGCGGTCTCAAAGTCGAAAGTTTGAACTACGGGTACGGGTTCGGAAGCGATGAAATTGTTGTTTGCGACCCCTGTGAACCCGCCCACGACGAGGACTCGTCCGTCATCCAGCAGCGTCGCCTTATGCCCAAACCGGGGAGACAAAAGACGGGGCGTCACGATATCGACACCCCTGCCGTGGTCGAAATATTTCGCAGTCACCCGAGCCGCACCGGTCCTGGTCTCAATGCCGTCAACCAATCCCGCCAGGCCGGCAAGACTGAAATCCCCCTCGGCCTGCGCTTGTCTTAGCAGGCCGTCCTCGACACCGATCCAGTAAACCGTGTCCAGAGCGCCGTCAGCGTCGGTGCGCTCCACGTCCAGTTCGAGCGATATGACGTGGGTCTCGACACCGTCCAGGACTTCGGTGCCCACCAGTGACAATTGCCCGTATGACTCTGAATCGGCGAGTTGGTCCGGGTTGAAGCCGAAGAGCACGCTGGGGTTGGCGAAAGCCAGTAACGGCGGGGCGTGGTCAAGATCGTCCCAACTGGTGGTCGACGCATCGAAGACGTAGCCCTTGTCAGCGACGATGACATTCGTATCGACCGTCTCGGCGGGGGCGGCAACCGTGACGGCCGCAGAACTGTAATTGAACAGGCCTTCCCCAACATAGGTCAGCGCGATTTCACCACCGTCGACATTCACTACGACGTCCACTTCGAATGCGAAACCCCTGGGGTCATCCATCTGGTCTCTCGACTCGTTGATAATGCGGAACGCCGGACCCGGCGTGGGCGTGGCAGTCGGGGTCGGAGTGCTTGTGGGGAACGGGATGTTCGATGCCGGAATTGCCTCCGACACCGGGGCGCTCGTCGGGAATGGAGTCGGTGTTGGCGGACCCGGGGCCAGGGTTGGGGTCACGGCGGTCGCAGGCGTGTTGGTGGGACTTGCGGAGGGAGAGGGGACCGGGGTTGAGTCGGCCCCGGCGATGCACGCGATGCCGACCGCCACCACAAGGGCGAGGCCAAGCCATATGAGCGCCAATTTCACCGTCGTCGTCCCTCCTGGCCTGTTCCGCTGCGCGCGCGGGTTAGTCCGATGACAGGCCGGATCGCTCGCAGCCGAGAATTCTCGTCGGCCGCCATGGTGGGCTTAACCGCTACGGTATACGGTCGAAACCGGTGTAAGAGAGCAACGGTTCGGGAATTTCGATCGAGCCGTCGGGTCGGACTCCGTTTTCGAGTACAGCTATCAGCATGCGCGGCATGCCGAACGCAGAGCCGTTCAACGTGTGCGGGAACCTCGTCCGCGCGCCGCGTTCGGGCCGGTATCGGGTGTTGTTTCGCCTGGCCTGGAAGTCGGTACAAGTCGAAATCGAGCTGACTTCCAGCCACTCCTCCGAACCGGGCGCCCACACCTCGATGTCGTAGGTCTTCGCCGACTGAAAGCCCAGGTCGCCAGCGCACAGGGCGACGACGCGGTGAGACAGGCCCAGCCGTTCGCAAAGTGTCGTGGCGTCCTCCAGCATCTCTTCCAGGGCCTGGTCCGAGTCCTCCGGCTCCACGAAGCGGAACGTCTCCACTTTTTCGAACTGGTGCAGCCGCTTGATGCCGCGTACGTCCCTTCCGGCTGCGGTGTGCTCCTTGCGGAAACACGGGGTCCAAGCGACGTACTTCAACGGCAAGACGTGCGGTTCGATGATCTGCCCCTGGTGCAGCGCGTTCAGCCCGACCTCGGCGGTCGGCACCAGCCAGAGGTCGGTCTCCTCGTCCCGGTACAGGTTGTCCCTGAACTTGGGCAGGTTCCCAGACCCCGTCATCGTGTCTGGTCGCACCAGGAGAGGTGGTTCGATTTCCGTGTATCCGAACTCTTCGGTGAGTGAATCGAGCAACCAGCATGCCAGGGCGCGGTGCAATCGTGCTCCTTTGCCCTTGAGAACGTAGAAGCGAGCGCCGGAGATCCGCGCGCCGGCCTCCATGTCAATGATCCCGAACTCTTCTCCCAACTCCCACTGTGGCTTTGCCGCAGGGTTGGGAACGGGATCGCGCCCGGAACTGACGAGAACATTCGCGGCCTCGTCGAGCCCGTCGGGGACCGACTCGAGGGGCAGGTTGGGCAGCGACAGAAGGATTTCGTCCAGCGACTCCTGGACTGATCCAAGTTCCGCCTCGATCTCCCTGATGCGCTGGCCCACCGTGCGCATCTCCGATTTCTCTTCTTCGGTCGGAGGCCGTTTTTCGCGGCCTATCGCCCTGCTGACATCATTGCGCTTTGCCCTGATCGTCTCCGTTTCGTGGATCAGGTCCCGGCGTTGGCTGTCGAGCGCGAGCACGTCATCGAGCGGCGGTTCTTCACCGCGGCGCTTCAGCCCGGATCGCACGGTTTGTGTGTCGTTAACTATTTGTTCGAGGCTAAGCATTTCTCAGGACTACGCCCGTATTAGACTCCGGGGCCAATTGGGATAACCAATGTGTCGGCGGCAAACTCGGGCGGGTTTGAAACCCGCCCCTACGCCGGTGGTCGGATACGCCAGGTTCACTCTACAGATACGCATCAGGTCCTCAATTGAGGGAACAGGAGCACTTCCCGGATCGAGTCCTCGCCTGCGATAAGCATTGCGAGCCGATCGATCCCCATGCCGAGGCCGCCGGTGGGCGGCATACCGTGCTCCACGGCCACAAGGAAGTCCTCGTCCAGCCTGTCGGTCTCATCTTCGCCGTAATCGAGTCGCAAGCGTTCCTGTTCCTCGAAACGTTCCCTCTGGTCTACCGGGTCGTTCAGTTCGGTGAACGCATTCGCCAGCTCGCTGCCCATCACGAACGCCTCGAAGCGTTCCACTATGCCGTCTGCGCCGGGCTTGCGCTTGGCGAGGGGAGACATCGCCACCGGGTAGTCCACGAGGAACGCCGGTTGAACGATGTGGGGCTCCACGCTGGTCGAAATAACCTTGTCGAGCAGGCGGCCCCACGTCGAGCCGGGCTCCACGTGGATATTGCGTTCGCGCATGGCGGCGGCAAGCGAAATTGCATCGGGGTGTTCGAGAAAGTCGATCCCCGTCCTCTTGATGATTTCGGTCCTCAGGTCCAGCCGCGGCCAGGGAGGGGACAGGTCGATCTCCGGACTCTCACCGCTGCTCGACTCGATTACGGCCGAACCGGTGACTTCCGTGGCGATGGTCGACACCATCTGCTCCACCATCTCCATGACGTCCGCGTAGTCTGCAAACGCCTCGTAGCTTTCCAGCGTGGTGAACTCCGGGTTGTGGTCGTGGTCGATGCCCTCGTTCCTGAATATGCGGCCGATTTCGAAGACCTTTTCGATGCCGCCCACTATCAACCGCTTCAGGTACAACTCGGTTGCGATACGCAGGTAGAGGTCCCTGCTGAGCGCGTTGTGATGCGTCTCGAACGGGCGCGCCATAGCTCCGGCGGCCACCGGCACGAGCATCGGCGTTTCCACTTCCATGAAACCGCGGCCGTGTAGAAACCGCCGCATTTGGGCCACGACCTCGGACCTGAGACGTGCGTTGCGGACGGCCCGTTCGTTCGCGATCAGGTCGAGATAGCGTTGCCTGTACCGTGCCTCGGTGTCTCGCAGTCCCGCCCACTTGTCGGGGAGCGGTCTCAATGCCTTGGCCAGCATTTCGACCTCGCGGGCCTCGACACTCACCTCACCCCTGCGGGTGCGGAATACCGGTCCTGCCACGCCGATGAAATCACCGAGGTCCGTCAGTTCCACGAGTTCGTAGTTGTCGCCAAGCAGGTCGGCCCGCAGGTGGACCTGTATTCGGCCGGAGCCGTCCTGAACATCCATGAACGACGCCTTGCCCATCCCGCGGCGCGCCATGATCCTGCCGGCTATGCGAACGTCGCCGGTCCTGGGGTCCTCCGCACCTTCTTCGACATGGAGCGCCTCAAACAACTGGCGCGACTCTGCCACCGAGTGGGTGCGGTCGTATCGTGCGGGATAGGGATCGATGCCGAGCGATCGAGCCGTTTCCAGCTTTTCGAGCCGTGCCTGGGTCAGCCGGTGTTCATCGTGGCCCGGCGGCTCTGTCTGTTCCTCGGTAGTCGGCATGGCTATCGCAGTGGTGGGAAGCCTGTCCGCGGCTTCCGTCCGGCGTAACATCAATTCTAGTCCGCGGGCGCGGTCGCGCAACTACGACTGATGAGCTTTTAAGGCGACGCGCAGCAAGCGGTTTTGTGTAAATCGATCCAAACTCGCAGCGCGCGCTTGTTGCGGTAAGACGACGTTGATCTGAATAATCCGAATTGTCCGGACGACGCGCCGCTGCTCGGAATTGTCGTCGCCGCCGGAGCGGGTAACACGCGTCGGCGGCGGTTGAACGGCCAAATCTTCGATTGGGGTGATGCCGTAAGGACAGAACTACAACGATGCCAGTCAAGCGCGGGGCCCGAGGGGGCCGTACACGGCACGAGACGAGAGACCGCCTGCGACCCACCACCGGCCGGGTGTTGGGCGCGCTGTTCTCGATGCTCGGACCTGGCGGCGCCGAGGGCATGACCGTAGCGGACCTATATGCCGGTACGGGAGCGTTTGGCATTACCGCGCTGCGCAAGGGCGCAGAGCGGGCGTTGTTCATAGAGCGTGACAGGAAACTTTGTGGACGCATCGAGGAAGCGTTAGAAAAGGGGGGATTCTCCGAAAGGGCTACGGTCAGACAGGGTGACACCATCACCGTGCTCGGCCGGGTCGATAGCAGGTTCGATCTCGTGTTTGCCGATCCGCCATACAGGCTCAACCCATTTGAACCGCTGCTCGGTCGACTATCGGGCCGCGGGCTGCTGGAGCAGGAAGCAGTGGTCTACCTCGAGCATTCGTCTCGAATGACGCTGCCGGACACGCTGCCGGGGGTCGCAATAGTCTCCCGCCGGGTTTACGGCGACTCCGCCGTCAGCGTCTATCGCAGTGCCGGCAAACCGGTTGAGGCATCGTCCAGAGGTCTGGATTGTTCTTAGTAAGGGCGGTATACCCCGGCACTTTCGATCCGGTCACAAACGGCCACGTCGACATCGTCGAGAGATCGGCACGGGTGTTTGACGAAGTGGTGGTAGCGGTCTACATCGATCCGCCAAAGTCGCTGATGTTTTCGGTGGACGAGAGGGTGGAGATGGTCCGCGCAGCCGTCAGTCACGTTCCGAACACGGAGGTACAGCCCTTCGGAGGGCTGCTGGTCGAGTTGGCGGGCCGCGTTCAGGCAAACGTCATCGTGCGGGGCCTGCGTATCGGCAGCGACTTCGAGTACGAGCGGGAGATGGCTCTCATGAACCGGCGGTTGCTGCCGGACGTTGAAACGGCCTGCCTGCTAAGCTCCCTGGAATACCAGTTCGTCAGTTCCACTAGGGTGAAGGAAATCGCGGCGTTGGGTGGAGACGTCAGCGAGTTCATTCCGGCCCACGTTGTCGAACCCCTTTATCAACGTCTCAAACTCACTCCCCCACCAAAAATTTGACCCCAAAAAACGGTAACGGTCCGGATTCATAAAACGGAGGCAGCAATGTCAATCGGACAACACTTGGACAACATCGAGGCGATGGCCAACTCGGGACGGGTACGCGGCACGGCCCGCACTCTCGTGAACATCGAAGCGATCACAGAGGCCCTCAACGAGGCCAGGAACGCCCTGCCCGACTACATCAAAGAGGCAGAGGCCGTCCTCAGGCAAAAGGAAGCCATCCTGAAGCAGGCTGAACTGGAAGCGCGCCGGATCCGGACCTACGCTGACGAAGAGGCCACCACGATTCGAACTCTCGCCGAAGAGCAGAGCAACGCGTCTCTCAGTTCGGCCAGGGAGCAGTCCCGCAAGATGATCGACCAGACTGAGGTGATCAAGGCGTCTGAGGAAGAGGCCGACGAGATCGTCCAGAAGGCCGAGAAGCGGGCCGCCGCAATCATCGCCAAGGGCGAGTCACGAGCGAACTCGATCATCGCCGCTTCGGAGATGGAAGCCGACGAGCGACGCCAGGGCGCCGACAACTACGCACGGGAAGTCCTGTTCGGCCTCGAAGAACGCATCGCCGACACGCTTGGCCAGGTGCGGACCGGGATCGACACGCTCAGCGCTCCGTCCGAGAAGTCGTCCGTAGGCTCCTCGATCAACTAACACTCCTTCGCCAACAAGCAGAATATCCCTGCCCCCGGACTTCCGGGGGCAGGGGCTTACTTTTTCAATTGACGGGTAATTGACCGGGCGGCCCGGGATTGGCAATCCGAACGGATTTCCCAGTTTGAGAACGGGCCGCAGCCAATTGACGGGTAATTGATCGCGGCACCTGAATTACCGGACGGGCGTTAACCGTGTCGATGTCTGAAATGCCCCCGGTCGTTCACGAAACGGCATCGCGCCTGTTGCCGCGACGCCCTTTCGGGCGCACTCGGGAGACGCCCGTACTAGTGGGTGTTATCCGAGAGCGTGCCTGGAAGATGCCGTGATTGTGTGGCCTCCCCGACTCCCGCAGGCCGCCGTTCCCTCTTCCTAATCGGACTCCGTTCGTGACGACCGGGAGTGGTACGCTGGCGTCCGTATGCCGCGACGCAAAAACAAGAGGCCGCTCCTGCTTGTCATGGACGGCGCCGCGATGGTCTTCCAGGCCTGGTTCTCAACTCCGCCGCGGCTGAACACCGACTCGGGCCTGGACACACGCGGCGCATTTGGCTTCCTGAACGCGTTCCATATGATCCTTTGGGACCACAACCCGACGCACGTGGCGCTCACGCTCGACCCGCCACCACCCACATTTCGCCATGAACTGTTTCCTGAGTACAAGGCGAACCGGCCGCCCCCCGATCCGGAGATTCTCGAACAGTTCCCCGTGGTCCGGAAGATCATGCAAGCGTACCGCGTGCCGGTGTTCGAACTTGCCGGTTTCGAGGCTGACGACCTCATCGGCACGATTTGCACACATGCCGAAAACGAGGGCATCGACACGCTCATAGCTACCAACGACACGGACCAACTCCAACTGGTTTCGCGCCGTGTCAAGTTGCTTACATACAGGTACACCGGTTGGTCCGGCGATTACATCACAGTCGTAAACGACGTGAAGGCGGTGAGGGAACGGTATGACGGACTCGGGCCGGAATACGTGCCGGACTTGAAGGCGCTGGAAGGCGACTCCTCGGACAACATCCCCGGCGTGCGGGGCGTGGGCAGGAAGGCAGCCCACGCGGTCTTGTCAAACTTCGGACGGCTCGAACACGTCTACGAGAATCTCGAACGCGTCCCGCACATCGAAGGACTGCGCGGGGCCAGGCGTGTGCGCAACTTGCTGGAAGAGCAACGGCAGACCGCGTTTGAATTCAGGAAGCTCACAACCATCGTCCGGGACGTGCCGATGGGCTTCAAATTCGCGGACGCCGAGTTTGGAAACTACGATGAGGACGAGGTGGATGCACTGCTCGAGGAGCTCGAATTCGGGGAGGTCTACTGGGATTAGGCGATTTCCTGATCGCGTATATGGCCAGGTCATGGGCCGCTGTCTCGCATCCTGTTCAGCCCCCTTGCCTCGCCCCGTCCCATCGGACCCCATGGGGAGCCCGTCTCAGAAGTCGCCCTGCTAAACAACTTCCTCTCCCGCGAAACGGGAGGGGGGACTTCTGAGACAGGCTCTGAGAGATGCTCCTACGCGTGGTCGTCCGTCACCAGTTCTGCGCCTGACCAGCCCCCTGTCTATAATCCAGACCACCCAACTCACTAACCAAACGATTCAATGTCCCAGTCAAAACAACCACTACTGCTCGTCATGGACGGCCATGCCATGGTGTTCAGGGCGTGGTTCTCCATTCCGGAACGGTTGAGCACGCCGACCGGTAAGGACACCCGCGGCGCGTACGGGTTCCTCAACACGTTTCTGAAGGTCATCCGGGAACACACCCCGACACACGTGGCGCTCACGCTGGATACGCGCGCTCCCACCTTTCGGGACGAGATGTACCCGCAGTACAAAGCACACCGGCCGCCCACCGACCCCGAGCTACACGAGCAGATTCCCATGATCAAGTCCATCATGGAAGCGTTTCGCGTGCCGGTCCTCGAGATGGACGGGTTTGAGGCCGACGACATAGTCGGCACGCTGTGTGCGCGGGCCGAGGACCAGGGCATCGAAACCCTCATCGTCACGGGCGACGCGGACCAACTGCAGTTGGTGACGCCGCACGTACGGCTCCTCATGTACTCCGGGTTCGGGGATACCCGCGTGTACGACGTGGCCGCGGTGAAAGAACGGTACGAGGGTCTCGGCCCGGAGTACGTACCGGACATCAAGGCGCTCGAAGGGGACCCGTCAGACAACATCCCCGGCGTGCCGGGCGTGGGCAAGAAGGCGGCGCACGCTGTCTTGTCCAGTTTCGGGCGGCTCGAACAGGTATACGAGCAACTGGAACGCGTGCCGGAAATCAAGGGACTACGCGGGGCCAAGCGTGTGCGCAACCTCCTGGAAGAACACCGGCAGACGGCGTTCGACGGAAAGGTACTCACCACCATCGTGCGAGACGTGCCGGTGGAATTCGACTTCAAGAACGCCGAATTCTGGAACTACGACCGCGATGAGGTGGTCAGGGCGCTGCTGGACCTGGAGTTCAGGACCATCACCCGAAACGTGCCGCACCCCGACACCCCGCAGGGGCAGGACGGAAGCGCGCAACTCATGCTTGGCGACGTTCCTGAGGAGCCAGCCACTGCCAAGGAAGAGAAGGCGGTCGACGCGGACTACCGCACCGTGACCACCCTCGGGCAACTCCATGAAATGGTCGCGGAACTTTCGAAACCTGCCGGGTTCGCGTTCGACACCGAAACGACAGGGACCGACCCGATGAGGAGCGAACTGGTCGGGCTGTCATTCTCGAACGACGCCGGCAAGGGCTGGTACGTGCCGGTCGGCCACAACGAGGGTGAGCAGATCGACATCTCGGAGGCCCTCGCCGTCCTGAGGCCCCTGTTCGAAGACGGGGCCGTGCCCAAGTCGGCCCACAACGCCAACTACGACCTGATGGTCCTGGAAGAGGTGGGCATCCACCCACAGGGCCTCGACTTCGACACGATGATCGCAGCAGCGCTCACCGGCCGGAGGGCGATCGGCCTGAAACAACTCGCCCTGGACTTCTTCCAGGTAGAGATGACTCCGATCACCGACCTCATCGGCACGGGCCGCAAGCAGATCACCATGGCGGAAACGGCGGTGGAGCAAGCGGCGGACTACGCCGCAGCGGACGCAGATATGACGTGGCGGTTGAGGGAACACCTTGCTCCGAAGGTCGAAGAGGAAAGTCAGCAGTCGGTCATGAATGAGATCGAGATGCCGTTGCTGCCGGTCATTGTTCGCATGCAGCGAAACGGAGTCCTGATCGACCGCTCGGCGCTGGCCGAGATGTCGGAGGAGTTGGGCGGCGAACTCGCCTCTATCGAAAACCACGCCCGCAACGAGGTGATGGCGGGGCGCGAGTTCAACCTGAAATCCAACCGGCAACTTGCAGACATCCTGATCGGCGAATTGGGAGCCCCACCGACCCGCAGAACAAAGACCGGATACTCGATGGACGCAAACGCGCTCGAGGGAATGCTGCAAAAGGAGGACCTGGACCCCCGCGCATATGAACTGGTGCGTGACGTCCTGCGATTCCGGGAGCTTTCCAAGCTCAAGTCCACCTACGTAGACGCCCTCCCGTTAATGGTCAACCCCGGCACCGGGCGCGTGCACACGTCGTTCAACCAGGTCGGCTCTGCCACCGGGCGGCTTTCGAGCACAGACCCGAACGTGCAGAACATCCCGGTCCGTACGGAACTCGGCCGGCGGGTCCGATCCGCGTTCGTCTCCGACCACGAGAACGGCTGGACGCTCCTGGCGGCCGACTACTCGCAGATCGAACTGCGCATACTGGCCCACATGTCGGAAGAGCCCGGGTTGCTGGCGGCGTTCCGGGCCGGTGAGGACATCCATGACGCCACGGCGCGGGCCATGTACGGCGAACTGGAGGTCACTTCGGAACAGCGCCGCATAGCCAAGATCCTGAACTTCGGCGTCATTTACGGTCTTGGCGCGCACGGCGTGGCGATGCAGACCGACTTGTCGCGTGCCCAGGGCAGAGAGTTCATCGACCTCTACTTCGGCAAGTACCCGGGGATCAGGGACTACGTCGATTCGATGAAAGAAGAAGCACGAACCAAGGGATATGCCCAGACACTTTCCGGCAGGCGGCGCTGGCTGCCTGACTTGAACTCTCGCCAGCGGATGCACCGCGCGGCAGCGGAACGCGTGGCGATCAACATGCCGATCCAGGGCACCGCCGCCGACATAGCCAAGATCGCCATGATCAACATCGACCGGGAGATGTCAGAGCGCAGGCTGCGTTCCCGCATGAGCATCCAGGTGCACGACGAGTTGATCTTCGAGGTGGCGCCGGGCGAATTGGAAGAGATGACCGGCCTGGTCACGGAGCTCATGCCCGCCGCCATGGACCTGTCGGTCCCGCTGAACGTCGAGGTCAAGTCCGGCGATTCCTGGGGCCACATGGATTAGGCGCCCTACTTTTTCGACGAACTCCAATGCCCGAACTGCCTGAGGTCGAGTCTCTCCGGCGCTATCTCGAGTCTGAACGGGTCCCCGGTCGCGTAATCACGTCAGCAATCGCGGACTGGCCCGGCGTGGAAAACACCCACGACGGCGCGGCCGGGCTCTCCAATTTGCCTGGCCGGAGAATAGTGTCGGCGAAAAGGCGCGGCAAGCAACTGGTCTTGCCATTGGATAGCGGCGTTCTCGGCCTCCACATGGGCATGACCGGCAGGTTGGTCATACTGGGTCCGGACGAAGAGCCGCTGCGGTACACGCGTTACACGTTTTTGCTCGATGACGGGCGGCGCATCGAACTCGACGATGTCCGCCGCTGGGCAGGGGTCGTACTCGCAGGATCGGAGGACGAACTGACCGGCCGGCTCGGGCCAGGCGCCATCGATCCCGCACTCACCGCCGAAATGTTCGCGGAGCGGATCGCCGGCCGGAGGTCGGCCATCAAGCCCCTGCTCATGGACCAGTCGATACTGGCCGGCGTCGGGAACATCTACGCCGACGAAGCACTGCTCCGGTCCGGGATATCGCCCGCCCGCCGGGCGCACCGGATCTCACGTGCCAGGCTGGAACGCCTGCACGAGGACCTGGTGGACGTTTTGAATGAGTCCATCGGCTTCATCGCCGCCAATCCCGACGAGCACGGCGCGCCGTATGTCGTCGACGCCTACGACGGGCGCATGCGATTAACCCGTAGGCGCGGCGCGGCGTGTCCAGCATGCCAGGCGCCGATCAGGTCGCGCAAACTCGGGGGACGGACAGCGTATTACTGTGCGCTCTGCCAGCACTGAAGATCTGTCCGGGCTGGTGATGGGACTACCTGACCCCGAAGACGACCGTCGCCGCACGTTTCGGCCATAGCCGTGGCTTGTAAAATCTTTCGAAACGATCTCCCTGGATATGTCCTCAGGGGAAGTCGGAGGAACGACACATGCAGAGCGACGCGCCCACGGTAGAAGAGTACCTGGCCGAACTCGAACCCGACCGGAAGGAGTCGGTCTCCGCCCTTCGGGACGTGATTCTGGAAAACCTGCCCGACGGGTACGAGGAGGTCATGCAGTACGGCATGATCTCGTACGTCGTCCCGACATCCATATTGGCCGACACCTACAACGGCCAGCCTCTCATGTACGCCGCACTGGCATCGCAAAAGCGGTACATGTCCCTGTACCTGACAAACGTCTACGGGGACGAAGGCTCCGCGGAGTGGTTCAGAAAACGCTACGCCGAGTCAGGCAAAAAGCTGAACATGGGCAAGTCCTGCGTGCGCTTCAGGAAGCTCGAAGACCTGCCTTTAGACGTCGTCGGCGAGGCGATTGCGCTGACGCCGATGGACGAGTTCCTGGAAATCTACCGCGCCTCCAGGGCCGGCCGCCGCAAGTAGCCATCGGGACAACATCAACCGGAATGGGCGTGGTCTGACGGCCGTTTTGCGCGCAGTCGCTCCCGAAGTCCCGCGGGGCTGCACGTCCAGGTACAGCGATGGCGGTCTGCCGCGACTAAACTTGATTACACGCACGGAGGGGTGGCAGAGCGGTTGAATGCGCCGGTCTTGAAAACCGGTATGCCGGCAACGGCATCGCGGGTTCGAATCCCGCCCCCTCCGCCACTTTACCTTCTGCCCTCGCCCGATGTGTTCCGTCAGAACCTTTAATTTGAACTTAAAATGCGACATTAGTCGTCTCAGACCTGCCCAAGATAGCGCCCAGCGTCCCAGCCTGATTGTGGGAACATACGGGGCAAGAGGAAGCACTGTCGGCGACGCGGGTTAAGGCACTGAAGGAACCGGGGAGGTACTCCGACGGGGTGGCCTGCACCTATTTATCAGCAAGGCGGGACGTAAATCCTGGGTCCTGCGCATCACCATCGATGGCCGCCGCCGCGATATCGGTCTGGGAGCATTCCCGTCGGTAAGCCTTGCTAAAGCTCGCGGCAAGGCTGTCGATCACTGGGCAGCCGTCGCGGACGGTCGCGATCCTCTCGCCGACAAGCGCGCACCTGCGATTCCAACGTTCGGAGAAGCCGCCTGTGCGGTCCACGAGGCGAACATCCCCCGATGGCGGAACGCCAAGCACATCGCAGGTTGGATGCAGTCTTTAGAACGTCACGCCATGCCGACGCTGGCCAATACTCCAGTCGACCGGATAGATCGCGGGGCTGTGTTGCAGGTCCTCACGCCGATTTGGACCGCGCGGCCGGAGACTGCCCGCCGGGTGCGTCAACGGATGAGAACCGGCTTCCGATGGGCGATGGCACACGGGTTCACTGAAACGAACCCGGCGGGTGAAGTGATCGGCGGGGGTCTTTCCCATATGCCGAAGGTGAAAGCCTGCTTCAGATCCCTGCCCTACCAGGAAATCGGATCAGCCCTCGAAACCATTGAAGCGTGCCAAGCTTCGAGCCCCGCCAAGTTGTGCTTCCGATTCTTGATCCTGACTGAAACCCCCCATCGGAAAGCTCGCAAATCAGTCTTGGCAGGCCCGCCAGTTCATAGCTAAGAATTCAGGGGACTCGAACTCTTAGGCCGTAGCGCTCGAAGGCTTACACTTCTCAAGCCCTTTTGGGAGCCGTAGGTGCACGGCTCGAAACTAAATGCGGATTGGGCTGCCTAGTAGTCTCTGAGCGCGCCGTCGCTGGTGATTATGGGCGGACGGTTGTGCGGCTGCGGAGGGTAGTGCTTGAGCGCCTCCTCGTTCAGTTCTATGCCAATCCCCGGTGTGTCAGGCACTATCAGGTGTCCGTCTTTCATTTTCAACGGCTCTTTCACAAAATCTCGCTTGGGCGCAGCGAACTCGTTACCCGTGTATTCCTGGATCGCCACGTTGTGGATCGCGGCGTCCAATTGCACACATGAAGCCGTCATCACCGGCGAACACGGGTTGTGTGGCACCATGCCGACGTAGCTCGCTTCCGCCAGTGCCGCTATCTTCTTCAGGTTTGTAATCCCGCCCGCGAGGCTGATGTCCGGCCGCACGTACGCCGACCCGTTCTTGTTCAACAGGTCGCGGAACTGGTGGATCGTGTACAGCCGCTCGCCCGACGCCACGGGTATCGGGATGTTGTCGGCGACGTGCGCCATGGCGTCGATGTTGTCCGGCTCTATCGGGTCCTCGAAGAAGAACAGCCCATACGGCTCCAATGCCCTGCCTGCCCCTATCGCCTCCGCCGGCGTCAGACGATTCACGACGTCGATCATCAGGTCCAGTTCCGGCCCAACCGCCTCGCGGACCGCCTCGGTGTACGCCACCATCTTCCTGATGACGCCCTGGAACGTATTCGGTAGTCCTTGCTCGAACGGATCGAGCGGATAAAAACGGAGCGCCGTGTACCCTTCTTCCACCAGCCGGACTGCGTTTCCGGCCATCTCCTCCGGTGAGTCCCCGACGAGGTGCGTATAGACGCGTACCCGCTCGCGTGTCGGCCCCCCCAACAAGCGATGCACGGGCTGGCCCGCCGCCTTCCCGGCAATGTCCCACAGCGCCACATCTATGGCGCCGATCGCGGCCATCGCGTCGGAGCCGCCCCTGAATAGGCACCGCCGGAACATGTGCTGCCAATGGCGTTCGATCTCGGTCGGGTCCTTGCCCACCAGGTACTCGGCGCAATACTCGACCGCGGCTCGCACGGTGTACGGGGTCCCGCTGCCGCCGCTACCTCCGTGTAGATCGCCGACGCCGGTGATCCCCTCATCGGTCGATACCCTGACCCACTGATGAATCGAGGCGCTAAGCGTTTCTACTTTAGTGACCTTCATTCTTATCCCTCCGAATATCCTCGCCGGTGTCCACTATGTCCGTTTCTGGCAACAAAAGGAGCTTCCCTACTTCGCGCTGCACGTTTTGTGCCAACCGAGACGCGACCCACGCGGGGTCGAAACCGTTGGCTGTCTAACGATCGGTTCAGCGCGTGGTCACACCAGGCAGATCCAGGTCCTCTGCACGGTGGCAACTCGCAAGTCGATTCGGGGAAGTACTTTCCAACCTGGGAGCCTGGTCTATGCACTTATCGACCACGTAAGGACAACGTGGGTGAAAATGACAGCCGCTCGGCGGGTCTGCGGGATTTGCGACTTCTCCCTGCAATGACATTCGCTCGCCGCGTAGCCGGGGGTCGGGTTTAGGCAGGGACGAGATCAGGGCCGCCGTGTATGGATGTTTGGGGTCCTCGAACACTTCCTGGGCCGGCCCGTACTCCGCCACGCGGCCCACATACATCACGACCACGTTGTCGCTGATCTGCTTGACAACGTTGAGGTCGTGCGAGACGAAAAGGTAGGTGAGACTGAGCTCATCCTGCAGGTCCATCATCAGGTTCAACACCTGGGCCTGGACCGAAACGTCGAGCGCTGAGACCGGTTCGTCCGCGACGATCAGGCGGGGGCTCAGTGCCAGGGCTCGGGCGATTCCGATGCGTTGTCGCTGCCCGCCGCTCAACGCGTGCGGGTACCTCTGCATGTACTCGGGCCGCATCTCAACCAGGCGCAGCAGTTCAGCGACCCGGTCCTGCCTCTCGCTGTGATTACCTATCTTGTTTACGAGCAGCGGCTCACTCACGATTTCGAAGATGGGCATTCGCGGGTTGAGCGACGAGAACGGGTCCTGGAAGATCATCTGTATGTCGCGGCGGTGGGGTCGCACCTCGGAAGAGGAGAGCTTCGCCAGGTCAACTGACCGACCGTCCCGGGTGTGAAAGATGATCTCGCCGTCCGTGGGGTCTATTGCGCGGAGGATGCACCGTGCCGTAGTAGTTTTGCCGCATCCGCTTTCACCCACCAGGCTCAGCGTCTGGCCTTCCTCAATTGAAAAAGTGACGTCGTCGACGGCCCGTACTTCACCCGCTTTCCGCCGGAGTATGCCTTTCTCGATCGGGAAGTACTTCTTTAGATTCTTTACCTCCAGTAGCAGATTGCCACTTAGCTCTCGGCCGCCGGCGCCCAAATTCGCTTCTGCCTGTATTTCGTTTTGGACTACCATCTACGCCCCCGGGTACAGGAAACAACTCGCGCGCTGGTCCGTATCGACATCGGATAGCTGGGGGGTCTGGACGTCGCAGGCGCCCGGCATGAAGTCGGGGCAGCGCGGGTGGAACGTGCAGCCCTCCGGCCGGATCTGTGGATGCGGAATTGAACCCGTGATCGAGGGCAGCCGTTCACGCGATTGGGAGTTGATTGACGGCATCGAGTTGAGAAGCGCCCTGGTATAGGGATGCCTGGGGAACTCGAAAACCTTCGTTACCGGCGCCGTTTCGACGACTCGACCTAGGTACATAACCGCCACATCGTGGGCGATCTCCGCGATCACACCAAGATCGTGCGTGATAAACAGGATCGCCATCCCGTGGTCCGCCTGCAGCTGCTGAAGCAGGCTGAGAATCTCTGCCTCGGTTGTTACATCGAGCGCGGTTGTGGGTTCGTCGGCGATGAGCATCTCGGGCTCGGTGCAGAGGGCCATGGCGATAAGTGCCCGTTGAGACTGGCCGCCGCTCAATTGGTGTGGATAGTCTCTCATCCTTTGCGAAGGGCTCGGAATCCCGACGCGGTGCAGCCATTCGACGGCGCGCTCGTACGCCTCAACCTTGCCGAGATCCGTATGCAGCCTGATCGCCTCGACGATTTGGCTGCCAACGGTGTGCACCGGACTGAATGAGGTCATCGGCTCCTGGAAAATCATCGATATCGCACCGCCCCTCAGCGAACGTACGCGCCGGTCGCTGGATTTGAGGGAGGCGATGTCCAAATCCAGTCCCCGGTCGGGCGAATGGAGGAGCATCTGGCCTTCCTCGATGCGGCCTGGCCTGTCGATAATTTGGAGGATCGACCTGGCGGTAACGCTCTTTCCGCACCCACTCTCTCCAACAAGGCCCAGCGTGCGGCCGCGATGGATGTCGAAGTTGGCACCGTCTACGGCCTTGATCACGCCTTCATCAGTGAAGAAGTAGGTCTTCAGATTGCGTACCGAGAGCAGGGGTTGTTCCGACTCGACGCGATCAGGGGCAGCTACCTCGGCGGCAGCGATTCTTTCGTCTGCTTGCGTTCGCTCTGTCACTTTCGATCCTCAGGCGGCGTATGGGTCGGCCGCATCCCGCAGGCCGTCACCCATGAAGTTGAAGGCCAGGATGACGACAATCACCGGCAAGGCCGGGATCAACAGCCATGGTGTGATGGCAATGGCCTGGATGTTCTGAGCACCCTGTAGCAGAGTCCCCCAACTTATTGCCGGCGTGCGGAGTCCCAGTCCTAGGAAACTCAGTGCCGTCTCGCTGATGATCATGAAGGGGAGCGCCAGCGTGCCCGCCGCGATCAGGTGGCTGTAGAACGAAGGCAGCATGTGCCGGAATATGATTCTGCGTTGCCTGGCGCCTGCCAGCATGGCTGCGGTTACGAAGTCCTCCTCCCGCATTGCCAGGAACCGGCCGCGCACCACGCGCGCGAGATCAGTCCACGCGAAAAGGGAGATGATGACCGTGATGGCGAAGTAGATCCTCAACACCGACCAGTCTATGGGCAGCGCCGCCGCCAGGCCCATCCACAGAGGAATGGTGGGTATGGCGCGAATGATCTCCGAAACCCTCTGGATGATGTTGTCGACCACACCTCCGTAGAAGCCGGATATGGCACCCAACACGACCCCCAGAGCAAGGCTCATGGCGACCCCGATCAAGCCGATAGTCAGGGAGACCCGCGTTCCGAAGACGATCCGGCTGAACATGTCCCGGCCCTGTTCGTCCGTGCCCAGAATGAATATGCGCTCTTCACTTCGTTCGTTCGAGTCGCTGACGCCGATCAGGTGCCGATCTGTGGGTATGAACCCGAGGAACCTGTACTCATATCCCCGTGCGAATAGCCGGACCTGGTGTTTTTCCGTGCAGTCTCGCTCGTAGACCTTGACGAAGGTGACTGGGTCGCGTTCGCCGGAAACAGCGCATACATGGGGACTCGGTTTCCAGCCGTCGAACAGACGAATGGTCTGCGGTGGTATCAAGCCCCTGAACGCCTCAGAATCCGCCGGGTGGCTATACGCGATGAAGTCCGCACCGATCACAGTCAGGTAGAACAGCCCGACGATCGCCGTTGCGAAGAGGGCGACCCGGTGTCTCTTGAACCGCCACCAGATTAGCTGGCGCTGCGAAGCAACGCTGAAATGCTCTTCATCCAGCGGCACATTGACGGCGGTTGGGGGCTGATCAGAAACGGTTGTCACTGTTACTGGGCCTCGAATCGGACGCGCGGGTCAGCCCAAACGAGAAGCAGGTCAGAAAGCAGCGTTCCTACTATCGTCATCGCCCCGACCAGCAGAATGATAGAGCCCGCCAGGAACATGTCCTGCGCAAGCAGAGATTGCAGGAGCACCGGTCCCATCGTTGGCAGGGCCAGAACCACCGAGACGATGATGCTTCCCGAGATCAGGAACGGCAAGATGTAGGCGGTCAGGCTGATGACCGGGTTCATGGCAATCCGAACCGGATACTTGAGGATCAACTTCCATTCGGGAACGCCCTTGGCTCGCGCCGCGACGACGTACGGCTTTCTCAACTCGTCGAGGAGGTTCGCCCGGACAATGCGGATCGTCGCCGCTGTTCCTGAAGTGCCCAACACGATCATTGGAATGATCATGTGCAGACCCAGGTCCCAAACCCTGGCGAGGGTCCAGGGTGCGTTCACGAATTCCGGCGAGAAGAGTCCGCCCACGCTGAAACCGAACCAGGCAAATGCTACGTAGAGGAGCACCAGCGCCAGCAGGAAGTCCGGTACCGCCAGACCGAGAAAACCCAGGAAGGTCACGACGTAGTCAAGGACTGAGTATTGCTTGACCGCCGAGAGAATCCCGATGGGTATGGCCAGCATCCACGTAAATACCACGGTGGCCAGCGCCAGGACAACCGTAAGCAGCAGGCGAGGACCGACTATCTCGCTAACCGGTGCGCTGGACTGGAACGAGATCCCAAAATCGAATTCGAACAGGATCCGCGTGATCCACTTGAAGTACTGGACAGGCATTGGCCGGTCAATACCGTAGGTATCGCGAATAGTATCGGCCGCTTCGTTCGACAACCCTCCTTCCCCCATTGCCTCAAGGGATGCGATGTAGGCGGATACGTAGTCACCGGCCGGTAGCTGAATGATGAAAAAGGAAAGGACTGAAACCGCCCACAGCGCCAAGACCGCGTAAAGCAGTCGACGGACCAGATAGGCCATCATAGCGGCAGTCCTAACTCGACCGAAGTTCCCGCGTCAGGTGTGAACCGCGCGGGCTCACAGCGGGTCTCCCCTTCCTTCCTATCCACGTAGGAAAGAAGGTTCGTCCCGCTGCGTTTCTTCGATCAACCGCTGGAGGTTGTTCCTCGATATCCCTACTGTTGAATGCCAAATGACCAGGTTGGCGGGAAGCCGTTGCTGGGCGTCAATGCGTAGACCGAGCCGTACAACGGGTAGGGGATGTTCAGCAAGTCGTTGTTTACCAGGGTGATGTTCTTGACTCCGGTGATCGTTGCCAAATCGAACATCTGGTCACACTGGAGTTCCAGTATCTGCCTGCCGTAGTCGATACGTTCCTGTCCTGTGGTCTGCAGGCCTTTCTGCTGGAGATCGATGATCTCCTTTACCCAATCGGGAGGTTCGTAGCCGGGGATCGAGCTTGGGTCCAGCCACCAATCGCCTGCCTTCGGCGCCCACCGCGCGTCCATGAGTCGGAGTTCACCCTCCAGGAACGGCTTGGCGAGGCCCAAGCTGTGGACGTAGGTCATGTTCTCGTTGGCCTGTCCCCTCGTCCGCAGCAGGCTGCGTTCTACGGTATTTACTTCCGTTTTGATGCCTGCGTTCGCTTCCCAGTGACTGGCAACCATCTCCATGATGTCGGGCATCTTGCCGCCAACACCACCGGCCCAGGTATCGAGCCTCACGACCATACGCCTGCCGCCCGGCATCAGCCGGAATCCTTCGTCGTCTCGCTGATCCAGGCCGATGGAGTCTAGGATCTCGTTGGCCCTTTCCGTCCGCAATGTCCCGTACTCCTTGTCGTAGAAGTCGGTCTGCAGGTACGGGGCGGACCCGAATTCCGGACACTGGCTCGACCCGGTTCCCAGACCGAGGAAGAACGCCTCGTTTATCTGGTCGCGATCTATAGACATCGACAGTGCTTGGCGGAACTCCTTGCTCTTTGCCGTGTACTCGGCAATCTCGGGGTCGGCGTCGTAATCGATGTTGAACCAGATGGCGGCGGGCGAGCCGTTCGGGGTGCTGTTCAGAAGGATGCGGTAGCCACCTTTTTCGGAGTTCTGGACCTGCACCGGTAGCTTCGAGGTCTGGATGTGCCGCCCCTGGTAGTCGTACTCTCCGGCAATCGCCCGCAGGTTGAGAACTTCCAGGTCCTCAACGAGGGTCATTTCGACTCGGTCGATGTACGGCAACTGGTTCCCTTCGGGATCGACCGCGAAGTAGTATGGGTTGCGCTCCATGATGATGGTGGTAGAGGTGTTGGGAGTACGGACCACCCACGGGGTGAGGGTTGGCACTTCGGGGTTCGTCCATGCCCATATCCGGTTCTTGAAGTATGTGACCCAGTTCTCGAACCCTGCATCCTTGGCCTGTTCATTGGCTTTGTCTTCGCCGATGTAGTTCGGGTGGAACTGCTCCATGTAGTGCCTTGGGGCGTACGCAGAAGGACCTGTACTCCCGTACCCAAGCAGGCCAGCCCCGATACTGGCGTATCTTTCGAGGAAGAGGCCGTACGGCTCTACAAACGTGATCTTGAACGTGTAGTCGTCGATCTTTTCGTGCGCGCCGACCGAGCCTCCGACCAGCAACGTCTGCGTCCCATATCCGGAACCAAGTTCCGGGTGCAGGAATATGTCCTCATAGGCGAACATGTAGTCGTCGGCGGTGAGAGGTGTCCCGTCCGACCACTTGATTCCCTTGCGAATGTGCAGGGTGTACTCGGTGAGGTCGTCACTGTGTTCCCATCTTTCGATGTGCTGTGGTTCGACCCCAGTCTGTGCTGCGTCCCATGTGAGTGGAGAGTCGGCCATCAGGCGGCCAATCTGCCAGAAGTCATTGGCGCCCGGGAACCCCTTGCGCATAGTGCCTCCGTAGACGCCTATCCCGTCGCTCGGCTTGATGACCATTGGCCGCTCTGGAAGACGTTCTTCCACGGGCGGCAATTGGCCTGCGGCGACCATGTCGGCCAGCATGGGCGCTTCATTGAACTGAGTCGGAATGACATCCGTAATCACCTCGGGCCAGCACGGGTCTTCGTCGCTGCAGTCCAATCGTACGTTGGGCCCCGCCTGTTCTATGACAACCGTCTCGACGACCCTTTCAACCTGGGTGACTTGTTTCTCGACGACGACCGTCTCGACCACCTTCTCAATTTGGGTGACCGGCCGCTCGACGACAACGGTCTCAATGACCTGGACCGTCTCCCCGGCGATGGTCTTCTCGACAACGACAGTCTCCACCACCTTTTCTACGCGGGTGACTTCCTTCTCGACGACAACCGTCTCAATGACCTTTTCCACCTGGGCGACCGGCTTCTCGACAACGACGGTCTCGACTTTGGTGACAACCTCGGTCTCGCCGCCGCCGCAAGCCACTCCCACGGCCGCAACGATACCTCCCAATGCCACGACTAATGTGAACAGTTTGAGCCACTTCATATTGGCCTCCTCTGGGGATCTTCGTGAATCGCCCAACCGTTTGTACCGCCCTGAGTCTGCGGTTTCCGTGACGAGAAATGGACTCTCGCCAATGTGTGTATTCCCTTTTGGACCTTCATCCGGCCAGGTATGGCCAACCATTCATGCGACATCGCCAACGTGGTCCTCGCAATACAGCGAGTCCTGGCGTACGTCGGCGAGGTAATCGCTCTCTGGCGAGAAAATATGGTTCCAATCTCCTTCTTCACCTTCCACCGCGCACGCCAGAGCCGCCTCATCGCAGTCTTCTTCCTGGCATTCCATCTGCCGCCACCTGAACGGAACTCCCGACGGCATATACCCGTTTACCCAATCCTTCTGTTGCCACTTGGGGTCCGCGGTGGCAACGATTTCATGGAGGACCTCACTCATGTGCATTGGGGGGCATTGCTGTGCGGGGCAATGGGACTTCGAAAGTGTCTGCCTTCATGTTTCAAACGCCTAAGTCCAGGCCGATCACGTAGGTGCAGAGACAGGCTCTGTCACTCATGCATTCGTTCACCGGCGGCTCTGGCGCAATTTCCGGATTGACTACTTCGCCGTTCCTTGCCTTACATGTGTCGCAGGCATCCCACTGGGCCTTGAGTTGGAGCTGTACGCCGCTGTCTTCCGCCTGCGCCCTCCTTGCCACCTCGACTCTCTCCTGGCGCCAACGTGACATCCACTCGTACCAGAAAGAGTCGTAGCCGGGATCTCCGGGCAACGGCTGCCTAGTACCGAACTCCGGTACTGCTTCAGTGGGCCCATTTGACCTGGAGGGCAAGTCTTAAGCCTCCTTGGCCGTTATTCGAAGCTGTCTCGTCAATGCAGTTACCTTTGCCTGCTTGGGACTCCGCAGGTCACCGGCGCTCGATGTGCGGCATCCGGAAACCCGCTAACAATTCGGTGTTTTTCAACAGGTGGAGACGACCCTTCGGGTGGTGAGGGTCCTGAGCAAATCTCTCAGTCCACCGGCCGGCTGAGACCCTCTTCCAATTTGTGACTTACTTTGTCGAAGTCTTCAGCCTTTTCGGGGAACATCTCCTTCAGCAACTCGGCGATGTCATCGACGGATGAGACCGGGTCGACTCTTCGTGACCTGTCTTTTCCGTCGCCATTACTGGGTTTCTGTATGAGTGGGACATCGCTCACCTCGCCATTGATGATCCTGAGGTGCTGAATCTCTTCCAGGATGCGCTTGGCCTTCCCCGGCTCACTTTTCATCAGATATTCGGTGACCCACTTGCGGCCGAAGTACACGTGCTGGTCTTCATCGGCATGGATATAGTCGAACATCCTGGAACTCAGTCCGTCGCCGAATACGCCGAAGGTGTCTCGCCGCGCCAACAGCGAAAGCTGTCCGCGCGCCTCACCCCACAGGTGAAGGTCTGTAGCTCTCAGCGGATAACTTAGTGAAAACCTGTAAGCGTAGGCGCCAGGCGTGAGCGGGTACATGCCCATGTAACCGCCCATGGCCTCCAGGCGTTTCTCTATGATTTCGGTGTGCCTGACCTCATCCCAGACCAACCTCGCCATGTCCATGAAGAACTCCCACGGAAAGTCCAGGTTCTCCCTTGAACTGGAGGCGCCAAGCTCCCCGGCCATGAGTTCGTTGTCTGCGCCCGCGTGCCACTGCCACATCAACTTTTCACGGGCGCTCAGGGACTTCACGTATTCCACCGACTCCCGTGCATCGCACCGCCTGAACCGGTTCGGGTCTCTTGCAGCAACTGTGACCGGCGTGAAGTACGGTGCTTCGCTAGCGAGTGTCGAAGTCTCCTGGTCGTCCTCGGTTATCTCCACTTCGGGGACCATCACCCCGCCTCCCGATTCAGAAAAGACTTCCTCCAGTTTTTCCAGCCATGAAGAGACCCTTCGGGAGACCTCGGGATCGACGGTCATCGCCTGAATGGCGCCGTCCATGTAGCGGATGTGCTTTTCATGCTCCGGAATCAGCCGTTCCAACACCTTTATGGTCGGCGCGTCGGCCACCGGGTCTGTCGCCTGGATGTGGTGGTGATAGCCGCTGATGAGCTTTGGCTTGAGGACGCGGTAAATACCGGCGAGAAACGATGGCGAGTCCGGGGCCTGCTCCAGCATCCAAAGGAATCTTCGGAAGTCTTTAGACGACCTCAACTGCTTCCTGGGCGGTCGCCTCAACTCGCGTAGCCTGTTTCTCAGTTGGTTGGCGTGTTGGGCGTCGTCATAGATGTGACGCCCCATCTCTTTCTTGACTTCCCACTCGGCCACCCGCGGCATCCAAGCCATGAGGGCCAGCATGGAATGGAACTCCGCGTCGCGGAAACGGGTGAGGATGCGGGCGTTCTGGTCTACCCCGTACCGGCCGCCGAGCCTTCGCGGATCGACTCCGTACCGTTCTGTGACTGAGACCATTACCGATATCCCTGCGTCCGGACATGCGACGCATAACACTTCGTCCGAAGACCCCTAGTTTCGGCAAACTATCATATAACGAACAGGCCAACAAGCACCGAAAAGGTTCACGTAAGGGGCTCAGACTTTCGAAATACATATACAAGTGTTTTTCAGGCACCATATTCCGAATCTGGTCCCCTCCGCGTCGTGGGTCAGCCCCAATGCGGAGGTCATTCAGCCCCAGATCGACTGCCAAGACCGGACCGGTCGCCCGATGAACCGGCGTACGCGCTTTGCCTTGGCATGTAGGTGTCGGCAGAGCTGCGCGGCGGGGTTTTAAATCGAGCTGACGCCCATTTCGGGCCGCTTTCGGCGAAGGCGGTCAATGGAGCAGGTCAAATCCCCACCGTCAATTGAGGCGCGTTATTCAGCGCCCACCCACGCCCGGACCGGGGCAACTAAGACATTCCGGACCTGCAGCAGTCTCATTCAGGCAGGAAAATGTAGAGGGCGTCGACCGCCGTTGGCCGCGGAGAAGGGTCCCTGAGCGCCCGGTACGGCTTGGCGACTATTCCGGTCCTCCCGTCCAGTTCGATGAGCTGCCCCTCGTGCGTTCCGACGCCGGTGTCTATGAGGCGCTCCTCGAATTGGTCGCCGCGGTTCAGGAACACCAGGTGCTGCGGTGGGTGTGGCTCGGTCCAGTCACCCCGTCCCATCTCTCCGACATAAATGTCCGGGCGTCCATCGCCATCAAAATCGGCCACCAGCAACGAATGGGCGTCTACCAGCCGTTCCCGCAACACTTCGGCTTCCCAGAGGTCTTCGGGGTCGCCGCCCGGCCGTAGCAGGGCAAGGCGACCGTACGTCTGTCCGAAATCGGCGGACACCTCGCAAATGACTATCTCGGGCCGGCCATCGCTGTCGAAATCGGCTGCAACCACGCGCTCTCCACGAAAGTCTTCCGTATAGACGTGGCGTTCCCAAGTGCCATCTGGCAAAGGCCGGTACCATGAGCGTCCGGCAATGAGTTCGAGGTTGCCATCGCCGTCGACGTCGGCCACCGCGAACGCCTGCTCATTAACTCCGGTTACGATCGGCTGAAAGCCGGGCCAAGGTGTCACGTACGGATCATCTGGCAGCGGGACTGTGAAGAGCGTTTCGGCGTCTTGGTTCCAGACGTACAGTTCCCGCCTGCCGTCGCCGTCGATATCCGCCACCATGATGTCGTGGGTCCGCGGCGCTGGTAGCTGACTCACCTCACGGCGTTTCCACATTTGAGCGGGATCGTCAGGGCACTCCCACCAACAGACACTGCTGCCTCTGTCGCTGGTGCTGGCGATCAGGTCGAGCCGCCCATTCCCGGTGACGTCGACCAACGCGCCACCGACGCTGATGCTGGGGAACGTGTCATCGATCAGGTGGCGTTCCCAGGCGCCGCTGTCTGTTCTGCCGAACCAGTGGACCTCGTCCGGATGGCGGCTGGAGATGACGATTTCAGGTACACCGTCGTTGTCCAGGTCACCAACCATGCAGTGCATGAGTTCGGCGGGCGAGCCTTCATATATTTTGTGACGGCGATAAACAGGCAGGCCGGGCATTTGGTTTACCTTTCAATTTGATTGAGCGTGCGATTCACGGCGATTCCCGCTTTTCTCTTTGCTCACATCGGACGCGTCGAACGGTGGAGACAGCCGCCTCCACATCAGCCCGTAACCCGCCGCCATTTTCGAAGGCTCACGACCTCGCGTGGCGGCGCCAGCTTCGAGCCGTACGCCGTGTAGGAAACTTCGGCGACGTACACATCCCCTTGTGAGTCGATTGCTATTCCGTGCGGCGCTATGAATTGGTCGAGCCCCTCTCCCGGGACCTCGTTCCCGAATCTGAGCACCTGATTGAATTCAGGGTCCAGGACGACCACGCGGGAGCCAAGCCTGGGCACCTGTTCCTGGCCGGGCGGTGGGCCGCCCTCGCCAACATAGATGTTCTCGTCGGCGCCCTTGCCGGACGTGATCGACATTGGGCGGTGCATGTGGACCTGCTGGATGAACGCACCTTCTTCATCGAACACCTGCAGCCGGAAATTCTCCCTGTCGCAAACGACCACGCGCCCGTCTCGCAAAACGGTCAGGTGGTGGGGCAGACTGAACTGACCCGGCCAGCCGCCCGGCTCGCCCCAGGAGAGAACATGGGCGCCGTTCGGACGGAAGCGGTGGACCCGCGAGTTCCCGTATCCGTCGGTCACGAAGAGGTCTCCGCTCACGGGCGAGACCCAGGCGTCGGTCGGTCGGTTGAAGATGCCGCCCTGTTGCCATTCGGCGGGTTGGCCGGGGTTCCCAATCGTCATCAACACTTCGCCGGAAGTGGTGGTCTTCTTTACGGAGTGGTCGAGATCGTCCACCAGGAAGAGGTTGCCGTCGGGTGCCGCGTACACGCCGTGAGCTCGCTGGAACTGGTCGGCGCCCCAGGTTTCCAGGAACGTCCCGTCCCGATCGAAGACCATCATCGGGTTGTCGCCGCGGTTGAACACGTAGACGCGGTCCTGCAGATCGATGGCGACCGAAGTGGCCTCCCTGAAGTTCATCGGGTGAGGGATTGCGGGCCATCCGGGGACCGGCTCGAAGACAGTTGCCGGCGTCGCAGAAGATACCAATTATTCCTCCAAAGCCGAGCCGAACCTAGGAGCAACTCCGGCCTGTGTCAGCGGCGTGCCCATGCTTGAGTCAATGCGGCGCTGGGTAGCCGCTGCTAATTCAGGTCCGCCAGTCTGGGCATGACCTCCTCAGCCAGCAACGTCATGGATTTCACCCAATTGTCTTCCGGATGCCACTCGTGTCCCACCGCCACCAGCACGCCAAATCCGCCAACGTCGTTGTACAACCGGCGGATCTTGTCAGCTACTTCGTCGGGGCTCCCGACGACCCAAATCTCGTCGAGTAAGTATTCGGGGGTCACCTCTGAGTCCGCTATCTCCGGGTCCGCCTTCATCATGCCGAGCATGTTGATCCGGCCCAGGCTTCGCAAGATGTACTGTTCATAGTCCCGTTTCATCACGCCTTCCAGGGCTTCCCGGCGGGCCCGTTCCGTGGTGTCGGCGACATAGATCTCTCGCGCCACGCGCCACTGGGAGCGGTCGGGAACGCGGCCGGACTTTCGGGCGCCCTCCTCTACAGCATCCCAGTGGGTCCTGATCACCCGGGTTGGCACCAGGTTGATGCTCATGGGTATCCAGCCCTTTTCGCCGGCGATCACCAATGTCTCCGACTTTTCGGTCACACCGGCCACACCAATGGGTGGGTGAGGTTTCTGGTAGGGCTTGAGGTGGAAACGCAGTCCGATCTCTTCGACCGGTTCAGGAACATTGAATTTCCAGTACTTGGACTCATAAAGCCCGGGTTTGGGATCGTCCCACAATTGAAGAACCAGGTCGATGGCCTCTCGGGTCATTGTCCGCTGTTCACCGGTCCGCGGGTCGAACCCGAAAACGGTGAAATCACCCGGAAAACCGCCGGACCCGACGCCCCAGTAGAACCGGCCGCGGGCCATGTGGTCGAGCTGCGCAATACGATGGGAGATCATGAATGGGTCGTGGTTCGGCATACAGGTGACGCCGGTGCCCAGGATGATGTTTTCGGTCATGGCCAAAGCCTGGGCGATGAATAGGTCCGGGGCAGGAATGTTCTCCCATTCGGCGGTGAAGTGCTCACCGATCCAAGCCTCCCGGTAGCCCAGCGCGTCCAGGGTCTTCACTTGCTCGAGGTCTTCGCTCAGGGTCTTGGTGAAATCAGAACCTGGCGGATGCAAGGGCATCATGAAGTAGCCGATTTCCATGTTGAGGCCTCCGTTCGGACTTGATCTACGCAAAGGCTCTCATTCAGGCCGACTTCAGGCTTCGAGGGCAGTCCAAGCTGGACGGCAGCACGATATGGCATTCCAAAGTTGCCCGTCAACTTCACCCACGGGCAGCCAATTCGATCGAATCATCACGGCGTATACTCCTCGCGTCTCAAGACGTAACCATAATGAAGCGCCGCGTCTTCGTCTCTTTGACGCTGAGCCCGCCCAAACGGATGACCGACCGTGACTACTGCATCTGTGCCGGGCCCGGTGCCTGCGACGGCTGCCACGAAGTTCGAACCGGTGGCTAATTGGGCCAGGTTACCGATGGGCGTTAGCTTCGCGTGCGACGCCACATCTGTAGCCGTGGACTCCAAGGACACTGTTTATGTTTTCAACCGCGGAACGGACCCAATAGCGGTGTTCGATCCCGACGGCAATTTCATCCGCGGCATGGCCCATGGTGAAGTCGTGCGGGCCCACGGCATAGATATCGATGCCGACGACAACATCTACACTGTCGACGAGCTGGGCCACTGCGTGCAAAAGCGGACCAATTACGGCGAAGTCCTATTCACGATCGGTACGTACGGCAAACCCGCGCCGTGGCAGAGCGGCGAATTGTTCAATCGCCCGACCGATATAGTCGTCAACCCGGCGTCTGGAGAGCTGTTCGTATCGGACGGTTACGCCAACTCACGGGTGCATAAGTTCGATCCTGACGGCAGGCACATGAAGTCGTGGGGCGAGCCGGGTACCGACCCCGGACAGTTCAGCATTCCCCACAACATCTGCATGATCGGAACGGACTTGGTTGCCGTCTGCGACCGCGAAAACTTCCGCGTTCAGGTGTTCACGACGGAAGGCGAGTTCGTCGACCAGTGGCACTTACACCACCCGGCGTGTATTACGCAGGGTCGGGGCGACGACACAAACCTCTATGTCGGTGAAATGGGACCGCCTCCAGTCCAAAACTTCGTGCCCAATCTGGGCAACAAGGTAGTGGTGGTGTCACCTGACGGTGAGATAGTGACCGATTTTGGCTCATCTGTGGCGGGCGAGGATCCCGACCAGTTCATCGCCCCCCACGGCATAGCGACCGACTCCAAGGGCAACATCTACGTAGCAGAGGTCTCCTGGAGCTTCTGGTGGCGTTTGCAAGAAAACCCGCCAATTGGCGAGACCATTAGCCTCCGCAAGTGGCGGCGGACCACTAGTTAGGACGTATCCAGTCTGAGCGGAACCCTCCCGCTGGCTTGCGACAGGGATCAGCAGGCACATACTTGCTAACGAACCCTGCAGGGAGGGGCACACTTTTTGATGCCGATTCTGATAAAGCATGTACATCGTCGCAACTTGGTTCAGCGTGGGTCCCCCAAACCAAGAGTCTTCGAGCCGGACGTGAGGTTTTATCTGGACAAATCCGGAAACCAATTCCCTTCACATCTGTCGTCAATTCGGATTGAGGGCTATGTAACTTCAGGGTCCTCAGTCTGATCAAAAGGACTCTCTGGAGACTTTTTGAGGGGTGCAAGTCCGGAATGGCTCTTGGTTAAACATAATAAATAGGAGGTTGACTCGAAGTCCCATCGACAACTTCGACGAGATTCTCTTGGGTGTCAATTGTGGTAACAGCTTGCCAATTACCACCTGTTGGTATTTGGATCCGAGTCCCCCACCTCCACCCTCGGAGAATCGAACCGGATTTACCATGAATCACCGTCGCCTCCAACCGGGCGCCGCACTCACCACCCCGAGATAACCCAGCGTACTGCGAAAGACTTGGAAATTGTGGTAACGATGTACAGAAAGCCATCTGTTCACACTCACATTCGAATCCCGCCCCCTCCGCCAGCAGACGTTTCCTGAATGTCTACCTCAATTCCGTCGGGCGCGCCGATGCACATGCTGAGCATCCGCACTGCGTCTTCCCGTCTCGGGTAGACCGCCACGGTGCGAAGGTTGCCCTACGTGTCACAGGTAAGGAAGACCCGTGCTGTACGCAAATCACCAAAAGGCCATGGCAGCCTGAATAGCAGAGTCCCAGCCTCTCACAGATTTATTGGGAGAACGCTACCAACTCCTCCCTCGTGGCGCCAAAGCCGGCCCTGCGCATCAGGTGGGCCATCAAATGGAACTTTGGTGTCCTCATGGTCTACTGCCTGATCGCGTCGATCTGCCTATCCGGACTTCTGTACATCGAACACCTGCACCCTGTGGCGGCTGGAGTCCACAACGTAAAGGTAGTCGTCGGCCAATACGACTGAAGAAGGGCCCCAAAAGTACTTTTCGATGTGAGACGACTCTTCGTGCGGGTCTCCGTCAAAAAGGTCTGGAGTGAGATCGAGATTCGCTCGTATTCTTGCGCCGGCTTCCTCACGGTTCGTGTCGAGCCATTCTCGGGCCCACTTGGAGGTCGTCGCCTGGCCTCTCAGTGATTGCACGAATCCGCCATCGGGGTCCAACACGACCACTCGATTGTTGCCCCAGTCGGCAACGTAGATGTAGTTGTCTTCATCCACGCACACGCTTGCCGGACGGTGGAACTCGCCTTCGCCCCGGCCCGGTCTTCCGTACGCTGTGATGAACTCTCCGTCAGGCGTCAGCTTTTGCACGCGGTCGTTGCCCCAATCGGCAACGAGGATATGGTCATCCGAAGTGACGAAGATCCCCCACGGCAGGTTGAACTGTCCCGCGTCGGTGCCGGCGCCGCCGAACTTGCCCAGGTATTCTCCGTCAGCCGCGAATCGTTGGATGCGGTTGTTGCGGTGGTCCACCACGAGCACCTCGTTGGCTGAATCGACCGCCACTCCGCAGGGACCGTCCATTTGCCCGTCTCCGCCGCCGCCGGACCCCCATTTCAGGATGAATTCGCCTCCGGTCGACATGACGGTGATCCGGTTCAGGTTATCGTCAGTGACGTAGACCCTTTGCTCTCCGTCCATGGTGATCGACAACGGCGTGATGAACTGACCGTCTCCTTCTCCATGTGTGCCAAAAGTTCCGAAGTACTCCTCGTTGATGTCCATAACCGTGACGCGTATACCGCGGATGTCAGGTTGCAACGAGCGGTTAAGCACATACAGACGGCCGTCATCTCCGACCGCGCTGTCTGTCGGGTAGTAGAGGCCGCGGCCAATCATCGCCGTGACGCCAATCGTGCGGTTATAAGCCAGCCGCCCGGTCTGCAACCTCGTATCTGCAAGCGTCATGTATCAGTCACCTTGGCCCTGCGCAGCCTGTCGCCCCGTTCGGACATTCCACTCAACCGGGCGGTTGTACATCGAAGACTTGCACGCGGTGGCGACAGGAATCCACCACGAAAAGATGGTCGCCAGCCAATTCCACGGACGATGGTCCCCAGAAGTACTTCTCGATGTGAGCTGACTTTTCGTGGGGGTCCCCTTCAAAAAGGTCCGGAGTGAGGTCGAGATTCGCACGTGTCCTTGCGCCTGCTTCCTCGACGTTTGTGTTGAGCCAGTCCTGGGCCCATTTGGAGATGGTCGCCTGGCCTCTCAGCGACTGCACGAAACCGCCATCTGGGTCCAACACGACCACTCGATTGTTGCCCCAGTCGGCAACGTAGATGTATCCGTCTTCGTCCACGCACACACTGGCTGGCCGGCGGAACTCGCCGTCGCCCCGGCCCGGCTGGCCGTAGGCTGTGATGAACTCACCGTCAGGCGTCAGCTTTTGCACGCGATCGTTGCCCCAGTCGGCAACGAAAATGTGGTCATCAGAATTGATGAAGATCCCCCACGGCAGATAGAACTGTCCCCCGTCTGAACCGGCATCTCCGAACTTACCCAGGTACTCGCCGTCAGTAGTGAACCGTTGGATACGGTTGTTGCGATGGTCTACCACCAGTAGATCGTTGGCTGAATTGAACGCCAGGCCGCTGGGCCCGTCCAGTTGCCCGTCTCCGGCGCCGGCACACCCCCAACTCTTGATGAATTCGCCACCGGTCGACATAACGGTGATCCGGTTCAGAAAATCGTCACTGATGAACACACGTTGTTCTCTGTCGATCGCTATCGACAAAGGGCAAATGAACTCACCGTCTCCCTGCCCATGTTCACCAAACGTTCCAAAATACTCCTCGTCCAGGTTCATCACCGTTACGCGAATGCCCCGCACGGAATCCAACCCGCGGCTGAGCACATACAGGCGTCCGTCGTCCCCGGTCACAGTTTCCGTGGGGTAGTAGAAGCCGCGACCAAGCATCGCCGTCACGCCGATCGTGCGGCTATACGCGAGCCGCCCGGTCCGAGCTATTGAATCTGCCAGTGTCATATGCCAGTCACCCAACTCCTGTGCAGTTAGGCGCCCTTGTCCGACCGTTCCGGGTTCGACGGCACCGATTCAGACCCGTTGGAAATCCGGCTCCAGAATATCTTCAGGCCTATTTGAGTGAAGAGCCTCCGGACCGCCGGGCGGGCCATCAAATGTAAATTCTTCGTGCTCATTGCCTGCCAACGACCATGGCTGGGGCAGTTTTTCGGATTACCGGCATCTTACCAACAAATGAGTTTGGCATGTAATCTATGAAATGAACGGAACAGCGTTTTTCGTAATCGTCCCAGGTGGGCCAGAGTCGGATGGGGTAACGTGGGATCGTTGCCCCGGCGTATAATTCCGTCGCGGGCAAATTGACAAACGCAACCGTGCCCAGACAGGCGCTACAAAAACGCCTCTCGCCTGCACACCGGACCCGGCCGGGCCTGACCACCCCGCCTAGGCGAGGCGGCCTGCGTCCTCTCCCTCAAGCCGCTCCGGCCAACTGTCTGTCTCGACCGCCGCGAGGAAGTCACCGACCGTTCGGTTGAACAGGTCCGGCTCCTCCAGGTTGATGGCATGACCCGTTTTCGGGAACACAACCATCCCGGACCTGCGGATACACCTCTTCATGAACACTCCCGGCTCGATGCAGGGGTCGTCCTCGTCCCCGAACATGATGAGGGTCGGCACATTCAGGGCGCGAAGTTCCGGCTCCAGGTCAAACACAGGCGCCCGCCTGGCCTGAACGCCCCGGAACGTGTGAGACGATCCGGCGCTTGAATGGGACATGAACTGGCTGGCGAACCGTTCCCAGCCCATCGGGTCCTTCGACATGAGTTGAACGCGAACAGGACCCTTGGCGTAATCGGACATCGCCTGCATTCCAAGGGTCTCCATCTGCTCTGCAAGCCCGTTCGCCGTCCGCCGGAATGCGTCCGGGTCGACCGAGCCCGTGCCTGCGCCGGCCACAATCAAGGACCGGGCCGTCTTCGGGTACTTGATCCCGAAGTTCAGCGTCACCGAGCCGCCCATGGAAAGCCCGCCTACGTGGGCGCTTTCAATACCCAGGTGGTCGAGAAGACCTTTCAGGTCCTCCACCGACCGATCCTGGCTGTAGGCGTCCGGGTCGTCCGGCACGTCGGACGGCGGGTATCCCCTGGCGTTGTAGGTGATGACCCGGTATCTCCTGGAGAAGAACCGGACCTGGTCCTCCCAGGAGCGATGATCGCCAGCGAACTCATGGCACCACACCATAGGGAATCCATCGCCGTGGGACTCGTAGTAAATCGCTACCCCGTCAATCAGCGCCTTCGGCATCGTCAGTACCTCATATCATTATCGGCCGGTTAGTGGTGTTCGCGGCCCGGCGCTTCATCATAACCAAGCGATCGAAAGTGATTTTCACTGCCAGCGCGCGAGGCGAACGCGTGTCGTCTGGCGCGCCTCTCACTACACGTCGTCGCTGCCGAGAAGCATCCCTACTGCACGGCTGACCAGTGAAGCGGCCAGCCTGACCTTGTATTGGTTGTCCCTAAGGGGCTTGGCGTCTCGGACGGCCAGTCGCCCGACCATGCCTACATCGACCTCAGCGACCGCCGCGCCGCGTAGCGCCTCCTCCGCGTAGGATGCGCGCCAGGGCGTAGGAGCCACGCCGCCGAGCACCAGGGATGCGCGTGCGACGATGCCTGCGGACACATGGAGACTGGCAGCGACGCTGGCCAGCGCGAATTCCTGGGTCTGGCGCTCCCTCGCCTTCAAATAGACGCTGCGTTGGCCCGGCGTCGGCTTGGGGACGAAGACGTTCGTTAGAAGCTCGCCAGGCTTTAAAGCGGTCTCGGCCTCGATATTCTGGTCCGGCCCCACAAAGAACTCTTCAATCGGAAGAGTCCTCGTCCCAGTTTGACCGGCTATGGTCGCAGTGGCGCCCAGCGCGATGAGAACAGGCGCGAGGTCGGACGGGTGGACGATGTAACAGTCCACTCCGCCAAGGACGGCGTGGTACTTGCTTTCGCCGTCGACCGCGAAGCAGGTCTCGCCGCCCTTCTTGAGGCAGTCGAACAGCGGACTGCGGTAATACCAGCATCGCGGCCGCTGGCACAGGTTTCCTCCTACCGTACCCACGTTGCGAATCTGGGGCGTCGCGACCGCGGCAACAGCCTGAGCCAGCGCAGGGTAATCGCGCGCAATAAACTCGTCGTTCTCCAATTCGGCCAACGTGGTCATCGCGCCGATGCTCAATCCGTCCCCGGCGTGCTCAATGCCATGCAGGCTCTCCAGCGAGGCCAGGTTGACCAGCATAGCCGGCGCCGCGACGCCCTCTTTCATCTCCGCCATGAGATCGGTGCCGCCCGCTATGGGCCTCGCACACGATGGCTCGGCTTCCAGCAACGAGATGGCGTGCTCCCGGGACTCGGCATTCACCAATCGAAACGGTCTCAACTGTTCTCCCTTGACGCGAGTTGGTCCAGGATTACGTCGGGGGTTAGTGGCAGCTCGCGCACCCGAACGCCGATGGCGTCATATATGGCATTGGCGATAGCCGGCGCCACGCCGACGCTCGGGGGTTCGCCGAGCGCCTTTGCGCCGTACGGTCCGACCGGATCCACCACATCGGCGAAAATCACTTCGATGGGTGGGCTGTCCAGTATCGTGGGGCTCTTGTGTTCAAGGAAGCTCGCTGTAAGCGTGACGCCGCTGCGCACGTCGGTTAGCATCCGCTCGCTCAGGGTGAAACCCAGCATCTGTGAGACGCCGCCCTCGACCTGGTTGACCGCCATGTTGGGGTTGAGGATTCGACCCGAATCGTGCGCGGCGACGAACCTCAGGACCCGCACGCTTCCCGTGGCGGTATCTACCTCCACCTCCGCAAAATGCGCGCCGAAGGAGTTGACGACGAACTCCCGGCTCCCCGGTGAGACCGAGGACTCAACCTGCAGCGACTCCTCCGGTCGGAGTTGAGCGACCTGTGCAAGGCTCATTTGCCGCGAAGTCCTGTCTACTACCACCCCGTCGACGACATCGACGGACTCCGGCGCGCTCCCAAACTCAGCGGCCGCTACCTCGACAATCCTCGACCTCAACTTCTCTGCCGCATGCTTGACGGCCAGCCCACCTGAAAACGTGGCCGTGGACCCCGCGGTTATCGGCGCCTGCGGTGTGGACCGGGTGTCGCCGGAAACGACGCTTACACTCTCATAAGGGACGGACAACGCCTCGGCGGCTATCTGGGCCAGGACGGTCAGGCTGCCCTCGCCCACGTCCATGACCCCCGTCGTCAGCGTCACCAAGCCGTCAATTTCCAGCCGCATCCTTGCGATGGACCTGCCACCGGGCCCGCCGCGGTAGATAAACATGCTCATGCCCATCCCGCGCCTTATTGATGTCATGTCATCCGGCTTCGCGGCTCGCCGGCCCCGCCAACCGATGGCCGAAGCTCCCCTTTCAAGACACTCCCGCAGCCCGTTGCTGGAGAAAGGAATGCCGCCCTCTACCGGCTGCGAGTCCACGACTTCGGCAGAAGGGGTAACCCGTTCTCCCGGTTGCCCCTCCGGACCTACGTGGTTCTTCAGCCGGAACTCCAGCGGGTCTATGTCCATCTCCTCGGCGACCCTGTCAATCAGCGACTCGAGTGCAAAGTGGCCCTGGGGCGCGCCGAGCGCCCGGTATGAGCCGGCGGAGGGCTGGTTCGTGTAGACCAGGTAACCGTCATACCGTGCGTTGGCGCAGCGGTAAAGGTAAAGCGCGCCCTGTCCCGCCCGCCGAATGACCCCCGGACCGGACGAGAGATACGCGCCGGTGTCCATGATGGTGGTCGCGTGCACAGCCGTAATAGTGCCGTCCCATCTGACACCCACCCTTACTTTAGTGATCGTCGCGTGGCGACTGCGGCCCGCGATGAATTCCTCTTCCCTCGTAAGCTCGATCTTGACCGGCCTCCCAGCGCGGCGCGCCAGTATGGCGGTGATGGCCGCAAGACGGGTCTCATCCTTATTGCCGTAACCGGCGCCCATGTGAGGGCCGATGACCCGCACCTCTTCCCTGGGGATGCCCAGCGAAAGGGACAGGTTCAACCGGTCGGCGTGAATACCGCGGCTGGACTTCCACACCGTGAGACGCTCGCCCTCCCACGCGGCGATGGCTGCCCGCGGTTCCAGTGCCGCGCCGGAGTGCGACGGCGTGACAAATTCGTCCTCGAAGATGCGGTCGGCCCGGGCGAATCCCTCCTCCACGTTGCCGCGTTCCAGGGTGATCGGCTTGCCGTTGACGAGGTTGCCGCCGTCGTGCACCTCGGGCGCGCCGGGACGCATCGCCTCGACGGGGTCGGTGACGAACGCCAGCGGCTCGGAGCTCACTCTGATGAGCCGCAACGCCTCCTGTGCCGTATCCTCGTCAACGGCAGCGACCGCGGCCACCTCGTCGCCGACGAACCTCGCCTTCGTGTCCAGGATGCGCACGTCGGGCGCTACGCGGCCATCCGGCGCGTCGAATGGAGTCAACACCGCGAAAACGCCGGGGTGGCTAGCCGCCTCGGAAGCGTCGACCGAAAGGATGCGCGCGTGGGCGTACGGGCTGCGCAGGATCTTGCCATGCAGCATCCCAGGCAGCCGGATGTCGGCGGTGTACTTCGCCTCTCCGGTCAGTTTCTCCGGCAGGTCGCGGCGCGGCGTCGAAACGCCGACTTTGTCGGGAGTCATTGGCGACTACGATTCCTCAAGCAACCGGGACGCCTCTTTGACCGACGCGACTATGCGGCCATAGGCGTTGCAACGGCAGATATTGCCGGACAGGGCGGCGCGTATCTGCGATTCAGTGGGCGCGGGATTGTCGTCGAACAGGGCCTTCGCGCTCATCAGGAATCCCGGCGTGCAGAACCCGCATTGGCCGCCGTCTTCTTTGAGGAAAGCGGTTTGTAACGGGTGCAGGTTCTCTGTGCTGCCCAGGCTCTCGACGGTGCTGACGGAACGACGTCCCACCTGGAGTGCGAGCACTTGGCAGGAATAGACCGGCTTGCCGTCCAGCAGCACGGTGCACGCGCCGCACTCGCCGCGATCGCAGCCGCGCTTCGCTCCCGTCAGGCCCAGTTCCTCGCGCAGCGTCCGCAGCAACGTCCAGCGGTGGTCTACCTGCAGCTCGCGCCGGCTGCCGTTGACCTCGAGCGTGATTCGACTTCGGTGCATCAGCCTTCGTAGATTACGGGGTATCATTCAGAGGCCATGAATTCGGTCAAGCCCGCGGTGAGCAGGCCGTTAGCATGAGCAACTCTGCCGGCTCGCCCGGCGGGCCGATACTAGCACCCCCGCGCCGGTCAACGGATGCACGCACCCCGTGATAAACGGTCGGCCAGCGGCGCGGCAAGATCGAATCCGATCACTCATAGGCACAGAAAGTATCTGTTCAAAGTGGGTGAAATCCACTTTCCGACTCAACTGGATCGCGACCTAGCGCGTAGGGGCCGTTCGTGAACGGCCCTGATGTGAGAAGTGATTCGCCCCACCGGAGCTGAACAGTTACCACCGAAACAATATGCTTGCAAACCACGTTGTACCTAC
Organism: Dehalococcoidia bacterium; assembly: GCA_034421215.1. GTDB lineage: Bacteria > Chloroflexota > Dehalococcoidia > Lucifugimonadales > Lucifugimonadaceae. The sequence continues at coordinate 61,478 of DAOUKO010000014.1, forward strand.
CTAAAATAGTACCTACTGCTAGTAACCGGACCAAATAGACTCTTGGGGGAGCCCAGCATGGTGATAGACAAAAGCCACAAGTATCGAGCGATGGCAGCTCGGGGCAAGTACCAGAGGCTGTACTCCCACCTGTTAGCCCACCAGGTTCAGGAATGGAGGACATCCTTCAGTGAAATCGAGTCGATCATAGGTTTCGAACTCCCGGCGTCGGCACGTATTCACCGGCCTTGGTGGGCAAACCAGCGCGGCGCCAGCGGCCACACCCAGGCGCTTGCGTGGAACATCGCCGGGTGGGAGACGGCTGAAGTTGATATGGACTCCGAGACGCTGACCTTCAGACGGCGGAGCGGTATGGAGGCCGACCGCAGACCCAGCCTCGATGAGGTCTGGCCCGTCCATCCGACCGCCAGGTGGCCGGATGGCCTCAGCCTCAGACGCGAGGAACTGTACGAGTACAGAGACTAACCGTCGATGTTCATAGACACCAACATCTTCGTAAACTCCCGTATTCCCGACGCCCCCGGGCACGATGTCGCCCGGCGAAGATTGACACGCGCGCTCCAGGCCGATGAACCGTTACGGATTAGCCGGCAGATCTTGCGAGAGTACCTGGCGGTCGTAACACGACCTCAGACATGGTCCGCAGCTATAACTCGGGATGAAGCGCTGGAAGATGTGAACAGGATGAATGCCAGCTTCGAGATCCTCGAGGATGGCCCTGTGGTGACCGCATCACTGGTCGCGCTACTTCGAGAAGTTCGGGTAGGGGGCACCCAGGTCCACGATGCCAACATCGTCGCAACAATGATTGCGTACGGTGAGCGAAGACTGCTGACGTTAAATGCCTCAGACTTCTGGCGGTACGGCGACCGGATAGTGTTGGTAGGCGACTAACAGTTTCTTGAATGGTTCAACGGCGTGAGATAAACGCGTCCCGACGTTGAGTCCGCAGCGAGCCGCTCCCGCACTCCCTACAGCCCACAGGACTCCAATAACCCCTGGTCGTCCGCCAGTTCACTCGTCGGCCCGTCCGCCACAACTCGGCCGTGGTTCATGATGACGCACCTGGGCAGGACGGCCCGGGCAAGATCCACGTCGTGGGTGGCCACCAACATGGTCTGGGGCAAAGAGTCGATGAGCCGGATCAACTCTCGCCGTGCGCGTGGGTCGAGACCTGACGACGGCTCGTCCGCGACGATGATCTCCGGCCGCATCGACAAAACGGTCGCGATCGCCGACATGCGCCGAAACCGCCTGGGAAAACGAGCACTTGTGACAGGTCACTGAGCCTTAAGAGAGTCAGATGTTAGTTTTTTGTCCCCCTGAACAGCACAAGCGATGAACACCCGGAACAAGATTGGCCGCGAAACAGTACCACGAGATCAGAGACCCCGTTCACGACTTCGTGAGGTTGGACACCGATGAGAGACGGGTTCTGAACTCTGGCCCGGTTCAGAGGCTGAGATATGTCCACCAATTGGCCATGTCGTACTTGGTCTATCCCGGCGCTACGCACAAACGCTTCGAGCACAGCCTCGGCGTGATGGAGCTGGCTGGCAGGGTCTTCGACGTCGTTACTGCCGAGGCAAATATCCACCCCTCAGTAAGGGAGGTGGTACCCGAGATAGCAAGAAGAGACAGTAAGGACTACTGGCGGAAAGTGTTGAGGATGGCTGCTCTCTGTCACGACATCGGCCATCTCCCGTTCTCGCACGCAGCCGAGACCGAACTCCTACCTGGTGGATGGAGCCACGAGCGACTAACCGCTGACTTGGTCCTGGGCGATGAGTTGAGCGCAATATGGCATTCAATGACGCCTCCACTGAATCGTGATCACATAGCGAAGATTGCGATAGGTCCCGAAAAGGCACGGGATGTCGACTTCTCCAATTGGGAGGCGCTACTTTCCGAGATCATTGTCGGCGATGCGTTGGGAGTAGATCGGATGGACTACCTACTAAGGGATTCCCATCACGCCGGTGTGGCCTACGGCAAGTTCGACCATTACCGCCTGGTAGATACCATGAGGATTTTGCCTGATGCCAGTGAGCAAGTTGACGAACCTGCTCTGGGCATTGAGCAAGGAGGTCTCCACGCAGCCGAAGCCTTACTCCTCGCCCGATATTTCATGTTCATGCAGGTCTATCATCATCACGTTCGGGTAGCCTACGATTTTCATCTCCTGCAATTCCTCCGGGCCTGGCTACCCTCTGGTCGTTTCTCGACCGACATGAGCGAACACCAAAGGCTCAGTGACATTGAGGTGCTCGCCGACGTGTCACGCGCGGTTAAAGACAAGTCTGCTGCGGGCCACGAAGCAGCAGACAGGATTGTGAATCGTAGACACTTCCGCCGACTGTATACGCCGACCCGGGAAGAAAAGGCAAAGTATGGGGATCCTCTAACAGCCGTATTCGACGCCTGCGTTTCGAAGTATGGAAACGACAAGATTCACAAGAGCGAATATAGCCAAGCCAGGCAGGCTCCGATCTTTCCTGTCCAGACCTCGGAACAGGAATTGGTGTCCTCTCATTCACTCTCGGATGTCCTTCAACAAATCCCCATTGTGGATGTGGGTGTTCTCCTCGTCGATCCGGAACTTGAAAGGGAAGCCTCCCGGTGGTTGGGCAAAAAGAAAGAAACCATTCTAAATTGAGCGAGATAGGAGCCATCATGACCACTATGGGGCAATCTGAGCGCAGAGCCTTAGTGTGTCGCCTGGTCAAGGCGATGCGAGAGGCGGGGAGTTGGACTGGCGAGACACACATTCAGAAGTGTCTCTATTTCCTCCAAAACCTCATGAATGTCCCATCAGGATACGACTTCATTCTCTACAAACACGGCCCTTACAGTTTCGAGCTACAACGCGAGATGGCCGTTATGGGCGCTCGCTTCCAATTGGATCTTGAGCCACGGTATCCCTACGGCCCATCGGTTATCCTCGGACCCCGCGGAGAGAACGACCTCGGGCTCGTATCGCAATACGATACCTCCGTGGAATTTATCGCAAAGGAACTATCTACAGAGGTGGTTACATCCTTAGAGCGGCTGTCCACGGCCTTTCTCGTGCAACTGAGGTACCCGGACCTTAAGGCCCAAGACGTTGCTCTGGAGATCAACAAGATCAAACCTCACATCCCCATCCCGCAAGCCCGGGAATCTGTAGAAGAAATTGACGAATTGCGGAAGAGGGCCGCAGTTAAATTGCGTTAACGACTGGAAAAACGCAAGCGAATTGGCTGGAGCGATAGATTGGCCTGTCTTATGCCCCTATTCTCCGACATGAGTACCCTCGGCCGCCGCAGATAGTGGGTGTAATGGGATGCTCTTTGGCACTTCCCGCACTCCCTAAAGCCCGCAGGACTCCAATAACTCCTGGTCGTCCGCCAGTTCACTCGTCGGCCCGTCCGCCACAACTCGGCCGTGGTTCATGATGACGCACCTGGGCAGGACGGCCCGCGCAAGGTCCACGTCGTGGGTGGCCACCAACATGGTCTGTGGCAAAGAGTCGATGAGACGGATCAACTCTCGCCGTGCGCGTGGGTCGAGACCTGACGACGGCTCGTCCGCGACGATGATCTCCGGCTGCATCGACAAAACCGTCGCGATTGCCGACCTCCGCTTCTCGCCGCCGCTCAGGTGATACGGCGCGCGGTCGCCAAACCCCGGCAGGCCGACGTCCGAAATCGCCGACTCCACACGCTCCCGCACTTCATCCGGCCTGAGCCCCATGTGAATCGGCCCGAATGCCACGTCTTCGGACACCGTGTTTGAAAACAACTGGTCGTCCGGGTCCTGGAAGACCAGGCCGACGCTCGCCCTGATTCCTGCCAACTCGGCTTTGTCGGCATCCGCAACGCTGTGGCCGAACACCTCGACGTCCCCGTTGCCCCGCAGCAGGCCGTTCAGATGCAGCAGCATTGTCGTTTTACCCGCTCCGTTCGGGCCGAGCAGAGCCACCTTCTCGCCTTCCATTACGGTCAAGTCCACGCCGTCCAATGCGGCGTGATCGACCAGTCCATTCGGGTACGCGTACCTGAGGCCGCGGACACGAATAGCGACGCGTCGCCCTTCTGCCACTTCAAACCACCCTGGCGGCAACCGCGGCGGCGACAAGGCCCGCGCTGATCGCGATGAAAATCGCCGTTTCGGACAACGTCAACCTTCGCGTCGTCGCAGCCAACGCGCCGCCATCGTAGCCGCGTGACGCCATAGCCATATGTACTCGCTCCGCCCGGTTCAGCGTCCTGATAAACAGTGAGCCGGCCATCTGGCCCGTCGCCCTCGCCCGCCACGGCACTGTTCCGCCGGAACGGAGTCCCGGCAACGCCGCCGAACGGGACCTGCGGGCCGCCAGCATCCGTCGCGCCTCGGCGCCAAGCAGAAACACGTAGCGGTACATCATCTCCATCACCGCAACAAGGAGAGCGGGCACGCGGAACCACCGCAGGGCTCCGGCGATGTCCAGGAAACGGGTCGTGGACGCAAGCACCACGCTGGCGGTCACCGCTATCCACCCCTTCCAAATGATCGTCGCCACGAATGCCAGGCCCTCGTATGTAGGTGTCAGCGTCAAGAGACCCAGGTCCCAGGACTGGAGGATTCGGCCCTCAAACGTGAATATCGTTGGGACGGCGACCACCAGAAAGGGCACGGCGATCAATGAGCGCTTAAACGTGCGCACCAGGCCGATTCGCGACATGACCGCAAGGAGCCATATACCAGCGCAGAAAGCGCCCAGGTACGACCAACCAGCGACCGGCAACGACGTGACCGCGACTATGAAAACGACCGTTGCGCCGCACTTGAGCCTGGCGTCGGCGCGGTGGACCGGGCTGGAAGCATCTACGTACCGGTCGATGGACAGCCCGCGGGATGACATTTACGCGCCTGATCGTTCAGTCGCGGAGGGCGCGACGCCTCTTTACCGTAATCGCCAGGCCGGCGGCGAGCAGGAACATCGCCGTCACGCCGGCCCATCCGGCCAACAGAACAGCAACGGTCTCGTTTTCAATGCCGGGAAACACGTAGTCGGGCAGTATCGAGAATTGCGGGTCTTTCGCTGACTCGGCAAAGCCTTCGTCCTCGGCCAGCCGTTCCAGTCCGTCTGGTTCCGATGACGCAAACGGCGCCAGCAGCACTACCGCCAGCACAAAGATATAAGCAGCAACCCACCAGCGGAGTCTCATTTCGCCACCGCCGTCGGCGCCAGGCCCCTGTTCGTCAGCAACTCGCGCTTGGCGTTGTATATGACGGCAACGGCGCCCGCCGTTATCAACGCCTCGCCGAGCCCGATCAGGGCGTGCGTGCCCAGCATCCCTGGCACTACGATGTACATGGGAGACGTGCCGGAAAGTCCAAGTTCGAAAGCCGTCGCGAGCGCACCCGCCTCGACCGAAATCCAGGCGCTGATGCCGCTCAGTACAAGGAGCCTGCCCCGTGACACGGCAAACCGCCGGCCAAGCGAATACACGAACCAGGCGGCAAATACGGGGATGACGCCCATGTTGAGCAGGTTCGCGCCCATGACGATCAGACCGCCGTCCTGGAAGACGATGGCCTGCAGGGCAAGCACAGCCGTCATGGCAACTATCGCGGCCCAGGGCCCTAGGACAATCGCGGCGAGCGCCGCCCCGATCAGGTGGCCTGAAGTACCGCCCGTCACAGGGAAGTTCAACATCTGCGCCGCAAATATGAACGCCGCCATGACGCCCAACACCGGAACGGTGCGTTCGGACAGACTCTGACCGGCCCGCTGCAACGAAACGTATATGGCAGGCACAGATATGGCCCACGTCACGATGATCACCGGCAGGCTGAAGAAACCGTCCGGCGCGTGCAACATACGGACCTGCGGGCGAAGGAGGGCAAGTGGAGCGAATAGGTTGGTCAGCAGGGACATCATTCGGCTGACGCCTCCTCGCGCGAGCACCGCCTGCACCTGCCGGCCAGTACCGTGTGGTTCAGGTCCGCGGAGAATCCGTAAGTGTCGTAGACCTCTTTCGTGATCCGGTCTACCAGGTCTTCGTCGAGCGAAAACGTCTCGCGGCAGCTGGCGCAAAACAGGTGATGGTGGTTCGAACCGGCGATCCACTCGTAGTTGGCCTCGCCTGCGCCGAACCTCGACTCTGCAACCAGCCCTACGTCTCGAAGATCGGCAAGAACGCGGTAAACGGTCGACTTATCGACATAAACTCCCGCTCCTTCGACGTTGTCGACCACCTCAGGCGCCGTCATGTGTGTTTCGCTGCCGCGTAACACCTCGGCCACGGTGAGTCGGGCGTTTGTCACCTTGCGTCCCGCGGAGCGAATCAGGTCGGCCGGATCGCTAGTCAATGCCACTTTTCACAAATCCAACTAGTTGCAAATGAGAATTCAGTCATAGATTGCCAGCGGCCTGACCTGCTGTCAATACAGGACCGCCACTCCCGAACCACTACCGCGCCACGTAGGGTGGGATGGGCGTGGCTCTGCACCGCCGCCCGTCCACCATGGGTACCGGATCGGAGTCCGGCACGACGGGAGAGGGGTGTGTGACTGGGTGGCGGGTTGGTGGGGATAGCCGCGCCTGTCCCGCGCCCCACCGTGGGTACCGGGTTTCCCCGGTAAGTCGAGTTGAAGCGCGCGTCCCCTTCGTCTTACACGGTTTCCGCGGCCCGACGACGTGAAGAGTGGGCGGGTGATGGTCGGGAGGTTGGTGTGCGGGCGGGGTGTGGTGTGGATGGGGTTGGTGGGGGTAGCCGCGCCCTCCTGGGTCCCCGATCGGAGTCGGGGAAGACGGGTTGGGGAATGGCGGATGTGGGTAAGGGGTGGGAGGTTGGTGGGAGTAGCCGGGCTGCCCCGGCGGGCGCCCACATCCCAGCGCACCTTACAAGGGTGGTTGGCATTCCTGGCAGCAACTCCAAAGTGGGACCGGGACCCCCGGCGACTCGCTCGCTTGCCAATTGGGGCCGTTAACAATTAAGTTGACCAGGTAAATCGTCTCCATCGAGAACGTAGCGCCAGTACCCGTACCGGGTACATGAGTCAGGGCGCTTGTTGGCTTGAAGGACCCCGTGGCGTCGTGCACTGGTCCCGTTCCACTATATCTACCCAGTTGCTGGACACCTCTCGCATCTGGTTGGCGGCCAGCCTTGCCTTGGTAATTGTCGCCGCCGTCGCGGCGCGCCAGGTTGATAGCAACGTCCTTTCCAGTTTCAGCGTTCGCTTCCTGGGAATATTCATCGAAGCGGTCCCCTTCTTGCTGCTGGGGACCATCGTGTCGGGCTTCATCTCCAGCTTCATCAAGCCGGTGCACGTGGCGCGCCTCGCCCCGCGCAACCCCTTGGCCGGCGCCGCGGCGGGATCGCTTCTCGGCTTCGTATTCCCCGTCTGCGAGTGCGGCGTCGTGCCGGTCGTCCGGCGGCTCCTCACCAAGGGCATGCCAATGTCCATCGGCATCGCCTTCTTGTTGGCCGCTCCCGTGGTGAACATCGTGGTGCTGTTCAGCACCGCGGCGGCATTTGGATTCGGAACTGTACTGGCGGCCAGATTCATCATCACGATCTGTGTCGCAATCGCGGTTGGCCTGGTCTTTTCCGTGCAGACGCGCAGAAGCGAAGTCCTGCTGGCAGTCCCCTCACCGGCTATCGCAGGCGGCGCCGTTGAAGTTGCAGGTGATCGGACCTCGTGGAAGTCCGGCGTGACCAATAGCCTGGAATTGGCGATCTCCGAGTTTTTCTCGATCGGCAAGTTCCTCGTGATCGGCTGTCTGCTGGCGGCCGGCATACAGACTCTTGCCTCCCAGGACCTGGTGCTTTCGATTGGCCAGGGGCCCGTGGGCTCCGTTATAGCCATGCAGGCTCTTGGCTTTGTCCTCAGTGTGTGCTCGACCGTTGACGCCTTCCTCGCCCTGGCTTTCGTAGGCACATTCACGACCGGCTCCATCCTGGCGTTCCTCACGCTGGGTCCGATGCTGGACATCAAGAGCGTCACGATGTTCCTCGGCATCTTCCGGCCCAGGGTCGTTGCATACCTGGTCCTCCTCCCAGTTTTGATGACCATGCTGGTGGCGATTTTCTACAACCTGAACGTGGCGGCGTGACCTATATGTCAATCCACGACCACTTACACGATAACCACCCACACCACTTCGGCACGGCGCCGCAACACGGACGCGGTTCAAGCCACTCGAGCAGGACTGCCGGTACGTGGTTGAAGGCCGCGGTGATGGGCGCAACCGGCGGGTACCTTCTATTTGTCCTGCTCAGCGGCAATGCAGCCAACTACATCAACCTGGCCTACGCCCCACTCACGTACCTGGCCGCCGCGTTGCTCCTGGTCCTCGCTGCGGTTGCCGCCAGGGATGGCCTCAGGTCCGTCTTTTCAGGGCACGCGTTCGATCATGTCTCATGGATCGCCGTGGGCATACTGGCGGTCCCGGTGCTACTGGGAGTTTTGGTACCGTCAAGACCGTTGGGGGCGGCGGACGCATCAGGGCGGATCAACACCGGCCTGGCTTCGTCATCGGGCGGCGGGTCCTTGCCGGCCGAGACGCTTGACTGGAATGTCCTCGATTGGATTACGGCGCTCAACACGGCAGATGATCCTTCGAAATTGAACGGGCTACCGGCGCAAGTCGACGCGTTCGTAAAACACAGCGATGAATACCCGCCGGACCACTTTGTGGCGATTCGCCTCTTCATCAGTTGTTGCGTGGTGGACGGCCAGTTCGCAGGGGTACCCGTTCAGTGGCAGGGTTCGTCAGACATACCCTCCGACGCATGGGTCCGCGTTACCGGCGAGGTGAAAGTAGGCGAATTCATTGGCGAATCGATGCCCATCATCGTCGCCAGCGCAGTAGAAGTGTCTGACGAAGACCCGGACCAGCCCTACCTCTACCGCTGAGAATCGGGTGAACTTAAAGCTATTGAAAGCGGTCCTCCGGCGCTGGAATCAATTTGGTCCCCTGGACCGGTTGGCGCTGCTTTCCGGCCTGTTCCTGACCGGTCTTGTGATCGCAGTCATCGCCATAGGCGACCGGGTTGGAGTGCGCATCGAGGAGACATACCCGGTGGGCCTCGCGACCGAATCGACCCTGGTCTCATTCCGCTTCAGCGAGTCCATGGACCGGTCGAGCGTTGCCGATCGTTTCACTTCGGACCCAGAGGTTGAGGGCGAGATAAGTTGGCGCAGGGACCGCATGGTTTTTCAACCGCGCGCCAAGTTGAAGCCCGGCGCCGAGTACCGATTTGCAATAAGGCGCGGGGCACAAGGGAAGAGCGGGCGTGAGGTCCTGGAAGACTACGAAATCACCTTCGTGGTCAGCGATTGGATCATCCTGTTCTTACGACCCGACGAGGACGGCATCGCCAACATTTGGGCCGTCGACCCGGCTGAACCCGAGACCGCCACGCAGTTGACCCACAGCCCCGGCGGGGTGGGCGAGTTCGAACCCAGCCCGGGCGGCAAGAACATCGCCTATACCGAGCGGGATGAACTTACGGGCAACTTCGGACTGAAACTCCTCGACCTCGGCAGCGGTGACTTATCGACCCTGACTGACTCTCGGCAAGGCAGTGCATACAACCCAACGTGGCATCCGGACGGCACAATTGTCGCCTTCGAAAGAGTCGAAGAGCCGGGAGATTCGACCGGCCGGGCGCCAATCCCCTTGATCTGGGCCGTGGACCTCTTTACCAACCCCCCCACTGAACGAAGGCTGATAGCTAACAGAGAACTGCCGGGCTACGCGCCGAAATACTCCCGCGACGGCAGGCGAATGGCCTGGGGCGCCGATTCACCGGAGTCGTCGGGTCCGGGTGTGTTCGTATACGACTTCATCGCTGCCGAGTTCGATTTTCACGACACCCTGATGAACACGCTGCACGCATTTTCGAACGATGCCAACCGGCTTGTTTTCCCGGTCGCCGAATCACCGTCGGGAAGCGTCGAGACGAGTCTGTCAATAGTCGATGTCCAGACTGGCGAGACCGGCACAGTGGACTTACCCGGCGGACCCGCGGTGGACAGATACCTGGCGTGGAGCCCCGATGATCGGGCGATCGCGCTTGTCCGGCGTTACAGGGGTTCCGGCGACGCACCGGGGCACCAACTGTACCTCCTGGACGCTGAATCGGGCGAGTTAGCCCCGATCATGGTCTCCGCAGCCCACGACGCCAACAGCGTCTCATGGGACCCCTCAGGCCAACTACTCGCGGTGTGGAGGACCCTCCGCTGGGCGGATGACGGCACGGTTCTGGATGACCCCAGGGATGAGGTCTGGATTTACGACATTGCGAAGGGCGAATCGCGACTCGTGGTCACCGACGCAAGCAGCCCAACATGGCTACCTTAGAACGCATCTCATCATCCCGAGTGACCCTCTTCCAAAACTACATCACTTTGTCTGTGTCCCCCGCTTAATCCGACCTTAACCCCCTAGCATCCCAGCAAATGCTAGCCTGCCACTCCCGTGGAGGATCAGGACGAAAAGCAGGGAATCGGCCGATTTTTCCGAATCAACATATTCGGCTGGTTCATGGGGTTGGCCCTCATTGGAATCGGTTTTCATTACCCTGTCGACGCCACCAACAGCATCATCAACCGCGGTCCGAACCCCGCAAGTGTGGCGCTAGTGGTTCTATCACTATTGATCTGGCTTGTGCCCATGCGGATGGTCTCCTGGTCATTCGAAGACATAATCCTCACATTCTTCAGCACTGAAGCCGGGGCTGTCAGGCGAGCGTTTGCCATCTGCGCCTTCATCGCCGCGATCCTCGCGGGCGCATTCTTGACTCCATTTGTCCTGGACCGCGTCCTCTACGACCTGGGCGGCGTTGAGCCGGTGGCGCGGCGCTGGCTATTCGACTGGCTCGTCGAAAACCTCTGACTCGAGGCGTTCCCCCGCGCCGGTATCACTAACCACCGCTGGTTAGCGCGATTTTCAGTACCGAGGGCGGACGTTTCGCCGCGTGGCCCCACTTGTGGCGCCACTTGCACTCCCGCGGGACATAGGCTTTATCCTTTTCCAACCGGAACCAAGCCATGCCCGAACCCGTCCTCCACATTGACGGCCTGACCAAGACATTCGGCCGCAAAACTGTCGTTGACGACGTTTCCTTCGACGTCCAGCGCGGCGAGATGTTCGGCTTCCTGGGCCCCAATGGATCTGGAAAGACGACCACGATCCGCATGAGCCTGGGCATCATCCGGCCCAATTCGGGGCTTATACGTATCCTCGGCTCTCAACCTGATCGCGAGGCCCTCAAGCGCGTCGGATACCTGCCCGAAGAACGAGGGCTGACGAAGAAGGTGCGCGTGATCGAGGTCCTTCGATTTCTCGGCCGCCTGAAGGGAATGTCTGCGTCCGCGGCGGAAAGTCGAGCACTCGATCTGCTCGAACGAGTCAACCTGCACGAGCATAGGGACAAACATGTCGAGAGCCTCTCCCGCGGGATGACCCAGTTCGTGCAGTTCATCGGCGCAATCATCCACGACCCCGATTTCATCATCCTCGATGAACCATTCGCCGGGCTCGACCCCCTGAATGTAGAGCTGATGAAGGTGTTGCTGACGGAGCGGCAAAAGGCTGGCGCAAGCGTCATGTTCAGCACGCACATCATGTCCGACGTGGAGGAGTTGTGCGAACGAGTGGCGCTCATCTCGGACAGCCGACTACTGCTCTTTGGGGACCTTGCGGAGATGAAGCGGCAACGGGGCGCCAACTCGGTGCACGTGCAAGCGAAGGGCGATATTCCCACAGCCCTGGCCAATTCCAGGCGCAAGAGCCTCCCCGGTGGAATCGTAGACTACGCAATCGACGATAGCAGGACCCCTGAGTCGATTCTCCGTGCATATCTCGATGCGGGAATAGAGGTTGAACGGTTCGAGCTGGCGTTGCCTTCCCTGAACGACATTTTCGTGGAGGAGGTGACCCGTGCCCGGGCTGCCGTATGAGTTGCGCATCATATTCGCGGAGGAGTTCCGCCGGCAGGTCCGCAATAAGGGCTTCATGTTCTTCACCGTGATGATCGTCGTCGTGATGATCGCCGCCATCCCGGTGACGGGGTTTGTCGTGGGACTGCTCGAGGATGCGCAGGATGAAGTTGTCGCCGGCGCTCCGGCTCCTGAGCCGGCGCCAGAGCAAGGCGGCGTAGAGACTACTTTCGGCTACTTCGACCCCGCAGGAATCCTGCCGGGCGCCGCCAAGGACGAGTCTCCCCTACGGGAATTCGGCAGCAAGGGTGACGGCATCGAAGCGGTGCGCAGCGGTGAGATTGACACGCTGTTCGTGCTGCCTGCCGATTACGTGGAATCGGGCCGGATAGAGGACTATTGGACGACTCGCGACAGGGGCCCGTTATGGGACAACAACGGTAATGCTGAGTGGCACTTCAGGACCTTCCTGAAAGAGGCCCTGGTCTACGGCCGCCAGTTCCCGCCGTCGGTGGACCGCGCTTTCGACACGGGCTACTTCGAGCAGTTCGACGTTGCCGAGGAAGCAGGCGGCGACGAGGAATCGGGCGCTAACGTGGCGCAGGGGTTGGTTGAACTGCTGGCTATGCTCCTGTTCGGAGTCCTCCTAATGATCGCCGTTATGACCGGAGGCGGGACGATTATCCGAAGCGTTGCCGAGGAGAAGGAGACGCGCATGGTGGAGATGCTCATCACTGCAGCGTCCCCCATGTCGATACTCACCGGCAAGTTGTCGGCCGTTGTGCTGGCCGGCCTGCTTCACATCGCGGTCTGGATACTGGTGGGGGCGTTCGCAACGCCGGCGATCCTGGACCAGTTACCGGTCGCGGGCGAGTTGACCATATCGGCCCGCTCGCTTGTCATAGTGTCGTTCTGTTTCGTGCTCGGCTACGTCCTGTTTTCAGCCTTTTCGATGTTCGTCGGCACCGTCGTCTCCTCTTCAGCGGAGGGACAGCGACAGACGGGGTTGCTCAGCATTCTTGTCGGCCTGCCGGTCTGGCTCGTGGGCCTCATCATCAACGTTCCGGATTTCATCTTGCTCAAGGTACTGACCTACGTCCCATTCACCGCGCCCACGATGATCATGATGCGATTGGGCGCCGGGAGCGAGTTATCAAACGCGGAGATCGCAACAGCCCTCACCGTCGTTGCCCTGTCGGCGGTGGTCATGACCTGGATAGCCGCCCGCACCTTCAGCGTGGGCATCCTGCTCTCCGGCCAGAGCATCACGTCCCCCCGCAGCCTGCTGGCGGCTATTCGGGGGGCGGAATAGCACATAACGTCAGGTTGACGCCGCAGACAATTGACCGACTATTTTCATCGGCGTCAGCCCCACTAATGCCTTTCAGGGAGTCATTCAACAATGAAAATCGTCTCGTGGAACATCGCCCACCGGGAAGAACCCTGGCGGCGGCTGCTCAAAATGGACGCCGACGTAGCCCTCTTGCAGGAGGCGGGGCCGCCGCCGCCGGATGTGGCAGGGCGACTACTGAAGATCGATCCCGCGGACTGGGTGACTGCCGGAGCGGAGCCCGTACGAAAGTGGCGTACGGCCATCGTGCAACTCTCGGACGAGGTTGAGGTTAATTGGGTCGAAGGAAAGCCCATCACCGAGGCCGGAATGGGCGACCTGCCAATCAGCGTGCCCGGCACGCTTACCGCTGCACGCGTGACGCCTGACGGAGGCGAAGCGTTGATCATTGCGTCGATGTACGCTCTGTGGTCGCACCCCCATTCCACGACCGGCAGTAGTTGGATTATCGCGGACGTGTCGGCGCACCGGATCATCTCAGACCTGTCAGCGTTCATTGGCCGACAGACTGGCCATCGACTACTCGCCGCCGGCGACCTGAATATCCTGCATGGTTACGGAGAGCACGGCGACCCCTATTGGGCGGCGCGCTACGACACGGTGTTTACAAGAATGGAGGCGCTGGGACTGCCGTTTGTGGGACCGCAGTCCCCGAATGGGCGGCAGGCCAACCCGTGGCCGCCTGAACTGCCTCGCGACAGCAAAAACGTGCCGACGTATCACACCAACAAACTGACCCAGGCGGACGCGACACGCCAACTGGACTTCGCGTTCGCTTCAAAAGGGCTGGCGCAATCGGTCAGCGTTCGCGCATTGAACGAGCCTGATGAGTGGGGGCCGAGCGACCACTGCCGACTGGAAATCGAGGTCAGTTAGCAGAGTCCCGTGATCTTAATGGATCCTTACGCGCTTCATTGGCGGAATGGGTCGTTCTGAGGACGTGCTCACGGAGCGCGCCGTTGATGTCCGATTGGTACCCGCGACCGCCGCGGGCATGGGCCTTGAACCATGCAATGATGTCCGCGTCCAGCCTAAGCGTTATCTGCTTTTTCACCGGCCGGTAGAACACCCCGCGCCTCGCATCTGACCAGTCTAGGATTTCCGGCGCGTCGGTCGTGTCGATCTGGTCGTCAGGCAGGTTCTCCAAGGCACGAATCTGACTCTGAACCTCTGGCGGCAAATCTCTAACGCCCTTCTTCATAAGCCTGCCTCTCTCGCCTCGTCGTCTTACGTGCAGAGATGATGCCACTGGTCTCTTCAGAGGTGTCCTGGATCATGAGTTGTCCCCAACTTCATGCCTGAAAGTATCCGGGTTTCTCTCTCTTATGCAGAAGGCAAGCCTGTCAAAGAACGCCGCCATATCTGGCGAGCTTACGATGCGAGGCCCATCAGCAAAATCCACCTCTACGATGGCAGACGCTTCTACCATCCCGGCTGCCCAGGCGGGAGCGTCTCGCCCAGACAGTCGGTTCACGGCAGATCGAAAGAAATCTACCCATCGCGTCCCGTCTTTTCGAAGTCCACCCGCGACTGTGTCAAATACCACGACGTAGCCTGTGACGATTTCGGGAGACAGTAATTGGACGTTTGCCATTTCTCCCGCAAGGTCATCAACTCGGTTCGTCACCGTACCGGCTATGTTCCGCAGCAATGACTTCAGACTGATGCCGAGACGCACCTTGCCCTCGGAAGGCCATCCAACATCCCATGTCTTGGAACGTCCGATGCCTGGCACAAGAAGCTCCTTCTCCGCACTGACGATTCCCCTTTGATCCAGTTGCTCGACACACATTTCGGCTAGGAGTGACAGCCGGTTAGGCGACTGGCGTTTCTTCTCGACAACAGCGATCCGGTACAGGTCGTCAATGGCGTCCTGTAAGGAAATCATGGCGTTAGGCGAGCCCTCGCCATCGCGTGATACGTCGGCTCGACCTCGACGCCGATGCTGCTGCGGCCGCATTTTCGCGCCGCCACCTGTGTTGAACCGGTGCCAGTAAAAGGATCGAAGACCGTGTCTCCCGCGAAGCTGAACATCCGGATCAACCGTTCAGCCAATTCGAGCGGAAATGGCGCAGGATGGTGCCGTGTAGAAGCTCCGCGAATGTCGCTCCAGATCTGGCGAAACCAGCGGTCGTGCTCTTCGGCGGAAATGATGCTTAGTAGCCGCGCCGCAGTTGATGGACTCCGGTATCCACCCGGTTTACGCAGCATAAGAATGAACTCAATATCGTTCTTGATGATGCCATTCGGCTCGAACGGCTTGCCGAGATAAGAGCCGCTGCCGTTGGCCTCGGTCTTAATGTTGCCAATCTTGTGCCAAATGATTGGTGCGAGATTGTCGAATCCGATTTCGCAGCACTGCATTTGAATGGAGGCGTGGAGCGGAATCACTGTGTGGCGCCCGCCGTTCTGCCGACGAGACAGGCATACGTCGCCTACAACACACACGAGTCTCCCGCCTGGTACGAGTGCGTCGAAGGACCTTTCCCAAACGCGTTGTAGTCCGTCCAAAAAGACGTCGTACTCTTCGAGCCGACCCATCTGACCGTCGCTGTCCGGATATTCCTTTAGCGTCCAGTACGGCGGGGATGTCACAACGAGATGGACGGATGATGGCGGCAACTGCACATTCCTCGCGTCTCCTAAAATCACATCGTGAGTCGTTTCTACGCCGGGAAGCAGACCACGTATTTGAGTTGTCA
This sequence comes from Dehalococcoidia bacterium, assembly GCA_034421215.1. GTDB lineage: Bacteria > Chloroflexota > Dehalococcoidia > Lucifugimonadales > Lucifugimonadaceae. Next base: position 77,447 of record DAOUKO010000014.1, read on the forward strand.
TCAGTGGGTCCTTGGCGAGAGTCGGAATCGACCGTTGTTGTCGATCCGGCCGTATTGCCTTCAACTCAGGCGTCAAAACCGCATCTAACGCGGCGCTCATGACCGGGCCTCGTTCGGAGCAATCTGGACCCAATTGGTCATTCCCTTGCTGGCAGTCCTTTGAAAATGTTGGCCCGTACGGCCGACAGGGTCTCTTCCGCGCGGTGCAAAAGCACACATGAATTCGAACTCTGTCTGGGTCCTACGACTGGACCATTCGGAGATGAGGGTGGCCACTTGACATTCTCCTCGACAGGCAAGTAAACCGTTTCCAACACGACGGGCACCCCGTTGTCCCAACACAGTATCAGTTTCACTAGCGAGTGAGCGGCGACATGTCGCTCTGTACAGTCAACCCCCACTCATTGAAACCCCAGATAAGCCGAATCACTTGGATGAACCCCAGGCCAGTACCGGTGCTACCATGCGGCGCTAGCTGAGTGCAGACTGGAGCCGTTCATGCTCGAAAGATTCCACGTTCCAGAGTCGGAGGCGGTACGCCTGCGAGCCGGCGACGTGCGCGCCGTCACGGCGGCGATTTTCGAGAAGATGGGGCTGTCACATGCTGACGCCGACCGCAGCGCCGACGTACTCCTCTACGCAGACCTCAAGGGTATAGACACCCACGGCATCTCCAACATGCTGCGCATGTACGTCCACGGCTACCAGACCGGCCAGACCAACCCGCGATCGCAGCCCAGGATCGTTCGGGAGTCTCCAGCCGTCGCCACCATGGACGGCGACGCCGGTCTGGGCCTGCACGTCGGCGCCGATGCCATGAACCTGGCCATCAAAAAGGCGAAGTCGCACGGCATGGGCGCGGTGGCGGTGCGCAACGCCGGACACGTCGGCGCCGCCGGGTACCACGCGGCCATGGCCCTGGAACACGACATGATCGGCGTGTGCATGGCTGGAGGCGGCGGTGCAGCGCTGTTGCCCACCTTCGGGGCAGAACCTCGCTTCGGGACGAATCCCATCGCCTGGGCCGTTCCGGCAAAGGAAGAGCCGCCGTTCATTTTCGATATCGCAACGACGCAGGTCGCGGGCAACAAGATCCGCCTTCTCCAACGAATGGGTGTCAACGCCGCCGCAGGATGGCTCGCCGACTGGGACGGCACGCCGATCATGGTCGAGTCTTCGCCGCCTCAGGAGGACCTCCACGCTGAGAGCCGCCACTGGTACATGTTGCCGGTCGGCGGCACGAGGGAGAACAGCTCCCACAAGGGGTACGGATTCGCCTGCGTCGTCGCCATCATGGGCGCCACTCTATCCGGATCAGAAACGAACGGGGACCTGGCCGGTGGCGGCTCATACTTCGGCGCCTACCGAATCGACGCGTTCACGGATGTCGATTCCTTCAAAGAGGACATCGACACATTCCTGCGGGGACTGCGCGAAACTCCGCCCGCGCCGGGCCACGAACGCGTCTACTACGCCGGACTGCCCGAGTACGAAGAGGAACTTGAGAGGAGCGAGAAGGGCATCCCCTACCACCCCGAAGTAGTCGAGTGGCTCAATTCAATTTGCGCCGAACTCGAACTGGACTTCAAGTTCTAGCTGGCTCGCCACGAAGACCGTCGAGTTAGCATTGCCGCATCGTAGCGGCGGGTTTCAAACCCCGCCTGGGTTTGGCCTGACGTCACCCACCGTCTTGCCGGCGAAAGCCGGTATCCACGGTGGGGCGCGGAGGTGGATACGCTCGACACGTTTAACACCCTCCCGTCAGGCAATACTCCCTAGTTATTCAAAATCAACACAGTCGAAGCGACCGCGATCCAAAGCGCGATGTTGATGATGAACGGCTTGTCGGTCAGCAGGATCTCTTCCGGTGTCTCCGCACTGTTGCCGCGGTGTACCAGGTACAGGTAGCGGAACAGCCCGTATGCCACGAACGGCGCGGTGAGCATCATGGCGTTGTTCTCCGGCACGTTCGCCCCGGTGATCCCGCCGCTGAAGCTGTAAAGGGTGTACGCCACTAGCGTGGACGTCGCCACGATGGCCATAAGCTGATCGAGGAACGGCAACGAGTATTCGGAGAGAATGGGACGCTGCGAAGCAGACCTTTCACCCGCCTCTGCGAGTTCCGACCTGCGCTTGGCCAGGGCGATGAAAAGCGCGCCTAACGCCGTCACCACGTAGAGCCACGGCGAAATTGTCAGGTCCAGAGAGGTCTCGACGCCGAGCCGGGTCAACGCGGGTTTATCGATGGCGAGCGATCCCGCGGTCGCGCGGAGCACGAACCCCGCCGCGATGGCCGACACGTCCAGGATCACGACGCGTTTCAACACCAGGCTGTACGCCGCGTTAAGGCCGATGTACCCCAGCGCCACGTAACCCATGTCATACGACATCAGGAACGAAACGCCAACCCCCACCGCGCCAAGCACACCTGCCGCAGCGAACGCGAGCGGCACGGGTACTATGCCGGCTGCTATCGGGCGGTGACGCTTCGCCGGGTGGGCGCGGTCGCTTTCTGCGTCGAGCGCGTCGTTGATCAGGTACACCGCGCCCGACATGAGAGTGAACAGGACGAATGCGGCCAGCCCGAGCCCCAGTATCGCCAGCATACCGCCGATGTCGCTCGTATCCCACCACTTGTTGATGGTGAAGAAGACCGGCACCAAGACGAGGCCGTTCTTCGCCATCTGCCTCGGTCGAGCGGAACGCACAAGCCCGCGGGCCACGCCCAGGTATGTCCGGTTCTCCGATGCGGCTGCAGTTGTCATGAGTGGAAGATAGTCGTGAGTGAATTCCGGGTGGATGAGGCTTTCAACCGGCAAATTCTAAACGTTGCGGACCGGCCGGACGCTGTGATGCACTGTGACCGTGGGTGACAGATCGAAAAAGAACCCCGGCAGAGTCCGGCTTGACAGGCTCCTCGTAGATCGCGGCCTCGCGAGTTCAGGCGAGAAGGCGCGTGCCATGATCATGGCGGGGCTGGTCGCGTTGCCTGAACGGGGGCGAACACGCCCCACCGCCGGCCTGCGTGTCCGAGAGGACGAGAAGGTGCTGGTAAAAGAGCGGCCGCGCTACGTATCCCGCGGCGGCGACAAGCTCGCGCGTGCCCTCGACGCATTCGGGATCGACACCGCAGGCAAAACGGCCCTGGACGTGGGGGCGTCAACGGGCGGTTTCACCGACTGCCTGCTGCAACGCGGCGCGGCGCGGGTGTACGCAGTCGACGTAGGCCGGGGTCAGTTGCACAACCGGCTGCTTAACGACGACCGCGTCGTGTCGATGGAACGGGTCAACGCCCGCAAGGGTTTCGACCTTCCGGAGCAGGTTGACCTGATTACGGCCGACGTCTCGTTCATCTCGCTTCGCCTGGTCCTGCCGCCGGTGCTTGCACACATGGATCACGACGGCGTGATCGTCGTTCTGCTCAAACCGCAGTTCGAAGTCGGGCCCGAAAAAGTCGGCAAGGGCGGCATAGTCCGAGACCCACAAACCCATGCCGAATCAATCGGCCAGTTCGTTCACTGGGCCACCTCCGAACGCCTACGCGTCCTCAACCTGACAACCTCCCCCATCCTGGGCGACAAGGGAAACCGGGAGTTCTTTCTCTTGCTTGCCGGACCCGAACTCACCCGACCTTGAGAGCCGTCCACCGAGCTTCGGCCGGATGCCCCCCAACTCGCCGCCACTCATTGCCGTTACCGGACATTGTGCGTAGAATCACAATGCTAAGTGCAGGGGGCGACAAATTCCGTCGGAGCCGGTAGGAACAACGCCGTGACGCGGCTTGTTCCAGGCGTGCGGGTCTGACCATAGCTCCCAGCACCTGCCCATACAGGCGGAGACGTGCTCCAGGTACCAGGCCCTGAATCCGGGCAACCGGATAGCGACAAGCCGCGCGAAGCGTGCGGCGTTATCGGCGTATATCTCCCCAATGAGGACGCCGCCCGGAATGCATTCTTCGGACTCTTCGCCCTCCAACATCGCGGGCAGGAGAGCGCCGGCATCTCATCGTCAGACGGCTTCCGGCTCCACACGCGCACCAGCATGGGCCTCGTCAACCAGGTGTTCCGCGAAGAGGACCTCTCCGAGTTGCCGGGCTCGATGGCCATCGGCCATACCCGCTACTCGACGATGGGTTCGAGCGAACAGTGCAACGCCCAACCCCTCCTGGCCGACGGCCCCGCGGGCAAGCTCGCTTTGGGCCACAACGGGAACCTGATCAACGCCCCCCGGTTGCGGCGCGAGCTTTCCAGGTACTGGGACGTTGAGTTCCAGGGCACCACTGATTCCGAGGTGATTGCCCACATGTTCGCCAAGGCGCCGGGCGCGACTTGGGAAGAGCGTTCCGCATACTGCATGCGACGCATGGAAGGCGCGTACTCCCTGGTGATACTCACCCACGACGAGTTGATCGGAATACGCGACCCGCTCGGCGTCCGGCCGTTGTGCATCGGTCGTCTGAACGGCGGTTGGGTGCTGGCGTCGGAGTCGTGCGCGCTCGACAACATCGGGGCTGAACTGGAACGCGAGTTGTTGCCGGGGGAGACGGTGATCATCAATTCGGGTGGGGTCAGGTCATACCGGCGCCCCGGTGCGTCGGGCGCTCACTCGATGTGCATATTCGAGCACATCTACTTCTCCCGTCCCGACAGCATCCTCGATGGCAAGCTCACTTATATGACCCGCACGCGGATGGGCGCCGAACTCTACAAGCTACATCCTGTCGAAGCAGACCTCGTGATGGGCGTACCGGACTCATCCACCCCCCACGCCATCGGATTCGCCGCCGCCGCCGGAATCCCGTACGGCGAAGGCATCATCAGGAACCGCTATGTCGGCCGGACGTTCATCGAGCCGGACCAACGGATGCGCAACGTGGGCGTTCAGACCAAGTTCAACGCCATGAGGGCAATAATCGACGGGAAGCGCGTGGTGGTAGTCGACGACTCGATCGTCCGTTCCACGACTACAACGCGAGTCATCGCGATGCTCCGTGCAGCCGGGGCGAGCGAGATACACGTCCGCGTGGCCGCCCCGCCCATCGTCTCCACGTGTCCGTTCGGCGTCGACATGGCGACGCTCGGTGAGTTGATAGCTGCAAACATGACGGTCGATGAGATTTGCCGTTATATCGGCGCCGATACGCTCGGTTACCTGGATGTCCCCGGCCTCATGCGAGCAGTCGACACCAGCGGCGACAACTACTGCAAGGGCTGCTTCACCGGCGAATATCCGATTCCCGTGCAGTTAGAGATGGACAAGATGCAACTCAGCCCGGTGTAGGTCGCGTGATTCGCGCAACTGCACACACGGCGACCGAACTGAATCCCACCCGGTCTCACCACTGAATCAGGGCGCCCGAACATATACTTGGCTGTATCCCCCGGTTACCTGAACGCCCGGCACGGGCCCCTCCGGAGACGCGTAGATGGCCGTGAACACGACCGGCCGCACATATCGTGACGCGGGCGTCGATCTCGACAAAGCCGCAGCCGTCAAGGAACGAATCAAGTCGCTGGCCGCAAGCGCCCTCGGGCCCGGCGTGGTCGGCGGTCCGGGGTTCTTCGGCGGGGTCTTCGACCCCGACCCGGCCGGCAACATGCTGCTCGTGTCCAGTACCGACTCCGTGGGGACGAAGGTACGCATCGCCCAGGCGCTGGGACGTTACGACACGCTTGGCCACGACATCGTTAACCACTGCATAAACGACATCCTTCCGGCAGGCGCGTCGCCGCTGTTCTTCCTCGACTACATCGGCGTGGGTGAGTTGGAGGAGGAGATGGTGGCAGGTCTCATTGCGGGACTGGCTGACGCCTGCTCCAAGGCCAACTGTTCGTTGCTCGGGGGCGAAACCGCCACGCTGGCGGGCATTTACGAGGCTGGGGACTTCGACCTCGTCGGGTTCATCGTCGGCGCCGTCGACCGAGACCGGCTGCTCACACCGGACGAAACTCAACCCGGCGACATTTTGCTCGGTCTGCCGTCGAGCGGCCTGCACACGAACGGGTATTCATTGGTCCGGTCCGTATTCGACATCGACAAGAACCCAGCGGTCCTCGAATCGCCCGTCCCGGAAGACGGCCGGACGCTGGGAGAGGCGCTGCTGGCCCCTCACCGGCAGTACCTGGCCGAACTGCGGCCGGTGCTGACCCGCATAAAGGGGTTGGCGCACATAACCGGCGGGAGCTTCTACAAGAACGTCCCTCGTTCCCTCGCCCCCGGCCTGGCGGCGGAGATCGACGTAAGCACGTGGCCCGTCCCCCCGCTGTTCCGCCTGATTGAGACCCGTGGCGTGGAGACCGGAGAGATGTTTCGCGTCTTCAACATGGGCGTCGGCATGGTGATCGTCGTCGGCGCCGACGACGCCGATTCGGTGCGCGAGGCTGTGCCGGAGTCATGGGAACTCGGCAGGGTAGTCGAACAGGAAGGCCCTGGCCGCGTGGGGTTTGTTGGAGCAGGGTCGGAACGAATAACGTGAGCCAGCTGGCGTGCGCATGAACGAAAGACCACTTCCCGGCCACGCGCTGCTGAGCGCCTTCGACAGGACCGGCCTGGTTGAATTTGCCCGCGTACTGGCCGATGCCGGATACCGCCTCGTCAGCACGGGAGGGACTTTCGCGGAATTGCGCGCTGCGGGACTCGAAGTGCTCCAGGTGTCGGAGGTGACCGGGTCCCCGGAGATCCTCGACGGGCGCGTCAAAACGCTGCATCCGGCGATTCACGGCGGTCTGCTGGCACGGCGTTCCGAATCCGACCACATGGGGCAGATCGCCGAACACCGGATCACGCCGATCGACATTGTCGTCAACAACCTCTACCCCTTCACCGACACCGTTAGCCGGGTCGGAGCGACGCTCGACGACGCGCTGGAGAATATCGACATCGGCGGACCGGCGATGACCCGCGCAGCCGCCAAGAACTTCCCGGACGTCATCATCGTCGTGGACCCGTCCGACTATGAAAGTGTGGGGGCGCAGATCGCCTCGGGCGGCGTCCCATTCGACGAACGGCGGCGACTGGCTGCGAAAGCATTCCAGCACGTCGCCCTCTACGACACCGCCATCTCCTCCTATCTGCGACAGGACGGCGGGTCGGAAGCGGACATGCCGGCCGAATATACCGTCGGATGGTCGTTGGCTAGCGTCCCCAGGTACGGAGAGAACCCGCACCAGGCCGGCGGCGTTTACTCGTTGCCCGGCGAGTCGGGCGGGGTCGCCAACGCCGAACGGCTTCACGGCATCGAGATGTCATACCTGAACTACTTCGATGCCGACAGCGCGTGGCGGATTGCAAACGGGTTCCAAGAGCATGCCGTCGCCATCGTCAAGCACGCCAACCCGTGCGGCCTGGCGGTGCACGAGCAGCAGGACGAGGCCTTTCGCCGGGCGTTGGCCGGAGACCCCATTTCAGCCTACGGCGGCATCGTCGGGTTCAACTCGCTCGTCACGGTAGCAACCGTCGCCGCCATGGCGGGCGTGCTGTTCGACGTCATCGCTGCCCCGGAATACGAACCGGACGCGCTGGAAGCCCTGAAAAGGCGCAAGAGAACGCGTGTGCTGAGGGTGAACGCGGCATCAGATTCCCAGGTTGAGGTCAGGACCATTTCGGGCGGCGCGCTGGTACAGACCCCGGACACCTCCGTGGACGATCCCTCCGCGTGGAACGTCGTCTCGGCGCGCAAGCCGACCAGGAGCGAGCAATCCGATCTCGAATTCGCGTGGCAGGCGTGCCGGTTCGTCCGCTCAAACGCCATCCTGATCGCCAAAGACCGGTCCATCGCCGGCATGGGGGCCGGCCAACCAAACCGGGTCAACAGCGTCGCCCTCGCTGCACAGGCTGCCGGCGAACAGGCAACCGGCGCGGCTCTCGCTTCAGACGCGTTCTTCCCATTCGCCGACGGCATAGAGCGTGCTGCCGAGGCAGGCGTGACAGCCATTGTGCAGCCCGGCGGCTCTATTCGCGACGACGAGACGACTGCGGCGGCAGACCGGCTTGGGCTCGCCATGGTGCATACCGGCATACGCCACTTCCTGCACTGACTTGAAGACTCACATTGCCGCGCGATTACAGCCTGCACAGTGCTGACCAGCAGATATGACCACCTCCGTCGACATAGTAATTCCGGTGCTGAATGAGGAGCGCGCCCTGCCCCGGTGCATCTCCAGGCTTGCCGAGTTCGTCACTGACCACCCCGAACGCAACTGGACGTTCACGGTCGCAGACAACGGTTCCACCGACCGCACGCCGGAGGTGGCCCTTGAACTGGCCTCGAAGGATGGGCGGGTGCGCGTCACCAGGCTGGAACAACGCGGCCGCGGCCGCGCCCTCAAGCGGGCGTGGCAGGAGAGCGACGCAGACGTGCGCTGCTACATGGACGTGGACCTCTCCACCGGCTTGCAACACCTGCCCGAGATAGTCGCCGCGGTGGCAGAGCAGGGCTACGACATAGCCATCGGCTCGCGTCTGCTGCCCGACTCGGACGTGATAGGGCGCAGCCTCACGCGCGAGATCACTTCGCGGGGTTACAGCCTACTATTCCGGTCCATGTTCCTGACTGGCTTCAGGGACGCACAGTGCGGCTTCAAGGCCATCTCGGCCGCAGCAGCGACGGACCTGACCCCACTTGTCAAGAACAACCACTGGTTCTTCGACACCGAACTGCTGCTGATCGCGGAGAACTCCGGCTACCGCATCAAGGAGATACCTGTCCACTGGGAAGACGATCCGGACACCCGGGTAAAGGTGGTCGCGACCGCGTGGGAAGACATCAAGGGCCTGCTCCGGCTGAGATTCGGTGGCCTGCCGCGGCCGGACCGCGGCCCTTGACCCCCAACTTGGCCCGTCGATAGAGTTGGCCCCCAGTACGGTTGCATATGAACGTGAATGCCGATACGGCCAAGTAAAGTCGAAAGACCCTTATGACTACAAACGAGCCTGAAATTGCACGACAGGTGCTTGTGGGCGATACCGCCGACATCTACCTGCACCGCACCCTTACGATCCTCCGCCAGGAGTCCCTCAATCCCGACGTGGTCATGGAGTTCTCCCCCGGGGAGGACTGCATCTTCGCGGGCATTGGCGAGGTGGTGCCGCTCCTGAGCCGCGTCCTGCCGGAGACTGGAAGGGAAGCGTGGTCGCTGCCGGAGGGATCTTCGGTGGAAGCCGGCGAGGTGTGCCTGCGCATCCGCGCGCCTTACGCATCTTTTGGGCTCTACGAGACTGCCGTGGCCGGAACCCTCGCCTCCGGTTCGGGATGGGCTTCGGCAGCAAGGGCCTGCGTCGAGGCGGCCCAAGGCATACCGGTCGTCTCTTTTGGCGCGAGGCGCGTGCATCCGTCAGTCAGCGGCATCATGGACTACTCTGCCGTCGTCGGCGGCTGCGTATCGTGCTCGTCGCTGCAGGGCGCCCGCCTCGCCGGACTGACGCCGTGGGGCGGCATGCCACACGCCTACGTGTTGCTTGTGGGGGACACGGTGAGGGCCACCATGTCGTTCGACAGGCACATGCCGCCAGAAGTGCCCAGGGTGGCGCTTGTCGATACGTTCAAGGACGAGGCTGAAGAGTCCATTGCCGTGGCCCGTTCGTTGCGGGAGCGCCTGCGCGGGGTGCTCCTGGACACCCCCGCCGAGCGGGGTGGCGTGACGCCGGACCTGGTCTACGAGGTACGTGCACGGCTGGACCTGGCGGGGTTCAGGCACGTTGACATCTACGTCAGCGGCGGCTTGACGCCCGAACGGATCACCGAGTTTGTCGAGACGGACACGCCGGTGAACGTCTTCGTGGTCGGCCAGTACATCGCAGGGGCGTCGCCGGTCCAGATGACGTGCGACATCAAGGAAATCGACGGCAGTCCGGTCGCAAAACGCGGCCGAATACCCGGCGTGACCGACAATCTCCGACTCGTCAGGGTGCTCTAACCGGGACCTGTCAACTCCAGCCGCAGCACCCGTTCCGCGGCGTGGCCCAACCTCGCCCACTCGGCGGGTCGATGGCCCGCCACCCAGGCGATTCCCGCCCTCGACTCCACCAGCGGCACCCTGTCGCGCCACCTGCGGGGCACACCCGCGTTTACGAAGAAGTCCTGTAGCTTGACCGGACCGGGCATCCCGAGAGGGTGAAACCGGTCGCCTGGCCTGCGTGACCTGACCAACAACTCCCCGTCCGCTACAGCCGGGTCAAGTGTTGCCGTCCATTCCCTTCCCGGTTCAACCACATTGCCGCCGCGTATTTCCGCGACCAGCCTGAACCCGTCCGAAAGGTCAAGTTCGCCCGGCACGGACAGGACCTCTTCGTGAATGGCCGACGGGTACGGGCAATCGGCGTCCTGCCGTCCAGGGGCGGCGAGCCTTGCGGTATGGCGGTCTCCCGTCATCGTCATGCCATCAGCGAGGTCTATCGACATCCCAGCCCTGCCTGTTGCCACGTCAATCATGGCATCGACGTGGACGGACTCCAGACCGTCGAGCGTCCCTGAGACAGACTCGTAGGCAGCCATGAGCACCCGGCGGGCTACCGGGACCGGTAGGCCGCTTACAGCGGCTTTGGAGATGTCGGCGTAACCGTCTCCGGTTCTCACACCGGCACCGAACGCTTCGGCTGAGATCGCGTCTATGACCTCGAAGTCGTCGCGGGCGGCCCGGGCAAGCCGGCAGATGGCGTCGACGACATTGGGGTTGATCGCCTCGAGGTCAGGTATTACATCCCGCCTCAGTTTGTTGCGAGGGAAGCGTGCGTCATCGTTGCTACTGTCGAGTAGTGGCGACAGCCCACGGTGCAGGCAGAACTCGGCCGCTGCGCTCTTGCGGAGTCCCAGCATTGGCCTTACTACGCGTAAAGAGTCCGTTCGACCTGCGACCGGCAAATCGACCGAACCGCGCATGGCTGACAAGCCGCGCAGGCCGGCGCCCCGCGTAATGTTCAGCAGCACAGTCTCGGCCTGGTCGTCCATCGTGTGACCGGTCGCCATCGCCTGTGCGCACGATGCTGTGGCCGCATCGAACAGGAAGGCGTACCTGAGATCGCGTGCCGCCGCCTCTAATGATTGGCCGGTCTGCCGTGATTGGGCGAGAGTGTCTCCCGATCCCATGACGCATTCGACACCATAACGGCGGCAGACCGCCGCCGCATGGTCGGCATCGCTGTCGGACTCGTCTCCGCGCAGGCGGTGGTTGAAATGAGCGGCAGTGATGCCGAGCCCGCGCCGGTCCTTCAGCGCGATGCAGGCGAGCAGCAACGCAGACGAGTCCGGCCCGCCGGAAAACGCGATCAGCAAGGGCCGCTCGAAGTCGACTCCGCACCGCTGTAACCCTTCCTCGACCGCGTCCACGAACCGGGCCGTCTTTGCCCTCGAGGCCATCAGGCTTCGTCCTGCTCCAGCACCCGCGGGCCTCGCCTCACGGTGATGCGCGAGATCTTTCGGCCGTCCATTTCCAGCACCTGCATGCGCAACTCGTTGTAGCGCAGCCTTTCGCCCACTTCCGGGATGTGTTGCAGCAGGTCCACGACGAAACCTGCGACCGTGTCGTAATCGCCCTCGGGGATTCCAAGTTCGAGCTCATCGTTCACATCGTCCACCGACATTCCGCCGTCGACGACGAAAGTGTTCTCGCTGATCGTGACGATGCGCTCCTCCGGTCTTCGTCCCTCTTCCCCGGTCCTGCCGACAATCTGTTCCACCACCCGGGTGAGAGTGATGATTCCCGCGACTCCTCCGAACTCGTCCACCGCCAACGCCATCTTGTGGCCGGTCTGCTGGAGCATGTCGAACAGGTCGTCGAGCCGTTTCGTCTCGGGCACGAACAGGGCCGTTCGCATGATCCTGGCGACCGGCTGGTCCAGGTCCAGTTCGCCGCCGGCCAATGACGCCATGGCGTCCTTCACAGAAAGCACCCCAACCACGTCGTCCTCCTCTTCGTCGTACACGGGGAAGCGCGTGTGCGGGTGTTCACGGTAGATCTCAAGGAATTCGCTGAAGCGCGTATCGGCGTTGACCCAGACTATCTCTGGGCGGGGCGTCATCACTTCGCTCACTTCGGTCTCACCGAAACGGAAGATCTTCTCCAGCATCTGCCCCTGGGTCGATTCGACTGTACCTTCCTCCTCACCCATGTCGATGAGCATGCGCAATTCGGTTTCCGTGACGCTCGGCGTCCGGAGAGCTTCACGTCCGCCCAGCAGGTGGGTCATGCCCCGCGGGATGAGGGTGAACAGGTAGACGAAAGGGCCGATTACGACCATCAGTGCCCGTACCGCGGGCGCTGCTGTGAGCGACCATCGTTCCGCGGCCAGCGTTGCGACCGACTTTGGCGTGAGTTCGCCGAAAACGACAATCAGCACGGTGGTGATCGCGGTGGCGACTGCGACAGCCGCGCCGGAGTCGCCGCCGATCCTGATGGCGAGCGCTGTGCCGACCGAGGCAATAAGGATGTTGAAGATGTTGCCGGTGAGCAGGATCGAGCCAAAGAACTTCTCGTGCTCCCCGAGAATGCTCGTGACCGCCGCGGCACGGCGATTGCCTTCCGCCGCGAGGCGACGGATACGCACGCGGTTGACCGCTAGGAGCCCGGCCTCGGATGCGCTGATGAACGCGCTGCCTGCCAGGGCCACGACGATAATGACGATTGAGAGGACCACTTCTTTTCCCTACTTGACGGGTCCGCGGGCCACAAGGCCAGCGAATCCATAACCCGTTCTATAGGGAAAAGTCTATATCGCGAGGCAGAGTTGCTGCCGTTGGGCTTTTGTTGGGGGTAGCCGCGCCGTCCGTCTGCCCCGTCGGGCGGCCACAAGAGCCGCACCCTACATGGCGTATTTGGTGGTGTTGCGGGTTTGGGTGGTAGCCGCGCCCACACCTCGCACCATGGGTACCGGATCGGGGTCCAGCACAACGAGGTGGGGATGGAGGGATGGTCGCGCGTGGCCCCGGGCCCCTGGGTCCCCGATCGGGGTCGGGGAAGACGATGGAGGGGTAGTCCGGCAAGACGGGGGTTGGTGGGACCTGCCTGGCGGGGTGTTATCAAAGGGAGAGATTCGAGGTGAGAGTGGTGTATGTGACAATTGCCGGTTGTTACGATTGCGAGTTATGCCCTCACCCAAACCCTCTCCCGAGGGAGAGGGGATTATTGAATCGGGTTCCTCGGGGCGCAGCTAGGATTGGGGTGAGTTGTTTGGGGGGGTTGGGTCTGTTCCGGCTTTGGCGGAGCCGCGGATCGCGGCCTCGATCTCGTCCCGTATGTCTGTGTTGTGCCGCAGGAACTGCCTGGATGCCTCGCGTCCCTGACCGATGCGAGTCTCGCCAAAGGAGAAGAATGAGCCGCGCTTGGACAACACGCCGCGTTCGACGCCGAGGTCGAGCAGCGCGCCTTCCTTGCTGATCCCCTCGTTGTAGATGATTTCCATCTCCGTCTTCTTGAAGGGCGGGGCCACCTTGTTCTTCACCACGCGCGCCCGCACCCGGTTGCCGATGATGTCGCTACCGACCTTTATGGACTCCGCCCGGCGCAGGTCGATCCGGACCGAGGAATAGAACTTGAGGGCCCTGCCCCCAGGCGTCACCTCGGGATTGCCGAAGATCACCCCCACCTTCTCCCGAAGCTGGTTGATGAAGATGACGACGGTGCTCGTCTTGTTGATCGAGCCGCTCAGTTTGCGCAGGGCCTGCGACATCAGGCGGGCCTGCAGGCCCATGTGCACGTCGCCCATTTCGCCTTCGAGCTCTGCCTTCGGCACCAGCGCGGCCACGCTGTCGACCACGATGATGTCGAGGGCGCCGCTGCGTACGAGGTAATCGGTGATTTCGAGCGCCTGCTCGGCTGAGTCGGGTTGCGAAATGAGGAGCTTGTCTACCTCTACGCCCAGGGCCTTCGCGTACGTCGGGTCGAGGGCGTTCTCGACGTCGATGTATGCCGCCGTGCCGTTCTTCTTCTGCGCCTCGGCGATGACGTGCAGCGCGAGGGTCGACTTTCCGGCCGACTCCGCGCCAAAGATCTCGACGATCCGGCCGCGGGGCAGGCCTCCCACACCGAGAGCCATGTCCAGCGCAATCGAGCCCGTTGGGATCGCGTCTACCGAGCGGTCGAGCGCCTCGGCCTCGCTCATGCGCATCACGGCCCCTCTTCCAAAGGCCTTTTCGATCTGCGCCAGGGCCAGTTCCAGGGTCTTGTCGCGCTCGCTTCCGCTTCCGTTCACATTCTTGGCCGTTTGGGTGGACGTACCCTTCATCTATTTGCTCCCAACTTTCAGCTTTCGGGGACCTGCGCCACTCCAATTCCGGCGGCGCAGTGACAGGTAGACACTAGCACACGTGTTCGGGTGATGCAATCACCGCGTGGCAGACATTCCACGCGGCCCCGAACCAGCACTCCATAGTGGCCCTTTCCCCGTTCCGATCCAAATGGTCCCCGATCGGGGTCGGGGAAGACGACTTGGCGGGTCGGGGATGACGACTGACGGGTCGGGGATGACGAGCGGAGGCGGGGAGGGGGTAGCTTGGCGGTTGTGGGTGAAAGCCGCGCCCCTTGTTCCCCCCCAGGCGGGTTTGAAACCCGCCGCTACGAAGGGTGGTGGGGTGCGAGGGTGTTTGGTGGTTTTGTGGGTTTGGGTGGTAGCCGCGCCCACCTGGGTCCCCGATCTGCGTCGGGGAAGACGGGGGACGGAGGTCGGGGATGACCCTGTATCGAGTACGGGGCAGGCTACCTCTGGCGGGAGTGACGTGGTGGGGGGTGGTCCCGGATATGTTGATGGGAATGGTCCTGCTACAAGGGGCCGTATGTGAATCTCACCAAGTCGCGGAGGGGGACGCGGATTTCGTCGGGGTCCCTGTAGGGGCGCGGGTTGTCGTCCGGCGGGTCTTCTTCGTCG